>DATMEV010000122.1:0-20553 GCA_035556795.1 Pseudolabrys sp. | reverse complement strand
TTGCCCAGATGGACGTGCGAGACGCGGTGTCCAGCCGCTATTCCTGCCGCGCTTTTCTTCCCCGACCCGTTCCCGAAGCCATCGTCCGCGAGATCGTCGAGCGCGCCGCGCGCTCGCCGTCGGCCGGCAATCTGCAGCCGTGGCGTGTTTATGCGCTAGCCGGCAAAAAGCTCGCGGCGCTCAAGGCCGAGCTTGCCGGCCGCAGCGGCGAACTGCCGAAAGGCGAGGGCGGCGATTACCGCATCTATCCCGATCCGATGGGCGAGCCGTATCGCGCCCGCGCCTTCAAGGTCGGCGAACTGCTGTATGAATCGATCGGCGTGCCGCGCGCCGACAAACCGGCCCGCTATCGGCAATATGCGCGCAACTACCAGTTTTTCGATGCGCCGGTGGGCCTGTTCGTGGCGACGGAAAGGCGTTTCGGCGTCGCCCAATGGGCCGATATCGGCGGCTATCTGCAGACGGTGATGCTGCTGGCGCGCGGCTTCGGCCTGCACAGTTGCCCGCAGCAGGCCTGGGTCGCTTTCCACCGGACGGTGCGCGCGCATCTGGCTTTGCCGGACGACTGGATGGTCTATTCCGGGCTGGCGCTCGGCTACGAAGACCCCGATGCTTCCATCAACCGCTGGCGGGCGCCGCGCGAGCCACTCGACGCCTTCGCGGTGTTCGACGGGTTTGGCGATTGACCCTCGCATCGATTGCCCGTCGCGATTGCGCGCGACGCCGGTTGACCCAATGCCGACACAATCCTGTTTCTGAACTCCCGAAACCGATCCTGTAGCGGTGTCGAGCCGGCTGACTTTGACTTGCGATGCTGGCACAGTGCGGCCGCCGCCGAGTCTGGCATCCGAGTCTGGCATCCGAATCTGGCATCCGGGTCTCGACATCGCCGGCGCAGAGTGGAGCGAATGACCGATGCGTCTCCTCGTCGTCGAGGATGATCCCGATCTCAACCGGCAATTGGCCACCGCATTGACGGAGGCTGGCTATGTCGTCGACCGTGCCTTCGACGGCGAGGAAGGCCATTACCTCGGCGAGAGCGAGCCTTACGACGCGGTGATCCTCGATATCGGCCTGCCGAAGATGGACGGCATTTCCGTGCTGGAAGCCTGGCGGCGCGCCGGTCGCGCCATGCCGGTGCTGATGCTCACCGCGCGCGACCGCTGGAGCGACAAGGTGCAGGGCTTCGATGCCGGCGCCGACGATTACGTCGCCAAGCCGTTTCATCTGGAGGAGGTGCTGGCGCGGGTGCGGGCGCTGCTGCGCCGCTCGGCCGGGCATGCCAAGAGCGAGTTCAACTGCGGCTCGGTGCGGCTCGACACCCGCACCGGCCGGGTTTCCGTCGACGGCAACCCGGTGAAGCTCACCTCGCACGAATACCGTCTGCTGTCCTATCTGATGCATCATACCGGCCGCGTCGTGTCGCGTACCGAACTGGTCGAGCACCTCTACGATCAGGACTTCGACCGCGATTCGAACACCATCGAGGTTTTCGTCGGGCGCATCCGCAAGAAGCTCGGCGTGGACGTGATCCAGACCGTGCGCGGGCTCGGCTATCTGCTGACGCCGCCCGATGCGCGCTGAACGATCGGCCGCAGCGACGGTGCCGGCCGGCGCCATGCCGGCGACCGGCGGCATGTTTCGGGCCCGGCGCGAGGCGTAGCGATGCGTGTCCATTCGCTGGCCCTGCGCCTGTTCCTCTCGGCCACCGCCTGGGCGGTCGTCATTCTCGCCATCACCGGCGTCGTGCTCTCGTCGCTCTATCGCGAGGGCGTCGAACGCGCTTTCGACCGGCGCCTCGGCGTCTATCTGCGCACCCTCGTCGCCGATGTGGCGACGCCGGAAGACAACACGACCCCCGACAAATTTGCGCAGTCGCTCGGGGAGCCGCTGTTCGATCTGCCCTTGTCGGGCTGGTACTGGCAGGTGAAGCGGCTCGACCCGGGCAAGGCGGAAACCCGCGCGTCGCGCTCGCTCTGGGATGGCGGCTTGCCCGGCCTCCAGGACACCGGCGCGCCGCTGAGCGCGACCGGTTCGCGCGAGGGCTATGTGCAGGGGCCGGAAGACCAGCGCCTGCGCGTCGTCGAGCGTACCGTCGATCTTGGCGATGAGGGCAGCTATCTCGTCACGGTCGCCGGCGACGCCGCCGAGATCATCGACGAGGTACGCGCCTTCGATCGTGCGCTGGTCATCACTTTCGTCATCCTGGCGGTGGTGCTGCTGCTGACGACGATGTTCCAGGTGCGCTTCGGCCTCGCCCCGCTCAAACGCATTTCCGCCCGGCTTGCCGCCATCCGCTCCGGTGCGGCGGAGCGTCTCGAGGGCGACTTTCCGGTGGAGATCGCGCCGCTGGCACGCGAGACCAATGCGCTGATCGATGCCAACCGCGCGATCGTCGAACGGGCGCGCACCCATGTCGGCAATCTCGCGCATGCTTTGAAAACGCCGCTATCGGTGATCGTCAACGAGGCGACGGCGCGCGCCGGTGATCCCTTCGCCGAGAAGGTGAAGGAGCAGGCCGACATCATGCGCGATCAGGTGGCGCGGCATCTCGAACGGGCCCGCATCGCTGCCCGCGCCACCGTTGTCGGCTCGGTGACCGAGGTCGAGCCGGTGGTCATTGCGCTGGCGCGCACCATGGAGAAGATCCACCGCGACAGGCCGGTTGCGATCGCGGTCGCCGGCAAGCCGCAGGCGCGGTTTCTGGGCGAGCGGCAGGACCTCGAGGAGATGGTCGGCAATCTCGTCGACAATGCCTGCAAATGGGCGCAGTCGCGCGTGGCGATCGAGATCGTCACGGCGGAGCCGGATATCGCGCACGCGCGGCGGACGCTGCGGATCGTCGTCGACGACGACGGCCGGGGCCTGTCGCCGGCCGAACGCGAAGAGGTGGCGCTGCGCGGCCGCCGCCTCGACGAGACCAAGCCCGGCTCCGGACTGGGCCTGTCGATCGTGGTGGAACTGGCGGCGCTGTACGGCGGCAAACTGACGCTTGGCACCGCGCCGATCGGCGGCTTGCGGGCGGAACTGTCGCTGCCGGCGGCGTGAGGAGCCGGCCGCCATGGGCCGGATACCCGACAGAGTTTTGCCCCAATCCTCCCGGATGGCTTAGACTTGATCGGATCGCACGCCGGCTCGGACCGGCGGTTTTTTTGAGGGGGAGTTGAATTCATGTCCGTATCCAAGCTCGCTGCCGTTACCGTGCTCGCGGCCGCGCTGGCCGGTTGCGCCGGCAGCCCGGACGGCTACGGCCCGGGTCCGAAGGAAAACACCGGTACGCTGCTGGGTGCCGGCACCGGCGCCATCGTCGGTGCGGCGGTCACCGGCGGCGGTGTTGGCAGCAAGCTCGCCGGCGCGGCGGTCGGCGGCCTGATTGGCGGCCTGATCGGCAATCGCATCGGTGCGTCGCTCGACGACGAGGACAAGCAGCGCGCCTATGCCGCGCAGATGGATGCGCTGGAGCGCGGCCCGTCCGGCGCGCCGGTCTCGTGGCGCAACCCGGATTCCGGCCGCTACGGCTCGGTGGTTCCCGGCCCGGCCTACCAGAATGCCGGTCGCAATTGCCGCTCCTACACGCACACGATCTATATCGACGGACGACCGGAAACCTCGCGCGGCACCGCATGCCGCAACCCGGACGGGACCTGGACGCCGCTTGCCTGAGCGACGGCGTTTTCGGGCGAACGGCCACCGTTTCGCGTGAAGAAACGCGTCAGAACGAGAATGGAGAGTTTCGCTGCTGATTTCATCGGTAGCGAAATGCTCAGCGGCCCTCGCGGCAGGAGAGTATCCGGGGGGCGAATGGTGACGCCGATGTGACGACCGTTCAGTTGCGGGCGTTGCGTCGGCGTGTTTAACCCTGTTTGCCCATGACTCTCTGGTTTGTCCTTGCTCTGATGACGATGGCGGCGGTGTTCGCCGTGCTGTGGCCGCTCGGGCGCCGGGCGGTTGCGCGACGCGGCGATTCCGGCAGTCATGCCGATGTCGGCTGTGCCGATGTCGGCTGTGCCGATGACGGCAACCATCATGATGGCAACGACCTTGCGGTCTATCGTGACCAGTTGCGGGAGGTCGACCGCGACCGTGCAACCGGCCTGATCGCCGACGCGGATGCGGAGGCGGCGCGCATCGAGATTTCCCGACGCCTGCTGTCAGCGGCTGATGCGGCAGCGGCGGATGACGCCGCGCGGCCGCGCGCGGCGTCGCCATGGCGGCGGCGGATCGCGGCGGTCGCCGCCTTTGTTGTCGTGCCGCTGGTTGGAGTCGGTTTTTATCTGGCGCTCGGCTCGCCGCAATTGCCCGGCGCGCCGCTCGCCGGCCGCGCCGCGGCGCCATCGGCGACGCAATCGGTCGCGGCGCTGGTGTCGCAAGTCGAAGCGCATATCGAGCGCAACCCGGATGACGGCCGCGGTTGGGAGGTGCTGGCGCCGGTCTATCTGCGCCTCGGGCGTTACGACGATGCGCTGAAGGCACGCCGCCAGGCGCTGGCGCTTATCAGTGAAACCGCCGACCGTCAGGCCGATCTCGGCGAAGCGGCGGTGGCGGCGGCAAACGGCATCGTCACCGGCGAGGCCCGACGCGCTTTCGAGCGCGCGGTTGCGCTCGATGCCGCGCATACCAAGGCGCGCTTCTATCTCGGTCTCGCGGCGGAGCAGGATGGCAAGCGCGACGAGGCCGAACAGGCATGGCGCGCGCTGATCGCCGAAGCGCCGGCCGGCGCGCCGTGGATACCCACCGTTCAGGAGGCGTTGACGCGCATCGGCGCGGCATCCGTGGATGGCCCTGCGCTTGCGCCGGAACAAAGACCGCAGCCGGGCGCGCAGGCCAATATGCCGGCAAAACCCGATGCAGCCGCGGGACCGAGCGCCGACGATGTCGCCGCCGCGCAGGCGCTCACCCCGCAGCAGCGGCAGGAGATGATCGCCGGCATGGTGGCGCGGCTTGCCGACCGGCTGAAGGCGGATGGCGCCGATGCCGATGGCTGGGTGCGGCTGGTGCGCGCCTATATGGTGCTCGGAGAGCGCGACAAGGCGCGCGCGGCCGCGGCCGACGCACGGCAGGCGCTCGCCGGCGCGCCCGACAAACTGCGGCGCATCGACGAACTGGTGAAGAGCCTCGGTCTGGAAGGCTAGAGCATGCTCCCGAAGATCATGCGCAAACAGGGTGACAGCAGGTTGCGGGCGGCGAAGGACACGAAGAGATGACACGCAAGCAACGCCGTCTGACGATGATCGGAGCCGGGCTCGCCGTGCTGGCGCTGGCGGTCGGGCTGGTGCTCAATGCGCTGCGCGACTCGATCGTATTCTTCAATTCGCCGAGCGACGTGATCGAGAAGCAGATGGCGGCCGGCACGCGCATCCGCCTCGGCGGCATGGTCAAGGACGGCTCGTTGGTGCGCGGCGACAACCTGCAAATCCGCTTCACGGTGACCGACGGGGCCAACGATGTCGCGGTCAGCTATCAGGGCATCGTGCCGGACCTGTTCCGCGAAGGGCAGGGGGTGGTGGCCGAGGGCCGTATCGAGCCGGGCCACACATTCCGCGCCGACAGCATTCTCGCCAAGCATGACGAAAACTACATGCCGCGCGAAGTCGCCGACGCGTTGAAGAAAACCGGACGCTGGAAGGAAGGCGAAGCCGCCGGCGTCAACAGCGCGGCGAGCGGCGCCGGAGAACGGCAATGATCCCGGAGATCGGTCATTACGCTTTGGTGCTGGCGCTGGCGCTGGCCTTGCTGCAGGCGGTGGTGCCGCTTGTCGGAGCGCGGCTGCGCGACACGGCACTCATGCAGACGGCGCCGGCGATGGCGGTCGCGCAGTTTGCTTTCGTCGCGGTGTCGTTCCTGGCGCTGGTCGCCTGCTACGTCGCTTCGGATTTCTCCGTCGTCAACGTCTACGAGAATTCGCACTCGCTGATGCCGCTCGTCTACAAGATGACCAGTGTCTGGGGAAACCACGAAGGTTCGATGCTTTTATGGGTGTCGATCCTTGCGCTGTTCGGCGCGGCGGTAGCCTTGTTCGGACGCAATCTGCCGGACACGCTGCGCGCCGATGCGCTGGCGGTACAGGCATGGATCGCGAGCGCGTTCTATCTGTTCATCCTGCTTACCTCGAACCCGTTCCTGCGCATCGCCGATGCGCCGTTCGAGGGTCGCGACCTCAACCCGATCCTGCAGGATCCCGGCCTCGCGATCCATCCGCCGCTGCTCTATCTCGGCTATGTCGGCTTTTCGATCGCGTTTTCGTTCGCTGCCGCCGCGCTCATCGAAGGCCGCATCGATGCCGCCTGGGCGCGCTGGGTGCGGCCATGGACGCTTGCTGCCTGGATGGCGCTGACGCTCGGCATCGCCATGGGCTCCTACTGGGCCTATTACGAGCTTGGCTGGGGCGGCTGGTGGTTCTGGGATCCCGTAGAGAATGCCTCGCTGATGCCATGGCTCGCCGGCACGGCGCTTTTGCATTCCGCGGTGGTGATGGAGAAGCGCGAGGCGCTGAAGGTCTGGACCGTTCTGCTCGCCATCCTGACTTTCTCGCTGTCGCTGATCGGCACCTTTCTGGTGCGCTCCGGCGTGCTCACCTCGGTGCACACGTTCGCCAGCGATCCGAGCCGCGGCGTCTTCATCCTCGCCATCCTGGTGTTTTTCATCGGCGGCAGCCTGACGCTCTATGCGTGGCGCGCGCCGACGCTCAAGCAGGGCGGGCTGTTCGCGCCGATCTCGCGCGAGGGTGCGCTGGTGCTCAACAATCTGCTGCTGACCACCGTCTGCGCTACGGTGTTCGTCGGCACGCTTTATCCGCTGGCGCTGGAATCGCTCACCGGCGAGAAGATTTCGGTCGGCCCGCCGTTCTTCAACCTGACCTTCGCACCGCTGTTCGTGCTGCTGATGCTGGTGATGCCGGCAGGGCCGCTGCTCGCCTGGAAGCGCGGCGACTTCTACGGCGTCGCGCAGCGGCTGATGGCAGCCGGCGCGCTCGCTCTCCTCGGCATTGCCGTGACCTTCGCCGCGATGGGCGCAACGCCGGTGTTGGCACCGTTCGGCGTCGGCCTCGCCGTCTTCGTGATGATCGGCGCGGTGACCGATATCGCCGAGCGCAGCGGGCTGCGCAAGATCCCGCTGTCGGTGGCGCGCCGCCGGGCTTTCGGCCTGCCGC
This sequence comes from Pseudolabrys sp., assembly GCA_035556795.1. Classification (GTDB taxonomy): domain Bacteria; phylum Pseudomonadota; class Alphaproteobacteria; order Rhizobiales; family Xanthobacteraceae; genus Pseudolabrys. Next base: position 13,403 of record DATMEV010000122.1, on the reverse strand, counting down.
GCTCGGCCTGGGGAACGGCGCTGGCGCATTTCGGTCTTGGCCTGACGCTGCTCGGCATCGTCGGCGAGGCGAGCTGGAACAGCGAACGCATCGTGTCGTTGAAGCCGTCGCAATCGACGACGATCGCCGGCTATGAACTCACCTTCGACGGGATGGTGCCGCGCACCGGCGGCAATTTTCGCGAAGTGATCGCGCGCTTCACCGTGCGGCAGGGCGGCACGACGATTGCCGTTCTCGAGCCGTCGAAGCGCACCTTTGCGGCGCGGGCCATGACGACGACGGAAGCCGCACTGCTGCGGCGCGGCGTCAGCCAGCTCTATGTCTCGCTCGGCGACGGCCATGCCGATGGTTCGATGACCGCGCGTATCTATTACAAGCCGCTGGTGCTGCTGATCTGGCTCGGCGCGGTGGTGATGGTGCTCGGCGGTGCGCTGTCGCTGTCCGACCGGCGGCTGCGTGTCGGTGCGCCGCGGCGCAAGTCGAAGCGGGCGGCGCTGGCGCCGCAACCGGCGGAGTAAAGCGATGCGCTGGCTTCGCGGTCTGCTAACGGCAGTGTTGTTGCTGGTTGCAGCGGGCCCGGCATTTGCGGTGCAGCCAGACGAGATGCTCAAGGATCCGGCGCTGGAAGCACGAGCGCGCGCGCTGTCGCGCGATCTGCGCTGCATGGTGTGTCAGAATCAGTCGATCGACGATTCCGATGCGCCGCTGGCGCGCGATCTGCGGCTGCTGGTGCGCGAGCGGTTGACGGCAGGCGACAGCGACCGGCAGGTGATCGACTTCCTGGTGGCGCGCTACGGCGATTTCGTCCTGCTCAGGCCCCCCTTCACCTCGCATACGCTGCTGTTGTGGCTGTCACCGCTGCTGGTGCTGCTCGCGGGGATCGCGGAGCTGGTGTGGCTGCGACGCCGCCGTGTCGTTCAGGGCGCGCCGGCAGCGCCTCTGTCGGCCGAGGAGCAGCGCCGCGTTTCCGAGCTAATCGATTGATTTTCCAATCGATTTAGCATCTTCAACCTTACCAATGTTTAATCCCCCCGACAGGGTGCTGTAATCCGGCGTCTCCCATCTTAACGGGCAACGGTGCACGTCCTTCCGCACCATCCCGTTAGCTGGAGACCTGATCATGAATTCCGTCCCCCATCCGCGCAGCCGCTTTTCCGCGCGCCGGATCGTTCTGCTCGGTACGACCATTCTCGGCCTCGGCGCAGCGGCGTTGGTCGCCGCTCCCGGCGTGTCGCCCTATATCGGGCCGGCGCTGGCGCAAAACCTGTCGGCCGAAGCGCATAACGTCCAGGCGCCGGTCGGCTTTGCCGATATCGTCGCGAAGGTGAAACCGGCAGTGATGTCGGTGCGCGTGAAGGTCGACGAAGGCCCGAGCACCTCCAGCTTCAACGGCGACGAGCAGCAGCTTCCGCCCGGCCTGCGTGAATTCTTCCGCCGCTTCGGCGCGCCGGACGGCATGCCGCGCGGTCGCGGTGGCGAGCATCGCTTCGCGATGGGGCAGGGCTCCGGCTTCTTCATCTCCGCCGATGGCTATGCCGTGACCAACAACCATGTCGTCGACAAGGCCGAAAGCGTGCAGGTGACGACCGACGACGGCAAGACCCACGATGCCAAGGTCATCGGCACCGATCCGCGCACCGACCTGGCGCTGATTAAGGTCGAGGGCAGCAACTTCCCCTACGTCAAGCTGGCTGATAGCGCTCCGCGCGTCGGCGACTGGGTAATCGCGGTCGGCAATCCGTTTGGTCTCGGTGGCACTGTGACCGCCGGCATCGTCTCCGCTCGCGGCCGCGATATCGGCGCCAGCGCCTACGACGATTTCATCCAGATCGATGCGCCGGTGAACAAGGGTAATTCCGGCGGCCCGACCTTCGATACGCAGGGCAATGTGATCGGCGTCAACACCGCGATCTTCTCGCCGTCCGGCGGATCGGTCGGTATCGCCTTCGCCATTCCCTCCGATACGGTGAAGACGGTCGTCGCCCAGCTCAAGGAGCATGGCTCGGTGACGCGTGGCTGGATCGGCGTGCAGATCCAGCCGGTGACCCAGGATATCGCCGACAGCCTCGGCCTGAAGAGCACCGAGGGTGCGCTGGTCGCCGAACCGCAGGCCAACAGCCCGGCGTCGAAGGCCGGCATCAAGGCCGGCGACGTCATCACCTCGGTCGACGGCAAGGCCGTGAAGGATGCCCGCGATCTCGCCAAGCGGATCGGCTCGATGGCGCCGAACGCCACGGTGAAGCTCGGCATCTTCGACAAGGGCAAGGAAAAGACCGTGTCGCTGACGCTCGGTGAATTGCCGAACCAGCAGCAGGCGCGTGCCGATACCGATCAGAACGGCGCCGATGTCGGCAAGCTCGGTCTGACGCTGGCGCCGGCCGGCCGCGTGGCCGGCTCCGGCAGCAACGAGGGTGTCGTCGTCACGGGTGTCGATCCCGACGGCGTCGCCGCCGAGCGAGGCTTCAAGACCGGCGATGTCATCGTCGAGGTCGGTGGTCAGGCGGTTTCGTCGCCTGGCGATGTCCGCAAGGTCATCAGCACCGCGCGCAACGATGGCAAGCGTACCGTGCTGATGCGGGTGAAATCGGATCAGGGCACCCGCTTCGTCGCGGTCCCGATCAAGCGCGCCTGACGCGCGACCGAGTAGGGACGTGTCGCCGGCAACCGTCGCCCCCGCCGGCGTTGCGACCCTGGGGGGCGGGCTTCACGCCCACCCCCCACCTCCAAACTCCCGGCCCGGCAACCGTCGCCCCCGTCGGGGTGGGAGTCTGACGAGGGGGTGACGGCAAGTCCGTCATCCCCTCGCTCTTTATCAAAGTGTCAGTGCGATCAAGTGACCGGTATCGGTGACATCCATGGCAATGTATGAGCAGATGAATCGGCAGTCGGCGACCGGCCGGCTTTCCGACGTGGAACCGGAACGGATCGCCATGCGCCTGCTCATCGTCGAGGACGATCATGACGCCGCCGATTATCTGGTGAAGGCGCTGCGTGAGGTCGGCCATGTGGCGGACGTCGCGCATGACGGCGAGGACGGCCTCGCGCTGGCGCTCGACGGCGACTACGACGTGCTGATCATCGACCGCATGCTGCCGAAACGCGATGGCCTGTCGGTGATCGGTGCGTTGCGCAACAAGAAGGTCGAGACCCCGGTGCTGATCCTGTCGGCGCTCGGCCAGGTCGACGACCGCATCAAGGGATTGCGTGCCGGCGGCGACGATTATCTGCCGAAGCCCTATTCGTTCTCCGAATTGCTGGCGCGCGTCGAAGTGCTGGCGCGCCGGCGCGGCGGCCGCAGCGAGGAGACCGTCTATCGCGTCGGCGATCTCGAACTCGACCGGCTGTCGCACAACGTCACCCGCGAGGGCATCGAGATCGTGCTGCAGCCGCGCGAATTCCGGCTGCTCGAATATCTCATGAAGCACGCCGGGCAGGTGGTTACCCGGACCATGCTGCTGGAGAATGTCTGGGACTACCACTTCGACCCGCAGACCAATGTCATCGACGTTCACATCTCGCGCCTGCGCTCGAAGATCGACAAGGGATTTTCCCAGCCCCTTTTGCATACCGTCCGCGGCGCGGGTTATATGATCAGGGACGGCGCGCGGTAGCGCCCGGATATGAAGCCCGCGGCGAGGCAGCCCGCGCTGCGTGAGCGATGCCGCGCAGAGGGAGCGCCGGGCTTGATCAGGACCAATCCGTGACGGCGCTCGGCAAGCTCTTCCGCACCACGACCTTCAAGCTGACGCTGGTCTATCTGACCGTTTTCGCGCTGTTCGCGGCGTTCCTGCTCGCCTATTTCGCGCTCAATACGCGGCGTCTGGTGACCGAGCAGATCACCGAAACGGTCGATGCCGAGATCACCGGCCTGTCCGAGCAGTATCGGCAGGGCGGCATCCGCCGGCTGGTGATGGTCATCGAGGGGCGCTCGCGGCGCCCGGGGTCGAGCCTCTATCTGGTCACCACCTATGCCGGCGAGGCGCTTGCCGGCAATGTCGGATCGCTGCCGCCCGGCGTGCTCGACAAGCCGGGCTGGAGCGAGATCCGCTATCGTCGCCAGGAGGACACCGAAAGCGCCCAGCACAATGCGTTGGTGCGGGTGTTCCAGCTTCCCGGCGGCTTCCGGCTGCTGGTCGGTCGCGATCTCGAAGAGCGCGAGCGGCTTTACCAGATCATCGTGGCGGCGGGCCGCTGGTCGATCGCCATCGTGCTGATCCTCGGGCTGGCGGGCGGATTGTTCGTCACCCGCCGCGTGCTGCGCCGGGTCGACGCGATGACCGAGACCTCGCGCACGCTGATGGCCGGCGATCTGTCCGGCCGCCTGCCGATCGCCGGCTCCGGCGACGAGATCGACCGGCTGGCGGAGAATCTCAACGTCATGCTGGAGCGCATCGAAGCGCTGATGCATGGCCTCAAGGAGGTCTCCGACAACATCGCGCACGATCTGAAGACGCCGCTGACGCGGCTGCGCAACCGCTGCGAGGAGGCGCTGCGCGGCGCGCACAGCGAGACCGAATATCGTGCCGCGCTCGAACAGACGATCGACGAATCCGACCGGCTGATTTCCACCTTCAACGCTCTGCTGATGATCGCGCGCGCGGAATCCGGCCAGGCTCGCGACAACATGGTCGAGACCGACGCCGCCGAGATCGTCCACGATATCGGCGAGCTCTATGAGCCGCTGGCGGAGGAAAAGGGCATCGCGCTGACGGTCGAAGCGGATGTGCCGGTGCCGCTGAAATGCAACCGGGAATTGGTCAGCCAGGCGCTCGCCAATCTGGTCGATAATGCCATCAAATACGCCGGCCCCGCCGCCTCACAATGCCCGCAGCCGACGCCGGCAGCGGCGGAGGCGCCGCCCGCCGAAATCGACGGCGACGTGCTCTCGGTGGTACCCGATACGTCCGATAAGGACGCGGCCCGGTCGTTGCCGCGCATCGTCGTGCGGGCGCAGAGCAGCGGGGATCGTGTGCTGTTCACCGTCGCCGACAATGGGCCCGGCATTCCGGAAGCCGATCGCGCGCATGCGATCCAGCGATTCGTCCGTCTCGAACAAAGCCGCTCGTTGCCGGGCTCCGGGCTCGGGCTGAGCCTGGCGGCCGCCGTTGCACAACTCCACGATGGAGAATTGTCGCTTGAGGACAACCAGCCGGGATTAAAGAGTATTATTGCCTTGCCGCGTGGTGGCCCGGTACAGATGCGGAATGAAACGGCCGGCCAGGACGTCTCCTGAAGCAGCAGGGCAAGCGACATCAGCCGAACATGGCGCTGAGTTGCGTGGTGCTGAACAACAGGGCGCAGAACAGCACGGCCCGCTCGCCGGGCGTATTCACGACGCACCCTTGCCGGTCGACGCCGCTGCGGCGCAGGCGCGGCTGCAGGAATGGCTCACCGAACTGTCGCCGGAACCTGCCGAACGTTTGCGGACGCTCATTGGCGGCCATCCTGCGTGCGCGGCTCTGATCGAAAGCCTCGCCGACGGTTCGCCCTATCTCTGGGACCTCGTGACGGGTGACGCCGACCGGTTGCTCCGCCTCCTGCAGGCGGAGCCGGAGACGCATCTTCCGATGCTGCTGTCGCGCATGTCGGGGGCGGTTGCTGCCGCCGCCGATGAAGCCGACGTCATGCGGCTGCTGCGGCAGATGAAATCGGAAGCGGCCCTGATGATTGCCCTGTGCGACCTCGGCGGTGTCTGGCCGGTGATGCAGGCAACTCACGCGCTCACCGACGTGGCCGATACCGCGGTCGATGCTGCGGTACGCTTCCTGCTCGCGCAGGTTGCGCGGGACGGGAGGATCGCGCCGCCCGACCCGAACGACGTATGCGCCGGCAGCGGTTACTTCGTGATCGCCATGGGCAAGATGGGCGCATTCGAGCTCAACTATTCCAGCGATATCGACCTGATTGTCGTCTACGACGCCGACGCGCCGGCGCTCGCCGCGACCGAAGCGCCGGGACCGGTCTATGTGCGGATGACGCAGCGGTTGGTGAAGCTGCTGCAGGAGCGCACCGTCGACGGCTATGTCTTCCGCACCGATCTGCGGCTGCGTCCCGATCCGGCATCGACGCCGATCGCCATCGCGACGGCGAGTGCGCTCAACTATTACGAAAGCGTCGGCCAGAACTGGGAACGTGCAGCGATGATCAAGGCGCGGGTCTGTGCCGGCGATCAGGAGGCCGGCGCGGCGTTCATGGCAGGGTTGGCGCCGTTCGTCTGGCGCAAATATCTCGACTATGCGGCGGTAGCCGCCGTGCAGGCGATGAAACGCCAGATTCATGCCTTCAAGGGGCATAACGAGATCGCGGTGGAGGGCCACAACATCAAGCTCGGCCGTGGCGGCATTCGCGAGGTCGAGTTCTTCGCCCAGACACAGCAGTTGATCGCCGGCGGCCGGCATCCGGAACTGCGTGATCGTGAGACGCTGGCGACGCTGGCCAAACTGGCCGAGGGCGGCTGGATCGATCCGGCGACGCGCGACGATTTCGCGGCGGCCTATCTTTTCTTGCGCACGGTCGAGCACCGTCTGCAGATGGTGAACGACGAGCAGACACATACGCTGCCCGACGATCGCGACAGTGTCGAACGGTTCGCGCGCTTTGCCGGTTATGAAGATCGCGATGCCTTCGCGCGCGAGTTGCTGTTGCATCTTGGTACGGTGCAGCAAGGTTACGCCAAGCTGTTCGAGGCCGAGCGGCCGGATGGACCGGAGCTGGCATTCCCTGAAGATCACGACGACCGCAAAACGCTCGATGCGCTCGTCAGGATGGGCTTCAAGGCGCCGCTGGAAGCCTCCGCGACAGTGCGCAACTGGCTGGCCGGCGGTCACAAATCACTGAAAGGCGAGGCGACGCGCGCAGAGCTTTCGGCGCTCCTGCCGGTGCTGCTCGAGCATCTGGTCAAGGCCGAGCATCCCGATGCGACCCTGCTCCTGTTCGACCGCTTTCTCTCCGGCCTGCGCGGCGGCACGCGGCTGCTGTCGCTGTTGCGACAGAACCCGGAATTTATTGCGCTGACCACGCTGATCCTCGATATCGCGCCGCGGCTTGCCGATATCCTGGCGCGTCATCCGCAGGTGATGGATGCGCTGGTCGATCCGTCGTTCTTCGGTGCATTCCCGGATGAGGAAGCGCTGGCGCAGCGACTTGAGCAGAATCTTGCCGAGGCTGGCGGGCAGGAGGATTTCCTCGATCGCGTGCGGATGTTCGGTCTCGAACACATGTTCCTGATCGGCGCGCGGATCCTCTCGGGGACGATGCCGGCGCAGCAGGCGGGCGCGGCCTTCGGCCGGCTCGCTGATGTGGTGATCCGCTGGATCGACGGTCGCGTCGCCGCCAGCATCGCAACCATGCATGGCCATCTGCGCGGTCAGCAGACCGCGGTGCTGGCGCTCGGCAAGCTCGGCGGTCGCGAGATGACCGCCACGTCCGATCTGGACTTGATCCTGATCTATGATTTCGACCACGATTACCCGGATTCCGACGGCAAGCGGCCGCTCTATGGCGGCCAGTATTTCGCGCGTCTGACGCAGCGGCTGATCAGCGCGCTGACATCACAGACCAATTATGGCGCGCTGTATCAGGTGGATATGCGGTTGCGGCCATCCGGGCGCTCCGGCCCGCTCGCCACCCAGATCGACGGTTTCAGGAGCTATCAGGAAAACGAGGCCTGGACCTGGGAGCATATGGCGCTGACGCGCGCCCGCGTCGTCTCGGCATCGCCGGAGTTCGCCGGGCGCGTCGGCGATACGATTGCCGAGATCCTGCGGCGTGAACGCGATCCGGAACAGGTTGCTGGCGACGTCGTGGAGATGCGCGCTGCCATCGCCCGCGAGAAGGGCGGCGGCGGCCGCTGGGATCTGAAATATGTCGATGGCGGGCTGGTCGATATCGAGTTCATCGCGCAATATCTGCAACTCGTCCATGCGGCGCATCTGCCGGATATTCTCGACACCTCGACGGCGCGCGTTCTGGAAAAAGCCGAGCGGCTGGGCGTGCTCTCGAAACAGGATGCCGATGTGTTGCGCCCGGCAGTACGCCTCTATCAGAACCTGACGCAGGTGTTGCGGCTCTGCCTGATCACGCAGTTTATCCCGAAATCGGCTGGCGCCGGATTGCTGCGGCTGCTGGCGCGCGCTGCCGACGTGCCGGATTTCGCGGCGCTCGATGCCGATCTCGTCGAGACGCAGCGCGAGGTGCGCGAGTGCTTCGTCCGCATTCTCGGCAGCGCACCGGTGGTGCAGCCGGAATCCTAAGCGGCGTCCTGCGGGAGCCGCATCGCAGCGAGGAGCGGCATGCGGACGACGACGAGCGTGCCGACGCCGGGCCTCGAGCGCAAACGCATCGTGCCGCCGTGCAGTTCGACGAGAGACTTGGCGATCGCCAGGCCCAGTCCTGATCCCTGATGCGTTTTGGTGTGCTGGCTCTCGACCTGCTCGAACGGCCGGCCGAGCTTGCGCAGCGTCTCGCGTGCGATCCCGATACCGGTGTCGCTGATGGCGAACACGGCGGCGCCGGCGCGCATGCGGCCACGCACTATCACGGTGCCGCCCGCCGGCGTGAACTTGACCGCGTTGGTCAGCAGGTTGAGCGCGATCTGCTTCACCGCCCGACGGTCGGCATCGAAGCGCAGGTCGCTGTCGATGTCCGCTGTGACGGTCAGTTGCTTCTCGTCGGCGCGGTTCGACACGACGCGCACGGCCTCGGCGAGCAACTGGTCGAGCACGACGGTCTCGGGAGTGAGCTTGATGCGGCCGGCTTCGATCTTCGACATGTCGAGAACGTCGTTGATGACGTCGAGCAGGAACTGCCCGCTCTGATGGATGTCGCGGCAGTATTCCTGATATTTCTCCGCGCCGAGCGGCCCGAACAGTCCTGCCTCCATGATCTCGGAAAAGCCGATGATGGCGTTGAGCGGCGTGCGCAGTTCATGGCTCATATTGGCGAGGAATTTCGACTTCGCCGCGTTCGCTTCTTCCGCGCGGGTTTTCTCGGCAGCGTATTTCTCCGCCAGTTCGGCAAGCGTGTGCTGCGATTCCTGCAGTTCCACGACCGATGCGCGCAGCCGCTTTTCGCTGTCGACGAGCTTTTCCTCGTGTCTCTTCAGCGGTGTGATGTCGGTGCCGACCGACACATAGCCGCCGTCCTTGGTCCGGCGCTCGCTGATGGTGAGCCAGCGTCCGTCCTCAAGCTGCGCTTCGAAGGTCTGCGCACCGGGCTGCGTCTGGTTTGCCGAAGTGACCCGCCGCCGTACGATCGGCCGGCTGCCGGCGGCGATGATGGTTTCATAAGATGCACCGACGACGATGGCGTCGTCCGGCAGTTGATGCAGCGCCTGGAAATTCGAATTGCACAGCGCCAGCCGGTTGTCGGCATCCCATAGGACGAAGGCCTCGGGGATCGTTTCGATCGCGTCGCGCAGCCGCAGATCGGCTTCGGCGGTGCGTTCCGCGAGATATTTTTGCTCGGTGGTATCGACGGCGATGCCGATCAGGTGCGGCCCGCTGTCGTCCGGCTGGTGGACGAGTTCACAGCGCACCCGCAGCCACACCCAGTGGCCGTCGGCATGGCGCATCCGGAAATCGTGATCGACCGTTCCCGCGGCGCCTTCGGCAAGGTCGGCGGCCAGTTCGTAGAGCCGCACGTCGTCCGGATGCACCAGCGCGCTGATATCGCCGAAGGTCAGCAGGTCCTCCTTTGCCGGCAGGCCGAGGATCGCGAACATCGAATGCGACCAGAAGATGCGGCCGCGCGCCAGGTCCCAGTCCCACAGCCCGCAGCGGCCGCGGTTGAGCGCGGTGTCGATGCGGCTGCGGACCGTATCGTAGATGCCATCCGTCTCTCTCGCGCGCGTTGCCTGCCAGTGGAAGGCAAAACCGAGGATCAGCACGACGAACCCGGTCGTCGCCGATAGGGTGATGGTCAGCGTGCTCAGCCCGCGCCATGCGGCGAGTGCGTCCTTGTGCGTCTGGATGAATGCCAGTTGATGGGTGTGCGCCGTGTCGCTGACGGGTGTGAACTGGCGCACGGTGGCGAGCACCTGACGTTCGTCGGGGAGAGTGATCGCCAGCACGCCGGCTTCGGCGCCGAATGTCGTCAGCGGTTGCGTCGGGCCGAGGACGTCGATCAGCGTGCGGCCGACAGCGTCCGCGATTGGCGGAACGGTAGCGACGATCGTGCCGTCGGCACCGACCAGCAGCGCCATGCGCCCGACATTGCTTGCCCAGCCGGGGGTCGCCCGCGCGAGGCGGTCTTGCAGCGGACCGGCGGCATTATCGCGTTCGAGCCGTTCGGCGACGAGATCGGCGGCGGCTTCAAGGCTTGTTGCCATGTCGCGCAGCGCCTGCTGCCGGTGATCGAGAACCTGAACGATGGCGCCGACACAGATGGTGAGCAGAAAAGCGATGATGAGAACAGGCACCGCCCGGCGCAAGGCCGGCTCGGCATTCAGCAATCGGCGATAGGTCGGCTTGGCGATCGATTGCGCGAGGCCGCGGATCGAATCCGTGCCGGTTTCCGACTGTGCCTGCGGCTCGATGACCGAATCCGTCCGCGCGGACGTACCCGCCGTCTCGGCGTACGCCATTGCCGCCCCCGATTGTCGATAAGTCCCGTCGCTGCGATCGTCGGAGGAGCCATGAAGCCTCGCCCCGAATCACATTGATTTGAATCCAAGCTCTGCGATTTGTCGAGAGTCGGGAGTCAATAATTTTCGGTAAACGCCAACAGGAATCTTTCGTCGGCATGCGGGTGAGTCATTTAGGCAACGCCGCCACGAGGGTGAGGCGGCGGGCCTCAATGAGGATCAGCAATGAGGATCAGCCGGCGAGCGAGCGCTCGACGATGTCGGCAACGTCGCGGGACAATGTCGTCACAGCCATGATGCGGCGCATCGCAGCTTCGGCCTTGCCGCGTCTTCCGCTTTCCAGCATGCGCCAGCTCCGGAACGCGGTTGCGAGCCGCGCCGCCACTTGCGGATTGGCCGGATCGAGCACCAGCACCTTGTCGGCGACGAAGTCGTAGCCGGCACCATCGGCACGGTTGAATTCGCGCGGATTGCTGTGTGCGAAGGCACCGATCAGCGCCCGCACGCGGTTCGGGTTGGTCATGGCGAAGGCCGGGTGCGCGGTCAGCGCGCGCACGCGGTCGAGCGTCTGCGGCTCGGGGATCGACGCCTGCAGCGACAGCCATTTGTCGATGATCAGCGGATTGTCGGCATAGCGCTTGTAGAAGTCGTCGAGCGCCGCCTCGCGCTGAGGCGTGGCGTGCTGCGACAGGGTCGACAAGGCGGCCGAGCGGTCGGTCATATTGTCGGCTGTCTCGTATTGCCGCGCGGCGTGGACGATCGCGTCGTCCTGCCCGGTTGCGGCCAGGAGATCGAGGCAGACATTGCGCAACGCCCGCCGACCGGCACTCACCGCGTCGGGAGTGAAGGGAGCCGTGCCGGTCAGCCGCGTGTAGGTGGCCGCGAGCGCGTCGCGCAGCCTGCTGCCGATCGAGGCGCGCAGATCGGCGTAAGCGCGGTGGATCGCGTCGGGGTCGATATCGCGGCCGATCTCGCGCGCGATGTCGGTCTCGCTCGGCGGTGTGAGCGCCAGCGCGACGAAGGCGGGCTCCTGCTCGTCGTCGGCGAGGATGGCGGCGAGCGCCGTGATCAGCCCTTCGGCGGGGCGCATTTGTCCGCCGGCCGGAAAGCGGGTGATGGTCTCCAGCAGCGCGCGGATGGCGAGCGCCTGAACCGCGTTCCAGCGGTTGAAGGCGTCGCTGTCGTGCGCTGCGAGGAAAGCCAGATCCTCGGTGCTGAGATTGGCCGTAAGCCGCACCGGTGCCGAGAAGCCGCGATTGATCGACAGCACCGGCCGCTCGTCGATATCGTTGAATTCCCATTTCTGCGCCGGCTGGTCGAGAACGAGGACGCCAGGTGTCGCAGAGCCGTTGGCGCGCGCCCCGATCAGGTCGCGCCCGTTCTTGTCGATCAGACCGAAAGCCAGCGGAATGACCATCGGCTCCTTGGCAAGTTGCCCGGGCGTCGACGGCACCGCCTGGCCGATCTCCAGACGATAGGTCTTGCGCTGCGCATCATAGGTGCCGCTGGCGATCACCTCCGGCGTGCCGGACTGCGAGTACCAGCGCATGAACTGCGTCATGTCGCGTTTCGACACGTCGGCGAAGCATTGCACGAATTGCTCGATGGTCGCGGCCTCGCCGTCGTGGCGCTGGAAATACAGGTCCATGCCTTCGCGGAATTTGTCCGCGCCGAGCAGCGTCTTGATCATGCGCACCACCTCGGCGCCCTTCTCGTAGATGGTGGTCGTATAGAAGTTGTTGATCTCCTTGTACTGCGTCGGCCGGACCGGATGCGCGAGCGGGCCGGCATCCTCGACGAACTGCGTGGTGCGCAGCATCCGCACATCGGCAACCCGTTTGACCGGGCGCGAACGCTCATCGGCGGAGAATTCCTGATCGCGGAAGACGGTCAGGCCTTCCTTCAGGCAGAGCTGGAACCAGTCGCGGCAGGTGATGCGGTCGCCGGTCCAGTTGTGGAAATACTCGTGGGCGACCACGCTCTCGATCCGCTCGTAGTCGGCGTCGGTGGCGGTCTCCGGATCGGCGAGCAGGAGCGAGCTGTTGAAGATGTTCAGCCCCTTGTTCTCCATCGCCCCGAAATTGAAGTCGCGCACGGCGACGATCATGAACAGGTCGAGGTCGTACTCGCGGCCGTAGGTTTCCTCGTCCCACTTCATCGCCCGCTTCAGGGCGTCCATGGCGTAGGCGGCGCGGGCGGCCTGACCAGGGTCGACATAGATGCGCAGGGCGACGTCGCGCCCGCTCATGGTGACGAAGCTGTCCTCCAGCATGTCGAGTTCGCCGGCGACGAGGGCGAACAGGTAGCAGGGCTTGGGGAAGGGGTCGTTCCACACCGCGAAGTGGCGCCCGCCCGGCAGCTCCCCGCTTTCCATCAGGTTGCCGTTGGACAGCAGGTGGTGGAAGGCCTGGTCGGCGACGATGCGCACGGTGAAGCGCGACAGCACGTCGGGCCGGTCGGGGTAGTAGGTGATCTTGCGGAAGCCTTCCGCCTCGCACTGGGTGCAGAAGCGGCCGCCCGACATATAGAGCCCTTCGAGGGCGGTGTTGCCCGCCGGATCGATCTCGACCTCGGTCTCCAGGGTGAAGGCGTCGGGGACCCCAGGGACGGACAGGTCCTCGTCCGTGACGGTGTAGGCCGATGCGTCCAGGGCCTGACCGTCGACGCAGACCGCAATCAGCTTCAGCCGCACCCCGTCAAGGCGCAGCGCCTCCGTGTGCCTGCCGTTGCGCCTGACCGCCAGACGCGCTTTTACGCGCGTGGCCGAAGGTTCGAGCCGGAACTCGAGATTCACCTCGTCGATGAGGAAGGAAGGCGGCCG
>DATMEV010000121.1:0-14645 GCA_035556795.1 Pseudolabrys sp. | reverse complement strand
GAGCGGGATTTATGCCGGTCTGCGGGTCCGTCCTTGCGAACGGGGATCCGGTTGGATCCGGAGCGTAGCGCAGCCCGGTAGCGCATCTGCTTTGGGAGCAGAGGGTCGCAGGTTCGAATCCTGCCGCTCCGACCACCGTTCCGTTGTGGTCTTTCCTGTGCGCGGGACTTTTGCGGGACGCCGTCCGGTTTTGCGCGCCCTGAGGCCGCTGCCATCGCCCGGCGGATGGTTGCCGTTCGCGTGGGCGTATCGCGCAGCGGTAGCTCATCTTCGAGGCGAAGGGACCGCCGCCGGACCAGTCCGGCCCGTCGCGGCATCACCAATCGATCGTTTAGCCCTTTATAGGTGGGCCGGCATCCACGTTCTTGCGTGTGAAGCGGCCAGTTCGTCCGGGCTCCAGGTGGGACAAACCTCAAAAACGGCTGGCGCGATCAGCAAACAACAAAGAGTCGCCGCTGTACGGCGCAAATCTGACTTGACGACGGTTTGCCGGATTGTCTGGTCCGGGTGCCGCTCGACGATCTCATCAAGCGTCTTCAGTCTGACCAGTCCTAGCGACGCCAATACATTGAAATACACGTTGCAAAGGCGTGTATCGATGAGACCGCATCCGATGCCGATAAGCGCTTTGTTGCCCTCGACGATGCTGGTCAGTCCATCCTTCCCAAAAGCGCTCCATGGAGCGGGTGCGTCAGCCATTCCTTCGTGATCCCATTTAATAACCACGAACCTGTCTGTGGTTTCGGATTCGCGCAAGAGCGCCTGATTTGGTTGATCTTCCTACCTATGCTTACGCCATAAAACTTGTGGCCGGCCAAAAGCTGGGAGCACCTGCACCGCGGGGCTCAAGCATGCGCCGCTCCGGAACATGAGTGTGCGTTAGTCGGTCGCGGTTCTGCCAACATTCGTCCGACCCATTTCGAGTGATTGTCGGAGTATATGCTCGAATACTTTCCCGAATATCTTACTGAATACTTACGGCGGATGATCATTCCGGATTCGTTGCGGCGGACACAGCTTCGGCGCGACCGCCGGGCAGCGGCGGCGCTCATCGAGCATCCGCTCCATTGGGCCGTCGTTGTGACATCGTCGTGACGGCCGTGGCGGGGCAGGCTCATGAAGCCGTTCGGTCCGATTGTCTCCAATAATGTTCACAATATTCGGAGTCTTCATAAGGGACTGAGAATCAAGGAATAAATCGCACTATACAACTATATGTATTCAAGATCATAAAATATGATTTTGACATCCTGATACATGTTTTTTAGATCATAAATACGGGAATAAACTCAAAAATTTATGGGATAGTTATGCGTAGTATTTTAAAAGATACCCTTATTTTTCGGAGGTTTATGGAGGTCCTCCTCCGGGCTGGCGCATAATCGGCTCGACCGCCATGCCTACTGTCCCGCTCACCGCCAGTTTTGTCCGCCGCGCGTCCTGTCCTCCGGAACGCAAGAAGGTCGACTATTTCGACGTCGGGCAGCGCGGTTTCCTGCTCGAGGTTCGCGCCTCGGGTGGCGGGACCTATTATCAACGCTACAACGATGCGCGGGGCCGGGGGCGGCAATTCAAGATCGGCTCGGCCGACGTGCTGACGCTCGAACAGGCACGCAAGAAGGCGCGGCAGATTCTCGCCGAGGCGGTGCTTGGAGCCGATCCGCAGAAGAAACGGCAGGAAAGCCGCGCGATCCCGCGGCTCGCGCAGTTCGCGCGCGAGCGCTATCTGCCATTCGTGCAGACCTACAAGAATAGCTGGCAGACCGACGAAACGGTGCTGCGCGTCCACATCCTGCCGCGGCTCGGCGGACTGGCGCTCGATGAGGTCACCACCGACGCCATCGCCGAAGTGATCAACCGCATGCGCGAAAGCGGCTATGCAACCGGGACGATGAACCGGGTGATCGTCATCCTGCGCTACATGTACAATCTGGCCCGCAAGTGGAAGGTGCCCGGCGTCACCGACAATCCGGCCGCCAGCCTCAGCGCCGGGCCGGACGTGCAACGCAACCGTTTCCTCACCGAGGATGAGGTCGAGAATCTGGTTCGCGCCATTCAGGCTGACGAGAATCAGACGGCGGCGCGGGCAATCCTGTTGTTGCTGCTCACCGGCGCGCGCCGCAACGAGATCACCTTCGCCAAGTGGGACTATATCGACTGGAGCAACCGCACGCTGCTGGTGCCGAAATCGAAATCGGGCCGGGCGCGTGTCGTCGCTCTCAATCAGGCCGCGATCGCGCTGCTGGAGGCGGCGCCGCGGCTGCCGAACAATCCCTACGTCCTGCCGTCGCCGGTGAACGGTCGCCCGTCGCCGTCGCTGTTCTTTCCGTGGGATCGCATCCGCAAGCGCGCCGGTCTCGAGGACGTCCGCCTGCACGATCTGCGGCACTCCTTCGCCAGTTTTCTCGTCAATCGCGGCGTGTCGCTCTATGTCGTGCAGGGGTTGCTCGGCCATCTGCATGCGCGCACGACGCAGCGCTATGCGCATCTGACGCGCGAAACGCTGAGCGACGCGGCCAATCTGATGCAGGATATCGTGCCGCTGCCGCGCGCCGCCGAGCGTTCGGAAGGAAGTTCAGCAAACACAGTGCCGCTTTAGAATTTCCGGCCTGAAGCTTCCGCTTCCGATGGGTGACGGACGGCTAGACAGGGGCGACGGAAAGCACGGAGCGCGATGGATATGCCGTCGGATGCTCCGGAGCGACGCCGTCAGAGTTCGTACCTTATCGATGCTCCGATATTCGCGCGCCAGACGTCATCGATCTTATAAGGCGTGATGCCGGTAATACCCAGATTTCCGTGCCTCGTGTTGCCCGTTTCAAATCCGCTCGTGTAGGCAATCGAACCATCCAGGACCAGGACGGCATTCGACGTAATCCTGTGCCGGAGTCCAATGCCGATCTGTGCAATGGGGCCGAGCCTGGTGTGATCCTCCACATCGGCCAGGAAAATCCCTGTCGCCCTGTCCGTTTCGATCACTCCGGAGAGTGCGTTGAAGGTTATGCCGAGGCCGGCAGTGGCGGTGACGGCTGTCGTATCCGACAGGCGAAGCTCATGGGACACGTTTCCAAGGATTGCATTGCTGATTGCCGAACCCGCAAACCTCGATGAAACGCCGAACAAGGGAAAATTCGCGCTCCAGCGGATATCGCCCCGAATATGCTGGTAGCTGATGAACACCGACATGGCCGGATCAAAATGATAGCCGAAACGACTGTCGATCCCGACGGTCTCTCCAAACCTCACGTCGCTGACAATCCCCCCTCCGGCCCAGGGCGCGCCGCCGTCAGTCGTGCTCGAAGATCCGAACGCCGTTCCTCCCAGCAGTTTCAGTCCGACAAAAAAACCTCGTTCTCCGGCCTGCGCCGTTAGCGGGAAGGCGATCGAGGCGAGGGCGGCTACCAGCAGCAGTCTTGTCGGCATTGTCCCGCACCAAAAAATGCTCTGCGGATATCGTGCGTAAACATGGTTAGTATCGCCTTAAGGACGGGATCGGGCTTGCTTCCATCGGTCGGCGATGCGCAGGGCTTCCGATGAACGGGCACGCGCTGAGCATGCGCGATCGTTGTTTTGGTGCGTTGTTTCACGCGAGCCCGTGGCCGTTTTGCCCGAAGCGGCCTTAACTAAAAATTTACACAAATTCTCTCTGATGACGTGCCGATAGAGGTCGGCTGCTTTCGTGCGAACGGGCGAGCGTTCTGCGCGCGTTTTGTCGTGTTTCGATAGGCCATCCGACGCCATACCGACAGCGTGGACGGGGACGTCGGTGCCGGGCACCGGAAACCTGGTCTCACGATCAATTGCTTGGCCGTGAGTTCGACCTGCGGGGACCCGAAAGGCCGAACCGGCCAAATGGATGCTCCGGCGCCGTACCCGCGTAGCGGACGACAGATCGCCGAGCCTGATCAACAGCTTGAAAACCGCCTGTCTCGAAACCGGTCCAGTACGTGAAGATTTGCTCGCTCTACGGCGCGGGCTTCTACTACATCCCCGGCACCGATATCTGCTTGAAGATTGGCGGCTGGGCGCGCTTCGAATATGCCTATGGCAGCAACGGCAACTTCGCTTGGGGGCCGTTCAACAACGTCGCCAACACGCGCGCGACCAATAACAGCGTGTTCCGCGCCCGTGGCTACATCACGGCCGACGCCCGCAGCCAGACGGCTTACGGCACCGTGCGCAGCTACCTCGCTGTCGGTCTGAGCGAGAACGACACCGGTCTGAACACCGCAGCGAACGTGTTCAGCGCCAACCGCGCGTTCATCCAGTGGGCCGGCTTCACCTTCGGCCGCGCCACCTCGTTCTTCGACTTCTACAACGTTCCGGCGACGTCGTACTGGGGTGCCTTCCCGGCCTCCGACATGGGCGATCCGGGCTGGATGGTTGCGGCCTACACCGCACAGTTCGGTGGCGGCTTCTCGGCCTCGATCTCGGCCGAACAGCGTCGCGTGACGCAAATCGTCGGCGGAGGCGCCGGCGGCGGGACTCCAGCCTCGACGTTCGGTACTGTCGTTACTTCGGGTGCTGCCGGTGCTTATGGTGGCTTCCAGACTCCTGACATCGTCGCCAATCTGCGCGTCGACCAGGCCTGGGGTTCGGCCCAGATCATGGGTGCTCTGCACCAGGTCAACGCGACTTATTACACTGGCGGCGTTGCCGGTCATCCGAGCGACAAGTGGGGCTTCGCGGTCGGCGCCGGCATCAAGCTGAACGCGCCGATGATCGGCCCGGGCGACTACTTCCAGGCCCAGATCAACTACGCGGAAGGCGCCTCCCGTTACGTGTTCGCCACCCCGAACAGCAACTGGGGCTACGGCAATGGCGCCACCAGCGCGTTCGGCATCATGTCGGACGCGGTGTTCGGTGGGACGGTGGGAGGCGGTGATGCCTCCAGCGCCGAGCTGACCAAGACCTGGGGCTTCAACGCCGCCTACGAGCACTTCTGGAACCAGGCGTGGAAGACTTCGGTCTACGGCGGCTACGCGGCCGTCCGCTACAATGACCGTGGCAACTCGATGCTCTGCGCTCTGCAGGGCAACAATGCCGGTGTTGGCGGCGGTACGCTTGCCGTCGCCGGTGTCGGTTGCGACAACAACTGGAACAGCTGGTGGGTCGGTTCGCGGACCCAGTGGAACGTCACCAAGGACTTCTACATGGGCCTCGACGTTCTCTACTCCAAGCTGAACACTGCAAACACGGGTCTGATCGCCGGAAACTTCGGCAACCAGGACAACGTTGCGGTTCGCTTCCGCGTCCATCGCGACTTCATGCCCTGATCGTCTGATCGAGGCAGTCTAGTCGAGAGCCCCGGCGGGACACCGCCGGGGCTTTTTCGTTGTCACTAAACGGGAGCGGCCGTCTCACGGCGACGCGCGGCATACAAGGGATGGCATGCAAGGGATCGCGCGACGAGAGGGTGCTGGTGGTGGGGAGTGCCTGTGTGGCCGCTCGTCACTGCGCTTGCGGCCGCATCCGCATGTACGGCCGCAGCGCCACGAGGATCAGCCGACGGACTGGCGCCGATCGTTCGAGATCGCCTCATCACAGCGGGCGACGAAGGCGGCAATCCGGCCGATCACATCCGGCTCCACCATCAGCGGCGGATGCCCCTGATCGGGCACGATGAGGTTGTCGAGGTCCGGACGGCGCGCCTGCATCTCGGCGAGTGTTGCCGGCGACAGGATGTCCGAATTGGCGCCGCGGATCGTCATCAGCGGCTTGTCGGCCAGCGCGTCGAAGCCATCCCACAGCGACGGCGGCGGCTTTGCCGGGTCGAGGTCGTCGAGCGTGCGTGCCAGTGCAGGATCGTAGGTTGGAACGAGCCGTCCGTTCTCTTCGCGGAAGCCGCGATGTGCGGCGACGAGCCAGTCGGCGTCGGTGAGTTTCGGAAACTGATCGGCGAACAGCGAGCGCAACAGGCCGGCCGCCGCGCCGAAATCCCGCGGTTCGCCCATTTTCCCGACATAGCTCTTGATGCGCATCAGCCCGGGCATATCGACCACCGGACCGATATCGTTGAACACGACGCCGGCGATCACCTCCGGCCGCGTCATCGCCAGCACCAATGCAATCAGGCCGCCGCGCGACGTGCCGATGAGGACGGCCGGCGCGATATCGAGCGCCGCCATAACCGTCAGCACATCCGCAGCTTCGATCGGCAGGCTGTAGTTCGCCGGATTGGAATCGTAGTCGGAGCGGCCGCGGCCGCGATAATCGAGCGCGGCGACGCGGCGCGGGCGCAGCGGGTCGGTCGCCAGCGTCTGCGCGAGCACGTCGAAGTCGTCGCCGGTGCGGGTGAGGCCGGGCAGACAGAGAACCGGCAGGCGCGCCGATGCGTTGCCGTCCGTATCGTTCCAGCGACCGTGGCAGCGGACGAACAGCCGCAGCCCGTCATGCGTAGTCACGGTGCGGCCGGAAACCGCGTCGCTGTTCATATCGGCGCTCCCGTGGTCTCGGCCTGCTTGCTGTTGTCGGCGTGCTATTCGCCACCGCGGCGCAGATCGGCTTCGATTTGCAGGCGTGCCCCGCCGCCGAAACGAACCCGATAGACCTGCAGGTTTTCCAGAATTCGCGGGACGTAGTTGCGGGTCTCCGCAATCGGGATGCGCTCCACCCAGTCCACCGGATCGACGTTCGGATCGCGCGGATCGCCATAAGCAGCGACCCACTGGCGGACGCGGCCCTGGCCGGCATTGTAGCCGGCGAAGGTCATGATGTAGGAGCCGCGATAGATGTTGAGCAGATTGCCAAGCTCGGCGGCGCCCATCTGCATGTTGTAGACGGGATCCTTCAGCAGCCGCATCTTGTCGTAGACGACCTTGAACTTCTTGGCGATGTACTGGCCGGCGGCCGGCGTCACCTGCATGAAGCCCATGGCGTTGGCGGGAGAGACGACCTTCTGGTTGAAGTGGCTTTCCTGCCGCGCGATCGAATAGGTCACCGCCGGCTCCACCGCCGGGCCGATATTGCTGTAGGCGGGCAGGCCGACAACCGGGAATGCATAGTGCTCGAAGGGCAGGCCGCGGCCATGCGCGGCCTTGCCGAGCAGCACCAGCGCGCGCCCGTCCTTGTGGCGCTCGGCGACGTCGCCGAGCGCGGCGAGGCCATTGACGTCGGTCGCGCGATTGCCGAGTTCGGCCATGATCGAGGCGACGATGTCGCGCTCGTCGAGTGCGTAGAGGATATCGACGGCGCGGACCACTTCGAGCCGGCTGTTGGCGGTGCGCTCCTGCGCGGTGAAGCGCGGCGCGGGTCGCAGACCGACTTCCGGCAGGCCGAGCTTGGCGCGGGCGAGCTGACCGTAATAGGTGGCGCCGTGGGCCGCCGCCTGCTCGTAGAATGCCTTGGCGCGGGCACGCTGGCCCAGCGCTTCCGCCGCACGGCCTTCCCAGTAGCCGGCGCGCGACAGCGCGTGGGGATTGTCGGTGCCGACCGGAATGCGCGCGAAATGCGTTGCCGCGGTCGTCGGGTCGTTGAGGAAGCGCAGAGCGATCCAGCCGGCAGTGAAATGCTGGTCGACGCGATAGTTGCCCTGCGTCGGCGTTGGCGCCGTCACCGCCAGCCGGTAGGCGGTCTTCGGATCGCCGGCGTCGAGCACGTTGCGCACCAGCAGGCGGCGCTCCACCCACCATTTGTTCGGATCGTAGGCCTGCGCTGCGGTCACGGGCGTGCCCAGCATCAGCTTGGCCGCCGCCGCGACCTCGTCCTGCTTGCGCAGATATTGCGCGCGCGCGAACAGATAACCGGGATCGTGGCGGGCGGAAGCGGGCACCGCATCGAGTTCGGTCTTGGCATTGCCGCCGCGCTTGGCTGCAGCGATCCGCGCCCGCGCGATGAGAAGCTGGGCATCGCCAAGGCGACGCGCGGCGCGCAGCCCGGTCTCATTATCGCCGTCGTAGAGCTGGATGTTCATCCGCGCTCTATGATCTTCCGCTGTCAGCAGGGGACCGAACATATCCAGCGCGCGGCTTTCGACCTCCGCCGACATGTCGTCGTAGTGCCAAGCATGGCGCACCAGCGCCTGCGCGCGCGCTTTGTCGCCCTGCGCCAGCAGTGCTCGCGCCAGCATCAGCCGGCCCTTGCCCGAGGTCGGTTGCCGGTTGGCAAAGAAGGCGAGCACCGTTGCATTGTCGCGCTTGTCGTCCCACAGCGCATTCTCCGCACGCCGCGTCAGCAGCGGAATATGCGGCCAGCTCGGATTGGCGGTGACGAAAGCGGCGAACTGCTCGAAGCTGGGGTTGGTGTTGTTATTGTGGAGGTAGAGATATTCGGCGAGCTTGCGCGCCAGCGGATCGCGGATCGCCTGCATCGCCGCGACCGCCTCGGCATCCTTGCTCTTGCGCGAGAACGTCAGCACGCGCTGTACCCCGGCGACGTCGGCGTCCGACGACGTCGCGGTCGTCGCTGCGGCGAAGCGCAGCGGGTTGCTGCGGAAGCTTTTGAGAATCAGCGGGCGCCGCAGTTCCGCCGGAGTCCCTGCAGGCGTTCCTGCTCGCGTCTCCGCCTGTGCCGCGCCGTTGCGGGCGGGGGCAGTCGTCTCGGCTCGTGCCGTGTCACGATAGGCAGCGCCGGTCGTCTGGCTGAGCTTGATGGCGATCGACGGGCGGGGGGGAGGAAACGGCACCGCCTCTTTCGGTGCTGCCGCGGCCGGCAGCGCGGCTGCCCCGGCAGCCGCCAAGGTGCCAAAAAAAGCGATATATCTCAAATGTTTGTGTTCAATCACCCCGGCCCTCATCGGTGTCGACGCGCGCCGCGATTCGGTCCCGCGCATACGAACTTGACCGACAACACTGACGAAGAGGTTACCTGCCTGCGTGTTTGTCGCATAGCCGTCATCCGCGGCAAAATCGCGGCAGCGTGATGGCGCGCGGTTCCGCTGCAACCGCCGGTGCTATCGAAAACATTGATCTCTTTCATCATTGGCGGCGAACCGATATCAAGGACCTTACGCCATTTGCCGCCGCACCGACGCAGCCGGCCGATGAAGGAACGGGAAAGCCGAGTACGCCATGTCCGCAAAGCCGACATCCGCAAAGCCGACGACAGCCAAGACCCATTTCCGGGGATCGTTCACCGCGCTGGTGACCCCGTTCAAAAACGGCGCGCTCGACGAGCAGGCGTTTCGCGGTCTGGTCGAATGGCAGATCGCGGAGGGGACCAACGGGCTGGTGCCGGTCGGGACCACCGGTGAGAGTCCGACGCTGTCGCATGACGAGCACAAGCTGGTGGTCGAATGGTGTGTCGATCAGGCCAGGGGGCGCGTGCCGGTGATCGCCGGTGCCGGATCGAACGCGACGGAGGAAGCGATCGAGCTGTCGCAGCATGCCGAGAAGGCCGGCGCCGACGGCGTGCTGATCGTCACGCCCTATTACAACAAGCCGACCCAGGAGGGCATGTATCGTCACTTCAAGGCGATCAACGATGCCATCGGCATTCCGATCATCATCTACAACATTCCCGGCCGCTCGGTGATCGACATGTCGGTCGACACCATGGCGCGGCTTTACGAGTTGAAGAACATCGCCGGCGTGAAGGATGCGACCGCCAATGTGCTGCGCGTGTCGCAGCAGCGCGCCGCCATGGGGGCGGGCTTCAACCAGTTGTCGGGCGAGGACGGCACCGCACTCGGTTTCATGGCGCATGGCGGCCACGGCTGCATTTCCGTCACCTCGAACGTCGCGCCGCGTCTGTGCGCGGAGTTCCAGAGCGCCTGCCTGAAGGGCGACTATGTCGCCGCGCTCGCCGTGCAGGACAAGCTGCTGCCGCTGCATCAGCATCTGTTCATCGAGACCAATCCGTCGCCGGCAAAATATGCGCTGTCGCTGCTTGGCAAATGCGCCGACGACGTGCGCCTGCCGATGGTGCCGCTGAGCGAGGCGTCGAAGACGGCGGTGCGCGGCGCGATGGTCCATGCCGGTTTGATCAACTGAGCAAGACGTTAAAAGGGGGCTGCCATGCTTGAGGAATTCAAGAAGTTTGCTCTGCGCGGCAATGTCGTCGATCTGGCGATCGGCGTGATCATCGGCGTGGCGTTCGGCGCCATCGTCAATTCGATGGTCGCCGATATCATCATGCCGGTGATCGGCGCCATCACCGGCGGCCTCGACTTCTCCAACTATTTCATCCCGCTGTCGAAGAGCGTCACGGCGGCGAGCCTGGAGGAGGCGAAGAAGCAGGGTGCGGTGCTCGCCTGGGGCAATTTCCTGACGCTGGTGATCAACTTCCTGATCATCGCCTGGGTGCTGTTCATGGTGATCCGCGGCATGAACAAGATGTTGAAGAAGGACAAGGAAGAGGCGCCGCCGGCACCGTCCAAGCAGGAGGAACTGCTCACGGAGATCCGTGACCTCCTGAAGGCGAAAGGCTGATAAAGCCCGCGACGCGGCGCTTCCCGTCTACAGATGGCAAAATCCGAGACGAAAACCGCGTCGCGTTCCAGGCTGATCGCCGACAATCGCAAGGCGCGCTTCAACTACGCGATCGGCGAGGTGTTCGAGGCTGGCATTGCGCTCACCGGCAGCGAGGTCAAATCGCTGCGCTCCGGCAAGGCGACGATCGGCGAATCCTATGCCGACGCCCGCGATGGCGAGCTCTGGCTGCTCAATGCCAATATTCCCGAATATCTGCAGGCGGCGCGCTTCAATCACGCGCCGAAGCGGCCGCGCAAGCTGCTGCTGCATGCCCGGCAGATCAACAAGCTGATGGGTGCGGTGGAGCGCGAGGGCATGACACTCGTCCCGTTGAAGCTTTACTTTAACGAAAAAGGACGAGCCAAGGTCGAGATCGCTTTGGCAAAAGGCAAGAAGCTCTACGACAAGCGGGCGACCGACAAGAAACGGACCTGGGACCGAGAGCGCAGCCGGCTGCTCCGCGCCAAGGGATGATCCACAAGGGGTGATCGGCAAGGGGTGATCGCCAAGGGGTAGCGACGGAGACACAGCGATGCTGCCGACGAGACTCGACCATTGCGTCATCCATGTCTCGGACTGGGAGCGTTCCAACGCTTTCTATCGCGACATTCTCGGCGCCGAACTTGTCCGCCGTCCGGTCGGCTGGGCCTACCGTTTCGGTGACCGGCAGCTCAACGTCCATGGTCCCGGCGTGCAGCCGGCGGAGGTCGCGCGGCTGCCGGTCGCGCCCGGCAATAGCGATCTGTGTTTCGAGTGGAAGGGTCCGATCGCGGATGCGATCCGGCATCTCGGCCGGCACGATGTCGCGATCGAACGCGGGCCGCTGCAGCGTTTCGGCGCGAAGGGGCCGGGAACCAGCGTCTATTTCCGCGATCCGGACGGTTCGCTGATGGAATTCATCTCCTACGAGGACGCCGCGCCATGACGAACACCGACATCAATCCGAATGTGCTGCCCGACGACATCCCGGCGCCGCAGGACGACGGCGGCGCCAATCATCTGACCGGCCGGAAGATCGCCGACATCGACCTGCCGGCGACCGGCGGCGGCACGGTCAATCTGGCGAGCCTCGCAGGCCGCACGGTGCTCTATCTCTATCCGCGCACCGGCGTGCCCGGCATTCCCAATCCGGCGGGCTGGGACATGATCCCTGGCGCGCGCGGCTGCACCCCGCAGTCCTGCTCGTTCCGCGACCATTTCGAAGAGATGCGGCGGCTCGGCGTCGACCACCTGTTCGGCCTGTCGACGCAGGATACGGCCTATCAGCAGGAAGCGGCGGCGCGGCTGCACCTGCCGTTCCCGCTGCTCTCGGACGAGCGGCTGGAATTGACCCGGGCGCTGTCGCTGCCGACCTTCGCGGTCGACGGCATGACGCTGCTCAAGCGCATGGCGCTGATCGTCGACGCCGGCATCATCGCCAAGGTGTTCTATCCGGTATTCCCGCCGGACCGGAACGCCGCGATCGTGATCGACTGGCTTCAGGCGTCGAGATAGGCGCGCACGGAGCGAAACACCGCGCGGAACATCGCCGGCGTCAGCACTCCGGTATTCGTATTGTAGCGCGAGCAGTGATAGCTGCTGAAGATCGTGATCCCGCCGATATCGGCCTTGCCGCCATGCGTGAACGGTGCCGCCTTGCGCTTGGCGCCGAGCGCCAGCACGGTGCTGTCGTGGCCGATGCGGCCGAGCGTGACGATGGCGCGCAGCTTCGGCATGCCGGCGATGGTGGCGGTGAGGAAATCGCGGCAGGTGTGGATCTCGGCCGTCGTCGGCTTGTTCTCCGGCGGCACGCAGCGCACCGCATTGGTGATGCGCGCATCGATCATTGTCAGCCCGTCGTCGGGCCGCTCGTCATAGACGCCGCTGGCGAAGCCGAATTCGATCAGCGTCGCATAGAGGAGGTCGCCGGCCCAGTCGCCGGTGAACGGCCGCCCCGTGCGGTTGGCGCCCTGCAATCCGGGGGCAAGTCCGACGATCAGCAGTCGCGCATCCTTGGGCCCGAAGGTATCGACCGGCGCATTGAACCAGCCCGGCTGGCGCGCGCGCCAGTGTTCGCGGAAGGCGACGAGCCGCGGGCAGAGCGGGCAGTCGCGGCCGGGCTTGCCGCTGCTGCGCCGCAGAGGCGGCTTTGAATAATCGGGCTCGGAGGCGGGCAAGGTCGTGACGGGGCTGGCGGTGAAGGAGGCGGACGGTAATCGGGACGGTCAGCCGGGCATAGTGGCCGGCGTGCCGTCATGCAAGGTCATGACGCAAGTCCCCCGAGCGCAAGTCCCCAGCGCAAGCCCCCCTTGTGCAAGAGGACAGACAACACGGAGCAATATACGCTCCCCGCGCGATGCTGTCGTGCGAAGCCGGGCGGCTGCCGGAGCCGCCAGCGCCTATCGGCCGTTGTCGTAATCGTCGTCGTCGGCAAAATCCTGATCCGCCGCGCCCGCTTGTGTGCTGCGCGCGCCGACGCCGCGTTGCAGGAATTGCGGCGTATGCGGGCGCGGCTCGCGGCCGCCCTCGCTGCGCGGGCCGCGCTCGCCGGGATCGCGGCCGACCTTGGTTTGCAGGTCGACGATGTCGAGGAATACGTCGCACTGGCGGCGCAATTCGTCGGCGATCATCGGCGGCTGGGTCGCGATGGTGGAGACGACGGTCACCCGCGTGCCGTGCCGCTGCACGGCCTGCACCAGCGAGCGGAAGTCGCCGTCGCCGGAGAACAGCACCATATGGTCGATCTTGCCGGCGAGCTCCATCGCGTCGACGGCCAGTTCGATGTCCATGTTGCCCTTGATCTTGCGGCGGCCGGTCTGGTCGACGAACTCTTT
This sequence comes from Pseudolabrys sp., assembly GCA_035556795.1. Classification (GTDB taxonomy): domain Bacteria; phylum Pseudomonadota; class Alphaproteobacteria; order Rhizobiales; family Xanthobacteraceae; genus Pseudolabrys. Next base: position 1,423 of record DATMEV010000121.1, on the reverse strand, counting down.
CGTTGCCTTGGTGACGACGCGGTAGCCGTTGTAGTCGAGCCAGTCGATCAGCGGCCGGATCGACGAATATTCCTGATCCTCGATCACCGCCGTGTAGTAGAAAGCGCGCAGCAGATAGCCGCGCGACTGGAATTCGCGGAGCAGGCGCTTGTAATCGATATCGAAGCCGAGTGCTTTTGCCGTGGCATAAAGGTTGGCACCATCAATGAAGAGGGCGATTTTTTCGCCGGCAACTGTCATCGGAGTATCTTTCTGGTTGTCTTTCATTAGCAAATGCGGACACCGGCCGGTCTTCGCGTAACAGAGCGATGGTCAGGCGGTGTTCGAACGGGGTAAAACCGAGCGTGCTACGCTGAAAATGGCTTAATGTGGACGCAGGGTGATTTTCCCACCTGACGAGCCGATGCCGGATTGAGCCGCGCCGGATTGATCCATGCCGAATAACGGAAAAGAACCGCGCCGGTTCCCTACGACAATGGCCCGCCAGAGGCCCGATGACCTATCAGAGGCTTATCGGCGGTCAAGCCGGAATCCGGCCGGATCGTGACGAAATCATGGATAATCGTGTCGAAATGATCGGGAATTTGCCGCTTGAACTTTTGAAAGCGGGGCGATACCTAACAACAAACTTTCATCTACAAGTTCCAGTTGAGGAGTGCCGAGCCTATGGCCCGCGTCACCGTTGAGGATTGCATCGACAAGGTCGACAACCGGTTCGATCTCGTGCTGCTGGCAAGCCACCGCGCCCGGATGATCTCGTCCGGCGCCCAGATCACGCTCGACCGCGACAACGACAAGAATCCGGTCGTGGCGCTGCGCGAGATCGCCGAGCAGACCGTGTCGCCGGAAGACCTCAAGGAAGACCTCATCCATACGCTGCAGCGCTATGTCGAGGTCGATGAACCGGAGCCGGATGTGCCGCTGGTTGGCGCCGCCGCCGGTTCGGGCGTCGATTCCGACGATACCGAGGTGACGGTCGACCGGATGACCGAAGAAGAGCTGCTCAAGGGCCTGGAAGGCCTGGCGCCGCCGGAAGAGCAGCCCGAAGAGGAAGAGTAGGGCCCGGTCGGCGTCGGGGCCTTAGGTCGCCGCCGCCTAAAGCCGGGATGCCCCGATATCGGCCGGCGCACCCTTGGTGCGACGCTGGATCGGGTAAGGCGCTTTGCAGCCTACTAAGTTCAGCGTGATCGCTGTGATGGCCCGGCCTGTCGCCGGGCCATTTTGCGTCTGGACCGGCCGCCTGCCGGCGCTGCCTGGCCTCCGATGGCCTTCCATGTGACCGTCTGGCTCAATTGGCTTTTGCAACCCTGCGATTGCCGTCGCGGTCCTTGCGGTTTGGCCAAATCGCCGCGATATCTTGAGGTTAAGGCGATGTTCTCGATTCAGCGGGTAATAGCGGATCCGGCATTGAAATCAGGGTTTG
>DATMEV010000120.1:0-56189 GCA_035556795.1 Pseudolabrys sp. | reverse complement strand
CTCACCCGAGCGGGCCGGTTGTCGTTCGACGGGATCATCACGCACGAATTCCCGCTGGACCGGATCAACGAAGCGCTCGACATGGTGCGCAGTGGCGCGGCGGGGCGTGTTTTGCTGAACGTTGCATAACCTCTGCGTCAGATTATGCAAAGACGACACCCCGGGCCTCGGCCCGGGGTTTTCATTTCCGGCTGATGACGCCGGAAGCCTCGACAACGGCGTCGATGATAGAGGTCACGTCGGGCGCCGCGATTGCATGGGCATCACGCAACCGGGACGAATCGAGCGTCGTGTGGGCGCGCGCCGAGCCGGGCGGCAGCCCCGCATCCACAGTCGAACTCTTCACCACCAGCGCAGGATCGACGCCAAGACGTCGCGCCAGATGGCGGCCGATTTCAACATAGGCCAGATCGCGCGGCCCGGTGAGTTGATACACGCCCGTGGCACGCGCCTGCATCAAGGCAGCGACGGCAGCGGACACCGTCTCTGTCTGCGCCGGCGCCATGGTCATGTCGTCAAACGCATGAATTTGCCGGCCGGCGGTTAGCGTCTCAATCCACCCACGCACCAGCGGCATATCCGGCGACACCACCTTGGCCAGCCGAAGGATCGCCACAGGATGGCCTCGGGCCATACGCTCGCGAAAGGCATCTTCCGCCCGCGCCTTTTGCCGGCCGTACTCGGTCACCGGGCAGGTCGGCGTATCGGCGGCGACATGCGGCACCGATCCGTCGAAGACCTGATTGGTCGACAGGAACAGCACGGAAATGCCGCGTTCCAGCAAACGGTCGGCAAGCGCCACAGTCTGGACCACGTTGACCTGTGCCGAGCCTCGCGGGTCCGCGTCACAGACGGCAATCCGGGCAATCGCGGCAAAGATGCAGGCAGCCGTCGTGCCAGCCGGCGGCTCCCAATCATCCAGTGGCAAAGAAAGATCGAGGAACGGCCGGTCCGCCGCGACACGTTCCTTGCGCCGGGTCGTCGCCGCAGAAGCGATACCCTGCCCTTTCAGCCATTGATGCGTAGCTGCACCGATCTCGGAGTCGCCACCGACAAGCAGCCACATATGCGTCAGGCTACTTTTTTGATCTGCTTGACGGCCTGGCCGACGCTTGCCGCGATCTGACCGGGCATCAGTCCATAAATATCGAACAAATCGTCCTGCAGACCGTAATTATGTGGGAACTCGTCCGGCAAGCCGATACGCCTGACCGGCGGGCATGCGGTGCCAAGCGTATCCATCAGCACATCGGTAACGGCGCTGCCGAAACCACCGATCCGGACGCCCTCTTCCACGGTGACGACCAGTTCCGCATCGCGCGCGAATTCCAGTACCGTTTCCTCGTCGAGCGGCTTGATCGTGTGAAAGTGCACGACGGATGCGTCGATGCCGTCCTTGGCGAGCATCTCAGCCGCAGCAAGCGAATTGGTCGTCATGACGCCGGTCGACATCAGCACCACCGACCGTCTGGAGCGCGCGCGGCGCATCGGGATCGCCTTGCCGAGGGTAAAGCCGAGTTCCTCGCGGCTGACGACGGGATCGCCGCCCTTCGCAAGACGGATATAGATCGGGTGCGGCCAGTCCAATGTGGAATTCATCAGTCGAACCATTTCCTGCGCATCGCAGACGGCGGTAACCGTCATGTTCGGCAATGCGCGCATGATGGCGATGTCTTCGATGGCCAGATGCGTCGGGCCGAGCGGTGCGTAAACCAGGCCGCCGCCATTGGCGATGAGCCGCACCGGAAAATCATGCAGGCACAGATCGACTGCGACCTGCTCGTAACAACGACGCGTGATGAAAGTGGCAATTGTATTGACATAAGGAACGTAGCCTTCGGCGGCAAGCCCGGCAGCCATGCCGATGACGTTCGCTTCGGTGATGCCCTCCATGTAGTAGCGGTCGGGCATGTCGCGCTTCATATCGGCCAGCAAGCCCGGGCTGAGATCCGAGCCGATAAAGACCGCCCGCCCGTCACGCTTCGCCAGGTCATAGACCATATTGAGGCAGGTCTGCCGCATGTTTCACTCCAGAGCGCCGTAAAGGCGGGCCAACACGTCGTTCGCGATCTTGGACTTGTGGTGCCAGGTGGGGTCATGTTCGGCAAACGATATGCCCTTGCCCTTCACCGTATGGCAGATGATCGCGGTTGGGCGATCCTGCGCCACCGGAAGACGGCCGAAAACGTCACGAAGGGCATCAACATTATGCCCATCGACTTCGACCGTGGCAAAATTGAACGCGCGCCACTTGTCCATCAACGGCTCGAGATCCTGAATCTCCCGCGTCGGCCCAGCGGACTGAATCTTGTTGTAATCGATAACAGCCGTGAGGTTCGACAAGCGGTGCTTGCCGGCGCACATCGCGGCCTCCCACACCGACCCTTCATTGATCTCGCCGTCACCCATCACCACGACCACGCGACTGTCGCGCTTCTGCATCCGCGCGGCGAGCGCCATGCCGACACCGATCGACAGGCCGTGACCGAGCGCGCCGGTCGAGGCTTCGACACCCGGCACCTTGCCCGCCTCGGGGTGGCCGCCGAGAATTGAGTCACGACGGCAAAATGTGTCGAGGGTTTCGAGGGGGAAAAAGCCTTTATCTGCCAGCAGCACGTAAAGCGCGATGCAGCCGTGCCCCTTGCTCAGGATCATGCGGTCACGATCCTGCCAACGCGGCTCATGCGGACGATAACGCAGAATATCGTCGTAAAGGACGCGCATGATCTCAATCAGCGACATCGAGGAGCCTACGTGCCCCCGCTGTCCTCCTGCCAGTGTTCGCACCACCAGTTTGCGCAGATACTTTGATCGATCATCGAGAGGCGGGGTCGCAAGCTCGACCATTCGCAAAGCCTCAGTGCTGACAGCCATATGCTAGTCCTCCACCTTCTCGGGCAGCGCCATCAGGAAATCGACGGCTCGGCCGAGTTGCCGGCTTTTCGCAGCGGCCCAATTCTCGCTCTCGCCCGCAAGAACACGACGACGCCACCGTTCCGGAATGAACTCGTTCAACAGGATCAAAACCCACCGCAACCCGAACAGCGGCAGATATGCGCTGAGACGGGGGCCAAAACAATGGTCATTTTCATAGAGCGAGAGCGCCAGTCTTCGGAAGCGCTTGCGTTGCATCTCCGCGAGATTCTTGCCCGGATGAAGAATGACGTCGGCGGTCAGTTTCACCGGGTCGTCCCAACCGAAATATTCGAAGTCGATGAAGACCAAGGTGCCATCCGGTCGGCGAAGACTATTGTGAAACCCAAAATCCGACGGCACTAGAGTGCGCTGTGCCTGAGACAATTCCACAACAAAATCAAAGTGATACAAAGCCGCCCTGCGCTTTGCCTCGGACAATTCGCGCACAAAGGCCGGCAGGAACGCACTGCCGATGAAATCCGCAAGCGCCGGCTCGCCGGACAGCCCCTGGAGCCGCTTCAGCCGCTCGACGATCTGCCGCTCGATCTCCGCTCCCGAAAAGCAGGCTTCCGACGCCAGTGGCTGAGCCATAGCCCAGGTCGTGTGACGCAGGCTGTGGATGGCGCCGAGGAATTCGACCGCTGAATCGATATCGGCGTCACCGATCTCATGAATCAGCTCGCCGTCGATCCAACTCAGCAGGGAACACCACCGCTCCTGATCGATCCCGACGACGCGCGGCACGTTCTCGATACCGTGCTGTTCCATCAGCCGGAGCGCTCCGACTTCCGTACCGAGCCGATCGCGCGGATCCTCCTGCCGGGAAGGATACTGCTTGAGTGCAAAGCTGCGGCCGCCGGACAGGATGCGATAGATGCGGCTGTTACGTCCATCGCCGAGGATATGCTTGGCCTCGACGGGTACATCGTCAGGCACCGCGAGCAGCGCGCGCGCCACGTCGCTTGCTCGAAACTCAGACGCTGGCGAAGACATAATTCTCGATATCCCGCCAACTGCGAAACGCCAACATCGATCCCTCGCCAGGTCGCGGGTCACTTTCCGAAAACAGGATGCGGCTGACGCCCTCTGGAAAATCAGGATCGGTCAGAACTTCCTCGAGGTCATCGACAAAATGCGTAAAACCAAGCGTCGCGATCCGTGCGATTTTCTCGCTCCGAGTCGTCTCGAAAAATACGTTCTGCTCGGACAATCCGAACCTGTCGAAAAAACCCTGCGCGCGCATCCATTCGCGCGCCGCGTCACGCAGATTGAGACGATCCGGATCGAAATGCCCAAACTCGGTCTTGTGGCTGACGATGACGACAGGAACGCGGCTCTCGCAGCAACGCTGCAGGAAATTGCCGACCCCATCGAACATCAGCGCATCCGCGACCCCCCTGCCATAAACAACACCTTGCAGCCGCTGCCATTCGGTTTCACCGTCTGGCAGCAGCCGGATCGTATCGCGGATATCCTGTTTGTTCCCGACGAAGCTATCGACAAGCAAGCCTTTGCGTTTTGCTGCTGAAAGGAATACGTCGTCGTAACATATAATGGTGTTGTCGAAATCGAGTCCGATCCGCATCGCTACGCCTGCTCGGTTTTGGACGCAGGCTGCGTCAGCAAAATTTCAAACTGCCTAGCGCGCTTCGCAGCAAATTCATCAACCGGCCTCTTCTGAGGCTGAACGCCCGAACCAGAAAAATCATCGAGCACGATAAACGCGCTACTCAAATTATTATAGTCTTCCCTCCTGCTCACAATCGTCAGCGCGTTCGCGATCATTCCAATGCCATACAGGACAGGCCCCATCACTACACCAACCGGAAGATACAGAGCAGGATTTCGGCGTATTGCCGCCTCCAAACTCACCATCAATTTTAGCAGCAGGAATCGCGACAATCCCGCCGGTAGCACCTGCGCACTCCGAACGTGGAAATCTCCCGTCACAAATCGACTGGAGAACCGCGACAGCGACATGGCGAAGTCGTAGGAAAATTTGATCCCGTATCCGTTTACAATCGCAATCGCCACAACGCCGCCCGGCGCCAACAGCGCAGACAACCGGTCGATATACTCACGAATATCAGACAATTCCGCGCTATCGAGCAAAAAGAAGATACCGTCGAAACCGCGTTCGGACTCGGGCCGCGCCGAGACAGAAAGGCTGGCGATCTGGGATCTTTTGATCCCGACAACATCCGGGGCAAGATCTGAGATCCAATCAACAAAATCTGACGGCTCCGTTGAAACAACCGCAAGACGCGGCTTCCCTCCGAGAGCCTTCTCGGATTCCTCATATATCATCCGATAATCCGCCCATCGCGGATGCGCGAGGCGAACATTCGGCAGACTGCCAAAAAGAACATTCCGCAGGCTGACGATAAACCAGCCAAAACCGCTGGCAGCCTTCTTGCTATCCTGCGCTACATCGGGCGACAGCGTGAGTTTCTTGCGCTCCACCGTCCGGCGATGAGCATCCAGCGCCGCAACCCAGTAAGGATGGTTTCGCCACGGCTGCGGCTTGGCGGAAAGGTTGGCGTTGACCTCGCCGATAAAGCTCTCGATCTTTCCGTTCAAGTCGGCCAACGATGGCGGAATGCCGGCCGCATGGAATACAAGCTGGTAGGCGGAATTCTGCCGGTGGCGCTCCGTGGTCCATTCCGACAGGCTGTTGGCGATCTGCTTCGGCGTGAACCCGCCAGGCTCAATCAAGCGGCTTTCATGATTGAACGGCTGCATCTCGACGACAAGATAATCATCGGAATCGGTCATAGCCTCGACATTTCCGGACGGACACAGCTCCGGAATGAACGAATAGTCGCATGAAGATCCAACGACGAAGTCGGCGACCTCAGGGCGGATGCAGATCATGTGCATCAGATAAAAACGACCGACGAGCGTATTCCTGTCGACCTGCCAGAAAAGCCTGTTGGGGTGATTGGTTCGGGAAAACGGGAAGTTGGCGATATTGGCGACGCTAATCGGATGCAGGAAGTTCAGCGACCACTTCACCAGCGCGCGCGGCGCCAGGGAAAGCGTGGCCTCTCTGTCGGCGCCGAACGCGCTGCAAAAATTCTCATAGGCGCTGTCGACAACTTGAAAATTCCCGGCCTGGACACCGCTCGCGCCGCGGCAGATCCGGTCGAGCACATTCTTCAGCGATCCATCAGCAATGATATAGTCGGCGATCAGAAAGAAGAAACAGGTGTCAAGCATGTCGCCGCCCAACTCACGGACGGCACGCGCATAAGCCAGTGTTATCGTCGTCGAGTGATTGTCGCCGACGATCAGGTCGTCGATCGGCTTGATGCTGACCTTGCAGAACCGGCCGAGGAACTGGATCGCCGGGTGCGCGAGCAGCAGTTCGCCATCCCTGGAGCTGGTGAGAAAAACGAACTCGCTCGGCAGCGCCGCGGCAACAGCGGGAACATTTCCCGGTGCTAGCAGCGCTGGCAGTCCCAGTTTGAGAAACTGCTCGATATACCTCGATCCCCAGACAGGCAGGAGAAACCGGACAGCTTTTGGCGGCTGGCGCTGTCCAAGGCGTGGGCTGTCTGTCTTGTCTCGTTTAATCGATGTGCCAGCATCCATCGCTGCGATCACCGAAGCTTCAGTGCCTGCATACGCTTGATGTTGTAGTAATGATCGCTGGTCATGGCATCCGGCACCTTTCCGGCCAGGAACGCCTGCCTGAGATCGACGATCGCATCTTCGACCGTGCGCGTTGCCGCAAAACCAAACTCGCGGCGAATCTTCTCTGATGAAACATGGTAGGATCGATGGTCGTCGGTTGGCGTGACGACAATGTCCACATTGTTTCCGACCTTGCCGCGCACCATCTCCGCAATCTCACGTACTTTGAGATTGTGATAGCCGGCGTTCCAAATCTTTCCGGAAACGACCTCGTCCGGCGCTTCCAGCAGACGCAGATACAGATCCGTCATATCGTCGACATGAATATTGGGGCGCAGCTGCTCGCCACCAAACACGGTGATCCGGCCATTGTTGATGGCATGCGACGTGAGAATATTGACCGTCAGGTCGAGGCGCAGGCGACGGGCATAACCGCACACGGTCGCCGGACGTATCGTGACCGCAACGAAGCCGGGCTCCCGCTCCTGCTCCAGCACTTCCTCGCACATTGCCTTGTACTTGGAATAGTCTGTCAGCGGGTCAAGCGGCAGATCCTCGGTCACGTTTGCATCGGACTTGATCCCGTAGACCGATGACGACGACGCATAGATAAAGCGGCGCACCCCGGCGTCCTTCGACGCCTTAACGAGCGGCCGGAAACAGTCGTAGTTGATCGACTTTCCCAGATCGGGATTGAGATCGAAGGACGGATCATTCGAGATGCAGGCGAGATGGATAACGGCATCACAGCCAGTGAGCGCACGCGCAACATCGTCCGGATTCCGCAGATCACCCTTGACCTCGGTCAGTTTGGGATGCGGCTTCAGGTCGGCAAACACATCGCCATAGATATAGAGGTCGAGGACGGAAACCTCGTAACCGGCCGCCAACATCTTCGGAATCAAATTGGATCCGACATAACCCGCGCCGCCGGTCACCATTACGCGCTTGAAACGTTGAGTCATTTAAGTCTTCCGATTTGCTGATGACACTAGGCGTCGGCCTTCCCATTCCACCCCATGTCGATATCGAGCACGGCGTGGCAAAGCGTCAGGTGGGCGATTTCGACGAAACCGTATTCTTTCGAATTGACGAAAAAATTGACATCACCAAGGCCCCGCAAAGGGTTATCCTCGGTGAACCCCGAAAAAGTAGCGATTTTGCAATCGCGCTGGCGCGCTGCCTGCACGGCATTCAAAATGTTGGGTGAGCGACCGGAACTGCTGATCGCAACCAGAAGATCGCCGGCGCGGCCGTGCAATTCAATCTGTTTGGCAAAGACATTCTCATAGCCGAGATCATTGCCGAGGCAGGTCAAGGCCGCGGGATCGTTCAGCGCCGTCGCGCGCAGCCCGCCATTCTTCGAGAAATCAATCGCCAGATGACTGGCAATGCCGGCACTTCCGCCATTGCCGATGAATATGATCTTGTTGCCCGCGTCATGCGCCTGGTGAGCAACCTCGCGAACCCATGCGCAGCCCGCAGCCAGTGACATCCCCTTCCGGCCATGGTCGGTCACTTCAGTATTACGCAGAAGCGCTTCGAGAGCCCGGAAATAACGGTCGAGGCCGGCCGAATAATCAACGCCTACTTTATCAAGCATATTTCCTCACTCGATTATTATTTCAGCAGGCCGGTGATGCTCTTGATCAGCGCCGACTTTTCGATCGAGCGGCGATGGCCGACGATCTCGACCTTCAGTGCGCCGACGACGTTGCCGATAAAGCCGACACGATTCATCGCACCGCCGGCTGCAACGAGTGGCGCAGTGACCGCAAGAAACGCGTCGCCCGCCCCGACCGTATCAACCACGTTCTTGGCGAGAGCCGGAATCGTATGAACAATCCCGTCTTGCTCGAACGTCACGCAACCATGCTTTCCCTGCGTCACGATGATTTTCGAGCATTCGATATGCTGCTCGATCAGCCGACGGGCGATATCGCCGGCCGGCGATAGTCTATCGCTGACCGCCAGGCGCGCTTCCGGGAGATCGATGCAGATATAGTTGGCGCGCGGATACTTGGTAACCAGATTGTAGCCGAGATTGGCGCTGTTGCTTTGCGTATTGACCGCGAGGAACCGCGAATTGCTGATGGCGGCTTCGATCGAGCTTTTCTGGATCAAGCCGTGTCCGAAATCGGCGACGATCACTACGTCGTATTCTGGCGCCATCCGTGCAATGACGCCATCAAGATCGGCCTGCACATCCGACATCAGCGGCTCGTCGTTCATAAAATAAACTTCGAACAGCTTCCGCATATACGAAGGATCGACGAAGCGCCGTTTCAGGGTGGTGGGCGCGCCCACGCGGGTAAAGGTCTTCAGCCCGACATTCGGCAACAGGCTCTGGCGGATGAGATCCTCGTAGCTGTTGCTATCGCCAAGACAGGTCACGATATCGACCTGTTTGCAGAATGATGCCACGTGATTAGCCGCAGCAAACACCCCCCCGGCGAACAGTTCGCGATCCTGATAACGGGTCGCGATCATGTTTTCCTTCGGGGTTTTGTGCATCGGCAGCACATACTGGTACTCGTCGATGATCGCGTCGCCGACCAGCAGAACCTTGTAGTCACGCACGCTCTCGATCAGCTCCAGCAGTTCATTGAGACCATCGTCCTGGCGCATCGTATCGAGATGCTCGCGAATATGCGGCTCGAACACGTTAAGATGCCGATTGATGAGCTCACTCGAGCTGAACATCACCTCGTCGGTGAAGTGGATGCGGCCGCCATGCATCTCGCAGGCATCGCGCTCCAGGGCAATCTTGCCGGTGACGTCGCCCTGCGGGTTCTGATAGTCCTGCCCCTTGATATAGATGCTCGGGCGTATCGCATCGATCGCGCTGACCGCGTCCGGCGCATCATTGATCGCGACCCAGTCGACATATTCGAGGGTTGCCAGCATCTCGGCGCGCAGTTCGGAGCTGAAAACAGGACGCCCTGGCCCCTTGTTGACGAAACGGTCGGCCGTAACGGTCACCACCAAAACATCACCGAGCTTTCGCGCAGCCTCGAGATGGCGCACATGCCCCAGATGCAGAAGGTCGAACGTGCCATGCGCCTGAACAACGGACTTCCCATCGCTCCGAAGCTGGTGCGTGATCCGGGCCAGTTCCGCCAGGGGACGAACTTTATCGCGCGGATTGTCCGCCGCCATGGCGCTTAGCCGATTGAGCTTCGTGACACTGGAATCCACGACGTTCCCCTCAAGCCTTCTCGGTGCCGAGGAAGCGGAACCAGTCGCTCGTCGCCTCGGCAATACGCGTTTCAGTCCACACCGGAGCATCCCGCCAATAGTCGATGTTGTCACGCATTATGCGGACACCATCCTCGAAGCTAACCTTGGGATGCCAGCCAAGATCGCTACGGATCTTGGAGATATCGGCCCAGGTGCAGTCCGGCTCTCCCGGGCGTTTTGGAATAAAAACCGCAGGCGGCGAGCCCAGCAGCCGGACAAGCTCGTTCACGCTCACCGGCTTGCCGCTGCCGACATTGTAGACTTCTCCGGCCTTGTCGCTCGCAGCAACACAAATCAGCGCATCGACAACATCGCTAACAAAAGTGAAGTCGCGGGTCTGCTCCCCGTCGCCGACAATAGTCAACGGCTTCCCGGCCAGCAGTTGCGCGAGGAATACACCAAAAACCGCTCCATAGGTACCGCTCGTGCGGGCGCGCGGTCCATAAACATTGAAAAAGCGGACCGACACGGCCGGCAGGCGATAGACCTGGGCCCAGTGCATGACCAGTTGCTCACCGAGATATTTGGTCAGCGCATAGGGATAGCGGCAATCTGCGGGCGTCGTTTCCGCCGTCGGATAGGTGGATGGAATCCCGTAACACGACGATGACGCCACGTAGACAAGTCGCTGGACATTGCACCGTCGCGCGGCCTCCAGAACGGCAAAGGTTCCATCGACATTGGCGCGAAAATACGCTTCCGGCTCCTGAATGGACGGAACGACGTCCGCGCGCGCTGCCAGATGGAAAATGCGCTGCACGCCCGTGCAGGCCTGATGCACTGCCTGGGTATCCGCAACATCGGCCTCGACAATTTCAAGATTGGGATTATCCGCGTGCTGAACGAGATTCGCTCGCCGGCCGACAGAAAAATTATCCAAAACCCTGACCCGACGCCCCTCATTCAGCAGTCGGTCGACCAGATGGCTGCCAATAAAACCGGCGCCGCCCGTGACAAGATCCAGTCCCATGTTCAGGACGCGCCCCTTACCCAATCTCTCATTAGTCCAAATTCAGGGAATTAAGAGTTCCAGCTTCTATCTCCGGAAAAGCGGAAATTCAATTCCGCCCGGAGTGGTCAGACGCGACCCGATCAGTCGTAAAAACCAGCGCCGAATCGTCACGCCGCTTGCCGTCTTGCGGAACTTCCAAGAAAACGGCACCCACGTCAGGGCACGATGAAGGACTAGGTCGGTCCTGATGCGCATCTCCGCTCCTCGTCAGCCGGCTCAACCTGGCCAATCCACAGTTTCGGGTTGGTGACCGCTGGACGAACGACGCGGCTCGGACTGTTGCACCTAAGGTGTGTCGAGCAGGCTTCGTCGACCTCGTCAATAGCGGCATGGAATAGCTTTTGTAGGCTCAGAGAGCAACGGGCCAAACGCCCCAACGGGACCACCTCTTGTTCCGTCTATAATGCCGTCTGCGGCAATAATATGTTGATCCACAGTGGCTTGCGTCCGCGACGTTTCCGACAGGCAGAATATCGGGCCCAGACAAGGTCCCCCCGCAGCCGCACCGTCAACCCGGCTGGCAGAGAGCCAACGGCTCCCGATTCGGTGACGGCAATCGCTTTACCAGTGCCCGGCAACCAACCGTCCCGCCTGTCACATGACCGCTTTCAGGTGATGGGTCGCTTGGCCAGCAACTCAAGGCCGCCCGGTACGGACTAAGGCCACGTTTTCACACCGTTCAAATGAGGAAGGCCCCCAATCACAGGTCGGGCCTGACAGAAGCGTGAGAAGCTTGAGGCAGCCGCGGCCGGAATCAATGTCGTCTGACATTCGGCGCCAGCACTCGATCCGGAGGAGCACCCCGCTCCTTATCAGACGTTTGACGCGGCATTGAAGACGGCGCCGCCATTCCGGGTCGTCTTTCAACCTCAGGCACCGGACGTCACTGCAGCCGCAACTTGACACACAACACGCGATCTATTCAGAGTTTTCTGCATGGGTTGTGTCGGCAATCCGGGGGAAAACCATCCGCACGCAAGCTTTCATTCCGAGTCTCACCGGCTTGCGGTTTATCGCAGCCGGCTGCGTCGTCATCAGCCATACTTTGATTGCGTTGACGCCACCTGCCTCGACCAAACCGCTATGGCTCTATCTGATGAGTTCAGTATCGGGCCTGGGGATGACGCTGTTCTTCGTTCTCAGCGGATTTGTGATTCACTACACCTATTTCTATACGATGCGGCGCGACGCTGGAGTTGGTGTTTACAATTTCTTTGTCGCCCGCTTCGCGAGGCTGTATCCGCTCTATTTTGTCTGCCTGGTCATTGATCTTGAATTCAGTCGGAACACACGCGGAGCAATCTCTGGCCTTCTCACCGGCCACCTCGCTGGCCCCGCTTTCATTTGGGATACGCTGCCCTATTATCTAACGTTGACCCAGAGCTGGTTCTACCGGGTCAACGATACGAACGCCATGATCTATCACTTTGGATCGATGGCATCGCTGTCCTGGTCGATCAGTACGGAATGGTTTTTCTATCTCATCTATCCGATCTTCGGCATCGCGCTGGCGCGGCTTGTGAGCCTGCGTGCCCACCTGATCAGCGCTGCAATATTGACAATCATCGGTTACAGCATTGTCACTGTCGCATTCAGATTCTTCGGTGAGATCAATCAGTTCGGAATATCGCATTTCGGGATGATTGCTGACGTCGACACTCATCAGCAGGACTCGTTTTTTCGTTGGCTGGTTTACTTCTCACCTTACTCGCGGTTGCCCGAATTTCTGCTGGGCAGCCTCACCGCATCAGCGTTTCTACGATTGCAGGACACACCGCCATCGGCACGGGAATCGAAGTACGGCTTCCTCGCCCTTGCATTGGGCATCCTCGGCATCATTATTCTACAGTACATTATGTTCGGCATGGGATATCTGACATCGTATCATATGTCATTCGGCTTCGCCCCACTCGTGGCAATCGTCATCTTCTGCTGCGCTCGATATCGCAACGTCATTATTGATGCTCTTGGTTCACGCCTGATGCTGATTGGCGGCGACTGCAGCTATTCGATTTACCTTCTCCATGTCGTCGTTATTGGCCTGGTGCTGCGAACCGCCAGCCCCATACTCACATTCGGTATGAAGGATGCATTCTGGCTTGGGTTCATTCTAGTCGCGATCCTTCTTGTCTCGATCGCGGCTTATCAGCTGTGGGAGCGGCCTGCGCGCCGTTTCTTCCGGAGCGTCATGATTGGCACACGCCCCCTGAGTACGACGCGGGCAGCAACTACAGCTGAATAGCGGCATGGATGGCGTCGATCAGCCCACACATGAGCCACCATATCTATTGACCAGAAGCACAATTCTACAAGACGGCCCTCGCACAGGATGACGACGAATACCTCCACCGTATTCTCGCCCGCAAACAATCACCAATAACCTGGTTTCGGTCAGCTAGTTCAGCCGAACCCACGCAAACCAGAATTACAACGGGCAGCGACGAGCCTACGCTTGACTAAGGTAACACTCCCGCGCCGTGCGTATCCATAGGAGGTACGCCATCGCAGGTCACACACCACGGGAGCGCGAAGGGCTGGAGATGACCGCGATTGATATCGATGTAATCCGATATTTTGCGCCAGTCCTCAGTCTGGATAGGTGCGCCGTTCTCCGCCACCCCTTTCCGGTAAGCGGAAAGAAAGTCCTCTGTGATTGGCTGGGTATGTGGCCCAGGCCAGGTTAACAGAAAACTGGTCCCGTCGGTCCATCGGACAGCAAGATACTTGGCGATGTTGTCGGGGGCGAACAGCGGAGACGCCGGAAGCGGATCGCGAACGCTGAGTTCCTTGGAAAAAAAGAAGAAATTCTGCCCTTCCGCCTGAAGGGCGGCACGGGCGGCTTCTGGGGTCCGGAAGTAAACGGTTTGCCACGCCCGGGAAAAACGGAAGGAAGCAAACGTTCGGACGATGCAATCTGGGAGCATGCAATAGGAATGGACATGCAAGCTCCAGATCGGTGTCCTGTATCCTACGAGCTTCCATGGCTCGATCATGCCCGGATAGATTCCGCCCCATGGCATGCGGCCCGGCCAGGCGCGCTGATTCTGATAGGCATCCAGCAAGCTATACTGGCCCTGCGCGAGACGCAGCGCTGTACCGATGACTGCCGACGTTTCTGCTCTTTCCAAGATACGCGCAGAGAACACCGTAACGACGGCGCCTACTCCGACGATACAAATGCCGAGCCTGCCCAGATTGAGATCGCCCGTTGTAACCGAGTGCCAGAACAGCAACGCCAGACACAATATCGGCCCATAGCAGAACGTCGACATCCGATAGAAGGAAACGGGCTGGCTACGGCCAGCGACGAGCGCCATCAGTACAACGGAGACGACAAACGCGCTCAATACCCCCCAGGCAGCGGGATCGACACGGGCACGCAACCGCTTGCGTGCCTCCGACGAGCGCAAACTCCATACAAAGAATGGCACAGCCGCCACAACGATCGGCCACCAAAGATCCAGCCGCAGAAAATTGATCAGCAGCGGAAAGGTTTGGGACAGGGGAGTGGATGCAGCGGCAAGAGCGGTGAGCCCCCGATGCAGCATCAACAGCTCAAACATCACCCCCCAGTCGGCTACTTTCTGCAGGTCGACCCACCGCCACAAAGGCAACAGCAGCTGATCGACCGCTATCCCCGTCAGAGCATAATTGATCGCGAACATGAGAAGCAGACATATGCCGGCCAAGCCCGCAACCGCCAGCGGCAGGATCGCAGCCCGCCACGCCCGACGCATCAGAAAGTAAGCCGCAACGATCGTGAACAGCAAACCAATGAGAAGCAGCAGCAATGGCGTCAAAACACCGATCGCGGCCACGCAGAAGAAAAGAGCCACTTGCCAGGGCCGCTTTTGAGGTACATCGCTTGCAAAAATGCGACTCGCAATCCAGATCACGCCAAAGATGAGCACGGCTGTCAGTTCATGGATCTTCTCCATGTCGCCCCAGCCGCCATGTGCCTTGAATTCCGCTGGACCCGGCGTGTAGATCAACAACACCAGATAAAGACCAACTCCGACCCAGGGAAGCAAGGGAGTGGGCGCCCAACGCTGCAAGAAGGCAAAGGTAATCGCCGCTCCGCAGGCGACAAATGTGAGGGTCACCAACTGGGGAGCCAGCGGATCGGTCAACAACATCGCCAGGAAATAAAGACCCGCGCCCTTGGAATAAAAAAAGTGATACCAGACCTCGTTCGGACCGATCCAGCCAGTCTCGACGACCTTCAAGTAAAAATAGAAGTAATGCGTGTAGTAATCATGGCCACCTCCGGGATAGAGGCCTTTCACAAGAACGAAGGCAACCGCGATTGCAGCCACCGCAAGCTGGACCGCCCGTTTCTGCCACGCGACAGGCCGCAAAGCTGCATGGCCGAACTCACGTAGACAGACGGTGAGGTGCGGCACCGATAACGCCATCACTGCGAGCGTCATGGTTGCCGCTACCGTCCGGTTATCCCAGCCGGCAAGACCAACAACAAAAAGCACGCCGTGCCAAACGCCGGCGCCCGCCAGGAACGCAAGGGGGTAGCGCTCAAACGCCGGTAACGACCATAGCGCTCTCCGGCCACAGATACCGGTAATCACGCCGACGCCCGCAGCATAGACGATCCAGGCAAGAAAGGCCGCGAAAGCGAGCCGGCTGAAAGAATAGAATGTGACCGAAAGACCGCGCGCAAAGAAGTACTGATGATAGAAGTCAATGGCCGCAAAGCCATAAATGAGGGCGGCATATCCCAATACTGCCAGCACGGCCAATGCCAGGCCGCTCCGCGATTTTGGTACAAACCCTGAACCTGAAAACTGCATTCCGCCCTGCCCCCGATCGTCCCAGACAGTCTGCCCCCCCAGCAGCTTGCCACCTTATACTCAGCAGCCGTTCTTCCGTCCGTCCCGATTGCCCGTCCAGAAGACGGATCGAACAGAATCCCCTGCCCGCGGCATAGTCCCCATTCAATGAAAGGAAACAAGAGCCCGATCGCATATCGTTCTAGGCGCGTTTTTATCCAAATGATAAATCGCCGGATGCTCATGCGGGGAAACAACTGATGAATCGGCTGGAGGAAGATGATCTGGCGCGCCTTGCCGGCGCCCTGCTCGGAGTGGCGATCGGATCGTGTCTTGCGCTTGCACTTGCCTGTGCGATTTTCCCGCCAGCCGAAAGCACCGTTGATCCCTCCCAGATCGGAGCACTGGAATGGGTGAAATCCTGGGCTCGTCAAGAACAGCGGGAGAAGGCGTTCTACTTCCTCACGCTCGCGATCGGCTCGCTTTGCGGCGGAGCCGGCGCAGCACTTCACCTCGGCGGGCGCCGGATAACCCTTTTCAGTGTTCTCCTCCTCGGCTCGATCGTACCCATCGCACCGCTCTTCATTGGCGCCGCTATGGGATCACAACGGATCGCCGGGACGGTCTATGCCGCATTCGCACTCTTTCTCATCGCGACAATCGGGGTCGTCATGCGATGGCTCGCAGATGCCGCCCCGCCTTTCGGCCCCAAGGTCCATTCCAGACTTTCAGTCTACCAGGCCACCAGACCACCGGCTGCATCCTCGTGGCTTTCTGCCGTCGCTTGCACGGCGATTATTTCCGTCTTTGTCATCCCATTGGGAACCCAACGCATCGCTTCTCAAATCGGCTTCGATATGCACATGGCCTCGTTCATCATCGGGCCGGCCACCTACTCGTTTGGACCAAATCTCATCCCCGGGATTGACTACTTCACACAGTACAGCGTCGGCACGCCATGGCTGTTTTCTTTTTTCCTTGCCGATACAGCCGACGCAACGTTCCTCAATGCGGTCCGTTTTGTTATCGCCGCGATCCTCGTCTTTCAGGTCAGCCTTCTTTTTTTCTTGCGCTGGTTCCTCGGAAGCTGGGTCTGGGCCGTCACTATCAGCCTTGCCTGCCTGATGCTGCAGTTCACGACATCGAGCCCGCTTTATGCCCCTTCAAGCACGGCCGCCCGATATCCGCTGCTCATTATTTGTTTGGGCCTGTTCGCCAACTGGATCAAACACAATCTCTCATGGACCACGACAGTGCTGCTTGCGGCAGCACTGTCTGCCTCGATCTTTCTCAATACTGAAACTAGCCTCTATACGTGTATCGCCGTTGCGCTTGCCGCATTGATCACCGCACGCCGACCCCTCATATCAGCCATCAAGGTCGCCGCGCTTGGTGTGATGACGATGGCATTCTTCATGGGCTTGAGCTTCATCGCCTTCGGGGCTGGTGTTTTCGACCTCCGCTATCCATGGCTGCTGGCGGAGCCGCTAATGCTCTATTCCAATGGGCTGGGCGCATGGCCGATCGAGTGGTCCTTCGGATACCATTGGTTTTACAATATCATTTCGCCGGGTCTGGCACTGGCGAGCGTCGGCTGGGTCGCCGTCACGGCCCGACAAAGCACATTGCCCTATCCAAGGCCCCATCTTGCAGCATTGGCGATGATCAGCCTTGTTGGCCTGTTCTTCACGGCCAAATTCATCAACATGTCGATCGTGGCGCTATGGCAGGTCAACGCCATCGGTCTCGTGATCGTTCTCGCCTGGTGGGTGCGCGCGATGCTCACTTTTCTCCCCGACCACAGAACGGCGCCGACTCAGTTTCGCGTTCCTTTCGCGGAGAAGATCGCCAGCAAACTTGCGGGGGCGCCGTTCTCGTTCGAACGGGGCTCACCCAGAACGGAGGCGACGCTGGCGTTTGCGTTGCTATTAGTCATTTTTCTGGTCACCATTCGCGACCCGCGCAACCCGAGCCTCTATGCGGCGATTTCGTATCGTACGCATCCGACATTGGTAAATTATCTGCTCGGCGGCCCCACAACCTACCCTTGCCCGCCGGAGCGGACCGGATGCTCTGCCAAACCGGTAGAGCTCAAGGACGTTGCGTTAATTCAAGAGCTGACGCAGCCATCGGACCGCGTCGCCCTCCTCTCGCTTCAGGACTGGACAACTCTGATCGAAGCAAAACGCGCCTCAAAATTTCATTTTCTGCCCAGCGCAGTTATGTTCACCGAGCGGCAGATGACGGAATCCCTGCGCGATCTCAATCTGATTTTCTTGCCTCGCGAGCCCGCTGACAAGCTCGGCATAGACAATCCGACAATAGCATCAGCTCTCTTGCCGATGCTTCGCCAACATTTCGAAATCGTTGCCGAAGGCGCAACCTTGCTGGCCTGGCGCCGCATGACATCGGCTAGCGGCGCGCTCCATAAATGATCCATTTCAGAAGACCGACGCCGCCGGCGGCGGCGAACAGGAAAGACAGCCGACGATAATAGACGCCGTCATGGTATCGAGCCTGCCTCTTGTTCAAGACGCGCTGCAGGCGAATTGCGACGAGTTTCCGGTCGTCATATCCAGACATCAACTGAGCCCGGGACAAGCCGTCAGGGGCATCGAGCAAAATCCTCATCATCCGGATTCGCAGAGATGTTTCTCCCAAATTGACGATCGCAAACAGAACAAGCCCAAAAGCGCAATACACAATGATAACGCTCAGCATCAGCGCCACTGCGTCGGCGAAGGCGCTACCACCAAGCGACAGCCCATACAAAGCGAGAACAATCGTCGCGACAAAGCCCAATCCGAATGCCGCAGCGACAACGGAAAGCAGCCTTTCGCCCGCAAACTGCCGGGCCAAAATCAATTGAGAGGCAAGGTTAAGCGCGCCCCCTGCCAGCGGCGAGAAGACAAGGATCAAGTCAGCAAGCATTTCAGCGACCTTCTCCTGTTCGGTATCGGCATGTCAGCCACCAACATATTCTCGAGACAAAAGCCTCCGATAGAACAGAATGAAGTGGCTGAACCACAGCCCTCCCGACGCGAGGCGGATCCGGCCCGCGGATTCCAAGGCCATACCGTCCCGGACCATCTGATCAATACGGACCTGCACATAGGAGTGCTTCTCCATCTCGCGCACTAGCTCGTCTTGATGAATTCCGGCTTGGCCGCGACTTGCAATAAGATTAAGGATCGTCAGCGTCGGGCTGTCGGCCTCCAGCGCACTGAACAGGATCAGATAGACAACGCCGAAACTGCCGTAGAGAAGCACCGACAGCAACGCCAGAGGCACCGACAGACCGAGACTCAGGGGATCAAAAACAAGCAGCAGAGCGCCGCCGCACGCACCGACGACGATAATGCCAAACAAAATGAGCAACTGACGCCGCGGCAGACACAGCCGCCACCAGACCAGATGGGCAGCGAAAGCGATCGCGAATAAGGCTAGCGCCGACAACAGCACCGTCATGATCCAGCCTCGAACAGCTTTTTAACGCTGCCGATAGACCCGATTGGCTACACGGCGGATGATGATGTCAATCAGCGTATGCGCAACGGAAAGGAAGTTCTTGAAGGTGAGTGCCTTCGAGTCGCCTTTCTTCCGTTCGATCGTTCTTACGGGCACTTCCTTGTAGGTGAAGCCCTGGTCGACAAGCATGCAGATAATGTCTGCCTGGAATCCGAATCCACGCGTGTTCGGATGCCAGCGCATGACATTGTAACGCAAATGCACGGCGAGGCCGTTGTAATAGTGCAATCGCAGGCCGCTGATGGCGTTGACGAGCGTCGAGTATGTGTTCGAGATCAGGCGTCGCGAGAGGCTTTTGCCTTCGCTCGTCACATAGTACGGGACGAGCATGTCGGCTGTGCCGATCTCGCTGAACACGGCGACCATGGTGTCTTCGGGCTCCGCATCATCGCCGCAGAGCAAGCGGTAGTACTTCCCTTTGCCGATAAAAGCGGCGTCGATATAATTCTGAGCAAGGCCGCGATTGACGCGGTTTCTGCGCAGCAGAATCCGCTCTTCGGGATGCGCTGCAATATAGTCCTCGACGAGTTCGGCAGAACGATCACCGGAACAGTCATCGATGACGATAATTTCATAGCTGAGATTTCCCACCCTGGAGAGCGCCAGCCGTACCCGCTCCAGAGTTGCGATGATGTAATCTTCCTCCTTGTAGCAGGACACGAATATCGTCAGGTCAATCGGGCACGTGCGTGACGGGTCGACAACGCTATCCGGAGTATGCAGCTCCGCCGCCGCCGGCGTCATCACCACATCGGCAGACTGCGCAAGAACGATATTCATGAAGATGGCCCATCGACGGAATCGATCCGGACCAGCACCTGCTGCCGCGCAAATCCCAGATACGTATATGTGATCTTCCGTTCAGCAACGAATTCCTGAAACGCCTTGTATTCATGGCGTTCCCAATTGGGATAGTTGAAATATTCGTCAAACAGGACAATCGTCCCGGCCCTGATCCGATCTGCCAAAAGCTGGAAAATCGTTCGCGTCGAACTATACAGATCACAATCAATATGGATGAATGAGACGGGTCCCGGGTTCGCAGCCAGCCAGGGCGGCAGGCTATTCTCGAACCACCCACGAACCAGCTCGACATTACCCGGCACGCGCGGCAGCTTGCCCTTGACGTCGAAGGCACGCTGACCAAGGTTGAAGCCGCCCCAGGCTTCCGGAAGTCCTTCGAAGCTGTCGAAGCCGTATACTTTTCGATTGCCGACGCGCTTGGCAATAAAGCGGATCGTGCCACCGGTGAAAACGCCGAACTCGAGATAGTGTCCCTCGATCTTCGTCATGGTCAGCGCATACGCGGTCAATTCGCGCTGACTGTCGAAGCCGAGAGCTTCCGGCATCGATTCTTCGATATAATCCACCGAGCGATTCAACGCGCGGATCGATCGCTCGCGCATCGGATGGATACGCCCGACATCGGCAAGCTGATAGAATGCGCACACCATTTTGTAGAGCGCATATTTGATATGGAAATTCGTAACCAGCATGGAGGACGCCGTCTGACTATGGAATGCGCTTCAGGCCGAACATATTGACGGTACAAAGCGCGTTCCAGAAAACGCTCTTTTCGATTGCCGGCTCCAGCGGGCGCACCAGCCGGTAAAGCCAGCCCGGCGTGAAGTTGGGGAACAGATTGAGCCGACGCTGGACAACCGTGTCCCAGCCGGAGCGCGAGAAGATCTCGACCATCTCCCGGGTCCGAAAACTGTCTTCGCCCGCCGCACGGTATATCGGCGTCAACTCCAGCGCTTTACGCACGAGGTTATTCCCGTTGGGCTCGAGCACGACCATTTTGTCGGTTACGGATCCAAGATCGCGCAGCAGTTTGGGGGTGGCTGCCTTGACGTGATGAAGAATTCCGATGAGGAACGCACCGTCATAGCGAGGCAAAGCCTTATAATCCAGCGCGATAAGGTCCGCCGCGGCGAAATGCAGATGGGTCCCGGCGGCGTGTTTCTTGGCTCGCTCGATCGCCGGTTCCGACAGGTCGTAGCCATCGATTGCACGATAGCAGGGCGCTAGGGCTTCATTCGCGAAAGCACCATCGCCGCATCCATAATCGAGCACGTGGCCGTCCCGCGGAATCGCGATTTGATCAGCGATCTCCACTGCAATCCGCCACAAGCGCTGCCGGACATGCCGCTCCACATCGGCACTGCCGTACATCGCTTCGGCATAACTGACTTCGCCGGCACGATCCCAATAAGCTTCTGGCCGCCTGTCGCCCTGCACCATCATGGGCCGCTCCGCCGTCTGCGGAAGCAGACGTCTTCGGCATCAACGGTAACCATGTTCGTCCCTTCCCGAATTCGTAAACCGCAAGGCGTCATCCCTACGGACAGCGCCGGCGCACATCGTTATTGCTTGATCACCAGACCCTGCCCTGTCGGCAATTCGAGGATCGTATGCCCCCGTGCCGCCATGAACCGGTCCTCGGCATCGCGCTGCAACCGATAATGCAGCCAACCATAATCGTCGAAAACAATTATCCCGCCGCTGACAACGCGATCAAACAGCGTCTCAAGCACCGCAATCTCTGCCGGAGGGGAGTTCAGATCGACATGCAGGAACGCGATCTTCTCCGGAATGGCGATCTGGAATGTATCAGGCACATACCCGCGAATGACCTTGATGTGCGGCATATCCGCAAAGCGCGTCATCACCGTCTCGTAGATCGCTGGGTCCCGATACACTTCGTTGACTTTTTCGATGAAGTCCGGATGGTCCGGATAGTCCGACGCTTTCGCCAACGCCGGAGACAGCCCTTCGAAGCTGTCATAGAGAAAGAAGGTACGATCCTTGATCGCATCTCCCAGAACGTTGGCAACGACCCAGGACATATCGCCCTTGAAAACGCCGCACTCAACGAAATCTCCAGCGTGAACCGCTGCCGTACGCGCCGCCCAAACCAGCGTATGCAGGCGCCAGGCAATGGTCTGCGGACTGTCATAAGCATCGTAGGTATGCGACCCACGAACGGCCAGATAGCTGCTCCGGAAGGCCTCGTCCTGGAAAAAGCCCTGGCTCTTGTCGAGAGTCAGCATGCGATCGCCCCAGAAGATCGAATGATGATTCTTGGCGACCGTCTTCTCGATCATTGCATTGAACATGGCGGCAGCCTGCGCCTCGGTCGGGTTATGAGCCGCGAACCGGCCGACCAGCTCCGAGAACATCTGTGCCCGCTTATCGTAAGAGGTCTCTCGGATGAGAAACAACTCGACGGCGCTCACCGGATTGCCGGCGTCGCCGAGAGACGCGTTTTTCAAAAAGCGACCGATTGCAACTGCGCGATACAAGGCGCGCTTGAGTTTGCGAAGCATGCCCTTGACTAATTGCACCGGGATGCACCCCGATGTTGGCAGCCGTCTTCTGGCGTCGTCCCCATTAAATGCCCCGTCCTTCCCCGTTCGGCCCGTTTTAGCAATGAATTGAACTGAATATCCCGCCGGTGGCGCGGAGCATTCCCTACCAATCAGCCCCCAGATGTAGCAACCTTCATGGGCAATCTCAATGAGAGGAAGTGATGGGGTTAAGCAGCAAGGATTTCGCACTCCTGCTCAGGCTGAAGGGAGAAGGGTATGTTCCAGACCGGTCCTCGATCATCGAAATCGGGGCGCAACAGATCAGCAATACATTACTCAGGTCGCATAAACTGATTGAACGCGCGCAACACCTGTTCGCCCGCGACCGAGCTTTTGAGCTTGCGATCCCTCTCGAAACCCATGTCGCGCACGGCCGCCACGAACACCAGCATGCGGATGCCCCCCTTGCACGAGACCTCTGGGCCTGGCTGGGTTTCGAATACGCATCCATCGACATCGACGGCTCACCTGGCAGTATCCCGCTGGACCTGAACTTCGACGCCGTACCGTCCAGGCATCGCGGCCGCTATCAGGTCGTCACCAACTTCGGCACGACGGAACATGTCGCCAATCAGTTGAATGCCTTCAAGATCATCCATGACCTCACCGCAGTGGGTGGCGTCATGCTGCACAATCTTCCGGCGCAAGGAATGATGAACCACGGCCTGGTGAACTACAATCCAAAGTTCTTTTGGATGCTGGCGCGCAGCAACGGTTACAAATGGCTGTACATGGACCTGACGACCGATGCCGCCTATCCGCTGCCTCAGAACATCGCTGACTATATCATCGCATCCGAGCCGGAGGAGCGGGAGAGGCTGGAGTCGGCCCGTTTTGCGGACTGCGGCCTCACTGTTGCCGTACAGAAGACCTTCGACATCCCGTTCGTGGCTCCTCTGGACGTCCCGACCGGGGCGACCATCGACGATCCGGTCATGCGACGCCGCTACTGGACGGTGCTCAATCCCGCTGCCCTGAGCAATCCCAAGCTGCTGGTGGCTCGTGCCGGCCCCGGCCGCACCTTCAAACGGGCGCTGCAAAAGCTTCGGCGCAGATTCTCGGGCGGTTGAGCGGCGCTCCCCCTGGACGGGTAGCAGTTGCCCCGTACAACCAGCCGAAATCCCGGCAGCACCCCTTGTCAAGGCGAGGCTTGAAGGACATAAACGCGCTTTGCCCGTTTAATAAAGACAAGCGAACATGAGCCACAGCCCGACGACGCAAGAACCGCAGTATTCCCTGCTCTTTGATGTCAAAAAGAAGCACGGCATCGCTCAGCTTGGCTTGATGGTCAATGAATCCTGGAATCAGGACCCCAAGCGCACACTGTTTACGCTCTCGCGATACAAGTTCGTCTCGCGAATGCTTCAGGGGCGCGGGCATGTCCTTGAGATCGGATGCGCCGATGCTTTCGGCACGCGGATCGTACAGCAGGCGGTCAAGCAGGTGACCGCGATCGACTTCGATCCGCTATTCATCGACGACGTCAAGGCGCGGATGAATCCGCATTGGGCCTTTGATGCATTCGTTCACGATATGCTCAAGGGGGGGGCGGTGCCCGGCTCGTTTGATGCGCTCTACGCGCTCGACGTGCTGGAACACATCACCCCGGAGCAGGAAGATTTGTTCATCCGTAACGCCATTGCCTCTCTCACACCGGAAGGCGTCGCGATCTTCGGCATGCCTTCACTGGAATCGCAGCACTATGCGTCGCCGCAGAGCAAGGCGGGGCACGTCAACTGCAAGTCCGGCGAGGCTCTGAAGAAAACGCTGGAACAATACTTCAACACGGTGTTCGTCTTTTCGATGAACGATGAGGTCGTACACACCGGCTTCTATCCAATGGCGCACTATCTTCTCGGTGTTTGCTGTCACCGAAAAACAAGCTGAATTTTCAGCCCATGCCGGAGCCCGTGCTCTCCGTCGTTCTTCCAAATTTCAATCACGCGCGCGTATTGCCTAAGGCTCTCGCCGCTCTGACAGCGCAAAGCCGGCAGACAAGCGAAATCATCGTCGTCGACGACGGCTCGACCGACGACAGCGTCGCTGTCGTCGAAGAATTTGCTGCCACGCACCCCAATCTCAAACTTCTGCGAAACGCGAAAAACGAGGGGGTCATTGCCGCGCTGTCGCGGGGGCTCGCAGCGGCGCAGGGCCAGCATGTTTATTTTGCCGCTTCAGACGATTGGGTTCTGCCCGGCTTCTTTGAATTCGCCCTCGCCATGCTGGCAAAATATCCTGGAGCGGGGTTTTTCTGCGGCGAGACAGTCCTGCTGGATGGGGTGTCAGGGGCGCATATCGGAACACGCCCAGCAGTGCGACCCAGCCACCGTCCCGCCTCGTTCACGGCGGCGGAAACTGCGCGTCTGCTCCGATCGATCGACAACTGGATCAGCACCGGCAGCAGCGTCTTCCGGCGCGACGCGGTTCTGGCGGCCGGCGGGTTTGACGAGGCGCTCGGCTCCTTTGCGGACGGCTTTCTGGCGCGGAAAATTGCGTTAACTCATGGATTTTGTTATGCGCCTCGGCGCGTCGCGGTCTGGCGCGTGTATCCGGACAGCGTATCGCGCCAGACGGCTAAAGAGCTGCAAAAAATGCAAGACTTCCTGCGGATCGTGATCCCTCGCCTGGAGCGCGACCCTGCATTTCCGCCCTGGTATCCGCGGCTGTTCGATCAGCGATGGCGGTTCGCCACCTCCCGGCTGGCGCTTGAGAGGACACCGGTGGACCGTGATATTTTGACGGCGATGAGCTGTACGTCGAAGCTCGACCGCCATATCGTCGGTCTTCTTTCCGGATCCGGGAAATCCCGGTGGTTGCGGATTCTTGGCTTGGCCTGGCTCTGGCAAAAATTCCGGCCGTATCCACTCACGGGACTCATGCGAACGGCACTGGCGCGCCGGCGCGAGAGCATTCCTATTTAACTCAGTCACTTAGGCAAGGTATCCACCGCCTGACGGGCCGCCGATTGCGAGGATGAAATGACCGATTTGAAAGAATACGCAAACGTCTTCGACGACATTCGCCCGTTCGCGGGAGATGTTCCACGCGGCTACCAGGTCGATTTCCTCGGCACACTGACGGACGCGAATTTCCGCACCATGTTCGGCGTGGACCCAAAGAAGACCGGCGGCGAATTCGTCAAGACCGAGGTCCCGACGATCCGCGATGGCGAAGGATGGTTCGAGGCCGCCAACTGGGTCATGGCGGCGCGCGAGGCGCGCGAGCGTTTCGTGATGGTGACCCTCGGGGCCTGTTACGGAGCCCAGGCCGTCGGCAGCTACCAGGCCCTGAAGGCCCTTAATCCGATGCCCTATAAGCTCGTCGCGGTGGAGCCGGAACCGGATAATTACGAGTGGACGAAGCGCCACCTGCGCGACAACGGTATCGATCCCGACGATCACTGGATGGTCTGTTCGGCGATCAGCGACCGCAACGACCCCGTCCTGTTTCCGATCGGGTCGCCGGGCAGCGGGGCGCAGAACTGCTTCTCGACCAACGAAGCTGCTGCCCGCCAATTCTATGCAAAACAGCTTACGTCGAGCCGGCACGCCAACGACGCGCTGCGCAACCTGCTGCTCCATAACAATACGGGCATCAAGAAAGAGCTTGTTCCCGGCAGTAATTTCACCGCGGAGATCAAGTTCGTCAGCGCGGTGACGTTGCGCGATATTCTCAGCCCGTTCGATGTCGTCGACTATGTCGAATCGGATATCCAGCAGTCGGAAATCCTCGTTTTCCCGCCATATATCGACCTGCTCAAGAAAAAGGTCCGGCGCATTCACATCGGCACGCATGGCGCCGAGGTCCACCGCGCACTCGCCGAGCTGTTCAAGATGAATGGCTGGGAGACCATCTTCGACTATGCACCGAACAAGACGCATACCAGCGCGCTCGGGAGCTTCGAAACCAATGATGGCGTCCTGACGGTCAGAAATCCAACTCTATGAACGCGGTTCAGGTCGACACTTTGCGTCAAGCCACATCGGCGTCGGCGGAACGTTTTGGCGCCGACGTCATCGCGGGTCTGCGCGAATGGTCGCTCTGGACCATGCTGGGCTGGAACGACATCCGCCAGCGCTACCGGCGCTCGGTGCTGGGGCCGTTCTGGATCACGCTCAGCGTCGGCGTCTTCATATTCGCGCTCGGGATCATCTACAGCCGGATCTTCAAGACCGAAATCGCCACCTACCTGCCTTATCTGAGCCTCGGCTATATCCTGTGGAGCTTCATCTCCCAGACGGTCAACGAGAGCTGCCAGACCTATGCGGAAAGCGAGCGTATCCTCAAGCAGATACGGTTGCCTTACTCGATGTATGTATTCCGGGTGGTTTGGCGGAACTTCCTCGTATTCCTTCACACCATCGGTCTTTACATCCCGATTGCACTGATATTCGGCATCAAACCCGGCTTCGATGCGTTTATTGCGGTCCTTGGCTTCGCGGTACTTTACGTCAACCTGCTCTGGGTCTCGCTCGTAATCAGCATCCTCTGCGCCCGTTTCCGCGACGTCGTGCAAATCATCTCGACGCTTCTGCAGATCATGCTTTTTGCGACGCCGATCATGTATCCGGCTTCGGCACTGGGCAGCGCCCAGATCATTGCCGATATCAATCCGCTCTATCACATCCTGGACATCGTGCGCGCGCCCTTGCTTGGGTCGTCTCCGGCGCTGTTGTCCTGGGTGGTAAGCCTCAGCCTGGCCGTCATCGGCTCCGTCGCTGCGATGCTGCTGCTTCGCCGCGCCGGGCGCCGCATCGTATTCTGGCTCTAATCACCGAGGCAGCACGTGGCGTCAGTTAGGCTTTCAAACGTTTCGCTGGACATCCCCATCTACGACGTGGGCAGTTCGTCGTTCCGGAAGATGGTGCTGAGCCGCGCCGTCGGCGGGCGGTTCGCCGAGGTTGGCCGCCACATCTCCATCCATGCCCTCAGCGACGTCAGCTTCTCCGCAAACGATGGCGACCGCATTGCACTTGTCGGCCGCAACGGCTCCGGCAAGAGCACCCTGTTGCGGGTTCTGTCCGACGTCTATGCGCCGACGAAAGGAATTGTCGAAGTAAACGGCCAGGTCGCTCCCATGTTCGACGCCACGCTCGGCATGGTCATGGATGCCACGGGCTACGAGAATATCCGCATTTGCGGCCGGCTATGGGGCCTCTCGGCCAAACAGACCGAGGCGAGCATCGACGATATCGTCGAATTCACCGAACTCGGCGATTATCTCAACGTGCCGGTGCGGACCTATTCCAACGGCATGCTGCTCCGTCTGGCATTCGCGATTGCTACGGTGCGCGATCCGGAAATTCTGCTTCTGGACGAAATCATCGGCGTCGGCGACTCCGCCTTTTTCACCAAAGCCTTCAATCGGCTCAAGAACGTCGTGGCACGCTCGCGTATCATTTTCGTGGCGTCGCACGCCGACGATATCCTGCGCATGCTTTGCAACAAGGCGATCTGGCTGCACGAGGGTAAGCTGATCGAATACGGCGACATCGGTCCAGTGCTGGAGGCCTACCGAACCCGCGCGCCGACCGCCGAGGCGACACCGGAGAGCGCGTAGGCGCCGCCTCTGGCCGCGACCATCGTCCGGCAGCGTTCCGGCACTTTTCACGGACTTGGCTCCTTGCAAAAAGGCCGATATATCAACCAGCCAACAAGCAGAATGAGCCGTTCACCCTTCGGGTCAACAAACTAGGCGCTTGCGTGCTGCGCTGGACAATCCGGCAATCGATGGGGCAGCCGAGGAAGCAGCTATGTGCGGCATCGCTGGGCTGATCGCCCTCCGCGACACGGCGCGGACCGCCAACCCGGGCGCCCTTGCACGTCAGATGGTCGACACGCTCGCGGTTCGGGGGCCGGACGGCAGCGGTGTCTGGGAAGACGCGGATGCCGGTGTCGGCCTCGGTCATCGCCGGCTGTCGATCGTCGATCTGAGCACCGGCGGCGCACAGCCGATGCTGTCCGCCATGGATCGGTACGTCATCAGCTTTAACGGCGAAGTCTATAATTTCCGCGAGTTGCGGACCGAACTTGCTGCATGCGGACACACGTTCCGCAGTACCTCCGATACCGAGGTGATGCTCGCCGCCATCGCCGAATGGGGCCTTGCGGCCGCGGTGGCGCGCTTCATTGGCATGTTCGCTTTCGCGCTCTACGACCGCCAGACCCGCACGCTCTCGCTGGTGCGCGATCGGCTCGGCGTCAAACCGCTGTATTGGGCGGTCTTCGACGGCACATTGCTGTTCGGCTCCACCTTGCGCGCACTGACGGCGCACCCCGCATGCGGCAGGCGGATCGATCCAGAGGCCGCGGATGCGCTGCTGCGGCTCAGCTACATTCCCGCTCCTGCCACGATCTTCAGGGACGTTTTCAAGTTACCGCCGGCGGCCATCCTGACCGCGCGCGCCGGAGAGGAGCCGAGCCTCGCCCGCTACTGGACGCTCGAGACGCGCTCCGCGCATGAATCCGCAGCACCAGACCGGGCAGAGGCAGCGGACCACCTCGATCACCTGCTGCGCGATTCCATCGCCCGGCGAATGATCGCCGACGTACCACTCGGCGCATTCCTGTCAGGCGGGATCGATTCCTCAACGGTCGTCGCACTGATGCAGGCGCAATCCACGCGTCCGGTGAAAACCTTCACCATCGGCTTCGACGATCATGCCTTCAATGAAGCGGCTCATGCCCGGGCGGTCGCAGAGCATCTGGGCACCGATCATACGGAAATCGTCCTGGAAGCCGAAACCGCGCTCGATCTCGTGACGCGGATTCCCGAATGGTTCGATGAGCCGTTCGCCGATTCCTCGCAACTGCCCGCCTACCTCGTTTCGCAGGCCACGCGCCGTCATGTCACGGTCGCGCTCTCCGGCGACGGCGGCGACGAGCTGTTCGGCGGTTATCCGAAATATCGTGCCCTCGCCGCTCTCTGGCGTCGGGCTGGCGCGATACCGCAAGGGCTGCGCCGACTGGGTGGGTGTGCCGTGGCCACGACACCTGAGCGGCTCTGGCGGCTGATGAGCGGCGATCCCCGGATCGGCGAGAAAGCGCGTCGTCTTGCCCATGCGCTGGGCGCCGCCGACAGCGATGCCGCTGCACTGGCTATCGACATGGTCGGCTTTGCCGAACCGCTGGTGCCCGGCGCCAGCCGCACGCTTCAGCCGGCCCGCCCGGCACCGACCGATCTGCGCGACCTTGTCTCGCGCATGCAGTTCAACGATACGGGCAGCTATCTGCCGGACGACATTCTCACCAAGGTCGATCGCTGCTCGATGGCAGTCTCGCTCGAAGCGCGTGAGCCGCTGCTCGATCATCGCGTGGTCGAATATGTCTGGAGCCTGCCGCCCGCTCTGCGGCGGAGCGGACCTCGGCCGAAGGAATTGCTGCGTCAGGTGCTCGGCCGCTACGTGCCCGATGCACTGACCGACCGGCCGAAACGCGGATTCTCCGTGCCGCTCGATGCATGGCTGCGCGGACCGCTGAAGCCCTGGGCGGACGATCTGCTCTCGGAGCAATCACTTGCCGCCAGCGGGCTGCTCGACGTCGCGCGCATCCGCCGCCTATGGCGACGTCATCAGGACGACATCGAACGCAATGGAACCGGATTGTGGAACGTGCTGATGCTGCAGGCATGGATGGGACGCTGGATGCACGGATGATGTCTGCTCCTTCCCTCGATGTCCTGCCGGCCATCGCGCTGGTCGCTGCGGCCGCCATCATCACGGCGATGCTGATCGTGCTGCTGCGCCCGCTGCTGCTGCGTTATGCACTGGCCATTCCCAACCGCCGCTCGTCGCATCGCACGCCTACGCCACAGGGCGGCGGCATGGCCGTGATCACCGCGACCATTGTTGTCGGCGGCATGGCCGCAATTTGGCTTGGCGTCGTCACACCCTCGTTGTGCGCCCTGCTCGCGCTCGCCGCCGCGCTTGCCGTGCTCGGTGCCGTTGACGACATACGCCCGCTTGGGCCGGCACTGCGACTTGGCCTGCAGGCTCTGGCCCTGTTGATTCTCGCGGTCGCCATACCGGCCGACTGGCAAGCCCTCCCGGCGCTGCCGCTATTTCTCGAGCGCACGCTGTTCCTCGTTGCCGGCCTGTGGTTCGTCAATCTTGTGAATTTCATGGACGGGCTCGACTGGATGACCGTCGCGGAAGTCGTCCCGGTCGCCGGGGCGCTTGCGGCGCTGGGCCTGTCCGGGCTCTATCCGGTTCCGACCATGCTCGTCGCGCTGGCCCTGTTTGGTGCAATGCTCGGCTTCGCGCCGTTCAACCGGCCCGTCGCGCGACTGTTTCTCGGCGATGTCGGCAGCCTGCCGATCGGCCTTGTGCTCGGCACTTTGCTGTACGCGCTTGCAGCTCAGGGGCACTTTGCCGCCGCGCTGATCCTGCCGATGTACTATCTGCTCGACGCGACGATCACGCTGCTGCGCCGCCTGCTGCGCGGCGAGCGTGTCTGGGAGGCGCATCGGCAGCACTTCTACCAGCAGGCAGCCGATGGCGGGATGACGGCGACACAGATCGTCAGCCGTTTATTCCTGCTCAATCTGGTGCTCATAGCCCTGGCCATGGCCGCTATCGCCTATCCGGCGCTCAGCATCGCCTGGGTCCTGTCGGCGGCAGCGATTGTCGGTGCCATCCTATGGCATTTCGCCTCCGTCCCTGCGCGACCGAGGGCAGGCTAACCCCCTGCGGCCCGGCGGCGGTGGCGCGCAACCACGCGTCTCCCGACATCGTCGCGCTACTCGCTTCCCGTTCGGCGCAGCCAGAGAGTTTTCGAGCAAAGAAAGTACATCAGGTCAAAAATCCGGAGTCTTTCCCCTTCAACGGGACGGGAAAGACTCCGGGTCGGCCAGAGCCTCGAAATGGGCGACAATCCGGATGGCGCTCTTGCAGATTCGCCGGGGGATCGGACAGGCGTCCGGGGGCGCGGCGCCTTGCCTCACGACCCGGCACGCGGCAGAGTGCCTGCCATCGCCCTCGTCAGCCTGGTAATCCCGTCAGCCTGAGTAACAATGGACGCGCAGGACACCCAGCCCCCCGCCACGTCGCCATTGTTCGAGTTGCAGGGAATCTCCAAACAATTTCCGGGCGTCAAGGCGCTCGACGATGTCTCGTTCGAGATCAGAGCGGGCGAGACCCACATGCTGCTCGGCGAAAACGGGGCCGGCAAATCGACATTGATGAAGATCCTCTGCGGCGCCTACCAGAGCGACGCCGGGACGTTCCTCCACAATGGCCAGCCGGTGGCAATCCATTCGCCGAATGACGCGCGCCGCTTCGGCATTGCCGTGATCTTCCAGGATTTCACCCTGGTTCCCTATCTCGATATCGCGCAGAACATCTTCCTCGGCCGCGAGTTCCCCGGCCGCATCCCCGGCAGCATCGACCGGCGGCGGCTCTACCGCGAGGCGCGTCGGGTACTTGATACGATCGGCTTCGACATCGACCCGCACCGGCCTGTCCATACGCTCGGCGTCGCGCAGCAACAGATGGTGGAGATCGCCAAAGCGCTGTCGCAGGACGCCCGCATCCTGGTGATGGACGAGCCGACCGCGGCGCTGTCCGACCGCGAGACCGAACTGCTGTTCGCGATGATCGCGCGGCTGAAGGCGCGAGGCGTTGCCATCATCTATATCTCGCACCGCCTCGCCGAGGTGTTCGCACTCGGCGACCGCATCACCATTCTGCGGGACGGCCGCAAGGTCGCCTCGCTGCTGCCGTCGCAGACTGACGCCGATGGTCTGGTCAAGCTGATGGTCGGCCGCACCGTCGATCATACCTATGCGCGCGACTTCCTGCCGCCGGGCGCGCCGGTGCTGCAGGTTCGCGGGCTTGCTGCCGACAACGGCATCGCCGATATCAATATCGACGTGCGCGCCGGGGAGATCGTCGGCCTGTGCGGACTGGTCGGCTCCGGCCGCACCGAGGTCGCGCGCGCCATCTTCGGCGCCGACCGTGTCACCGCCGGCGACATCCGCCTGTTCGGCGAGCCGTTCCGCGGCCTGCCCGAAGAATCGGCGCGGCGCGGCCTGGCGATGATCCCGGAGAACCGTAAACAGCAGGGCCTCGCGCTCGGCCGGTCGGTACGCGACAATATGGTCCTCGCTGCGCTGCCGAAGCTGTTTCCGAACGGCCTGTTCTCGCCCGGGCGCACCCGGCAGGTGGCGCAGGCGATGGTCGAGCGGCTGCGGGTGGCGACGCCGAGCCTCAACCGCGCCGTCGGTGTGCTCTCCGGCGGCAACCAGCAGAAAGTGGTGGTGGGCAAATGGCTCGCGGCCGATTCCCGCTTCTTCATCTTCGACGAGCCGACCCGAGGCATCGATGTCGGCGCCAAAGCCGAGATTTTCGCACTGCTCGACCGTCTCGTACATGAGGGGGCGGGCATCCTGATGATCAGTTCGGAGCAGACCGAGATCGTCCATGTCTGCGACCGCGCCTATGTGATGCGCGACGGCCGCATCGCGGGCGAACTGGCCCGCCCGGACCTCACCGAGGCCAATATCGTGCGGCTGGGGATGCATCAATGAGCGTGCTCGATCAGGCCGCGCGCCCGCCGGCGCGCATCCTTGCAAGGGTGCCCGGCGTCGCCATCGTGCTTGCCGTGCTGATCCTGGCATTCGGTTTCGCCAGTCCGAATTTCGCCAGTTTCGACAACATCGCCAATATCCTGACGCAATCGACTATCCTGCTGCTGGTGGCGTTGCCGGCAACCCTGATCATCATGACCGAGGGTCTGGATTTGTCGGTCGGTGCGGTCGTCACCTTTGCCGCCATCGTCCTCGCCAGCGTGGCGCTGGCAACCGGATCTGTGCTCGCCGGGCTGTGTGCGGGCTTTGCTGTCGGGCTGGCCTTCGGGCTACTCAACGGCACCCTGATCGCCCATCTCGGCATCCCGCCGTTCATCGCCACGCTCGGCACGCTCGGTGTAGCGCAGGGCCTGTCGCTGGTGGTGACCGACGGGCAGAGCATCGTCGGCATTCCGCGCAGCATCGAGCTGCTGTATTCGGCAAGCCTGTTCGGCATTCCGTTGCCGATCATCATCAGCGCGCTCGCCTATGCGCTGATGCATGTGCTGCTCTATCATACGCGGTTCGGCACCTACATCTTCGCGCTCGGCGGCAACCGCGAGGCGCTGCGCTTTGCCGGCGTCTCCGAGCGCCGCTATCTGATCGCCGTCTACGCACTGGGCGGACTGATGGCGGCCCTCGCCGCGCTGTTGATGACGGCGCGGATGAACGCCGCGCATCCGACCGCCGCGACCGGCATGGAGTTCGACGCCATCGCCGCCGTGGCGGTCGGCGGCACCTCGTTCGAGCGCGGCAACGGCTGGCTGTTCGGCACGCTGCTCGGCGTGCTGGCCGTCGGCGTGCTGCGCAACGGTCTCAATCTGCTTGCGGTGCCATCCTCGGTACAGGTCGCCTGTATCGGCGGCCTGGTGATCGCCGCGATGCTGATCGATGCCCTGCGGAGCCGGCCATGAGGAGTCAGTCATGAGCCGGGTGGATACCGAGACCATGCCGCGGCGCCGCTTCGCGCTGCCGCCCGACCTGGCCCAGGCTGCCTACCGGCTGCTCGCCGCAGCAATGATCTGCATCGTGCTCTCGGTGCTCAGCGACGTGTTCTTTACGGTCAATAACCTGATGAACATCCTGCGGCAGACGGCGCTCCTGTTCCTGCTCGCCTCGGGCCTGACGCTGGTGATCCTCACAGCCGGCCTCGACCTCTCGGTGGGTGCGAATGTCGCCTTGTCGGCTTGCCTTGCGGCCACTGTGATCAAGGCCACCGGCCATGCACCGCTCGGCTTCGCCGCCGGCCTCGCGAGCGGCGCGCTGATCGGCTTTGCCAACGGCATTCTGGTGGCGCTGCTGCGCATCCCCTCCTTCATCGCCACATACGGGATGCTGTGGATCCTCTCCGGCATCACCTATTATTATATGGGCGGCGAAACCATTCATGGCTTCCCGCCCGGCTTCCGCCAGCTTGGCATCGGCTACCTGTTCGGCATTCCGATGCCGGTCTATGTCATGGTGCTGTTCCTGTTGCTCGGAACGTGGTTTGCGCAGCGCACGGTCTGGGGTCAACAGATCTACGCGCTCGGCGCCAATCCCGTGGCGGCACAGTTGTCCGGCGTTCCGATCAAGCGGCGGCTGGTGCTGGTCTATATGGTGAGCGGCGCCATGGCCGGGCTCGCTTCACTCGTCATCCTGGCGCGGATCAACTCAGCACAAGGCGATATCGGCGAGGATCTGACCCTGCCGGCGATCGCAGCGGTGTTGATTGGGGGCACCTCCCTGTTTGGCGGTTTCGGCACGGTCGCCGGCACCCTGATCGGCGCCCTGATCCTCACCCTGGTGCTCAACGGCATGAACCTGCTGCAGATCAATGCTTCGTGGCAGCCGCTGGTCACCGGCATCATCGTGGTGCTAGCGGTATGGATCGACACACGCACGCGCAAATGGAGCGAATGACAAGGTATGCCGCGCGGCGCAGAACTGCCGACGATCCGGCCGGCAGCCTCAGAGATCAAAAAGGGACACACAAGGAGAGCACGATGAAACATCTGACCACCGGCATGATCCTGGCCGCCGCCGCAGCGATCATCTGGCCGGGTGCCGCTCATGCCGACAACGAGACGATAGCGGTCTTCACCAAAAACCAGACCAACCCCTATTTCCAGGCGGTGCGCGTCGGCGCGGACACCGCCGGCAAGGCGTTGAAGGCGAAGATCATCCAATATGTCCCGACCAAGCCTGACAGCATTCCCGAGCAGCTCTCCCAGGTCGAGGACGTCATCGTCAAGAAGCCGGACGCCGTGGTGTTTATCCCGGTCGACTACAAGGCACTCGTGCCGGCGGTAGAGAAGATCAACGGCGCGAAGATTCCGGTCGTCAACATCACCGACCGTATCGCCGCCGGTAACCTCGTCGCCTATGTCGGTGCCGACGACTACAATATCGGGCTGGAAACCGCGCGCTACCTGCTCAAGACGATGGGTGGCAAGGGCAATGTCATCATCCTCGAAGGCGTCAAG
This sequence comes from Pseudolabrys sp., assembly GCA_035556795.1. GTDB lineage: Bacteria > Pseudomonadota > Alphaproteobacteria > Rhizobiales > Xanthobacteraceae > Pseudolabrys. Next base: position 20,673 of record DATMEV010000120.1, on the reverse strand, counting down.
GGCTCGCTGACCAATACCGACCGGGTGCGCGGCTTCACCGACGCGCTGAAGGAAACGCCCAACGTCAAGCTGGTGGCGCAGCAGCCAGCCAATTATCAGCGGCTGCACGCGCTGCAGGTGATGGAAAACCTGATGCAGTCGCATCCGCAGATCGACGGTGTGCTCGCCGCCAATGACCCGATGGCGGTCGGCGCCATCGAGGCGCTCGACGGCGCCGGACGCAAGGCGATGGTGATCGGCATCAACGGCAGCAAGGAAGCGGTCGAACTGATCAAGGCCGGCCGACTGCTCGCCAGCGGCGACTTCAACGGCTTCATCCAGGGCTGCCTCGGCACCGAGATCGCGGTGCGCCATCTGCGCAAGGAGACGACGCCGAAGGAGATCATCCTCAAACCGGTGGTGATCCAGAAGACGAACTATCAGCCCTATGAGACGCCGGTCGAGCAGCGGCAGTGCCCAACGCTCGCCGAGGTCGCCAAATAGCACCCAAGTAGCGTCCAAGTAGCGTCCAAATAACATCACAGTACACGGCGGGAAGCCTTGTCGACTCTCAACACCGATAGCGCGGCGCGGGTTCTTCCCGCGTTGCGCACCATACTCGGCGAGCGGCTGAGCGATGCCGCGGCGGTGCGCGCCGCGCATGCGCAGCAGGAATCCTATCACGCACCGCATCTCCCTGATCTTGTCGCCTTCCCGCGCGACACCGGCGAGGTCGCGGCTATCGTGCGCATCTGCGCCGAGGCGACGCTGCCGATCGTCCCTTACGGCACCGGCACCTCGCTCGAAGGCAATACCAGCGCGCTGCGCGGCGGGGTATGCCTCGACTTCGCGCAGATGAATGCGCTGCTCGCGGTCAACGCCGAGGACCTCGACTGCCAAGTGCAGCCCGGCATCACCCGCAAACAGCTCAATGCACAACTGCGCGACACTGGCTTGTTCTTCCCGATCGATCCCGGTGCCGATGCCTCGATCGGCGGCATGACCTCGACGCGTGCGTCGGGTACGATGGCGGTCCGCTACGGCACCATGCGCGACAATGTCCGCGCACTGGAAGTCGTGCTCGCCGACGGACGGACCATCCGCACCGGCACCCGCGCGCCCAAATCCGCCGCCGGCTACGACCTGACGCGGCTGTTCGTCGGCGCCGAAGGCACGCTCGGCATCATCACCGAGATCACCCTCAAGCTGCATCCGGTGCCGGAAGCAATCTCCGCCGCGGTGTGCCCCTTCCCTACGCTCGAAGCCGCTGTCGCCACGGCTATCGCGGTGATCCAGGCAGGCATCCCGGTAGCACGGCTCGAACTGCTCGACGAGGTGATGATCCGTGGCGTCAACGCCCACGCGCGGCTCGGCGTACCGGAGCAACCGACGTTGTTTCTGGAATTTCACGGCACGCCGGCCGGAGTCGCCGAACAGGCTGCCAGCGCGGAAGCGATCGCAGGCGACAACGGCGCCGCCGCTTTCCAATGGGCCAGCAAGCCGGAAGAACGCAACCGGCTATGGGGCGCGCGCGACAATACGCTCTATGCCGGGCTTGGCCTGCGCCCCGGCAGCCGTGCGATGATCACCGATGTCTGTGTGCCGGTATCACGGCTTGCCAAATGCCTGATCGAGACCAAGCAGGATATCGCCCAGTCAGGATTGATCGCGCCGATCGTCGGCCATGTCGGCGACGGTAATTTCCACACGCTCATTCTCGTCGACCCGCAATCGCTCGACGAGATCGCGCGCGCCGAAGCGTTACATCAGCGCATGGTGATGCGCGCGCTGGCGCTCAACGGCACCTGCACTGGCGAACACGGCATCGGCGAAGGCAAGATCGCGTTTCTGGAGAAGGAGCTCGGCGATGCCGTCGATCTGATGCGCATGATCAAACGCGCGTTCGATCCGGGCGACATCCTCAATCCCGGCAAGATCTTCCGACTCTGAACGCGGGACAGAGACCGACGAATCCTCGCTGACGGACCAGCAGCGGCCCGTCAGCCTCCGAACCCGGATCTCAGATTATTCCCAGTTGCGCCTATTTCGTGCTGATTCCCCGGGCCTTCACGACATTGCGCCACTTTTCGTATTCCTGTTTGAAATAGGCCGGGTAGTCTTCCGGCTTACCGGCGATGATGATCGCCCCCTGCTTGCGCAGAGCAGCAGACACCTCTGACGATTTCAGCGAGGCGATCAGGGCCGTGCTCAGTTTCTGGACGATCGCATCCGGGGTTCCTGCCGGCGCGAACAAGGCAACGTCCGTCGACGACTGAAAGCCGGGAACTCCCGCTTCCGCAAGAGTCGGCACATCCGGCAGGATGGGCAGCCGCTCATCTGTACTGACGCCGAGAATTCTCAAACCGCCAGCCTCGACTTGCGGCAAGCCGATGATGATGTCGACAAATCCCACGCTGACCTCGCCAGCCAGCATGGCCTGCATGGCCGGTCCGCCGCCGCGATAGGGTACGTGCACCATCCGGAAATCCGCCAGCGACATCAGCAGTTCCGCTGCAAGGTGACTGGAGCTGCCAGGCCCAGACGATTGATACAACACGCCATCGGGCTGGCGAGCCCGCACATAAGCCAGAAATTCCTTCATGGTTTTCACGGGCAGCGAGGGGTGGCAGCAGAACATCTGCGCACTGCGCGCGACCAGCCCGACGCCGATGAACGACTTTTCCGGATCAAACGGCAGCTTCTCCAGAAGATGCGGCGACATGGCGTAGCTGCTGTTGGTCCCGAGCAGCAGCGTGTAGCCATCCGGCTTGGCCTGCGACGCGACGCCATGCCCCAATGTCCCGGCGGCGCCGGGACGGTTGTCGATGACGACCGACTGGCCGAGTTCGATCGACAGGCGCTGCGAAATGATCCGGGCCGTCACGTCGGTGATTCCGCCGGCCGGCCACGGAACGATCAACCGGACATAGCGATCCGGATAGTTGTCCCCGCTCGCATGTCCGGTACTCAACAGCGTTAGAGAAAGACCGGAAGCAACGCCGCCTGACAGCAGCGACCGACGAGAGAACTGCATGGAAAACCTCCCCTTTGTTGTAGCTTAGTTCGGCTGATCAAGCGCTTTTCTGGAATCGGCCGGCAGATCGATGATCAGGTTGAGAAATTGGTCGACACGCACTTGCGCGCCGGGGCCGATGCAGCAAGTCGACTCGCGCTCCTCGACCAGCGCCGGCCCCTCGAACGAATCGCCGGGCGAAAGCGCATAGCGGTCGTAGACATCGCATGGCATGAGCCCGGCGCTGTCGAACAATACGTCCCGCTGCCCCCGATGCGCGCCCTGCTCCGACGTGCTTTTCCGCCAGCTATCGGGCGAGATGCGAATTTCCTGGCCCGGCGCCGAGCAGGCAAGCCGCCAGCTCATCGCCTCGATCGGGGCTCCTTCCATCGCCCGCTCGAAACGCTTGCGGTAGCTGGCGAAGAAACTCTCACGGATGGCCAGCAGATCGCCCGCACCAAGATTGACGGATGGCAGCGGAACCGTGACCTCAAATCCCTGTCCGACATGCCGCATATCCGCGCTTGCCTTCAGCACGACATCTTCCGGCCTGGCACCCGCATCAGTCAGCAGTCGCATCCCCTCTTCGGCCATCGCGGCAAACAGGCTGTTGACGTGATCCCAATCGATTGCTTCGAGACGGCTGACATAGCTGCGCACCATGTCCGTCGCCGGTGGCGCCACCAGAAATCCGAGGGCGGATGCTACGCCCGCACCGAGCGGAACCACCAGCCGCTTCATCTTCAGCAGCCTTGCGAGATTATAGGCATGCACCGGCCCGGCGCCGCCGAATGCCACCATCGTGTAGCGTCGCGGGTCTCGCCCCTTTTCCGCGAGATGCATGCGGGTTGCCGCCGCCATCGTCTCGTCGACGATACGCTGAACGCCAAGTGCCGTATCCATCGGATCGAGTCTCAGCGCACGCGCTACCCCCTTGTCGAAAGCGGCGACAACGCCGTCTCGATCGAGATCCATCTCGCCGCCGAGGAAATAGTCCGGATTGAGACGCCCCAATACGAGATCCGCGTCGGTGACTGTCGGCTCGGTGCCGCCGCGCCCGTAGCAGACGGGTCCCGGCTTCGAGCCCGCACTGCGCGGCCCCACCTTCATCAGGTCGGAGGATGGATCGATGCGGGCGATCGAGCCGCCGCCGGCACCGATCTCGATCATATCCACCACCGAGACCTTCAACGGCAGGCCCGATCCTTTGACAAAGCGCTGCACGCGCCCTGCCTCGAAGTCGAAGCTGTGATCCGGCTTCCCGTTCTCGACAAGACACATTTTTGCGGTCGTCCCGCCCATGTCGAACGAGACGACGCTGTCGAGCTCCGTCGATCGCGCGACGAACGAGGCCGCCATCGCGCCGGCGGCAGGCCCGGATTCGATGAGCCGGATAGGAAAATCCTTGGCCTCCTGCACCGAGGCGATACCTCCGCCGGAAAGCATGACGTACAGCCGGCCGGAAAACCCGATCTCGACAAACCTTTGTTCCAGCCGGTTGAGATAGCGCCGCATCAACGGCTGCACATAGGCGTTCGCGCATGCGGTGCTCGTGCGTTCGAATTCACGAATTTCCGATGCCACTTGCGACGATAGCGTGACCGGCAGGTCCGGAAACGCCTCACGAATGATTTCTCCGGCCCGCAACTCATGTTGCGGATTCCGGTAGGAGTGCAGGAATGAAACAGCAATCGCCTGCGCGCCGTCATGCGCGACAAGTTCACGAACCGTCGCAAGCAGACGGGTCTCATCAAGCGGCACCAGCACCTCGCCGGCGGAATCGAGACGTTCAGTGACTTCGCGACGACGATGCCGCGGTACCAGCGCGGTCGGCATCTCCAGGAACAGATCATAGAGATCGTAGCGCGTCTCGCGGCCGACTTCGATCACGTCACGAAACCCGGAGGTCGTCAGCAGGCCGACGGTCGCACCAGTCCGCTCGATCACCGTATTGGTGACGAGCGTCGTTCCGTGAACGACACTATGCAAATCGGCCGGCGTGAGGTTGACCTCCTGGAGGATGCGCGTGATGCCGTTAACGATCGCCTCGCTCGGGTCGTCAGGGGTCGTCAGCAGCTTTCCGGTATGGACCAGCTGACGGGCCGCATCATGCAGCACCAGATCCGTGAACGTGCCGCCGACGTCGACACCGATGCGGGTCGTGGGTTGCTTGTTCATTTCTAGTTCTTCTCCCAACCATAGAACCGACGCGCAGCATCGAGCGTGATGTAACCTTCCTTCAGATCGCGGGCGACCGCATCGCGATCACGCTCACGTGGCGGTCCATATCCGCCGCCGCCGGGATAAATCATAGTCAGCTTTTCGCCTGGCTGAATCGTGGAGCGCGACTTCGGATGCGGGCACGTTCCATCGGACAGTCGAATTACCGCTGCCGCGCCAGGCATGCCACCAAGGATGCCGACGGCGGGATGGTCACGGCGATCCGACAGCAGCGACAACGCCACTGGTTCCTTCGTCCGCACCTCGATTTCCGCGATCTGGCCAAGGCCGCCGCGGAACCGGCCGGGCCCGCCCGAATCCGGCAGCAACTGCTTGTTCCACACGATCAGCGGCGACACGCTCTCGAATGCTTCGATGCTCCCAGCGCCGAGATTGGTGGGGAACGACGTTGTCGCCAAGCCATCGCGATGCGGCGAGGCGCCCATGCCGCCGGTCGCAAACAGTACCTGGCTGAAGCGGTCGCCGTGTGCGTTCTGCCCACTGAACAAGGCGCGCATCGACGGCGCACCACCGCATTCAGCGATCACTTGCTGAGGAATGACGTCTGCGAGCGCCTTGTAGATAACCCCAGCCAGCAAGTGGCCGGTGAGCTGTCTCGCGCCAACCGGCGCCGGATAACGAGGATTGAGAATGCTGCCATCTGGCGCCGAGACACCGATCGCCTGATAGGTGCCCTCGTTGCGCGGCGTGAACGGATCGAGCGCGCATTTGATCGGGTAGCAGGAATAGGCGTGTGTATAGTTGAAGACGCAGTTGATACCGCGCGAAATCTGCGGCGAAGTCCCCTCATAATCGATGTGCAGTTGGTCACCCTTGATCGTGACGGCACAGGCGATGCGGGTGATATCCTCGTCGAATCCATCATAGTCCAGACTTGCCCGGTAAACGCCATCCGGCACGGCGGAAATAGCCCGGCGCATCGCCATATCCGCGCGCGCGTGGATCGCGCTGGCGATCGACTGAAGATCGTCGAGTTCCGTATCGATCAGGAATTCCTCGAGGCGGCGCGTCGAGACCTGGTTAGCCGTAACCTGCGCCATGTAGTCGCCCAGCACCTGCTGCGGCACGCGCACGTTCGACATCAGGATATCGACCAGATCCTCGTTGCGCTTTCCTTCTCTGAGGAAATGCATCGGCGGGATCCGCACCCCCTCCTCGAACACTTCGCGACAATCCGCCGACCACAGCGCGCCGCCGATATCCGGAGAATGAGCAATCGAACCCGCGAAGCCCACCAGCCGGCCGCGATGGAAGACCGGACTGACAAATGTAAAATCCGGCAGATGCCCGGTCGCCAGCCAGGGATCGTTGGTGACGACGCAGTCACCCGGCTTCCAGCTTTCCGCCGGAAAACGCTTCAGGAACTCCTTGGTGGTGCGCGGCAGAATGCAGGAGAACGACGCGATGCCTCCGGTATTCTCGGAAATCGAGTTGCCGTAACGATCCATCAGCACCGTCGCGTAATCGTTCGATTCACGAACGATGGTCGAGAATGCGGTGCGCACCAGGCCGGTGGCTGCTTCGTCCGCGATCGATGTCAGACGTCCCCAGAAGATTTCGAGCGTAACGGGATCGAACTCATCGAGCGTCGGCTCCAGGCGGATAGCGGCAGCGCTTTTCATTTTCATATTCCGTATTGGGCAACGCCAAAACGGTAGAAAAGCACTATCAATGCGTCCAATATTATTTCTATTACGATTGATATCTTTTATATATCAATCATGGAACTCCGCCACCTTCGCTACTTCATTGCCCTCGCCGAGGAGTTGCACTTCAACCGTGCTGCAGAGCGTCTGGGCATGTCGCAGCCGCCGCTCAGCCTGCAGATCAAGGCGCTGGAGGAAGAGCTGAAGGTTCAGCTCTTCGAGCGCACCAACCGGCGCGTCAATCTTACCCGTGCCGGCGCCGCATTTCTCGACGAGGCACGCGCCACCCTTGCGCAGGCCGAGCGCGCCGCCTCCGTCGCCAAGCGGACCCAACGTGGTGAGATCGGCGAGATTCGCGTCGGCTTCACGCCGTCGGCGCCGCTCGTGCCGCCGTTCATGCACACCGTGCTTGAATTCCGCCGGACCTTTCCAGATGTCCGGGTGGTGCTCGACGAGCACACGACGGCCGAGCAGATCAGCGCGCTCATGGACGGCCATCACGATATTGGCTTCATCCGGGGCCCGAACCGCCCCGATCTCCACCACACGCTCGATATGATCGAATTCTACAACGAGCCGCTTGCCGTCATCCTTCCAGCTCATCACCCCCTGGCCGGGCAGCGGCACGACCGTCCGCTCGCAATACAGGAATTGCGGTCGGAGCCATTCGTGCTGTTTCCGCAACGCGGCGGAACCAGCGTCTACGATCAGGTGGTGGGTCTGTGCCGCAAAGCCGGCTTTGAGCCTCTGGTTCGTCAGGAGGCACGCGCCAACTTCACGATCCTGGGACTGGTCGCCGCCGGAATCGGCGTATCGATCTTGCCCTCATGCCTGGAAAAAGTCGGCGTCGAAAATTTGGTTTTCCGCACGCTCGGGGGCGCCGGCGCACAGACATCGATCTGGCTGGTGCATCGGAAAGACAATGATGCACCAGCCAAGCAGGCTTTCATCGCGCAGGCGACGAAGAACCGCGTCGTCCCCACCAAACGGACAAGCCGACGGAAATCGTAGCAACTGCCTCGCGCCGCGACGCAATCAACGCGGCAGACCAGCCCGGCTAATCCGCGCTAGCGCTTCATCGAGATCGGCATCCGCCAAGGTCACAGACAACCGCAGATGCCCCGCGCCAGCCGGCCCGAAGGAGGAGCCGGGCAGCACAGCGACGTCGACGGTCTCCAACCAGTGCCGCGCGACTTCGGTATCGGGCGCGTCGACCGAGGGAAACAGATAGAACGTCGCGTCCGGAAGGACGCAGGACACACCGTCGATCGCGTTCAGCCGCGCGGCAGCGTGCTCCTGCCGGCGACGGAACATCCGGCGCAGCGGCGGCACCACCTCATCATAGAGCGCCAGCGCCGCGACCCCCGCGGCCTGAACGAAGCCGGGAACGCAATAGATCGAGTGCTGGATGAACTTGATGACGGATTTCGACGTATCCGGCGGCAGTGCGAGATAACCCAGTCGCCATCCGGTCATGCCGAATGTTTTCGACATGCTGTCGACCACGATGGTGCGCTCGCGCGCGCCGTTGAGACTTTGCATGTAAGGAAACGTCCCGACATGCATCAGATCAGCATAGACTTGATCGAAGATGATCCAGAAGCCGTGCTTGCTGGCCAGCCTCGCAACCAGTTCGAGTTCACCGCGCGACAACACCCGGCCGCTCGGATTGACCGGCGAATTGAGAATGATGGCCTTGGTGCGAGACGTGATGGCACGCTCCAGCGCTTCGCCATCGATTCCCTCAAGCATGGCGAGCGGAACCGGGGTCCCGCCGCACATCCGCACGCAGGGGTTATAGCTGACCCAGCCGGGCGCCGGCACCAGCACCTCGTCGCCAGCCTCTACCAATGCCATCAATGAGGTCAGAAGCGCGAATTTTCCGCCGGGCGTAACGATGATGTCCGCCGGATCGTAAGACGCTCCCGACAGTCTGGCTTCACGCGCTACAATCGCCGCACGCAACTCCGGCGATCCCGCCACCGGTCCGTAATGTGTATCGCCGGCGCGCATCGCGGCCTCGGCCGCCTCGATAATCCGCGGATCGGTGGCGATGTTGGGGTCGCCGCTCGACAAGCCATAGATCTTGCGTCCTGTCGCACGCGCAGCCCGCACGCGTTCGGTCATTTCCACAGTTGCGGAAGGCTTTAGAGATGTAACACGCCCGGCCAGTTGAAGTTTGGTCATGATCTCGGTTTCGACTTTCGCTGAGAAAGGGTCGTTTTGGCGCCCCCGGTTTTGGAGCGGTGCCGGGACGCGGCGGGCGCACGCAACGCGGCGGCCGCAAACGCGATCAATTCGCGCAATGCGCTCTCGGAATCGGACGGGTCGCAAGCGCCACGCGAAAGGACCTGGATACGGCCCGGATTGGCGAGCGTGTAATATTGCGAGCCAAGCAGAAAATGGAAACGCCAGTAGATGTCCTCTGGAGAGAGGTGACCCAGCAGCGTTTCCAGGATTGCGATAAACCGCTCGCTGGCGGCGTTGAAATGGGTGGCGACGAGTTTCTGCGACAGCTCGGCACGCTCGTGCGCAACGGCCGCACGCAGGCGCATGAAGCGTCGTGCCCGCTCGTCTCCTTCCGGTATCGTCAGGGCCGGACGGAAATAGGCTTCCAGCACCGCTTCAAGCGAGGGTGCGCGTTTTCCCTCCGTACAAGCCTGCAGCAATCGCGCGCGCGCCTCGATGATCGGCGCCGACCGCACTTCGAAGATACGTTCGAGCAACGCGTCCTTGGATCCGAAGTGATAGTGCGCCGCGGCGATATTGGCATCGCAGGCGCGCAGGACCGAGCGCAGCGACACTGCATGGTAGCCGTGTTCAGCAAACATCTTTTCCGCGACTTCCAGAATGCGGTCGGGCGTGCTCACGGACCAATCACTCGTTTCAATCAAGTGATTGATAGCCCGGCGCCCAGGGTCCCCGCAAGCCTCTTCTGTCAAACCCCTCGACTCGGGACAGGCAGGTCGAGCACCAACTGTCGGCACGTCGCGACGGGGCTCACGCGACGCCGGCCTTGGTGCCAGCCTTATATGGAGAACAGTATTTTTCGTGTGGCGGTATCTTTGCCCGGCGCCGAAGCTTCGACGCAACAATCACTCCGCGGCCGTCGGCGCCCCGATCGCTTCCTCTACCGCCGCGATCACCCGCTCCGCCGGTAATTCGTCGAGACAGGCGCTGTAGCTGTCGAGCCGGCGCTCGCAGCCTTCGAGCTGGCACGGCGTGCAGGGAAAGGCGTTCTGCACAAGCCAGACGTTGCCGCGACGCTGCACGTCGGCGGTATCGCGCCATGGTTCGGACAAACCCTGCGCCGGCCACGGCCCCCACAGCCGCGGATCGGTCGGGCCAAACAACGCCACCGTCGAGCAGCCAGAGGCCGCGGCGAGATGCGTCACCGACGTATCCGGCCCAACATAGACGCGCGCCCGCGCCAATAGACCGGCAAGCGCAGGCCATGAAAGCCGTCCGTCGAGACGATGGACCGTCGCGCCCGCTCCCCGCCAGACCTCGTCAAGATAGGCTTTTTCAGGCGTTCCCGGGCCGCCGGTGGCAACGACGGTCAATCCACGCGCCACCAGCGCTCCAGCAAGCGCCCGCCACCCCTCCACGGTCCATTGTTTGTAACGGAAGAACGGCGCTGCATGAATCACAGCATAGTCGCCATCGATCCCATCGACGGGAACGGCCGCGGCCGGCGTCACCACCTGCGGCACCCGCGCGATGCCTAGCGCATCGGCAAAACGCAGCATCTCCTCGACACGATGAATGCCGGGCACGTAGAGGACGTTGCGGTCGAGCAGCCGACGCTTGAACCGCCCTTTAGCCGTATCCTCGATCAGCGCCACCCGCGTCGTTCCGGCGACTGCCGCGAAGAATGACGGCCGGTCGCCTGCCTGCGTCGAGACAGCGAGCGCATAACGCCGCCACAGCCGGCAGGCCAGCGCCAGACTTTGCGCGGCAGTCGGCCTCGGCGGCATGACAATGACCCGGTCGATATCCGGGTTGCCATCGAGGATGGCGGCGGTGTCGGCGAAGACCAGAACATCGATAGCCGCATCCGGCCAGGCACGCCGCATGCTGCGGATCAGCGGCGTCGTCAGCAGCACGTCACCCAGCCGGCGCAGGGCGACGACGAGAATGCGCGCGCCCGCAGGCAGGTGCAACGGCGTCATCGCGGCGGAGCCCCGGAAGATGCCGCGGACCATGTGCCGGCTTGCCGCAACAAAGCGCCTCCGGCGATGCCGACGCCGAATACATAGGTCCAGCCCTGGGTGAAGTCGAAAAGATGCGTATTGAACAACGAGCCGACGATGTTCTGCACGACGACCACCAGACCGACCCAGGCGACGAGCCCCGCTCCGCGAAACAGCAACAGATGCGCGAGCCACGTCGCCCACAGCACGAGCGCGCCGGCAATGCCAAGCTGCATCGCGACGGTCAGTGTCTGCTGATGCGGATTGGGCGTCACCGTTGCGTAGTCGCCGGTCTGGCCGACGGTTTCCTTGCGCATCTCGGCGGGGATCGAGCCGGTGCCGTGCCCCAGGAGCGGCGCACGGGCAATGCTCGACACTGCCTTGCGCCAGAATTCCAGCCGCTCGCCGGATGACGTCAGCGCCCGCTGCGACTGATAGGTTTCGATCTCGGTCCAGATCGCCGTCGTGCGTTTCTGCAGATAGGGAGAAGCCATCCACAACGCGGCACCGAGAACGCCAGCCACCACCAGCAGCGCGGCAATGCCCCGCAGGCGGAAGCATTTGAAGCCAAGGATGACAAGCAGCACACCGGCGATCACCAGCGCCGTACGGCCGGTCGCCGAGAACACGATATCGTTGAGAAAGGCGAGCGCCAGCAGTGCCAATGCGGCGGCCTTGCCTTTCGCTCCAGCCCGCCAGCGCGCGATACCGATATAAAGCAGGATGAAAATGCAGGCGACGAATTCGCCGCTCTGCGTTGCCTGATTCTTGAACGGCGTCGGAAATGTCTGCGCGTCGCGCCAGTACAGCGATGGCAGCAGAGAAAACAATGTCGACAACACCAGCACGGCGACGCACGCACCAAGATAGGCGTAGAGCGCCCACAAGGCGCGCGGCGACCGATAAAACTGCGCGAACAGCAGCGGGATTGCCGCCAGTTTGAGAAACGATTCAAAGCCCTGCCAGCGTTCGACAGCACTGGTTTCTGCCCAGGCCATGCCGATCGCCCCGAACAGCAGCAACAGCACCGGCAATGCCGCCGCCGGCGTTTTCAGGTGCTCGCGCAACGCCGCGTAATCAAGCACCGGCAGCAACGCCAGCAGCCATGCCGCCGTCAGAACGGCCGTCAGCGACGTGGAGATCGGCAAAGAAGCAACGACTGCCACCGCGAGGCTGTCGGCAACCAGCACCATGCGGTCGTAACGCGCACCCTGTGCTCTCGTCGTCATCGCCGGGCCTGCCATCCACCCTCCGTTCGCAAGGCGGAAAGTCCGACATGCGCGCGGATGTCGCCAGCGTCGAGCGCAAAGCGCAACTTGCGTTCGTTCTCCGGCAGCGCCCCGCGATCCGCTTCCGGATGATGCAGATGCAGCACCGCCGTGGCGAACATGCCGTCCTTGCGCCGCACACCGGCGCGCAGCAGACGCACGACCAGATCGGAATCTTCCTTCCCCCATCCGGTATAGGCAGCATCGAAACCATCGACATATTCAAGATCGGCGCGCCAGACCGCGAAGTTGCAGGAGCGCACGCCTTCCCAACGCCGCTCGCGCAGATGGCGCAGCCGCCCCAGCGGCAGTTTCAGCAGAGCCGCAATCCTGTTGACACCACCCGCGAGCCGCAACCGCAGCCAGCGAGCGAAGCGCCAGGTCTCCGGCGTCTGCTGTTCGCGCAGCACCTGTTCGGTGAGCTGTTGCGACAGCAGAACCCGGTTCCCCGCAACGAAGCAGCCGGCCTCGGCCAGCGCCCGATGGGTCGCAACAAAATCCGGCCGTGGAATGCAGTCACCATCGAGAAACACGCAGTAGGCGCCTCGCGACTGCAGGATTGCGCGATTGCGGATTTCGGCCGCACGGAACCCACGATCCTCGTGCCAGACATGCTCCAGCCGCCGGCCGATCCGGGCTTTCCAGACCTCGACCAGCCGCGCTGTTTCCTCCCGCGAACCGTCGTCCGCGACGATGACCTCAAAATCCGCGTCGCTCTGCCGCGACAGGGCGCGCAACACGGCCGCCAATGCGTCCTCGCGGTTGTAGGTCGTCACCACGATGGAAATCAGATCAGCCACCTTCGCTTCATTCCCCAGCCGGGCCACCCGAAACTGCCATCCGAGCCCGTCGTCCAGGCTCGTCATCCGAACCTGCCATCCATATGCCTGCCGGAAGGGCGGGCGAAATGCGCCGTTGCATTTATCCGAGTTTACCGGCACCGACAAATGCCTGGAGAGCTCGTTTACGCCCCGATATAGCTTCCGCCCAGCCCTTTACCGGGCTCCTTGCTGCGCCCTTTTTCCCGAGCCGGTCGATCCATGCAAAACGCAACATCACCCACGCCCCCGCTCCATACGACGACGTCGGTGGGGACACCAACCATCACCGCCTACGTCATCGCCTATAACGAAGCGGAGAAAATCGAGGCTGCGGTGTCCAGCGTGCTGTGGGCGGACGAGATCGTCGTGATCGACTCAGGCAGCACCGACGGCACCGCCGAACGCGCGACCGCGCTTGGCGCCCGGATCGTGCAAGTACCCTTCAAGGGCTTCGGCGACCTGCGCAACCAGGCAATCGCTGCCTGCCGTGGCGACTGGATCTTCAGCCTCGATTCCGACGAGCGCTGCACCGCGGAAGTGCGCGACGAAATCCTGTCGTTGATCGCGTCAAACCCGCCGCACGATGTCTACCGCGTGCCGCGCCGCAGTTACATGATGGGCCGCTGGATCAAAGGCTCCGGCTGGTATCCGAATTTCCGCCAGCCGCAGCTCTTCCGTCGAGGCGCGATGCGCTACACGCTGGAACCGGTGCACGAAGGCTTCGAGAATCTCAGCGAAAAGCCGCTCGGCGTGCTGAAGAATGCGATCTGGCAATTCCCCTTCCGCAATCTGGAAGAGGTCATCAACAAGATGAACCGCTACTCGACGCTCGGCGTACCGAAAATCGCACACAAGCGCGTGTCGATGGCGAGCGCCTTCGGGCACGGCTTGTGGTCGTTCCTCAAGCACTACATCGTCAAACGCGGCTTCCTCGACGGCTGGGCAGGTTTCGTCATCGCCCTGGGGAATTTCGAGGGTACCTTCTACCGCTATGCCAAGCGCTATGAAGAAACCCAGAAGTGGGCGCCGCCACCGAGCCAAGCGCTGCGCCGTCCGTCGCAAGGCGATTGACGGCGGCAACGAGGTCTGTGGACGGACAATCCGGCATCGCCTATGAATTGCGCCATGAACAAGGCCATGACAGCCGCATCGCTACAGGACAAAAGCAAGGAAGTCGCGTTCTTCGACGGCCATGCCGAAGGCGACACCTACGACGTGTTCACGCCGGAGAGCAACAAACGGCTGATCGACACGATCGTCCGCCATGGCGGATTCGTCCCGGGCGCCAAAATCGCCGATCTCGGCTGCGGCTCCGGCGTCTTCACCGATCTGCTGCAGCAGCGCGGCTTCCGCTGCACCGGTCTGGACCTCAGCCCGAAACTCGTCGCACTCGGCAGGCAGAAATATCCGGCCGTCGAATTCCTCGAAGGTGATGTCGAGCATCTACCGTTTGCGGACGGCAGTTTCGACGGCGTCCTGCTCAGCGGGCTCGTGCATCATCTGCCCGATCCACGGCGCTGCGCCGCCGAGGCGTTCCGGGTATTGCGGCCGGGCGGGTCTTTCGTCGCGTTCGATCCGAACCGGCTCAACCCGTTCATGTATCTCTACCGGGACCGTTCGTCGCCGTTCTACAGTTCCGTCGGCGTGACCGAGAACGAGCGACCGGTCATCGCCAAACAAATCGCGCAGACCTTCGCCGACGCCGGCTTCACTGTCGGCACCGATTATCTGTCGAGCCTGCACTACCGCTACATCGCGTCCGGACGCATGCGCTTTCTGCTGCCGCTCTACAACAAGCTCGACGACCTGCTGTTCGCGCCGGGGATGATGCGCCCGTTCCGCTCCTTCATCATCACCTACGGCCGCAAGCCGTGAGGCGCAGCCTGCACGTCGCCGCGGATTGCCGATGACCCCCGTGCTCGACATCGTCATTCCCGTCTATAACGAAGGCGGCAATATCCTCACCGTGCTCGGCAAGCTCGCTGCCGCGGTGAAAACGCCGGCGCGCGTGCTCATCTGTTACGATCGCGAGGACGACGACACACTGCCGGCGGTGCGCGACAATCCGCACGCCTATCGCGGCCTGCCGGTCGAATTCGTCCGCAATCCCGCCCGCGGCGCGCACGCCGCCATCATGTCCGGCTTCGCCGCCGGAACCTCTCCCTACGTCGTGGTCTATCCGGCCGACGACGACTTCAACGCCGATCTGCTCGACCGCATGGTGGCGCTCGCAGCACAGGGGCACGATATCGTCTGTGCCTCACGCTTCATGCCCGGCGGCACCATGCAGGGCTGTCCGTGGCTGAAGGCCACGCTGGTGCGCACCGCCGCCTTCACGATGCACCATCTCGCCCGCATGCCGACGCGCGATCCGACCAGCGGCTTCCGGCTGTTCTCCCGCCGGCTTCTCGACACGGTGAAGATCGAATCCACCGAAGGCTTCTGCTACAGCATCGAGCTGCTGGTAAAAGCGCATCGCCTGCGCTGGCGCGTCGCGGAAGTGCCGGCGCTGTGGTTCGAGCGCAAACACGGCATCAGCCGCTTCCGCGTGCTCAAATGGTTGCCCGCTTATCTGCGCTGGTACCGCTACGGCTTCGCCACCACATTTCTGCGCCGGCCGCCGTCCACCGTCGTGTTGAACGCACCGCAGGCCGCACGATGATCCGCATCGGCATGATCGGCAGCAATTTCGGCCTCGCAGTGCATCTGCCGGCGCTGCGGAGCGATCCGCGTGCCAATGTCGTGGCTCTCGCCGGCCGCGACGCCACGCGCACCGCCGACCGCGCGAAGCAGGCCGGCATCGCCGAGGCCTTCGGCGACTGGCGCAGGATGCTCGACAACATACCGCTCGACGCGGTGACGATCGCCGTGCCACCCGATCAGCAGGCTGCGATCGCCATTGCCGCCCTGCAGCGTGGGCTCGCGGTATTTGCCGAGAAGCCCATGGCCGCCTCGCTTGCCGATGCGGAAGCGATGGTGCGCCAGGCCGGCGACATTCCGACCATGCTCGATTTCGAGTTCACCGAAATGCCGGCATGGCGCTCCGCGAAGGCGCTGGTCGATGCCGGCGCACTCGGCCGGTTGCGCTCCGTCGCGGTCAACTGGAGCGTCGAGAATCAGGCGACCCGCCTGCGTCTGCGACACTGGAAGACCGACGGTGCCTCCGGCGGCGGCGCGCTCGGCAATTTCGTCAGCCACAGCGTCCAATATCTCGAATGGCTCGCGGGACCGATCGCCGGCCTTTCGGCCCATATCGGCTGCCTGCCGGATGCCCCCGATCTGGAAACCGGCGTCTCGGCCAGCCTCGCCTTCGCCAGCGGCGCATCGGGCAGTCTGGCGATGACCTGCGCCGCCTTTCTCGGCTCCGGACACCGCATCGAGATCTATGGCGAAGAGGGTACGCTCGTTCTTGCCAATCCGACCCGCGACTATATGCGCGGTTTCACGCTGCGGCATGCCCGCCGCCCGGCCGAAGCGCTGGAGATGGTCACGGTGAACGACGATCCGACCGACGCCGCTCATGACGACAGCCGCATCGCCCCGACGGCGCGCCTGATGCGACGCTTCCTCGATTCAATCGAGCAGCGTCGCCCGGCCGAGCCCGGTTTCAACGCCGGCCTGCGCACGCAGGTGTTGCTCGAGGCAATCCGCCGCTCGCATGCCGAGGGCCGCTGGATCGCGACCGGCCCGTCGTCAACGACGCCCTGATCTCAGCGCCCGCAAGCCGTTGCGCAGCTTGCGGAACGGCAGCGCCAGATAATATTTGCGGATGATCTCCCAGAGGTCTTCACGCGCACGGCGCTGCGGTGCGTCGGCAGGCACATACCAGCCATTGTTCTCGAAGCGCCGGATCAACCGATAGCCCATCGCCTGCAACGCGCGATGCTTGGCAAGGTTTTCCACATGATCCTCCAGCAGGATCAACCGTGGCCGCCAGTGCGCCGCGTCGAAGCCGCGCAATACCTCGATCTCGTGTCCTTCGACATCGATCGAAAGAAAATCAAATCCCGGCCGCACCGCGCTTTCAGCAAGAATGCTGTCGAGCGTGCGTATCGGCACGTCGATGGTCCGCTCCGGCATGGCGCCCGGCGCCATCCGCAAGCGCTCGAGCGAGGATAGCGGCCCCGCGACATGCAGGGCCAGCGCCTTGCCGGCATTTTCCGGGCCGGAACAGGCCACCGCAAAAACCATGGCCGTGCGGTTCGCCCGCAGCGCCTCGGCCAGATCCGGCTGCGGCTCGATCAGGATGCCGGTCCAGCCGGCCTGCTCCAGATGAAAAGTCTGCGAGCGTGCATGCGGGTCGTTCGCGCCGACTTCGACGAAGAATCCCGGTGCAGCGCCAAAGAACGACCGCACAAGATTTTTCTCATGATCGGGGGGAAAGCCGCCGCGTGCCACCGGATACCGTCTCCCGCCTCAGCGCGGCTTTGCAGCGCGGGTACGCTCGACGATACGGGTCGTCGACTGCCCGGGGATCAGTTCGATCAGCACCACCTGCCCGCCATGCGCTTCGACGATATCGCGTCCGACCACGTCCTCGACACGATAGTCCGCGCCCTTCACCAGCACCGTCGGGCGGACATGCTCGATCAGCGTCAGCGGCGTATCCTCGTCGAAGACGACGACAAGATCGACAGCCTCCAGCGCCGCCAGAACCTCGGCGCGGGCCTGCGCATCCTGCACCGGACGGCCCTCGCCTTTCAGCCGCGTCACCGATGCGTCGCTGTTGAGACCGACCACCAGCCGGTCGCAAGTGGCGCGCGCGCCGGCCAGGATCTTCACGTGGCCCGGATGCAGCAGATCGAAGCAGCCATTGGTGAAGCCGATGCGCTGGCCGTTGCGTCGCCAGTCGGAAAGACGGTCGTCGAGCACGGACCAGTCGAAGACGATCTTCTCCTCGGCGGCAAGTGTCGCCGCCGGCAGGATACGGGCGCGCAGTTCAGCCGGCGTCGCCGTCGCCGTTCCCCGCTTGCCGACGACGATCGAGGCGGCAGCATTGGCGGCTCGCATCGCCGTCTCGAAATCGGCTTTCAGCGACAGCATCAGCGACAGCATTGCGACCACCGTGTCACCGGCGCCCGATACGTCACGCACCCGCACCGGATAGGCCGGCACATGCACAGGCGCCTGTCCTGCCTCGACGAGCGTCATGCCGGCTTCACTGCGCGTCACCAGCACGGCGCGCGCCGACAGCGTATCCGCAAGGATCGCCGCCGCCGCGGCGACGTCATCGTCGGATCGCAGCGTCGTGCGTGTCGCATCGGCCAGTTCCGGCTGGTTCGGCGTCACCACAGTCGCGCCGCGATAGACGGAATAGTCCTTGCCCTTCGGGTCGACGATCACCGGCTTGCCGGCCTCCTCTGCGGCGGCGATCACCGCGCGGATCAGGCCGGGCGTCAGGACGCCCTTCGCATAGTCCGACAGGACCACGGCGCCGACGCGCGGCAGCTCCTTCAGCGTCAGTTCGATCAGCCGCGTCTCGATCTCCGGCGCGACCGGCTTGGCCGTCTCCCAGTCGGCGCGCAGCAGATGCATCGAGTGATGTTCGGAGACGAAGCGGACCTTACGCGTCGTCGCCCGCGACGCATCGGCAACCAGGAACGCCTCGATGCGCGGCTCGGCCTTCAACGCCGATGTCAGCGCGGCGCCGGCGCCATCGTCGCCGACAAGCCCGACAAACAGGCATCGCGCACCCAGCGCCGCGATATTGCGCGCGACATTGCCGGCGCCGCCGATCACCGTCTCGCTGCGGTTGACGGCAATCACCGGCGTCGGCGCTTCCGGCGAGATACGGCTCACTGCGCCATAGACGAATTCGTCGAGCATCAGGTCGCCGACCACCAGCACGCTCTGGTCCGGCAGCGCGGCAACAAGTTTTTCAAAATCGAACATCAGCGATACCGGTCGGAACGATCGAGAAAACCGGTGACGTAATCCGCGACCGAACGCTCCAGCGGCATGAAACCGCCGTTGTAGCCGGCACGCCGCAGATTGGTCGTATCGGCCTGCGTGAAATACTGATACTGGTCGCGGATCGATGCCGGCATGTCGATATAGTCTATATTCGGCGGCCGGCCGAGCGCGGAGAACATTGCCTCGATCATCTCGCGGAAGCTGCGCGCTTCGCCTGTCCCGACATTGAACAGACCCGAGACCGATGGTGTGTCGATGAGCCAGCGCACCACCGCGACGGCGTCGTCGACATAGATGAAATCGCGCCGCTGGTCGCCATCGGCGATGCCGTCGCGATGTGATTTGAACAGGCGGACCGGTTCGCCAGAGCGGGCGCTGTCGAACACTTTCGCCAGCACGCTTGCCATGTGTCCCTTGTGATATTCATTCGGACCGAACACGTTGAAGAACTTCAGTCCGGCCCATTGCGGCGGCATGCGCTGGTTCCGCGCAACCCGATCGAGCAGCGCGAGGTCGAACAGATGTTTGCTCCAGCCATAGAGATTCATCGGCTGCAGCTTGCGCAGGGCGCCGAGCGAATTGTCATCGACGAAGCCCTGCTCGCCGCCACCATAGGTGGCTGCCGAGGAGGCATAGATGAGCGGTGTGCGGTTCGCCGTGCACCAGTCGAGCAGCCGCAGCGACAGGCGGAAATTGCTGTCCATCACCAGGTCCGCATCGTCGGCGGTGGTGTCGGAGATCGCCCCCATATGGATGATGGCGTCGAGCTTGCGGCCGTCGAGCCAGGCGGACAGTTCCGCCGGCGGCACGAAATCCGCCAGTTGCCGTTTGGCGAGGTTGCGCCATTTGCGGTCGCGGCCGAGAACGTCGCAAACGACGACATCGCCGTGGCCGGCCTCGTTGAGGCTGGCGACAATGTTCGATCCGATGAAGCCGGCGCCGCCGGTGACGAGGAACATGCGCTACCCTGTGCCCGAGACTTGCTGCACGCGCAATGCCGCGGCACCGCTATCCGCCACTCCGCGCGTCATCCGATGATCGTTCCGCCGGTTTTCCGTTCCCCCACCAGTTACCGTCCAACCCCGCGAACGGAAAGCGACAAGGCAAGACCATCCACCAGATTGCCCGCTTTGACCGGGAAGCGGCGGCTCGGCCGCCGGCCTTATTTAAGGCCCCGAGACTTGCCGCGCGCGCAATGCTGCGGCACTTATCCGCCGCTGCGGATGCTCGGCAGCTATCGTTTCGCTGTTGTTCTGGCAGGGGGCATTCCGGCGGGTGTCACCAGTTTTCGTTCCGCCATCCGTCGTCCCCGTGACACGAACCCCGTCGCCACGGGCCAACGGAACCGAACGGCTTATTGCTTGGAAAGACATGAATATTAATTCGAATCTTGATGAAGTGAATCAAAATTTGGATCATCCCACGGACCCAGTCCTGCTCGTCTCTTATGTCTGGATTGGCGATTTCGTCCGCTGCCATTCGATCGTCAGGCTGTTGCGGCAGATCGCCCCCGACCGGCCGGTGGATATCGTTTCCAGCACGCTCTGCGCCCCATTGGCGGATTACATGCCGGGGCTGCGTCAGGCCATCGTCTTCGAC
>DATMEV010000119.1:0-4215 GCA_035556795.1 Pseudolabrys sp. | reverse complement strand
TGTCATCAACGACAAGGGCGAGAAGGGCGACGCCAACGAGGCGGTGATCAAGGCGCTGGTCGAGGCCGGCGCCATCATCGCACGCGGGCGGCTGAAACATCAGTATCCGCATTCGTGGCGCTCGAAGAAGCCGGTGATCTTTCGCAACACGCCGCAATGGTTCATTGCGATGGATAAGGGCTTTTCGCTGGAGGCTTCGCAGCCGCCGGGCGGCAAGCCGGTTGTGGCGCCGAACGACCAGCGAACGCTGCGCGAGCGCGCGCTCGACGCCATCGCGGAGACGCGCTGGGTGCCGGCGGCGGGCGAGAACCGCATCACCGGCATGATCGCCGGGCGTCCCGACTGGGTGATCTCGCGTCAGCGGGCCTGGGGTGTGCCGATCGCCGTGTTCATCAAGGAGAATGCCGACGGCACCGCCACGATCCTGCAGGATGAGGCGGTCAATGCGCGGATCGCCGAGGCCTTCGAGACGGAAGGCGCAGACGCCTGGTATGCGCCGGAGGCCACGGAGCGCTTTCTCGGAAGCCGCGCGGGCGAAGGCTGGAAGAAGGTCGACGACATTCTCGATGTCTGGTTCGATTCCGGCTCGACGCATGCTTTCGTGCTCGAAGATCCGGTGCATTTCCCTTCGCTCGCCGGCATCCGTCGCAAGAAGGACGGCGGCAATGACCAGGTGATGTATCTGGAGGGCTCCGACCAGCATCGCGGCTGGTTCCATTCCTCACTGCTCGAAAGCTGCGGCACGCGTGGGCAGGCGCCTTACGACGTGGTACTGACACATGGTTTCGTGCTCGACGAGCACGGTCGCAAGATGTCGAAGTCGCTCGGCAACGTCGTCTCTCCGCAGGACGTCATCAAGAATTCCGGTGCCGACATTCTGCGCATGTGGGTCTGCGCATCCGATTATGCCGACGATCTGCGCATCGGACCGGAGATCCTCAAGACAACGGTGGAGACCTATCGCAAACTGCGCAACACGTTGCGCTGGATGCTCGGCTCGCTGGCGCATTTCCACGAGGACGACCGTGTCGCGCTGGAGAAAATGCCGGAGCTCGAGCGCTATATGCTGCATCGGCTCGCCGAGCTCGATGCCGTCATCCGCAAGGCCTATGCCGATTTCGACTACAAGCGCATCTTTGCGGTGCTGTCGGCGTTCATGACATCCGATTTGTCCGCCTTCTATTTCGACGTGCGCAAGGATTCGCTCTATTGCGATCCAATCTCCGACGTGCGGCGGAAGGCCTGTCTCACGGTGCTCGACCATCTGTTTCGGTGCACGGTGACGTGGCTGGCGCCGATGCTGTGCTTCACCTGCGAGGAGGTGTGGCTGTCACGCTTCGGCAGCGAGGCCGCGTCCGTGCATCTGCAGACCTTTCCGGAGGTGCCCGCCGTCTGGCGGAACGATGCGCTTGCCGACAAATGGCGCAAGGTGCGTACCGTGCGCCGCGTCGTTACCGGGGCGCTCGAGATCGAGCGGGCTAACAAGAAGATCGGTTCGTCGCTGGAGGCCGATCCGCTGGTGATGATTGCCGACCCCGATCTGTTCGCCGCGGTGGTCGATGTCGATCTGGCGGAAGTATGCATCACCTCGGCGGCGACGCTGGCGCAGGGCGACGCGCCCGCCGGGGCATTCGGGCTTGCCGACGTGAAAGGGATCGCGGTCGTCGTGCGTGAGGCGAAGGGCCGCAAATGCGCCCGTTCCTGGAAGATTCTCGAGAGCGTCGGCAGCGATCCGCGATACCCGGATGTATCGCCGCGTGACGCACGGGCGCTGGCCGAATGGGACGCAGCACATCGGGCGGCGGGATGAACCGGGGCGAGCCCTTGAAACATTATCTCCACGGTCGGCTCTCCGCTCTTGGGTTTGTCGTGGCACTGGCGACCCTGGCGGTCGATCAGGCGACCAAATACTGGGTGCTGTACGGCTTCGACCTTCTGAACAGGGGAGCGGCGGCGGTCGCTCCCGGGGTTGATTTTGCGCTCACCTGGAACCGTGGCATCAGCTACGGCTGGTTCCAGCAGGAGACGGACCTCGGCCGTTGGCTGCTGCTGGGATTCAAGATCGCCGTCGTGGCGGCGCTGTGGGTATGGCTGTCGCAGGCGCGAAACCGCCTGACGGCGCTGGGGCTCGGCCTGATCATCGGCGGCGCGCTTGGCAATGCGCTCGACCGGTTGACCTACGGGGCGGTGGTCGATTTCATTTTACTTCACCTGGATACCGCCGGCGGGCGCTTCAACTGGTATGTGTTTAACCTTGCGGATGCCGCCATCGTTGCCGGGGTCGCGGCGCTCCTGTATGAATCCTTCGTCGGGGATCGCGCCGCAAAAGCGCCCTGATCTGCGGGGAAGTTGCCGCGCCGGGCTGGTTTAGGGCACCAAATCAGGCCCTGTTTTGGGAACGAGGAACCTGCTGTCCGGAAGACGTTCCGGCAACAGAAGCGCCCGCGGGTTCCGCTGAGTTGAGTGCGAGGACGGACGACCGATGCACGACAAACCGATGCACGATAAATCGAAACGCAGCACATCGCCTGCCTGGGCGTTCTCGTTGCGCGCCGCGCTGATGGCTGCGCTCACCGCTGCGGTCCTGTTGCCAAGCTTCGCCGCGCACGCCGAAGACGATGACGGCGAGGCGCTCGACAACAAGATTTTCCGCCAGGTGCTGGAAGGCCTCGGTCTGCGTCCGTCCGACAAGAATATCGATTATCGCGAGCGCTCGCCGCTGGTGGTACCGCCCGACACCGCGACTTTGCCGCCACCTGAGGCGACCGGCGCGCAGGCCAGCGTTCCTGCCAACTGGCCGGTGGACCAGGATGTCAAGCGAGCCCGTCAGGCCAAGGCCGAAGCACGCAAGGCGCGCTATCTGCAGAACGATTCCGTGGTGGAGGACGGGCGCCTGTTGCGGCCCGATGAATTGGAGCGCCCTGCGGCGCGCGCCCGGCGCGGCAGCGATGCCAATCACACCACGAAGGAAGAATCCGAACGTCCGTCGTCGCCTTCCGCGCTTGGCTATGTCGGCAATCTGTTCACCGACGCCTTCAAGGGTAAAGACGACGAGGTCGTCGTGTTCCGCGGCGAGCCGGAGCGTGAAAGCCTGACGGCGCCGCCGTCCGGCTATCAGACGCCTTCGCCGACGCAGCCTTACGGACTCACCGGGACGCGGCCGCTGCCGAAGGCCGAGGGCAAGCACCACGAATTGCAGCGCTGATGGCGACTGGATGACCGCACCCGCCATGCTGCAGGCCGTGCCGACGTCATCCGATCCGGCCACGGGGCATCCGGGGCGTTATCGGGTTTTCGAGCGAAGCGAGCATCGGTTCGCGTGACGAAACCGCGTCAAAACAGGAAACCGGAGCGTCGCTTCTGATTCCGTCAGAAACGAAAAGCGCTCCGGTCCGCACGCCCCCATTCGGGTGCCGCAGGCGGTTTGCTGCGTCGCGCACGGGCTGATGCCCGGCTGCTTCGGGCTCGCGGCGATGTCGGTTCTACCTGGAATGCGGGCATGGCAATGGGCAAGAACGTAAGGATGGCAACGGTGTCAGTGACCGGCTCGATTTTGCGTCGCATCATGCCGGGAGCGGCAATCGCCGTTCTCGCTTTTGGGCTGGTTCTGGGACCGGTCTCTGGGCCGACGGTTCCCGCCAGCGCTGCTGACGGGCCTCCGGTTTCCAGTTTCAGCCTCGCCAACGGCCTCGACGTCGTGGTCATTCCGGATCACCGGACACCGGTCGTCACCCACATGATCTGGTACAAGGTCGGCGCCGCCGACGAGACGCCGGGCAAGTCCGGACTTGCGCATTTCCTTGAGCATCTGATGTTCAAGGGCACCAAGGAACACCCGGCCGGAGAATTCTCCCAGGTGGTGGCCGCGATCGGCGGCCAGGAGAATGCGTTCACGGCGTCGGATTATACCGGATACTTCCAGCGTGTCGGGCGCCAGCATCTCAAGACGATGATGGAGTTCGAGGCCGACCGGATGACCGGTCTGATTCTGACCGACGCGGTGGTGTTGCCGGAGCGCGACGTCATCCTGGAGGAGCGCAACCAGCGTATCGGCAACAATCCCGGCGCCCAGTTGTCGGAGCAGATGGACGCGGCGCTGTTCCTCAATTCGCCTTATGGCCGGCCGGTGATCGGCTGGCGGCACGAGATGGAAGAACTCAGCCGCGACGATGCCATCGGCTTCTATCGGCGGTTTTATGCGCCGAACAACGCGGT
>DATMEV010000118.1:0-4118 GCA_035556795.1 Pseudolabrys sp. | reverse complement strand
CATCAGATTGGCTTGCTGAAACACAACCCCGAAGTCGGGGTGCGGTTGGGACACGTCGACGCCGGCGATCTTCACCGTTCCGCTCGTTGCCGGGATCAGTCCGGCAACAATCTTCAGAAATGTCGTCTTGCCGCATCCGCTCGGGCCAAGAAGCGCGACGAGGTTTCCGCGCTTCAGGTCGAAAGTGATATCCTCGATCGCGACCAGCGGCGCGTTGCTTGCCCGCAAAAACGATTGATGAACGCGCTCAAAACGTCCGAACGGATCAGGAGCAGGCGGTGCCTGCTCCTGTGTCCCGATATGTCTCGAAACCTGAATGATCCTGGTCCTTATGGCATCACGGGTGGATTGGGCAGAAAGCCCGCCGCGGAGATGTCCGCAGCCTTCGGCGCAGCCCCGCTAATGCCAACATATTTTGACACGAAGTCGATATTGGCCTGGAGCTTGGCCGGATCGAACCAGCCGAGGCCATGTTTTTTCGTGTCGGGCGTTATTGCGAGATCCTTGACAACCCCAAGTTCTGCAACGATCACGTCGGGTTTGAGGGTGGGAACAAACTTGACCTGATCGGCAGCGGCTTTCTCCGGATTGTCCAATGCAAACTTCCAGCCCTTCAGCGCCGCGCGGACGAAGCGCTTCAGAACATCCGGATTCTTCGCAATATAGTCGTCGGTCGCGGCAATGCCGTTGGCATAGAGTTCGAGGCCATGGTCGGCCAGCAGAAACGTCCGCAGTTCGGCGTTCACATCTTTCGCACCAGCCTCAAGCCCAGGCTTGGCCATTACGAAGAACTCGATGGCGGGAACCTGACCGGACAACAGCGTTGTCGCACGAGCGGGCGGCGCAACATTGCTGATCGTCAGCTTGCTCGGATCAAGCCCTTTCTGCGCCATGAAGCCCTGAATAACCTTCGGGGTAAAGCTCCCCGCGCCGCTTCCCAGCGTCAGCCCTTCAAGCTGCTTGGCCTGCGTAACATTCGCACCCGTGCTGAGACTGAAGATCGCATACGGCGCCTTCTGATAGTTGACCGCAGCAATTTTCAGTTTTGAACCATTGGCCCGAGCGATCACGACGCTCGGCACATCGACGAAACCGATATTGGCCGTGCCGGACTCGACCGCCTGGATCACTTGGGCGGTTCCCTGCGACGGTATGATCGATACGTCGAGCCCTTCGTCCTTGAAATAGCCCTCCCCGAGCGCGGCGTACCACGGCGCGTGACGTCCCAGTGGAATGAAATCGAGCGAGAAGACGACCTTGGTGAGCGGCGGTGTTTGCGCGGCAGCGGGAACAGAAAGTCCGGCAGCAATCAATGCGGCAAGGCATAGCGCGCCAGACAAGCGAGCCGGTCTACACATGTCAGATCCTCCCTGTTGCGGATCGACGTCCGCATGTCCTGCATCGTGCCATCAGAAAAAACGGGACGTCAATACTTTTTCGAAAATCCTATTGCCTATCGATTTCATATTGATTATTCCATGAACCTGCCAGCTAACGGCAAGCATTTCCCGGAGGCATGATTGCCGGCTTCATCCGCTCCCCCCGTTTCGGCGCAAACGCTGAACGCAACTGTCCTGACGCAGATCCGGTCCGACATCATCGCCTGCCGGCTGGTCCCCAACGAAAGGCTTCGCGTGGAGACGCTCCGCGAGCGCTATGGAATGGGAACAAGCCCCATCCGTGAAGCACTGATGCGCCTCAACGCCGAAGGCCTCGTCGAACTGGAGCAGAACAAGGGGTTTCGTGTTTCGGAAGTGTCTCGGGAAAATCTTGTCGACCTGATGAGCACGCGCATCGAGATCGAAGCCATTGCGCTCCGTTGGTCGATTGAAAGAGGCGGCGTCGACTGGGAAGCCAATCTGCTCAGCGTCTTCCATCGTCTGTCACGCCAGACGAAACTGGATCCCGAAGATCCGGCCGCCATCAGCGAAGAATGGAGCCGGGCACATGCCGATTTCCATGGCACGCTGGTCTCCGCCTGCGGCACACCAACGCTTCTGACGATACGGCACCGGTTGTTCGAGCAAGGGGAGCGCTATGTCGCCCTGTCGATCATGTCGAGCGGCCCGCCGCGCGACGACGTCGGCGAGCATCGGCAACTGATGCGCGCTGCGCTCAACCGGGATACCGACAAGGCGATCGCCCTCAACCGCGCGCATATCGAGCGGACATGCAACAAGGTCGCGGCGTCGCTCGCGGAGGCAAAGCTGGTCGCACAAACGCGTGCCGAAAAACGGATTGCTCGATGAGCGACGAGCGCATTCTCGCCGCAAGCCGACTGCGCGATTTCGTTGCAGACCTGTTTGTCGCGGCGGGCGTATCGCCTCGGGCAGCGCTCAAGGTCGCCCAGGGCCTGGTGGATGCGGATATCGAAGGGCTGCATTCACACGGGGTCATGCTGGTCGACATGTATATCGACCGGCTGCGCCATGGCTCGGTTTCAAACCGGGAAACAGCTTCGACCGTCTCGAGCCGCGGCGGGGCCGTCGTCCTCGACGCCGGCCATGCGCTTGGTCATCTGACCGGCGAGCAGGCGATGGCGATCGCCGTCGGCAAGGCTCGCGAATTTGCTTCGGGTATCGTTTCGGTACGCCACGGCTTCCATTTCGGCACCGCCGGGAAATATGCCCTGCAAGCTGCAAATGCGGACTGCATCGGCATCGCGATGTGCAACACCCGCCCGCTGATGCCGGCACCGGGCGGCGCCGAGCGTGTCGTCGGGAACAATCCGATCGCCATCGCGGTGCCGACAAACAGCGAAATTCCGCTCCTGCTGGACATGGCAACGAGCGAAGCCGCCATGGGCAAGATTCGCATGGCGGATAAATCGAAGACGCCGATCCCGGCGAGCTGGGCCGTCACCGCATCCGGCGAGCCGACGACCGACGCCGCAGCGGCGATCTCCGGGATGTTGTTGCCTTCGGGCGGCCCAAAAGGATTCGGCCTCTCGTTCATGATCGATCTGATGAGCGGCCTGCTTTCGCAGGGTGCGATCGGTTCCGAGGTCCGGCCGCTCTACGGTGACATGGCGCAACCCTACGATTGCTCTCACCTCTTCATCGCCATCGATGTCGCGCATTTCTGTGACGTTCAGGAATTCCGGGCCCGAGCTGCGGCAGCGGCAGCGGGAATTCGCAACGGCGCGCGCGCGCCCGGAACGGATCAGCTCTGCAGCCCGGGGGAGCCCGAATGGCGACGCCGGCAGCAGGCGAACGGACAGGTCAGCATCAACCCGGCCGTGATCGCGATGCTGACCCGTTTTGCGGACGAGTATGGCATTTCATCAGCGTGCCTCGCAGGCAATACGGAGGAAAAACACCATGGCTAAAACGGAGATCTCGAGCCCGAAGCTGCGTCAGCCGAACGGCGTTTTCTCTCATGCGACCGCCATCGAGGCGACCGGCCGGTTCGTGTTCATCTCCGGCATGACGGCCCGGCGTCCGGACGGAAGCATTGCCGGCATCGGCGACGTATCCGAACAGACGAGGCAGGTGTGCGAGAACGTCAAGGCAGCCGTGGAGGCCGCAGGCGGCACACTCGACGATATCTGTCGCGTCGATGTCTATGTTCGGAACATGGAGCACTTCGAGGCGATTCACAAAGTTCGCGCTCAGTACTTCAAACCTCCCCTGCCCGCCTCCACCCTGGTCGAGGTGAGTAAAATGAGCTCGCCCGATTATCTGATCGAAATCAGCGCCATCGCAGTCCTGCCATCCAGATAGGATCAAAGATCATGGCCGAAGCTGCATCCGACAAGACTGGCCTGACGCTGGTAAAAGAGCGCGGCATCATGCTTGGCGAGGTAGGCGACAAGATTCTTTTCGAGAACGAGTATATTCGCATGTGGGAGGTGCGGCTCGAACCGGGCCAGACCATCGACTTCCACATCCACTACCATCCCTATCTTGTCGTCTCTCTCGGAGGCGGCGAGAACGAGGTCGAAACGATCTTCGGGCAGAAGATCCCGACATACGAGCCGAGCGGCTCGTTCGTCTTCATGAATGAGATGCGGGCTGTGCATCGCCTGACCAACAAATCGAATGTCACCTATCTGTCCCGCCTGATCGAACTCAAATCGGTCACCTGGACGGTCTGATCGACGCCAGCACCGCGCGGAG
>DATMEV010000117.1:0-6490 GCA_035556795.1 Pseudolabrys sp. | reverse complement strand
GAGAAGGCCGCCGAAAAAGCGGGCGACAGCTTCGTCACCGTCGAACGGTTGCTTCTTGCTCTGACCATCGAAAAGGATAGCGAGGCCGGCAAGATTCTCGCCCGCGCCGGGGTCACGCCGCAGAAGCTGAACGGCGCCATTGAAGATTTGCGCAAGGGCCGCACCGCCGACTCGGCATCGGCCGAGAGCGCCTATGATGCGCTCAAGCGCTACACCCGCGATCTCACGGAAGCCGCGCGCACCGGCAAGATTGATCCGGTGATCGGCCGCGACGACGAGATTCGCCGCACGATCCAGGTTCTCTCCCGCCGCACCAAGAACAATCCGGTGCTGATCGGCGAGCCCGGCGTCGGCAAGACGGCGATCGTCGAGGGGCTTGCCTTGCGCATCCTCAACGGCGACGTGCCGGAAAGTCTGAAGGACAAGAAGCTCCTGGCGCTTGACATGGGCGCGCTGATCGCCGGCGCGAAATATCGCGGCGAGTTCGAGGAGCGGCTCAAGGCGGTGCTCAACGAGGTCACCGCCGCGCAGGGCGGCATCATCCTGTTCATCGACGAGATGCACACGCTGGTCGGCGCCGGCAAGACCGACGGCGCGATGGATGCGTCGAACCTGCTCAAGCCGGCTCTGGCGCGCGGCGAACTGCATTGCATCGGCGCCACCACGCTCGACGAATACAAGAAGCATGTCGAGAAGGATGCGGCGCTGGCGCGGCGCTTCCAGCCGGTCTTCGTCTCCGAGCCGACGGTCGAGGACACGATCTCGATCCTGCGCGGCCTGAAGGAGAAGTATGAGCTGCACCACGGCGTGCGCATCAACGATTCCGCCATCGTCGCGGCGGCGACCCTGTCGAACCGCTATATCACCGACCGCTTCCTGCCCGACAAAGCGATCGACCTCGTCGACGAGGCATCGGCGCGGCTGAAGATGCAGGTCGACTCCAAACCGGAGGAACTCGACTCGATCGACCGCGAGATCGTGCGGCTGAAGATCGAGCAGGAGGCGCTGAAGAAGGAAACCGACGCCGGCTCGAAGGACCGGCTGAAGACGCTGGAAGGCGAGCTGGCAACGCTGGAAAAGCAGTCGGCCGACATGACCTCGCGCTGGAAGGCGGAGAAGGAGAAGCTCGGCGACGCGCAGAAACTCAAGAGCGAGCTCGAACAGTTGCGCACCGAACTCGCCAATGCGCAGCGTCGCGGCGAATATCAGCGCGCCGGCGAACTGGCCTATGGCCGCATCCCGGAACTGGAGAAAAAGCTCGCGAGCATCGAGGCCAACGAGACGAAAGGCGAAATGGTCGAGGAGACGGTGACCGCCGACCACATCGCGCAGATCGTCTCGCGCTGGACCGGCGTGCCGGTCGACAAGATGCTCGAAGGCGAGAAGGAAAAGCTGCTGCGCATGGAAGACGAGATCGGCAAGCGCGTCATCGGCCAGAAGGAGGCCGTGCAGGCGGTGTCGACGGCGGTGCGCCGTGCGCGCGCCGGCCTGCAGGACCCGAACCGGCCGATCGGCTCGTTCATGTTCCTCGGGCCGACGGGCGTCGGCAAGACCGAGCTGACCAAGGCGCTCGCCGAATTCCTGTTCGACGACGAGCAGGCGCTGCTGCGCATCGACATGTCGGAATACATGGAGAAGCATTCGGTCGCGCGGCTGATCGGCGCGCCGCCCGGCTATGTCGGCTACGACGAGGGCGGTGCGCTGACCGAAGCGGTGCGGCGACGGCCCTATCAGGTGATCCTGTTCGACGAGATCGAGAAGGCGCATCCGGACGTGTTCAACGTCCTGCTGCAGGTGCTCGACGACGGCCGGCTCACCGACGGGCAGGGCCGCACGGTCGACTTCCGCAACACGCTGATCGTGATGACCTCCAATCTCGGCGCCGACTTCCTGGTCAACCAGCCGGAAGGCGAGGACACCGATGCGGTGCGCGATCAGGTGATGGCGGTGGTGCGCTCGGCGTTCCGTCCCGAGTTTCTCAACCGCGTCGACGAGATCATCCTGTTCCACCGCCTGCAGAAGGGCGAGATCGGGCGCATCGTCGACATCCAGATGGCGCGGCTGCGCAAGCTGCTCGCCGACCGCAAGATCGACATCGCGCTCGATGCGAAGGGGCGCGACTGGCTGGCCGAGAAAGGCTGGGATCCGGCCTATGGCGCGCGTCCGCTCAAGCGCGTGATCCAGAAATACGTGCAGGACCCGCTGGCCGAGATGATCCTTGCCGGAACGGTGAAGGACGGCGAGACGATCGACCTGTCGGCCGATGCGAAAGGCCTCACGTTCAACGGCTCGCTCGCCAAAGCCGCTTGATACCGGCGGCCTGATTGGGCCGCCTGATCCGGCTGCGTTGGCTCCGGAAGCGGCCTGCCGCTGCTGGATGAGACAAGGATGGACCTAAATGCACCGGACCGGCGACGGCCCGGTGCATTGCTTTTCAGTGACATGCGAAACGGTTCAGGCATGCGCTTGAGCATCATCGCGAAAACCTCGCCCTCGGATTCGACCCGGTTTTCGGACAGATCAGGCGTAGGTAAGCAGATAAAAAGCAGGCAACGGATGCGATTCAACGCAGTTGAATCGCGCGGGGACGGCGCGACCGGCGGATCGCCTGCATCGTTCTTGCTGGATCGTTCTTGCTTCTTGTCGAACGGTTCTTGTTGAACCGCTCTTGTTGAGCCGCTTTTGCCCGTCATGGCGGGCGCGTCGCAGCGCGGCGACCCGGCTGGCGGCTGCTCCCGCTCGTGGAATTTCAGGAAAGCCATAAGTTATGGCATTCGCAGAAGGCGCGTCGCGCTGAAGCGCCGCTTCGCGGCTGTCGCGGGCGCTACGCTAGCGTCGCGCGGTGGTGATGGCCGTCGTCGTTTCGGCGACGCGCGAGGGGCGTCGCGCCATCAGGCCGTCGAGCCGTTCGCGCTCGCGCTCGAAATTCGCCAGCATATTGCCTTCGAGAACGCGGCCGCGCGGCAGCTTGATGCGCATCGGGTCGACGAGGCGGCCGTTGATGCGGATTTCGTAATGCACATGCGCGCCGGTCGACAGGCCGGTCGAACCGACGAAGCCGATCACCTGGCCCTGGCGCACGCGCTTGCCTTCTTCGATGCCGCGCGCGAAGGCGGTCATGTGGCCGTAGGCTGATTCATAGCCGTTGGTGTGGCGCAGCAGCACGAACTTGCCGTAGCCGGATTCCCATCCGGCCTTCTCGACGATGCCGTTGCCGGCGGCATAGATCGGCGTGCCGCTGGGGGCCGCCCAGTCGACGCCGGTATGCATCTTCGTGTAGCCGAGGATGGGATGGCGCCGCACGCCGAAGGCCGAGCGCATGATGCCGTTGGCGATCGGCTTGCGGACCAGGAACTTCTTCGCGCTCTTGCCGGCCTCGTCGTAGTAATCGACGATGCCGTCGTCGGGCGACTGGAAGCGGTAGAATCTCTTGGTCTCGCCGCCGGTCGTCAGCGAGGCGAACAGCACTTCGCTGCGATTGTCGGCGGTCGGCGTTTCGTCTTCGCCGGCGAACAGCACTTCAAAGGAATCGCCCGGCTGCGCCCGGCGCTGGAAGTCGACATCGTAAGAATAGATCCGCACCATGTCGTCGATCACGGCGCGCGGAACGTTGTTGCGAAGGGCCGTTTCGTAGATGCTCTGATAGAGACGGACGCCGTGGCCGTTGTCCTCGTCGTCGTCCCTGACGATTTCGGTCGCGGGAGTGCTGACATCGACCGGTACATATCGGCCGGTATCGGATAGCGCCACCACGGCATCGACGACGCTGTCGCTGGCGAGAACGACCCGGATCGGCTGCAGCCGCTGGCCGCCGGACACCCGGGCGGGAAGGATCTTGAGCTTCTGGCCGTCCTTGAGCGCATCGCGCGAGCGGCCTCCGAAGGCCGCGACGATAGCCTTGATCTCCTCCGGCGTCGCGCCGAAATCCTGCAGAACAGATTCGATGCTGTCGGTTTTCTTCAGGATATAGACCCGTTCGGTCCACGGGCTGCCACCGGTGGTTTCGTCCTTGGTTTTCGGCAGCAGCGTGACGTTTTCGGGGACGATGCGGGCCTCGAAGCCGGCATAGGGATCGTTGATCTTGGTGTCTGCCGCATAGGCAAGTCGCATCCCGGTGACGGCATCGAGCGAGGCCAGTTCGGGACGCGGCATGTTCGGTGGCGGCATATTCGGTGGTGGCATGTTCGGCGGCGTCGGTCGGGCGATGTAGGTCGCCGCTTCGCGCACCCGCGAAAGGATTTCATCCTGCGGAGTGCGCGCGGCGACATTGACCCGCGGCAGCAGGCTGGAAAGATCGCGCATCACGAAGGCGACCTCGGCATCGGGCTCGGGGGTCGCCGGCGTGTTGCCGGGCCCGGTATCGCCGGGGCCGGATTCGGCAAGCATGCGCAGCGGATTGAACGGCGGGATGTTGGCGGACAGTTCGGAGCCGCTGAGCGCCAGATTGCCGGCGATGCGGACAAACGGGCGGACGCGGACGACTTCGTGGTTGCCGACGCGGGTCATCGTCGACACGCGGATCAACTGACGCGCGACGCTGGATTCGCTGACCGTCGGCAGCCGGTCGCTTTTCCGGGCGCTGCTGTTGCGGTCGCTGGAGCCGAGCGCGCCGCGCAGCGCCAACTCGATCCGTTCCGGCAGGGTCGCGAAATTGGTTTCGCCGAGCGAGGTGAACACCGCGCCGCCCATCAGTGCGGCGCCGCACAGTCCGGTGAGGATGGTGCCAGACAGCCATTGGACGGAAACACGGCGGCGGTCGACGAAGGCTCCGTCCTCTCCGTCGACCGATAGTGGCGGCTCGTTGCCGAGCGCGACGCTATCGGCGTCGTGCCGCGAAGACTGTGCGCCGTCTGACCGCTGTTGGTCCAACTCTGCTGTTCCTCGCGTGCGTCAAAAAAGAATGACGATCGGACGTGGTCGCCACTGCGAACCGGCTTGCCTCGCGCTTTCCATCAAGGGACGCCGGTATTGCCGAACCCCCGGTGATGAACCTGGTTTCTCGTACCGCAGCGCGACCGCGCGAGCCAGCCCGAGAATCAAACGGCACCATTGCCGCTGAGCCGTTATGCGTCAATCGGCCCGTCAGATGGTGAAAGGCAGAGCAAAGCTGGTGAAGAGGCCCCCTCGTCGCGGATCGCCCCCCAGGGAATCCCGGGGAACGCCGTGTACAACGACCGACGAATATGGCGCCGGTACGGCATCGCATCGATTGGCCGGGCCGGCGGTGTGGCTGGGGATAGTCCGCGGCTGTGCGAATCCCCCGGTAAACGGGACGAAATTCGCTGTCATGCGCCGGGCGGAGATGGCGTTTTCCGCCGCAGCGCAAAAAAAATGACAGATTGGCGACACGGGTGTTGACTTCCCCGAGGCCCTGGCCATATAACCCCGACCAGTCGACGCGCTGGTCACTCCAGTGACAGCGGGTCGGTGAAGCCGTCACTGCTACAGTGAAACAAGCTTCCGATAGTTTTCGGGGGCTCAGGCTTCGACGGCCTTCGGTTGACCTTCCGGTCGACCAGGGTTATGGGAGCCGCCCCGGCTTCCGGGTTGTTTGAAAACTGAATCGGAAGAAAGAGAAACGTGGACGGCGAGGTTCTTGCGCCCCGCGTCTCCGAAAAGCGATTTTCGCGAGAAGCGGTCGGAAGAGACATCGGCGGTCTACGTTTATCAAAGGTACTATCGTCGGTTCATGACCGTAGGTCATGTATTCGACGTGTGGACCTCGTCAAACGTGAACGACTGGCCGAGATCAATCTCATCCAACTTGAGAGTTTGATCCTGGCTCAGAGCGAACGCTGGCGGCAGGCTTAACACATGCAAGTCGAGCGCCCCGCAAGGGGAGCGGCAGACGGGAGAGTAACACGTGGGAACGTGCCCTATGGTCGGGAATAACTCAGGGAAACTTGAGCTAATGCCGGATAAGCCCTTACGGGGAAAGATTTATCGCCATTGGAGCGGCCCGCGTCTGATTAGCTAGTTGGTGAGGTAAAGGCTCACCAAGGCGACGATCAGTAGCTGGTCTGAGAGGATGACCAGCCTCATTGGGACTGAGACACGGCCCAAACTCCTACGGGAGGCAGCAGTGGGGAATATTGGACAATGGGCGAAAGCCTGAT
This sequence comes from Pseudolabrys sp., assembly GCA_035556795.1. Taxonomy (GTDB): domain Bacteria; phylum Pseudomonadota; class Alphaproteobacteria; order Rhizobiales; family Xanthobacteraceae; genus Pseudolabrys. The sequence continues at coordinate 374 of DATMEV010000117.1, read as the reverse complement.
CCAGCCATGCCGCGTGAGTGATGAAGGCCTTAGGGTTGTAAAGCTCTTTTAGCAGGGAAGATAATGACGGTACCTGCAGAAAAAGCCCCGGCTAACTTCGTGCCAGCAGCCGCGGTAATACGAAGGGGGCTAGCGTTGCTCGGAATTACTGGGCGTAAAGCGCACGTAGGCGGACTCTTAAGTCGGTGGTGAAATCCTGGAGCTCAACTCCAGAACTGCCTTCGATACTGGGAGTCTTGAGTTCGGGAGAGGTGAGTGGAACTGCGAGTGTAGAGGTGAAATTCGTAGATATTCGCAAGAACACCAGTGGCGAAGGCGGCTCACTGGCCCGATACTGACGCTGAGGTGCGAAAGCGTGGGGAGCAAACAGGATT
>DATMEV010000116.1:0-14552 GCA_035556795.1 Pseudolabrys sp. | reverse complement strand
GCGGAAGGAAGACTGTGATGTCAGGTGAAATGACCGGTGGCCGGGAAATGACCGGCGCGGAAATGGTGATCACGGCGATGGCCGATCAGGGGGTCGAGCATCTGTTCGGCTATCCGGGCGGCGCGGTGCTGCCGATCTATGACGCGATCTTCCAGCAGCAGCAGGTCCAGCACATTCTCGTCCGCCACGAGCAGGGCGCGGTCCATGCCGCGGAAGGCTATGCCCGCTCGACCGGCAAGGTCGGCTGCGTGCTCGTCACCTCCGGTCCCGGCGCCACCAATGCGGTGACCGGCCTGACCGATGCGCTGTGCGACTCGATCCCGCTGGTCGTCATCACCGGGCAGGTGCCGACGCATCTGATCGGCAATGACGCCTTCCAGGAATGCGATACCGTCGGCATCACCCGGCCCTGCACCAAGTACAACTACCTGGTGAAGTCGGTCGACGACCTGCCGCGCATCCTGCACGAGGCATTCCACATTGCCGCCAGCGGTCGGCCCGGCCCGGTCGTCATCGACATCCCCAAGGACGTGCAGTTTGCCAAGGGCACCTATGCGAAGCCGAACGAGTTCGCGCACAAGGGCTATCGGCCGAAGGTGAAGGGCGACCCGAGCAGCATCCGCGCCGCGGTCGATCTGATGAAGCACGCCAAGCGGCCGATCTTCTATAGCGGCGGCGGCGTCATCAATTCCGGTCCCGGCGCCAGCGAGAAGCTGCGCGAACTGGTGGAACTGACGGGCTTCCCGATCACCTCGACGCTGATGGGACTCGGCGCCTATCCGGCCAGCGGCCCGCACTGGCTCGGCATGCTCGGCATGCACGGCACCTACGAAGCCAATATGGCGATGCATGACTGCGACGTGATGATCTGCGTCGGCGCGCGCTTTGACGACCGCATCACCGGCCGGCTCGATGCTTTCGCGCCGCACTCGAAGAAGATCCATATCGACGTCGATGCGTCGTCGATCAACAAGAACGTCAAGGTCGACATCCCGATCGTCGGCGATTGTGCGCATGTGCTCGACGACATGCTGGCGCTGTGGCGCGCCGGCGGGGCCAGGAATGACGCGCTGGCGGAATGGAATGCGCGGATCGACCGCTGGCGGGCGCGCAAGTCGCTCGCCTACCGGGCCTCGAACGACGTCATCAAGCCGCAATATGCCATCCAGAGGCTCTACGAACTGACCAAGGACCGCGATACCTACATCACCACGGAAGTCGGCCAGCACCAGATGTGGGCGGCGCAGTTCTACGGCTTCGAGGAGCCGAACCGCTGGATGACCTCCGGCGGGCTCGGCACCATGGGCTACGGCCTGCCGGCGGCGGTCGGCGTGCAGCTTGCGCATCCGAAATCGCTGGTCGTCGATATCGCCGGCGAAGCCTCGGTGTTGATGACGATGCAGGAAATCTCGACGGCGGTGCAGTATCGCCTGCCGATCAAGATCTTCATCCTCAACAACCAGTATATGGGGATGGTGCGCCAGTGGCAGGAATTGCTGCATGGCGGGCGCTATTCGGAAAGCTACAGCGCGGCGCTGCCGGATTTCGTCAAGCTTGCCGAGGCCTATCACGCGGTCGGCATCCGCTGCGAGAAGCCGGGCGATCTCGATGACGCGATCAGGGAGATGATCGACGTCGACAAGCCGGTGATCTTCGACTGCATCGTCGATCAGAAGGAGAACTGCTTCCCGATGATTCCGTCGGGTCGCGCCCATAACGAGATGATCCTCGGCGATGCGGCGGAGAAGCTCGACGAGGCGATCACCGAAGAAGGCAAGATGCTGGTGTAGTTTTCTTCCCTCTCGGCCCCAAGCCGGAGTTGTCCGACTGGGGGGGGCGGCGTCATCGGGCCCGGGTAGACCCGAGTTCGAGCGGGAGAGGATGCCGAGCCGCGTGGCGGCGAAGCGGGTGAGGGTTTTTGGATGCAAGGCGAGAGCGACCTCACACCCGGGTTGCTTCGCTCGCCACCCTCTCCTGCGAGGGGAGAGGGAAAAAGAGGACCACGACCGTGAACGCGAATGTGACGACGAGCACTTCCCACTATCCCGCCGCGCCGGTTGCGCAGCGCAACGAAACCCACACGCTGTCGGTGCTGGTCGACAACGAACCGGGCGTGCTGGCGCGCGTCATCGGTCTGTTCTCCGGCCGTGGCTACAATATTGAATCGCTGACGGTGTCTGAGACGGAACATCAGAAACACCTCTCGCTGATCACCATCGTCACCACCGGTACGCCGATGGTGCTGGAGCAGATCAAGAACCAGCTCGACCGGCAGGTGCCGGTGCACCGCGTCGTCGACATGACCGCGACCGGCCGCGCCATCGAGCGCGAACTGGCGATGGTCAAGGTGCGCGGCAGGGGCGAGGCGCGGATCGAGGCGCTGCGGCTGGCCGATGCGTTCCGTGCCCGCGTCATCGATGCGTCGTCCGAGAGCTTCGTGTTCGAGATCACCGGCAAGAGTGACAAGATCGAGCAGTTCATCGCGCTGATGCTGCCGCTCGGCCTGGTCGAGGTGTCGCGCACCGGTGTCGTGGCCATCATCCGCGGCCCGGAGGCGATGTAGGGCGTGTGGAGATGCTGCTGCCGCTGACGACTTTCGCGCTGGCGACCACCTGCACGCCTGGACCGAACAACCTGATGCTGACGGCATCGGGGGTGAATTTCGGCTTTGCGCGTTCTCTCCCGCATATGTTCGGGGTAATCGCCGGCTTTGCCGTCGTGCTCGCCGCCTGCGGTGGCGGTCTGGGGCTGGTGTTCCGCAGTCTGCCGGCGCTGCACACGCTGCTGCAGGTTGCCGGCGCGCTCTACATGCTGTGGCTGGCCTGGCGGGTGGCAACGGCGGGCCGGCCTGAGGGCGCGGCGTCGGGTGGCGGCGCACCGCTGACCTTTCTTGAGGCGGCTGCATTCCAGTGGGTCAACCCGAAGGGCGTGCTCACCGCGCTCGGTGCGGCGGCGTTGTTCGTGCGGCCGGAGAGCCCGGGTTTCGACACCGCGGTGATGGTCGGCATCTTCGCACTGGCGACGGTCGTGTCCGTCATCATCTGGACTGCTTTCGGGACCGTTGTCGCGCGCCTGCTGGGCACGCCGCGGCGGGCCCGAATCTTCAATATTGTCATGGCGTTACTGCTCATCGCCAGCATCGTCCCGATGCTGGTCTGATGCGCCGCTACGCCGCATATCCGCTGCCCGTCCGCGGGCCCGTGACAGGGCTTGTCGGGTCGGCTTCAGCGCCCTAGAAGCTGCGGGCGGAATTCCATCCGGGGGCAAGTAGAGGACCATCCATGCGTGTTTACTATGATCGCGACGCCGACCTGAACCTGATCAAGGGCAAGAAGGTCGCCATCGTCGGCTATGGCAGCCAGGGCCATGCCCATGCGCTCAACCTGCGCGACAGCGGCGTCAAGGAGGTGGTGATCGCGCTCCGCAAGGGTTCGCAGGGCATCAAGAAGGCCGAAGGCGAGAAGTTCAAGGTGATGGAAGTCGCCGAGGCGGCCAAGTGGGCCGACGTGGTGATGATGCTCACCCCCGACGAGTTGCAGGGCGATATCTATCGCGACCACCTGCACGCCAACATGAAGGACGGCGCGGCGATCATGTTCGCGCACGGCCTCAACGTGCATTTCAACCTGATCGAGCCGCGCGCCGATCTCGACGTGCTGATGGTCGCGCCGAAGGGCCCGGGCCACACTGTGCGCGGCGAATATCAGCGCGGCGCCGGCGTGCCGTGCCTGATCGCCATCCACCAGGATGCCTCGGGCAATGCGCACGATCTCGGTCTCTCCTATGCGTCGGCGATCGGTGGCGGCCGCGCCGGCATCATCGAGACGACGTTCAAGGAAGAGTGCGAGACCGACCTGTTCGGCGAGCAGGCGGTGCTGTGCGGCGGCGTGGTCGAGCTGATGAAGGCCGGCTACGAGACGCTGTGCGAAGCCGGCTATGCGCCGGAGATGGCGTATTTCGAATGCATCCACGAGATGAAGCTGATCGTCGACCTGATCTATCAGGGCGGCATCGCCAACATGAACTACTCGGTGTCGAACACCGCCGAATACGGCGAGTACGTCACCGGCCCGCGTATCATTACGCCGGACACCAAGGCCGAGATGAAGCGCGTGCTCAATGACATCCAGTCCGGCAAGTTCACCCGCGACTGGATGCTGGAGAACAAGGTCAACCAGACCTCGTTCAAGGCGACGCGCGCCAAGCTTGCCGAGCACTCGGTCGAGAAGGTCGGCGAGAAGCTGCGCGAGATGATGCCCTGGATCAAGGAAGGCGCGCTGGTCGACAAGAACAAGAACTGATCGACCTGTCGCGATCGCGATACTGGCAGCGGCCGCCCTCGCCGGGGCGGCCGTTTCCGTTTGTCCTGTTGCCTATCTGCGCTTGCCGGCGATGCGGCTGCGCAGCCATTGCGCAACGCTGTCGGGCGGTGCGCCGGAGGCGGCGCGCAGATTGGCGTCGCGCATCGTGCCGATGTCGATCGCGCCGACCAGCGGCTTGAGCGCGGCAATGAACGCGCGGTCGCCGGCGCGGCCGGGCGCGATCAACAGCATCGCGTCGTAAGGCGGCAGCGCCTGCTTCGGATCGTCGAGCACGACGAGATCGTATTTGGCGATCAGCCCTTCGCTGGAAAAAGCGGTGATGACATCGACCGCGCCGTCGGCGGCGGCCGGATACATGAATTCCGCCTGCATCTGGCGCTCCGTTGCGAAGGACAGACCGTAGGCCGCCTGCAACGCCTTCCATTCCGGGCGGGCGAAGAATTCGTAGTCGCCGGCGATGGCAAGCTGTGGCGCCTGACGGGCGAGGTCGGCGATGCTGCGGATGCCGAGGGCCTGCGCCCGCGTGCGCGACATCGCCAGCGCGTAGGCGTTCTCGAAGCCGAGGCTGCCGAGCATGGTGATGCCGTGCGTTTCCTTCAGCCAGGCGCCGACCTCGGCGAGCACCTCGGCGCGCGGCTTCACGTCGTGGCGGTGCATATGGTTCGCCCAGATCGTGCCGGAATAATCGACATAGGCGTCGATGTCGTTGGCCGCCAGCGCATTGAAAATCACCGTCGAGCCGAGCCCCTCGCGCCGCGCGGCGAGCAGATGCGCGGCGGCAAGCTGTTCTTCGATCAGCGCCGCCAGCACATATTGCTCGGAGAAGGTTTTGGCGCCGATCGTATAATGCGCCTGCGGACGCGCGAGTTGCGGCGCAAGCGCGGCAAAGGCGATCAGCACCAGGCCGAGGGCGCCGAGCGCCAGCGACCGGTGACTGCGCTGCGCGACGCCAGTCTCCATTGCTGCGAGACAGCGGTCGACGGCGAGCGCCAGTGCTGCCGCGGCGCAGCAGCCGAACAGCACGAACACCCAGTTCTGCGTCTGCAGCCCGGCGAAGATGTAGTTGCCGAGCGATGTCTGGCCGATCGGCGTCGACAGCGTCGCGGTGCCGATCACCCACACCGTCGCCGTGCGGATGCCGGCCATCACCACCGGCATGGCGATCGGCAGATCGACCAGCCAGAAGGTCTTGCGCCGTGTCAGTCCCAGCGCGCGTGCCGCGTCGTGGATGCCGTCCGGCACGGCGGAGAGGCCGGTGATGGTGTTGCGCAGCACCGGCAGCATCGAATAGAGCGCCAGCGCCAGCACCGAGGGCAGAAAGCCGAGTGCCGAGAATTCGACGCCGATCAGCGTGCCGCTGAGTGCCGACAGTGCCAGCAGCAACGGATAGAACAGCGTGAGCAAGGCAAGGCCGGGCACCGTCTGGATGACGCTGGCGGCGCCGAGCAGAACGCTGCGCAGCAGCGGCCGCCGCAGCGCGAAGACCGCAAGCGGCAGGCTGACGCCCAACCCGAGTGCCATCGCCGCCATGCTCACCAGCACATGGCTGCCGAGATAGTCGGGCAGGCGGGCGAGCGCGTCAGCAAAGCGCGAATCGGCAAGGAACGAATCGGCGATGAGCGATGACGCCATGGCCTGCGATCTTCGGCGGATTGCAATCGCGCGGCAACCCGTTACTTTTGCCGCTGTCCGATCGGCATCGGGCGAGGGGCTTTTCCGCGTGGCTGCTGCAGTCGCACTCGAGCAGGTCGATATCACCTTCCGTCTGGCCGGCGGCGGCGAGTATCAGGCCGTGCGGGACGCAACGCTGTCGGTCGCCGACGGCGAATTCGTCTCGATCGTCGGTCCGACGGGCTGCGGAAAATCGACACTCCTCAATGTTGCTGCGGGTTTGCTGACGCCGGCCGCCGGTGCCGCCAAAATCTACGGCGAGCCGCTTGCCGGGCTCAACCGGCAGGCTGGCTATCTGTTTCAGGCGGACGCGCTGTTTCCCTGGAAAACCGCCATCGAGAATGTCGCCATCGGGCCGGAGACCGCGGGCATGCCGCAGGCGAAGTCGCGGCCGCTGGCGCAGGAGTGGCTCGGCCGCGTCGGCCTGGCCACCTTCGCCGACCGCTATCCGCACATGCTCTCCGGTGGCCAGCGCAAGCGCGTCGGGCTGGCGCAGGTGCTGATCCGCGATCCGAAAATTCTGCTGATGGACGAGCCGTTCGGCCCGCTCGACGCGCAGACCCGGCAGATCATGGGCAATCAGTTGCTCGATCTGTGGAGCGCCGACCGCAAGGCGGTGATCTTCGTCACCCACGATCTGGAAGAAGCGATCGCGCTCTCCGACCGCGTCGTCATCATGTCGGCCGGGCCGGCCGCGCACATCATCGGCGATTGGACCATTCCGCTGGCGCGTCCGCGCGACATCGCCGAGATCAAACTCGATCCTGCTTTTCATGCGATCCATCGTGAGATCTGGGAGAAGCTGAAGGACGAAGTGATGAAGGGCTATGTGCGCACCGGAGGCGGCGGATGATGAGCCGCTACAGCCTGACTGCGTGGCAGGTGCTGGTCGGCGTGATCGCCATCGCCGTGTGGCATGTGCTGACCACCTATCCGGTGTTCGGCGTCATGGTATTGCCGCCGTTCTTCTTCTCCAACCCGGTCGATGTCGCGCAGCGCATCGTCAAATGGTTCGCCGAGGGGACGATCTGGAAGCATCTATGGGTGACGCTCACCGAAGCAATGCTCGCTTTCGTTATCGGCTCGGTCGGTGGCGTACTGATCGGTTTCTGGTTCGCGCGCAAGCCGGTGGTGGCGGCGATCTTCGACCCTTACGTCAAGATGGCGAATGCGCTGCCGCGCGTGGTGCTGGCGCCGATCTTCACGCTGTGGCTCGGGCTTGGCATCTGGTCGAAGGTGGCGCTCGGCGTGACGCTGGTGTTCTTCATCGTTTTCTTCAACGTCTACCAGGGCGTCAAGGAAGTCAGCCAGACGATCCTGTCGAACGCCCGCATGCTCGGCATGAACGAGCGGCAGTTGATGCGCCATGTCTACTGGCCCTCGGCGCTGTCGTGGATGTTCTCCTCGCTGCACACCTCGGTCGGCTTCGCCGTCGTCGGTGCGGTGGTCGGCGAATATCTCGGTGCGTCCGCCGGGCTCGGCTATCTCATCCAGCAGGCGGAAGGCGTCTTCGACGTCGCCGGGGTGTTCGCCGGCATGTTCGTGCTCGCCGCATTCGTCATCGTCATCGACATGATCGTCTCGCTGGTCGAGGCGCGGCTTCTGGTCTGGCGCCCGACAACAGCCGAGGCGCGCGGCTGATATCGGCGCGCGGTGGGCCGTGGCCCGCGCCGCATGTCGGGCGGCAGCATTGGCATTTCGGCGGTCTTCCAAGGCTGCGGCCGCTCCTTTATCGTGCGTGAAAAGTCGTATCTGCAAAATCAAAGGTTCGGGAGAACACCATGAGAGCATTGATCCGGCGCACGGCGACGGCGTTCGCAGTGCTGGCAGCGGCCTTCGGCCTGTCGCTTGGCGCGACCACCGGCCCGGCGATGGCGCAATCGAAAGTGACGATCGCGGTCGGCGGCGGCGCCTGTCTCTGCTATCTGCCGACGATGCTGGCCAAGCAGCTCGGCGAATACGAGAAGGCCGGTGTCAATGTCGAGATCGCCGACTTCAAGGGCGGTTCGCAATCGCTGGCGGCGGTGATCGGTGGCAGTGCCGACGTCGTCTCCGGATATTTCGACCATTGCGTCAACCTGGCGGCAAAGAAGCAGGACCTGCAGGCGTTCGTCGTCTACGACCGCTATCCCGGTCTGGCGCTGGTCATCTCGCCCAAGCAGACCGCGACGATCAAGTCGGTGAAGGATCTTGCCGGCAAGAATGTCGGCGTCAGCGCGCCGGGTTCCTCGACCGACTTCTTCCTGAAATATCTGTTGCACAAGAACGGTGTCGATCCGAACGCGGTGGCTGTCGTCGGTGTCGGACTTGGCGCCACCGCCGTCGCCGCGATGGAGCAGGGCAAGGTCGATGCCGCCGTGCTCCTTGATCCGGCGGTCACCGTGCTGCAGGGCCGTAATGCCGACCTGCGCATCCTCAGCGATACGCGCACCGCCAAGGATACGCTCGACGTGTTCGGCGGCGAATATCCGGGCGGCGCGCTCTACACCAAGGCGTCGTGGATCGCCGCGCATCCGAAGGAGACGCAGGCGCTGACCAATGCCATCGTCAACACGCTGAAGTGGATCCACTCGCATACGCCGGAAGAGATCATGGCGAAGATGCCGCCGGAGCTCGTCGGTGCCGACAAGGCCGGCTATCTGGCGGCGTTGAAGAACACCCTGCCGATGTATTCGCTGACCGGTCTGATGGACCCGAAGGGCGCGCAGGCCGTGCTCGACGTGTTCAGCCAGTCGTCGGAGGAGGTCCGCAACGCCAAGATCGACGTATCGAAGACCTATACCAATAAATTTGTCGAGGCGGCGAACAAGGCCAAATAAGCGTATCGTTCAGGTACGTCGCGCAAACGCGGCGGGATAATCCCGCCGCGTTTTCTGTTGGCGTGTTCTCCGGCGAAGTGGAAGCCGGTTCGCCGGAGAACCGCGACCGGATCAGGAACCCGGGCGTCTTGCAGCGACAGGGGGACAGTTTGCGGAAAACGTGGTCGGGTCGGCAATCCGGGTCGCGACCCGGTTCTGTTTGAACGGATCGCGTTATAAAGTGCCCGCGATGAATCTCCTCTCCATCCAGTCGCATGTCGCCTACGGCCATGTCGGCAATTCCGCTGCGGTGTTTCCGTTGCAGCGCCTCGGTATCGAGGTGTGGCCGGTCGATACCGTGCAGTTCGCCTATCATGCCGGCTATGGCCCGCCGCCGGGTCATGTGTTCGACGGCACGACGGTCGCCGCTCTGGTCGGCGGTATCGATGCGCGCAGCGTGCTCGCCGGCTGCGACGGCATCCTCTCCGGCTATATCGGGACCGTGCCGGTCGGGGAGGCCATTCTGGACGCCGTGGCGCTGGTCAAGCGACGCAATCCGAACGCGCTGTATGGCTGCGACCCGGTGATCGGCGATGTCGAGGGCCGCTATGTGCCCGAGCAGGTGCAGGAGTTCTTCCGGAAACGGGCGCTCGCCGCGGCCGATATTCTGACCCCCAACCGCTTCGAGCTTGAAGCGCTCTCCGGCCTTCCGGTCGTTTCCACCGCCGATGCCTTTGCCGCCATCGATCTGCTGCGCAGCTGTGGGCCGCGCATCGTTGTCGCCACCTCGGTGACTACGGCAGACACACCGGCCGGCCATCTCGATATCCTCGCTGGTGATGCGCGTCAGCGCCTGCGGGTACGCACGCCGCATCTGCCGGTGTCGGTCAGCGGCACCGGCGACATGCTGTCGGCACTGTTCCTGGCTCATTTTCTGCGCGCGAGCAGCCTGGCGGAGGCGGTGTCGCTCGCCGTGTCCTCGGTCTACGGCGTGATCGAGGCAACGGCGGCGCAGGGCGCGCGTGAACTGGCATTGGTCGCGGCACAAGCGGAGATCGTTGCGCCAAGCCGCATCTTCCCGGCCGAACCTGTCGGAGCGGCACCGTGACCAGCGTGGCGATGCCGGAACGACGCATGGCCGATGCCGTCATCGATACGGTCGCGGAGGTGGATCTGGCGGTCAGCGATACGCCGTGGCCGTTCGCCGAGACGCACCGTGCGGCGATTGCGGCCGCCTTCGCGCGGATGCAGCGTGACAAGCCGGATTTGTGGAACGGGCAAGTGCTGCTGTTCCGCGACTGCCGGGTTGTGCGTCGCGTGCTGCGCGGCACCGCTTTCGTGACCGACTATGCGAGTTTCCAGGCGTGGCGGCGGCAGCCGGCCGTCGATCCGGATGTACGCAATCTGTTTTCCTGCGCCGCGGTCGAAGGCAGCGATGGCGGCTTCCTGCTCGGCGAGATGGGGGCGGGCACCGCCAACGCCGGGGAGATCTACTTCCCTTGTGGCACGCCGGATCCAGCCGACATCAAGCATGGACGCGTCGATGTGGATTTCAGCGCCCGCCGCGAATTGCAGGAGGAAACCGGCCTCGATCCGGCGGGTTTCGCAGCCGCGCCCGACTGGCAGGTCGTGCGTACCGGCATTCTGGTCGCTGTAATCAGGCGCATGCGCGCCGCGCAGCCTGCCGCGGCGCTACGTGCGGCGGCGCGCGAGCATTTGCGCCGCGAGCGGCAACCGGAACTTGCCGACGTGGTGGTGGTTGGTTCGCGGGCGCAGATTGGCGGACGGGTTGCGCCGTTCGCGGCGGCGTTCCTGAGCGATCTATGGCGATGATGTGCTGACGGAGCGCGAGGATGGCATCCGACAAGGCTTTTGAAGCGAGAGCAGACGATCAGGCCGCGGGTTTCGACAGCCGGCCGTCATTCATCGCCGACATTGTCCGACAGGTGCGCGTCGAGGCGCCGGAGCGTTTCCAGCTCGCCGATCACGATCCTGCCGGCAAGCTCGGCCTGGCGATCGACAAGGACGCCGGCCGCGACGTGCTGGCCGATCTGGTGAAGGACATCGCCCGCAAGCAGGAACTGCTCTATGCCGAGGGTCGGCAGGCGGTACTCGTCATCCTGCAGGCGATGGATGCGGGCGGCAAGGATGGCACTATCGAGCGGGTGTTCTCCGGCATCAATCCGCAAGGCTGCCAGGTGCATTCCTTCAAGACGCCGAGCGCCGAGGAGCTGGCGCATGATTTCCTGTGGCGCACGACGCTGCGTCTGCCGCAACGTGGGCATATCGGTGTCTTCAACCGCTCCTACTACGAGGAAGTGCTGGTGGTGCGGGTGCATCCCGACTGGCTGGCGCGGCAGGGCCTGCCGGAGGAGCATGTCGATGATGCTTTCTGGGAGAAGCGTTTCCAGTCGATCCGCGCCTTCGAGCAGCATCTGGTGCGTAACGGCACACGGGTGCTGAAATTCCATCTGCGTCTGTCATTGGAGGAACAGCGGCAGCGTTTCCTCGACCGTATCCGGCAGCCGGAGAAGCGCTGGAAATTCTCGCTGGGCGATATCGCCGAGCGCGGATTGTGGGATCGCTACATGCACGCCTATGAGAAGGCGATCCGTGCCACGTCGACGCCGGAGGCGCCCTGGCATGTGATCCCGGCGGACCGGAAGTGGCTGGCGGCGACGGCGGTGGCGGCGGTGCTGCTCGACGCGCTGGTGCAACTCGACCCGACGCCACCGGCGATCCCCGAAGCGGAGCGCGAGGCATTTGCCCGAGCCGAGCAGATGCTGCAGGCGGAAGGTCCGGATGCGCCGAAAGCGCCGAAAAACAAACACAATAATGGCGGATAGCAGGGTTCCAGGCTTGCCGCTTGCGCGGGCCGGCGAATTTCCGCTAAAAGGGCCGGGATAAAGCCGGATTAACGCGCGATTCATTCTATTCAGCGACGCTGACCGGCACGATGAGGGTTTCGACGCAGATGGCCACGCGCCACAACAGCCGCGCTTTCGACCGGGGGATTGCCAAGGCAATTCCCGCGGCGCCGGCTGCTGCCGCCCTCATTCTGGGCTCGCTCCTTCTCCTTACTCGCCCCTGAGGGCCGGCTGGGCATTTGTGCCTGGGCACTCAGGGGTCGATCGACGGACGAACCCATTGAGCGCCCGCGGAGGCGCATGCGAGAAGGACCCAGTTCCATGAGCCAAGCCCCATCCTCCACGTCGGAGAAAGACCGCGTCGTCATCTTCGACACCACCTTGCGCGACGGCGAGCAGTGCCCCGGCGCGACCATGACGCATGAAGAGAAGCTGGAAGTCGCCGAACTGCTCGACGACATGGGCGTCGATATCATCGAGGCCGGCTTCCCGATCGCCTCGGAGGGAGATTTTGCCGCCGTCCACGAGATCGCCAAGCGCGCCAAGAACGCGGTGATCTGCGGTCTCTCCCGCGCCGCGCCGAAGGATATCGACCGCTGCGCCGAGGCGATCAAGCCGGCGCGGCGCCATCGCATCCATACCTTCCTGTCCACCTCGCCGGTGCACATGAAGTACAAGCTGCAGAAGGAGCCGCACGAGGTCTACGAGATGGTGATCGCGCAGGTCACCCGGGCGCGCAGCCATACCGACGATGTCGAGTGGTCGTCGGAGGACGGCACCCGCACCGAGTTCGATTTCCTGTGCCGCTGCGTCGAAGCGGCGATCAATGCCGGCGCGACGACGATCAACATTCCCGACACCGTCGGCTATACGACGCCGGAGGAATATTTCAATCTGTTCAAGATGGTGCGCGAGCGCGTGCCGAATTCCGACAAGGCGCGTTTCTCCACCCACTGCCACAACGACCTCGGCATGGCGGTGGCCAATTCGCTCGCCGGCGTGATGGGCGGTGCGCGGCAGATCGAATGCACCATCAATGGCATCGGCGAGCGCGCCGGCAACGCCGCGCTCGAAGAGGTCGTGATGGCGATGCAGGTGCGCGGCGACAAGTTCCCGTTCGTCACCGGCATCGACGCGACCATGCTGACGAGGGCATCGAAGCTGGTTGCCGTCGCTACCTCGTTCCCGGTGCAGTACAACAAGGCGATCGTCGGCAGGAATGCCTTCGCGCATGAGAGCGGCATCCATCAGGACGGCATGCTGAAGAACGCGCAGACTTACGAGATCATGACACCGGAATCAGTCGGCGTGAAACAGACCTCGCTGGTCATGGGCAAGCATTCCGGCCGTCACGCATTCCAGCACAAGCTGAACGAGTTGGGCTACGAATTGTCGGACAATCAGTTGCAGGACGCCTTCGTGCGTTTCAAGGCGCTGGCCGACAAGAAGAAGCAAATCTACGACGAGGATATCGAGGCGCTGGTCGACGAGGAGATTGCCACCGCGCATGATCGCATCAAGGTCGTTTCGTTGACGGTGATTGCCGGCACGATGGGACCGCAGTCGGCAACGCTCACGCTCGACATCGATGGCGAGCACAAGACCACGCAATCAAGCGGAAACGGCCCGGTGGATGCGATTTTCAACGCCATCCATGCGCTGGTTCCCCATCAGGCGCGGCTCGATCTCTACCAGGTGCATGCGGTGACCGGAGGCACCGACGCGCAGGCGGAGGTGTCGGTGCGATTGTCGGAGGATGGGCGCTCGGTGACCGCGAAGGGAGCCGATCCCGACACGCTGGTCGCTTCGGCCAAGGCCTATCTCGGTGCGCTGAACAAATTGACCAGCCGCCGCGTCAGGGGCGCCGGCGATCCGCGGCGCATTCATTCGACCGAGGCGAGCTGACTTGAATATCTTCTCCGGCCAAGTGGAGAGCCGGTTCGCCGCAAGAAGTGCAATCCAGTAAGGTTTGATGCGCGATCCGGTTTATTGGAATGGCTCGCGCCTCAGCCAGCGACCTGCAGAAACCGCCCGTCATGTAACGGGCGGTTTTTTGTTGAGCAGTATGTCGATATCGCGAGGCCGCTTGCATGCGTGACGAGGTGCAGAGCGGGTGCGAGTATCTCATGCATAAATGAATATCCGTGCATCTACATTGCTGCGAATTAATCTGACCAAACCTTAACTTGAGAAGGCGGCGCTCTGATCTTTTACTGATCGACACTTGTCGCTTCAGAGGAGAAGGTCATGATGAAATCTGTTCTTGCCGGTGCTACCGTTCTGGCTATTGCCGGTGCGTCGCTCGCCTATGCGCAGCAGCCGGCGCAGCGTGGGCCCGGCGCCGAACGCTGGAAGCCGTCGGTCGAAGACATGGGCGCATTCACCGACGCGCGCATCGCCGCGCTGCATGCCGGCTTGAAACTGACGCCGGAGCAGGAAAAGAAGTGGCCGGCCGTGGAATCCGCGCTGCGTGACATGGCCAAACAGCGCGCCGACCGTGTGGCCGATCGGATGGCCGCGCGCGCCGATGCCAAAGCCGATGCGCAGGGCAAGACGCCGGATAAGGCGCAGAACAAGGCTGCCGCCCGCGATCCGATCGAGCGGATGCGCCAGCGTGCCGAGCGCATGACGCAGACCGGAGCCGGCCTGAAGAAACTGGCCGATGCGGCGGCGCCTCTCTACGAGAGCCTCGACCAGGCGCAGAAGCGCCGCTTCACCATCTTGTCGCGGATCGGAGGTGAGGGGGCCGGGCGGCACTTCGCCCGCTACCGCCAGCATGGCGAGCATGGGATGCGTCACGCCCGCCCGCGCGGCGACGAATCGCGGGGCGCCGCTGCGCCCCGTCCGCAGCAGTAAGGCTGCCGCCAGCCGGTGGGGGGCTCCCCGCCACCGGC
>DATMEV010000115.1:0-33635 GCA_035556795.1 Pseudolabrys sp. | reverse complement strand
TTGCTATTCTTCATGGCTGTTGCTGCTCGCCCGTCACTTGAGTCAGCGCTTTGTGCTATCAAGAAGCGCAAGCTTATCAAACAAATCGGGCATTTCGCTATCTCGTCGTCGGCCAAGCTTCTCGCCTCGATGAAAGCAGGGATGTTTGACACTTCTCAGCCCCTTCGCTCCTTCAAAGTGAGCCCAACCACCGCGTTTCATACGAATGCTGATAACGACTACAAGTAGAGCACGGATGACGGTAGGCCTGAGATCGCCGCCTGCTTCGTTCGGGACGAAACTCCCAACTCTCGCGAACGATAGTAGTCCGCCCCGATTTCGAGCAGCGCGGATGCAACCTACGGCGTACCCAGTGATTTTGCATCTATGTCTCTCCCGCACGTGGGGTGAGTAACCTACGGGGCAAGCTGCAAAACGCAGATTGCACTTTGTTGGCTTGCTCTGCCTGATTAATGTGCCAGCGTTCCAACCCACCCCTATCTCTTTCGGCGCGGCTCCGGGACGAGCCGCGCCTCGGTTGGCACAAACGTTCCGGCTGTCATCCAGTCGCTACCGAAACGATTTACCTCACACCCGATCTTAGCAAGCCGATTTGCGAGATCGTTCCGTGTGCCAGCCGCATCGGAGAGTTTCACAAGATGTTTCCCAGCAATGTCAGAAAACGGCCGAACTTTGCCGATTTGCACGATAACCGTCTTTTCAGGATGTGCGCCAAGAGCGAGGCCAGCTTCGAAAATAACATTGGGCCTCGCCTGACCAGCCAACTTTCCGTCACCAAACTTGTCGTCGTCGTCCCAGAACTGCTCCTTGAGGTTGGCAAGTTCGTCTGGCGAGAACATCACCACGACGGCTTGCACGCGCGCCATCGCTGTTTCAATAATATTGCTTACGTTGGGATTGTTACCTCTAGCCTGATTGACCGCTTCCTCCCATTCCATTGGGTTAAGCCCCAGCGATCTAAGAAATTCGAACATCGACTTACGAAGCGCAGTATCGCGACCATGCACGACGAATACTGAGTTACTCCCTACAGCCACAACCACAAGTCGCTAACCGCAGTTATTCTCCTTATCCAACGCGGGAATCAGAAAGATTGATTTAGCTCGATCGACAATTACCTTGACAATATTCCTATAGGACTATATACCTTCGCCTATCTTCCCCTTCCGAGGGGCGTGGTCATGAGGCGTCATGGCGGCGGGGGAGGATGCGGCGCCTGCGCGCGCGGTTCGCAGCCGCGCGTCCGGTGCCGGGCAGCCGTCCGCCCCTACTATGAGGGGCCGCCCTTCGGGGCTGGACGTGGGCCGGATGAACGCGGGCGAAAGCCTGCGGGACAAGGGGAAACACCAGTCCCTGTCCGGTCCCGGAAGCACGGCCCCGGCAACATAAACCGCCGCGAGACGGGGCGCCGCAGGGCGCGCGTGCTTCGCAGGAAGCACGCTCCGCATCTTCACCGGTGCGGGACCAAAGACGTTGCGCCGTGCGGCGCTCCGTCCCCCTCGGCCATTCGCCGGGGCCGCAGGCAGAAGACGGCGTCCCCGCGCCGACAACAACAGGGGCGCTGCTGCACGCCCGCGCGCAGAACAGGCGACGGCGCAGAACAAGCGACGACACAAGAACAGGCAATGGCGCATGCGTGCCAGCCGGTTTTTGGGGCTCGCGCCGATGCAGCGGCCGCGCCACAGTCCCGCCCCGCTGCCGAACCATCCGAACAACCGCTTCACCGCCGGGAGGCTTGCCGATGTCCGACTGGAACGCCCGCCAGTATCTCAAATTCGAGGACGACCGCACCCGCGCGGCGCGCGACCTGCTGGCGCAGGTGCCGCTCGTCGCGCCGCGCCGCATCGTCGACATCGGCTGCGGGCCCGGCAATTCCACGGAGCTTCTGGCGCAGCGCTTCCCCGATGCGCAGGTGAGCGGCGTCGATTCCTCGCCGGCCATGCTGGTGCAGGCGCGCGCGCGGCTGCCGGGCTGCGACTTCCGCGAGGCGGATATCGCCGCATGGGCGGCGCCGGCCGATACCGATCTGCTGTTCGCCAATGCGGTGCTGCAATGGGTGCCCGACCACATCGGCGTGATGCAGCGCCTGATCGGCGCCCTGCCGAAAGGCGGCGTGCTGGCGGCGCAGCTTCCCGACAATACGCAGGAGCCCTCGCATGTGTTGATGCGCGAGGTGGCACGTCGCGCCGGCTGGAGCGAGCCGTACCGGCAGCGGCTCGCGCGGGTTGCCGCCGCACGCGTCGACCTGCCGCCGCCCGGCATCTATTACGACCGGCTGCGGCCGCAATGTTCCCGTCTCGACGTCTGGCACATCGTCTACAACCATGTCCTCGACGGCGCCGAGGCGATCGCCGAATGGTTTTCCGGCAGCGGGCTGCGTCCGTTCCTCGATGTCTTTGCCGGTGACGATGCGGGGCGCGCGGCGTTTCGCGCCGCCTATGTGGAGGCGCTTGCCGCCGCCTATCCGGCCCGCATCGACGGCAAGGTGCTGCTGCGGTTCCCGCGGCTGTTCATCGTCGCGGCGAAGTAGCGGGCGCCATGCGCCTCTACCGCCCGCCACCGGTTCCATCGCGCAGAAAACCGCCGACCGTCGTCGATGTCGCAGGACGGCGCGGGCGAATCACCTGTAGAAATCCGCGCTCTTTTTCGCGAGGTTCACCGAGGTTCGCCCATGTCGATGACGCCCGAGACACCGTTACCGCCCCCCGGAGCCGCAGCGCGGGCATTGCGTCCCTTGCCCGCGCTGATCTTTTCCTCACGCTGGCTGCAACTGCCGCTCTATATCGGCCTGATCGTCGGTCAGGGCGTCTATGTCGTCCTGTTCATCAAGGAGTTGTGGCACCTCGTCAGCCACTCGCTCGATTTTTCCGAACAGCAGATCATGCTGGTGGTGCTCGGGCTGATCGACGTGGTGATGATCTCCAACCTGCTGGTGATGGTGATCGTCGGCGGCTACGAGACCTTCGTGTCGCGGCTCAATCTCGAAGGCCATCCCGATCAGCCGGAATGGCTGTCGCACGTCAATGCCAGCGTGCTGAAGATCAAGCTGGCGATGGCGATCATCGGCATCTCGTCGATCCATCTGCTGCGCACCTTCATCGAGGCCGGCAATCTCGGCGGCACCGACCGCACGACGAACTACACGCCCGAAGGCGTGATGTGGCAGACGATCATCCACGTCGTCTTCATCCTGTCGGCCATCGGCATCGCCTATGTCGACCGGCTCGGCCAACTGACCGAGATCGAGGCCACGAAGGCCGGGCATCACTAAGGCAGTTCCAGGAAAAGCGCGAAGCGGTTTTCCGTCCAGAATTGCGTCGAAGCGAGGAAACAGATCGTTTCACCATATCCGTGAAGCGGTCCGGATCGGCTTCCTGTCAAGCGACTGACGGCTCCTCGTCCCGGCTCAGCGCATGGGCACTGGCGATCGCATGTTCGATCGTGTCCTTGTAGGTGGCGTGCGGCGGCCTGACGCCGTGTGCAACGAGCACGCGGCGCAGGCCCGGCGTCGTGCCGGTCACGAGCAGCCTGATGCCGCGGTTGCGGGCCTTGCGGGCGATGCCCTCGATGGTATTCGCCGCGGTCGAATCGAGGAACGGCACGCCGGAGAAATCGATCACCAGCGCCTTGCAGCGCTCGCTGCTCATGAAGTCGAGCGCCTCGCCGACCGCCGAGGCGACGCCGAAGAAAAACGCGCCGGTAATGCGATAGACGATCACCTCCGGATCGGTAGCGAGCTTGACGTCGTAGGGCGTGCGCTGCCCGTTGGCATCATCGGCCTTGTCCTGCGGCACCAGCGGCACTTCGGCTTCGACGCCGGTCGCCTGCGCCATGCGGCTGACGAACAGCAGCGTGCCGATGGCAAAGCCGACAACGATGCCGGTCATCAGGTCGACGAAGATCGTCAGCAGGAAAGTAGCAAGCAACACGACCGAGTCGCCGCGCGAGGTACGGATCAGCGTCGCGAATGCGCCCTTCTCCGCCATATTCCAGGCGACGACGATCAGCACGGCAGCAAGTGCCGCAAGCGGAATGTAGCTTGCCAGCGGCGCCGCGATCAGCATGAACAACAGCAGGAAGGCCGAATGCAGCATGCCCGCGACCGGTCCGCGCGCGCCGGCGCGGATATTGGTGGCGGTGCGCGCGATGGTGCCGGTGGCGCAGATGCCGCCGAAGATCGCCGAGCCGATATTGGCGACGCCCTGCGCGACCAGTTCGCAGTTCGAACGATGGCGACGCCCGGTCATGCCGTCAGCAACGACTGCCGACAACAGCGACTCGATGGCGCCGAGCAGCGCAAAGGCGGCGGCATCGGGCAATATGGCCTGTACACGCTCGAGCGAAAACAGCGGCAACGCCGGCGCCGGCAGCGATTGCGGGATGCCGCCGAAATGCGAACCGATGGTTTCCACCGGCAGGCCGAGGACCGCGACGGCGAGCGCAGCGGCGACGACAGCGATCAGAATGCCGGGCAGCGCCGGCCGCCACATGCGGATGCCGACGATCAGCGCAACGGTGAACACCGACAGAATGAGCGCCGCCGGGTTGAGCGTGCCGGACGCCCCGAACAGCACCTGCAGCTTCGGCAGCAATTCGCCGGGCTCCTTCACTGCCAGCGTCAGGCCGAACAGATCCTTGATCTGACTCGCAGCGATGATGACGGCGATGGCGGCGGTGAAGCCGACGGTGACCGGATAGGGCAGGAACTTGATATAGGTGCCGAGCCGCAGGAAGCCGGCGATCACGAGGAAGATGCCGGCCAGCACGGTCGCCAGCAGCAAGCCGTCAATGCCGTGCCGGTCGACCGTTGCAGCGACCAGCACGATGAAGGCGCCGGCCGGGCCGCCGATCTGGAAGCGGCTGCCGCCGAGCAGCGAGATCAGAAAGCCGCCGATGATCGCGGTATAGAGACCGCGATCCGGCGTCGTGCCCGAAGCGATAGCGATCGCCATCGACAGCGGCAGCGCGACGATCGCCACCGTCAGTCCGGCAAAGATATCGGCCTTGAAATCACCGGCGCCGTAACCCTCCCGCAGGATGGTCACAAGCTTCGGCGTGAACAGATCGGTGAATGTCGGGCGCGTACCGGCCCGAGCTGCAGATGGATCCATGGCTTCAAGAATGTTCGTTGCGGAAGGTGGCGGGACCATATCAGCCCCGCGACGAAAAAGCCCGCCTTGCAGAGCATGGGCGCATCTGCGGCCCGGCTCGCATTAATCTCTGATTTACCGGACACTCTCTGTTCTCTGATTCGCGGATGTTCGCTGATCGTTCGAGGCCGATCATGATCTTGGGTGCAGCAGCGATTTCGCGACTAGTTCTAGTAACCGTACTGTGGCTTTGCGTGATCGCGGACGCGAATCAGGTGCACGCAGCCGATTCGTCCTTCGCACGCTGGCTCGAATCGACCTGGCCGGAGGCGCGCAAGCTCGGTGTGTCGCGCGCCACATTCGATGCGGCAACGCGCGACCTCACGCCCGACCTGTCGCTGCCCGATTTGGTGATTCCCGGCCGGCCGCCGGCGAAAGAACGCGGACAGGCGGAATTCGTGCAGACGCCGGCCGATTACCTCAACGAGGCGACGCTGCAACGGCTGGCGGCGCGCGGACGCGATCTTGCCGCTCAATATCGCGACACGCTCGCCCGGATCGAACGGATGTTCGGTGTGCCGGGTCCGATGGTGCTGGCAATCTGGGGGCGCGAAACGGCCTATGGCAGCGTCAAGCTCCGCTATGACGCGATCCGCGTGCTGGCGACGCAGGGTTTCACCGGCCGGCGCAAGGCGCTGTTTCGCAACGAATTCGTCTACGCCTTGAAGATGCTGGAAGACGGCTATCCGCGCGCGCAGATGCGCAGTTCATGGGGCGGCGCCATGGGACTGACGCAGTTCATCCCGAGCGAGTTCTACAAATATGCCGTCGATCTCGACGGCGACGGGCGTGCGGACATCTTCAACTCGGTGCCGGACGCACTCGCCTCGGCAGCGAAGCAGTTGCACGGCAAGGGCTGGCAACCAGGCTCGCGCTGGGCGGTCGAGGTGCGGGTGCCGGCGAACATGGATTGCGCTATCGCCGAGCCGGACCATCAACGACCGGTGCGCGACTGGCTGGCGCACGGCTACGCGCCGCTGACACCACTATCTGCACAAGAGCAGGCGCAGGCGGCTTCGCTGCTGATGCCGGAGGGCATCTACGGACCGGCATTCCTGACTTTCAACAACTACTACGTCATCAAGGAATACAATTTCGCCGACCTCTATGTGCTGTTCGTCGGCAATCTCGCCGACCGGATCGCCGGCGGCGGCAGTTTCCGGCAGGCGTGGTCCAAGCGTCCGGCGGTACGCTCGCAGAGCGTCGAGACGATTCAGCGAATACTCACCGCTTCCGGCTATTATCGCGACAAGGTCGACGGCAAGGCGGGCATGAAAACCCGCGCAGCGATCGGCACCTATCAGAAGGCCCGGCGCCTGAAGCAGGATTGCTGGCCGAGCGAAGAGCTGTTGCGGGCGATGCAGGCGACGCGATGACATCCGCGCACCGGCGGCGGCGATCTATCGGCCGCAAGCATCCGGCCACAGCGTCATCGTCGACGCAGCACAGCTCCGGGTCTCATTTCGGCTGCAGCTTCAGCGCCGCGGAATTGATGCAGTAGCGCATTCCCGTCGGTCCCGGCCCATCATTGAAGACATGGCCGAGATGACCATCGCAGCGCGCGCACAGAACTTCGGTTCGGATCATGCCATGGCTGGTGTCGCGCGCCTCGGCAACGCTGTCGCCGACCGGCGCGGAGAAGCTCGGCCAGCCGCAATGCGACTCGAACTTGGTGCCGGACGCAAACAGCGGCTCGCCGCAACCGGCACAGACATAGGTGCCCGACGTCGTCGTCTTTTCGTATTCGCCGGTGAACGGGCGCTCGGTCGCCTTCTCGCGCAGCACCGCATATTGCATCGGCGTCAGTTCGCGCCGCCATTCGGCTTCGGTCTTTTCCACCCTGTCAGTCGTATTGGTCCTGTCGGTCACGCTCGCTCCTCCGTTCCTGCATCAGCCGCGCGGTGCGATGCTGCGCCCTCAATTGGTCGCGGCCCGCACCAGGACCGGCTTGTCGCGATAGCTGCCGGTGAATAGCCGTTTCAGGTTCTCCACCTTGGGTCGGTCATTAATATAGATATAAGGCTGCATCGGGTGAAGAGTGGCGTAGTCCTGATGATAGTCCTCGGCCGGATAGAAACCGTTGAGGGCACCGATCTTGGTGACGATCGGCCGCTTGTAGACCCCTGCCTTGGCGAGCTGCGCAACATAGGCCTGCGCAATGCGCTGCTGCTCCGGCGTCGCCGCGAAGATTGCCGATCTGTATTGCGGGCCGGTGTCCGGTCCCTGCCGATCGAGCTGCGTCGGATCGTGCACCACCGAGAAGAAGATCTGCAGGAGCTTGCCGTAGGAGACGACCTTCGGATCGAAGGTCACCTCGACCGCTTCGGCGTGACCGGTGCGGCCGGAACCAACGGCTTCGTACTGCGCGGTATCCTTGCTGCCGCCGGAATAGCCCGACACCGCCTTGGTGACGCCGTTGGTATGCTGAAACACCGCCTGCACGCCCCAGAAGCAGCCGCCGGCCAGCACCGCAGTCTGCAACCCTTCGCCGGGGGCAGCATCGACGACAGGCGGCGGCACCATCACCGCCGTTTCGGCGGCCGCCGGCAAAGCGAACAGCGCGCCGGCAACAACACCGACAGCGGCGCAGGCAATACGGACGGTGCGGAGCAGCGGCACGGATCGGATCATGGTTTGCACTACGGTTTGCGTCATTGGCGTTCCCCGGACTGGGTTCGACGTGCACCGACTATAGACGGCAGCCACTGCCACCTGTTCACACGAATTGACACATGTCCGTGACAGACGGCGACAGCGCGCGCCGGCGTCACGTATCGGTCCGCAGGCCGTAGGCTTTGCCCCAGCCCAATCCATCCTCGGTCCGGGCGCGGTTGCGATATTCGCACGATACCCAGCCGTCATAGCCGAGCCGATCGAGCGCATCGAAGATCGCCGGATAGTTGATCTCGCCCTCGTCCGGCTCGTGTCGCGACGGCACCGCCGCGATCTGCACATGGCCGACGACCGGCAGGTGCCTCTCGAAGCGGCGGATCAGGTCGCCCTGCATGATCTGCACGTGATAGAAATCGAATTGCATACGGACATTCTGCCTGCCGACCTTGCCGATAATTTCGGCGGCATGTTCGACCGATTGCAGGAAATAGTCGGGCCTCTCCATTATATTGATCGGCTCGATCAGCAGCTTGATGTTCTTGTCGTTCGCCAGATCGGCGGCGCGCGACAGATTGGCGATATAGGTGCGCTCGGCAGCAGCGCGCTGATGCGGCGGCACCTTGCCGGCAAGGCAGTGCACGGCATTGCCGCCGATCGCCACCGCATAGTCGAGCGCCGTGCGGAAGACCGCATCGAATTCGCTCTCGCGGCCGGGCTGCGCGGTCAGGCCGAACAACTCCGGCTCGCCGCGCTCGGTGTTCAGCCCGAGAACGGTGAGACCGTGCTTGTCGACCTCCGCCTTGAGAATTGCCGGCGGAATATCGTAGGGAAACTGCAGCTCGATCGCCTTGAAGCCGGCGCGCGCCGCCGCGCCGATACGCTCCAGCAGCGTCGGACGCTCGTTGAACATATAAGCGATATTGGCGGCGAAACGCGGCATGATGCGATCTTTCGCAATGGTGGCGGAATGGCCCACGACGACGGAGCCGGCAGGAGGAAGCCACAGGATAATCTGGCACATGCGCGCAACGCCAGCGCGGCATGTGACGGCGGAATTTACATCCCGACGAAATCCCGAATCGCCGTCAGGAAAGGCTGCGGCTGTTCGAGCGGCGGGCAATGGCCGCAACCGGGCAGCTCAACATAGCGCGCACCGGAAATGCGTCCGGCAATCTCCTTGTTGAGTGCCGGCGGCGTCGCCTGATCCGCTTCGCCGCACACGACCAGCGTCGGCACCACGAGCTTGTCGAGCAGCGGCACGAGGTCGATTTCGGCGAGGATTTTGCAGGCAGCATGAAAGGCGCGCGGATCGATGCCGAGCAGCACCTGCTTGCGGTCGTCGACCTTGTCGGGATGCTGCGCGAGAAAGGCGGGCGAAAAAACGCGTTTGGCCGCCACCGCAGCGACGGCATCGATATCGCCGCTGGCAATCCGCTCGGCCATATCATGGAAGGCCTGCCTGCCCTGCGCGGGAAATGTCGCGGCGGCATCGCTGACGATGAGCTTGCCGATCCGCTTCGGATGATCGATGGCGAAGGCCAGCGCCAGCGTGCCGCCGAAGCCGTTGCCGAGCAGGATCGCATCGGGGCCGATGGCGAACTCCTGGAAGCCACCTTCGAGGCGCGCCAGATAGGCATCAAGCAACGGCAGCACCGTCGGCTCGGAGCCGTGAAAGCCGGGCAGATTGATCAGCGTCACCCGGAACCGCCGCGTCAGATCCGGCAGCACCGCATCGAAGGCGTGGCGGTCAGCCAGCAGTGAATGCAATATCACCAAATCAGGGCCCTGGCCGGCCCGCACCGCGGTCAGGACGCCGTGTCCGGCGGTGAGTTCTTCCATCTGCATCCGGGTCTCCTGCGTTCACCTCTGGCAATGCGCACGGCGCCGTTCGGTTCAATAGGCCGCTTCGAGAATCGCCTTCACATCCGCGAAACCGGCCGGCCGCGGATGCTTGACCGCAAGTTTTGCGACATCCTGTGCAACGGCATCGATCCGGCTGCGGTCGAAGCCGATCTCACGCAGCCCCTGCGGCAGCGGAAAGCCTGACAGCATCACCCCCAGCGCATGCGCCGGGTCATCGGTTTGCAGCGCCTCGCACAGCCGTGCGAAAGCGTCCGGCGCCGCTTCCAGATTGAAGCGCGTCACATGCGGCAGGATGATCGAATGCGTTTCCGCATGCGGCAGGCCGAGGCCGCCCAGAACGTGCGCCAGCTTGTGATGCAGTGCTGTCCCGGAGGTCAGCACGATGCCGGCGAGCCATGCGGCGGCAAGGCACTCGCAACGCGCATCCATGTTGCTTCCGTCGGCCACTACCTTCGGCAGCGCATCGCCGAAGCGCCGCATCGCCTCCGTCGCCAGCGCCGTGCTGATCGGCGTACGCTCGGCGATCCAGAGACCCTCGACGCAATGCGCGATCGCGTTCAGCCCGCTCGCCGCGCTCACCGCCGGCGGAAGACCGATGGTCAGGTCCGGATCGTAGAGGATGGTTCGCGGCACGGCGCGCGGATCGCGCAAGGTGACCTTCTTTTCGCCTTCGGTGGTGCCGACGATCGGCGACGCCTCGGAGCCGGAATAGGTCGTCGGCACCGCAAGGATCGGCAGGCTCAACGCGATGGCAATGGCCTTGGCCAGCCCGATCGCGGCACCGCCACCGACGGCGACGATGCCGTCGGCAGCGTGCTCCTTCGCCGCGACGATACCCGCATCGGCCACCGCGCGCGGCACATGCACCACCGCCTGCGCATGCACGCCGACGCAACGCGCGCCGAGCAGTTCCGCAGCATGGGCACCAAGCCGCGCCCCGCTGCCCGGCGTCGCCACCACCAGTGCGCGCCGCAGTGCCAGGCGTTCCGTTTCCTCGCCGAGGCGCGCGAGGCTGCCGCTGGCGAACACCACCCGCTGGGACGGCGAATCCTGAATGAATGTCAGCATGGCAACCTCAAACAATCCGATCTGATGATGTGGGATTCTGCCCAGCATGGCGTTGCGCAACCATCTTTGCCGCCATCGGCCATATCGCCGTTATCGGCTCGCTTTGCGGACTCCCCTGTGTAAGGATTATTATCGGGAAAACCTCGCGCACGCCAAACCGGCAGACGACGGATCGCCGCCTCTTCCGGCAAGGCCACAGAATAAAAGGCCAGACGATAAAACGACAGACAGGGGAGGACAGGCGGATGCTCATCACCAGACGGCAGTTCCGGACGCTGGTTGCCGGCTTCACGGCATTGATCGCAACCGGCGGCTTCGCCGCGGCGCAGACCTACGGCTTTGCCACCATGCAGCCCGGTACGCTGAACCACACCACCGGCTCGGCCATCGCCAAGGTGCTCAAGGACAAGACTGGCATCAATGCCCTGATCCAGCCGACCGCCGGCGAATCCGTGCTGATCCCGCTGGTCGCACGCGGCGAGGCGGAGTTCGGCATCGCCAACATCTTCGAGGTCGAGGGAGCGAAGGCCACCAACAAGGATCTGCGGCTGATCGGTTCGATCCAGACGTTGCGCGGCGCGTATTTCGTGCGCAAGGACAGTGGCATGAAGACGATGGCCGACCTTAAAGGCAAGCGCGTCGTCTTCGGCTATTCGGCAATGAAGACCATCGACCCGCTGGCCCGCGCCATGCTCGCCACCGGCGGCCTGTCGGAGGCCGATATCAAGCCGGTTCTGGTACCCAATGTCATTCGTGGCGCAGACGAATTCGCCGCCGGCAATGCCGACATGTTCTTCTTCGCCTTCGGTGCCGCGAAAGTGCGCGAAGTTGACGCCACCGTTGGCGGCATCCGCGTTCTGGAGGTGCCGGAAAGCGGCATGGCCGCGGCCAAGAAGATTCTCGCCGGCGGCTATCTTACGCCGGTGAAGCCGGGGCCGTTCTATGTCGGCGTCGAACAGCCGATGAACGTCTATGCCTGGGACAATATGCTGTTCACCAACAGCAAGGTGAAAGATGATGTCGTCTATAAGATGATCGATACCATGGTGAAGGCGAAGGACGACATGGTCGCCATCCAGCCGGCGATGCGCGAATTCACCGCCGCCGGTCTCTATAAGAAATACGACATCCCCTACCATCCCGGCGCGCTGAAATATTTCAGCGAGCACAAGATCGAAGCCAAGCCGGTCGACTGACGAGCAACCGGTGAGCGAGGAAAGAATCATCCCGGACGCGGCGACGTTTGCCGCCGCTGCGTCGCGCGCCACAGTCCTGTGGACCAACATCTTCCAGTCGCTGCTGGTGGCGGTGGTCGTCACCTGGGTGCTCGACCTGCCGCGCAGCGTATTCGGCGTGTCGTTCTATGTCGAACAGATGCTGGCGATATCGCTTGGCCTGACGATCGCACTGGCGTTCATCGCCGAGACCGGTCGTAAACGGCACTGGAGCGACTGGCTGGCGGTCGTCGTCGGGCTGATTACCTGCATTTATATCGCCATCCGCTACGAGGACCTGACGCAGCAGAGCGCCGAGCTGCCGCTCGAGGGCCTGGTCGTCAGCGCCATCCTGATCGTGCTCGTGCTGGAAGGCAGCCGCCGCATCTCCGGCTGGGGCTTCGTCGGCATCATCCTAGCGATGGCGGTCTATATCTTCATCAGTCCGCATCTGTCCGGCGATTTCCAGACCCGCTACGTCTCGCCGGAACGACTGACCATCTATCTCGGCCTCGATCTCAACGGTACGATCGGCCCGATTCTGCAGGTATCGGTTCTGATCGTCATCCCCTTCACCATTCTCGGTCAGGTGCTGGCGCGCACGGGCGGTGCCGACTTCTTCGCCGATCTGTCGATGTCGGCGATGGCGCGCTTCCGCGGTGGCGCCGCGAAAATTTCCGTGGTCGGCTCGGCTCTGTTCGGCATGATCTCGGGTAGTGCCGTGTCGAACGTGCTCGCCGTCGGTATCGTCACCATCCCGAGCATGGCGCGCTCGGGCTTCTCGAAATATCGCGCGGCAGCAATCGAGTCCGTCGGTTCGACCGGCGGGCAACTGATGCCGCCTGTGATGGGCGCCTCCGCTTTCATCATGGCCGAATTCCTGCAGGTCCCTTACGGCCAGGTGTGTATCGCCGCGGCTATTCCAGCGATCCTCTACTATGCCTGCCTGTTCTTCCACGTCGATCTCGAATCCGCCAAGGAAAAGATCGGTGCCATGCGGGAAGAAACGCCGCCGCTCGGCGAGATCATGAGATCGGGCTGGCACTTCCTGGTGCCGATTGCTTTTCTGGTCGCGGCGCTGATGTATCCGGAAACACTGATGCTGACGCCGGAGAAAGCGGCAGTGATCGCCACCTTGATGCTGATGGGTTTCGCGCTGGTGCGCGGCTATCGCGGCAAGCGCATCAGCCTTCTGGACATGCTCAAGGCGATGATGGAGACCGGGCGCGTATCGCTCGACATCATCCTGATCGGCGCTGCCGCCGGCATCATGGTCGGCATTCTCAGCATATCCGGCCTCGCCTTCAGCATGACGGCGCAGCTTCTCACGCTCTCGGGCGACAACCTGTTCCTGCTGCTGCTTCTGGTGGCGGTGCTCGCCTTCGTGCTCGGTATCGGCCTGCCGACGGTGAGCGTCTACATCCTTACCGCAACCCTGCTGGCGCCGGCACTGATCAAGCTCGGCGTCACGCCGATGGCCGCGCATATGTTCGTGATGTACAATGGCATCCTGTCGATGATCACGCCACCGGTCGCTTTCGCCGCCTATGCCGCGGCCAATATTGCCGGCGTCTCGGGCTGGAAAACCGGCTGGCTCGCCTGTCTCGTCGGCTGGTCGGCCTTCCTGCTGCCGTTCCTGTTCGTCCTGACGCCGAGCCTGATGATGGACGGCCCGTGGATCGAGATCCTGCTGAATTTCGGTCGTGTCCTCTTCGGCATCTGGCTCGGCACGGCCGCGGTCGTCGGCTTTGCCCTGGCGCCGCTGACGCTGTCGCAACGCGGGCTGTTCGCGATCCTGGCGCTCGCCGTGGCATTGCCACCCGAAGCCTTCGCCTCGGCAATCTATATCAACAGTATCGGCGTCACCGCGGCCGTGGCGGTGTTGGCCATCGACTGGCTGCGGCAGCGCGGAGACAGCCGTGCCGCGGCATAGCGCCAACTGGAAACGCAAGCGCCGCGTCTGACGGGATCAGACGCGGCGTTTTTCGGCCAGCTTCATCGTCGGCGTGTGGGCTTGAATGCCCGCGCTCGAAACCACTGCTTATTTGCCCTCGCGCCAGATGCCGAGCGCCTGCTGTGCCGGCTTGTCGGAGATCGAGAAGAGAACAGCATCGGTATCGGCATGGTGCTGGTAGCGCGTCCACGGCGGCACCACGAACACGTCATTGACGCCCCAGTCATAATCCTTGCCGTCGATGGTGGTTTTGCCCTTGCCCTCGGCGCAGACGAAGATGGTGCCGTCGGTCGAGCGGTAGGGCTCGCCGTTGAAGCCCTTCGGAAACAGCGCCAGATTGGCGCCCATGGTCGGCAGCACCGGCCCGCCA
Source organism: Pseudolabrys sp. (assembly GCA_035556795.1). GTDB lineage: Bacteria > Pseudomonadota > Alphaproteobacteria > Rhizobiales > Xanthobacteraceae > Pseudolabrys. Next base: position 19,403 of record DATMEV010000115.1, on the reverse strand, counting down.
TTGATCGGATTGGCATAGCGCACGCGGGCGCCGTGGCGCTTGTCGATGTCGCCGGATTTCTTCAGCCGCTCCAGGATCGGCCGCATCTTGGCATAGGGATAGTTGATGACCGGGCTGCGGTTGCTGACGGCCGGCATGCCGTCCGGCAGCACGCCGGAAGCGTAGCGGTCAAAAGAATCGCCATCCTCGTGGTCGGCCTTCTGCATCTTCTCGTCGAAATGTTCGGCGAAGGAGGTCTCGAAGTGGTTGATCGTCGGCATGTCGAGAACATCGAGCCACATCACCGGCTGTTTGCCGGGATTGCCGTGATCGTGCGGCGCCCAGTTGGCGGTGATGATGAAGTCGCCGTGCGACATCATCGTTTTCTCGCCTTCCACTGCCGTATAGGCACCCTCACCGTCGAGCACGAAACGGATCGCCGAAGCAACGTGGCGATGCACGTCGGCGATCTCGCCCGGCAGGATGAGCTGGATGCCGGCGAACAGCGAATTGGTGACCCGGGACTTGCCGGGCATGCCGGGATTTTCCAGCACCAGGACGCGGCGCTCCGCTTCCTCGGCGGTGATGACGTCGCCCGCCTCCATCATCAACTGTTTGATACGGTCGAACTGCCAGAGCTTCGGCTGTACCGAGGTCTTCGGCTCCGGCGTCACCAGGCCCTTGAGCACCTCCCACAACGGCGCCAGGCTGTCCTTGGCGATCTTGTCGTAATAGGCCTGACGGGCTCCCTGAATATTGTGCTTTGCATCGGCTGTGGCTGCGACCGTCATGACACTCTCCAATCTCTACGAACCGCGGTTCCCGACGATTTATAGCGCAAATCAGTTGCGGCTGAAACCACTCCCGGCAGGTCCGCCATGTGGGCCAGTCGATGCTGGTCAGCGCGACCGCTGCCGGTCCCCTTCCAGTTAGGTATTGATCGAGCCGCCGTCGATAGCGAGCGTCTGCCCGGTCATGAAATCGCTGTCGGCCGAGGCTAGGAAGACCAGCGCACCGGTAAGGTCTTCCGGGAAGCCATCGCGCTTGAAGGCCCGGCTCTGGATTACCTTGTCGCGCGCATCGTCGAGGTGGGCGGTGTTTTCGAGCCCGGTTTCGCTAAGGATCAGGCCGGGCGCGAGCGTATTGACGGCGATGTTGTGTGGGCCGAGTTCGCGCGCCAGTGCCCGGGTGAACGACACCATGGCCCCCTTCGAGGTGACATAGTGCAGGAAGTTCGGCAGCCCCTTATAGGCCGTACCGGAGGCAATATTGATGATCTTGCCGCTCTTGCGCGCAATCATGTGCGGCGCGACATGCTTCACCATCAGAAAGGGCCCGCGGACATTGACCGCCATCACCTTGTCCCACAACGCGACGTCGATCTCGGTCGCCTTCACCGGCGGCAGGCTGGAATAGAGCGCGGCATTGTTGACCAGGATGTCGATACGGCCGAAACGCGCCAGTGTCGCGCCCACCAGATCGCGTACCGCGGCTTCATCGCTGACGTCGCATGTGACGCTGGCGGCAATATCGCCGGCACCGTGTGCAGGACTCAGCGTCGCATTGAGATCGTCGGCGAGCGGACGCCCGTCGGCGATATCGGCAATCATCACGCGTGCGCCTTCGGAAGCGAGCGCCTCGGAATAGTGGCGGCCAATGCCACGCGCACCGCCGGTGACGATGGCCACGCTTCCCTGAAGCCGTGCCGCCGCTTGCCGAGCCATCCTTGCCATTCTCGCTATTCCCTCGCTAAATCGCTGCAACCATAGCACGGGGCAGCACCATGAGCGCACAAACCGACCGGCAGGCGATCCGCGACCTGATCGAGAATTGGGGCCTCTATCGCGATGCGCGCGACTGGCCACGCTTCCGTCAGCTCTGGCATCGCGACGGCCGGATGATGGCCACCTGGTTTCAGGGCACGGCCGAGGAGTTCATCAAGGTAAGCCAGGAGGGCTTCGATCGCGGCGTGCGCATCTGGCATTTCTTCGGCGGCCATACGATCGACGTGAACGGCATGCGCGGCATCGCCCAGACCAAGATGACGATCACCCAGCGGGGCATGGTCGAGAATGTGCTGTGCGACGTCGTCTGTACCGGTCGCTTCTATTGCTTTGTCGAAAAACGCCGTGGCAAATGGGGCGTGGTATTGTTGCAGCCGATCTACGAACGCGACCGGCTCGATCCGGTCGATCCGGCGGCGAAGGTCAAGCTTTACAAGAAGCTGCTCGGCAGCTTTCCGGTCGGCTATCGCCACCTCGCCTATCTGCAGACACGCGCCGGCTACAACGTGAAGCCTGACATGCCTGGCCTCGACGGCCCCGAGCTTGCGGCGCTCTATCGACGCGGCGAGCGCTGGCTCGCAGGAAAACCACTGTAGCCCTGTCGCATCAAAAAATGCCCGGCATCATACATGCCGGGCATTCTGCTGACGGCGGCGCACACCGGTATGCGTCGCTCTGTTTGTCTACACTTACTTTTCCGGTCCCTTGACCGACGGTAGTGCCGCGGCTTCCGCATATTTGGCATCTTCGGACTTCAGGTAGTCGACATATTCGGCCTGCGTCGAACCGATCGGGTCGATGCCCTGTTGGCGCAGCTTTGCCTGCACCTCCGGCTTCCTGAGCGCCGCGCGAACTGCGGCATTCCACTTGTCGATGATCGGCTGCGGCGTTCCGGAGCGTACCATCACGCCGTAGAACGAGCGCGACGTATAGTCTTTCATGCCCAGTTCCTGCAGCGTCGGCACGTCCGGCACTTCCGGCGAACGTTTGGAGCCGGCGATCGCCAGGATACGCAGCTTGTCGGACTTCAGGCTCTCATCGACATGATCGGCAAACATCGCATCGACGTGACCGCCGAGCAGATCGGTCATCGCCGGTGAATTGCCCTTGTAGGGAACATGCACCATCTTCACGCCAAGCCGATGCAGGAACAGCTCGAAACCGAGATGCGACGACGAATTGGCACCGAACGATGCGAAGGTCGCCGTACCGTTCTTCGACTTCACCCACTCGACGAATTCGGCGAAGTTCTTCGCTGGCACTTTCGAGCTGACGACCAGCACATGGTCCGACGAGGCGGCCAACGATACCGGAACGAAGTCCTTCTTGGCGTCATAGGGCAAGTTCGGCATCATCCGCGCCGAAATGATAAAGCTCGCGGTATTGACATAGACCGTATAACCGTCGGCCGGCGCGCCGGCGACCGCAGCCGAGGCAATGGTAGTGCCGCCACCGGTCTTGTTTTCCGGAACGATCGTCGCCTTCCAGTCGGCTGCGATAGCGTCAGCAAGCGTGCGGGCAGTAATATCGGTGCCGCCACCTGGCGCAAGCGGAATGACCAGCTTGATCGGGCGCGAAGGATAGCTCTCCGCCATTGCCACAGGGACGGCAAACATAAACGTCGCGATTGCAGCGCCGGCAGCGGCGAGCAGCTTCATTTTCAACATGGATCTCCTTTTCATGGCCGGGTCGGCCATCAGGCTTTCACGCGCTCGATGAATTTGGCAAAGGCGGCAAGTTGCTGGGCAATCACGTTACGCGTTGCCTCATCCTTGAGCTCCAGCGTATTCTCGTCGAACTTGTTCTGCGCCATGCCGACGAAGACTTCCGGCGTGCCGAAGATGAAACAGTTCAGATAGGTCAGCGCCATGCGCATGTGATACTGCATGCGCGCGCCTCCGACCGGACCGCCAGAGGCGGACTGGATCGCCACCGGTTTTTCCTTGAACGGCTGGTCCTTCATGCGCGACACCCAATCGAGCGCATTCTTCAAGGCGCCGGGAATCGTCCAGTTGTATTCGGGCGTGACGATGATGATCCCGTCGGCCGCACGAAGAGCATCGGCAAACGCGACGACCGGAGCCGGAAAACCCGAAGCCGCCTGCAGGTCGCCATTGTAATAGGGAAACGTTTCGTAGGACGGCGCCTCCCTGAACGACATGCCGGCCGGCGCCAGCGCCGGAAGCGTGTTCATCAAGGCGCGGTTGTAGGAGCCTTTGCGAAGGCTGCCGCAGATCGTGACAACATTGATCGTCATCGCAACTCTCCTGTCCGAAACGCGCCCCGCCGGTTGGTCCATGTCCAGACGTGGGACAGACCGACAGGACGGAGCGCGTGCATCAATTATCGGGCCACGGTCATCGAGCTTCGTCGACGATCGGATTGCGCAGCACGCCGATACGCTCGACCTCGACCTCGCAGACGTCGCCGTCCTTCATCCAGACCGGGTTCGGCTTTTGCGCATGACCGACGCCGGAAGGCGTGCCGGTCAGAATGATATCGCCCGGCTCCAGCGTCATACCTTTCGTCGCATAGACGATGGTCTCCGCCAGCGGGAACATCATGTTGTCGGTATTGTCGGACTGCATCACCTTGCCATTGAGGCGGGTCTCGATCTTCAGCCCCTTGCCACCCTTCGGCAGCTCATCGGCGGTGACCATCCACGGACCGAAGCTGCCCGACTGGTCGAAGTTCTTGCCCGCCGTCCACTGCGTCGTGTGCCGCTGGAATTCGCGCACCGAGCCTTCGTTGGAAATCGAATAGCCGGCGATGCAGTCGAGCGCGTTTTCCATCGTGGCGTGACGGATCGGCTTGCCGACGACCGCAACCATCTCGGCTTCGTAGTCAAGCTGAACCGACGCCTGCGGACGCACGATCGGCGCCTCGTGCGGCACGAGGGACGACAGCACCCGGAAGAACAGCGTCGGCCACTTCGGAATATTATCGGCGTATTTGCCTTCCTTGACGTGGTCCATGTAGTTCAGGCCAAGGCAGAGGATCTTGCCAGGACGCGCCACCGGCAGCGCATATTTCAGGCCGCCAAGGGGCAGACGCGCCGAAGCCGGCGCGGACTTCGCCAGCGCTGCGAGCGGCGCCAGGTCGCCTTTGTTGGCACGCAAGATTTCGGCGAGATCGGCCGGCAACTTGGCGTCGACCGCCTGCAGGTCGATCACCTGGTCGCCTTCGATTACTCCCAGACGCAGCCCGCTTTTCGATTCAAATCCAACGAGTTTCATTATCGCTCCACTAGTAAGATACCGCGCTCAGAACACCCTGACCGGACGTAAGGCAGGCATATCGCGGACCGCCGCGAAAGTCGCGCTCCGCTTCAGGACTACCAGCCTCGTACCCCGGCATATCCGTCCGGAGCGCGCGCGACAACAATGCGGCCCGCCGTCGCGCCGCATGCGGCCTGTCTCAGAGCGCGGTCTGCGTGTGACCGCAATCCTTGCAGGTGTACTGCACACGGGTGCCCCCCGGTGGAAACGTCACCTTGTTGGCCGCACCGCATTTGCCGCACTTCGTCTCGATCCGCGTATCGACCTTCTTGACGGTCAGCTTCTTCGCCATGGCTTCCCGGACCAGCCGTTCCGCCTCTGCCCGCATATCCTGTTTTGACACTGTTTCGCTCGGTCCCTGATCGGCTGGCCCGGCCCGCTCGCGCCGGCGGCCTTCGCGCCTGCGGCGCTTTGTAGCGCGTCGGAGCCGCCACGGAATGAAAATCTTGCGGCCGGCGGGAAGAATCCCGACCGACCGGATTTCATTATAAAATTCAATGCATTATGTGTCTCAGCAAGGTCATCGGCGAAATGACCGGTAAGACCGCGCGCCGTTCAGGCAACAAGGAAGGAGGCGACGGCGCGGGTGAACAGCTCCGGCTGCTCAACATTCGAAATATGCCCCGCACCAGGCATTTCGACGAATTGCGAGCCGGCAACGCGTCGGTGCAGGTCGCGCATCGCGGTATTCGGCGCATCCTTCTCGCCGCAGATAAACAGCACCGGCTTGCGCATCGTGCCAGCACCACTGCTGAAATCATGGTCGCATAGCGCCGCCGCACAGCCGATGAAGCCCTCAACCGGCGTCGCCAGCACCATTCTGCGGACCTTGTCGACACAAGGCGGATTGCCGGCATAGACCTCCGGCGCAAACCAGCGCTGCAGCGTGGGCTCAGCCAGCGCCGTCATGCCCTTGGCGCGCGCCAGCGCCATACGCTCGCGCCACTGCGCGGCGGCGGCCGGCGTCGAGACGCCCGGCGTATCGCAGACCACCGTGCGGTCGATCCGGTCCGGGTGCTGCTGCACGAGACCGAGTGCGGTCGCACCGCCCATCGACAGGCCACAGACATGCGCGCGGTTGATGCCCAATGCGTCCATCAGTGCGATGGCATCGTCGATCAGCGTCGCGAAGCTGTAGTCGCCAGCCGGTGCTTCAGTCTTGCCGTGGCCGCGCTGGTCATAGCGCAATACCCGGAAGCTGCCGCTCAGGGCGCGCGCCTGCTCGTCCCACATCGTCAGATCGGTGGCGAGCGAATTGCTGAAGATCAGCCACGGCTTCTCGCCAGCACCGTCGATCCGGCAATGGAACGTGATGCCGTTGGCTTTGATCGCCGTCGCCTCGACCTGTATCGCTTCATCCTGCATCCTGGCGGTCCCTCCGACACTGCGCGCGTCAGAGGCCGCGCTGCGTCACGAACTTGGTGTTGAGATAGGATTCGATCGCCTCCGAGCCCCCCTCGGAGCCATAGCCGGAATCCTTGACGCCTCCGAACGGCACTTCCGGCAAAGCGAGGCCGTGATGGTTGATCGACACCATGCCGCTCTCGCACGCGGCGCCGATATCGGCGGCCGTCTTCGCCGACTGCGTATAGGCATAGGCCGCCAGGCCATAGGGCAGCCGGTTGGCCTCTTCCACCACTTCGTCGAAGGTGGCAAACGGCATCACCGGCGCGAGCGGACCAAACGGCTCCTCGTTCATGATCCGCATGTCGCGGTTGATGCCGGTCATGACCGTCGGCTCAAAGAAATTCCCCTTGTTGCCGATCCGTTTGCCGCCGGTGGCGACAATAGCGCCCTTGCTCACCGCATCGGCGACGAAGCCCTCCATCGCATCGATACGACGGGTGTTGGCGAGCGGACCCATCTTGCTCTGCGGATCGAGACCGTCGCCAACCTTCAGCGCCTTGGCGGCACGGGTGAAACCGTCGACGAAGCGATCATAGACAGTTTCGTGGACAAGGAATCGCGTCGGCGACACGCAGACCTGCCCGGCGTTACGGAATTTGTTGGCGCTCAGCACCTTCACCGCGACATCGACATCGGCGTCCTCGAAGACGATTGCCGGCGCGTGACCGCCGAGCTCCATGGTGATGCGCTTCATATATTTGCCGGCGAGGCTCGCCAGTTCCTTGCCGACCGCGGTCGAGCCGGTGAAAGTCACCTTGCGGATCACCGGATGTGGAATGAGATAGCTGGAAATCTCCGCGGGCACGCCGTAGACGAGTTGCACCACGCCGGCAGGAACGCCGGCATCGAGATAGCATTGCACCAGCGCGGCGCAGGACGCCGGTGTCTCTTCCGGCCCCTTGAGGATCACCGAACAGCCGGCCGCGAGCGCCGCCGAAACCTTCCGTACCGCCTGATTGATCGGAAAATTCCACGGCGTGAAGGCCGCCACGGGACCGACCGGCTCCTTGACGACGAGCTGATAGATGCCTTCGGCGCGCGCCGGGATCACCCGCCCGTAGGCCCGCCGCGCCTCCTCGCCGAACCAGTCCATGATATCGCCGGCGGCAAGCGTTTCCATCTTCGCCTCGACGAGCGGCTTGCCCTGCTCCAGCGTCATCAGGCGGGCAATGTCGTCGGCCCGCTCGCGGATCAGGTCGCCGGCCTTGCGCAGCAGCTTGTAGCGGTCGAATGCCGAGACCTTGCGCCATGCCCGGAAACCGCGTTCTGCCGCCGCCAGCGCACGATCGAGATCGCTGCGGTCGGCATGCGCGACCGTACCGATCGTCTCGCCGGTTGCCGGATTGAGCACCGGCTCACTCTTCTGGCTGCCGCCAGCGGTCCACTTGCCGTCGATATGAAGCTGAACATCCGCGTACACGGGCATCTCCTTGGGACACGCTGAATTTCGATGCAGGGAAACGATCTCTGACGTCGCCGGAGAGAGAGACTACGGCACGCTGTTGGCCGTCGCAACGGCGGCTGTCAATCGACAGCCCCGCTCACGTCGCCCTGTCGAGACAGTCGCGAAATTGTGAGCGTCGCATCAGCGCCCCGATGACGGTGGACTTCATCTGGCAGCGGCGTAGAGTTCGTACACCGTCCAAGCTGCAATACCGACAGTGACGATGCCGGCAGCAACGATGCCGACAGAAGCAATGCTGACGGACGATGTAGAGTTGGGCGCCCTCTATCGAGCACAACTGTTCTATTGGGCACACTGTGATGACAACATCGTCCACCATCTGCCATTCGATCCGCGCGGTCGCTGTTGCCGCGACGCTGGCGCTCGCCGGCTGCCAGACCGCCGCCCTCGGCGTCACGCCGACAGCGCAGACCGCACAGGTCGCACCGCCGGCCGATCCCGCGGCCGCCAAGGTCGAGGCTCCGCTCGACGTGCATCAGGCAAGCGCGCGGTGCTGGATGAAATATGATTCCAATTCCCGCATGACGCTCGACCAGAAGGCGAAGGCGGTCGACGCATGCATCGACGAAACGATGCGGGCGCAGCGCCGCTAGCTCCGTCTCGACCGGCGGCGACACCGCCCGCCGACATGCCTGCTTGTTGACACGCGCGCTCGTTATCGCGTGGCTATGCCGCCGCCGGCGGTGCCGCCAGCGCAGCACTCTGACCACTGCGCACCAGCGCATCCGCGACGAAACCGGACGCCTTCATCTCTTCGACGAATTGTCCCAGATAGGCGGCGCCGGCTTCCCGCCCCTTCGGCGTGCCCATCGCCTGGCCGATCGCCATGAATCGCTCCGCGATCAGGCGCAAGCCGGGATTGGCGTCGGCAAAGGCCTGTACCGATTGCCCCACGCCGGCGCCGGCTTCGAGTCCGCCATCGACGAAGTGCTGCAACGCCGCCGCGCTGCTGGCTTCGCGCACCAGCGTCGCGTGGCGGAACGTGCGCGACAGGTAAAGGTCGTAGGCTGCGCCCTTCCCCACCGCGATGCGCACGCCCGGGCGGTCGAAATCGGCAACGGCATTCAGCGGCGACTCGTTGCGCACAATGAACCGACCTTCGATCAGCACATAGGGCGCGGTAAAGGCGATGTCCGTTGCGCGCGCCGGCTCGATGGCGAGAAAGGCGATATCCCAGACATTGCTTTTCAGCGCCTCGAATACCTTGCCGGCCGTATCGAAGATCACGAACGACACATCGACACCGAGGCGCTGCGCCAGTGCGCGCGCCAGATCGACGGAGACGCCCTTCGGGGCGCCGTCCGCACCCGTCTGCGCCAAGACAGTATTACCGAGATTGATGGCGGCGCGGAGCACGCCGGTCGGGGCAAGATCGTTGAGAACCGCAGCGGAGATCGTGGTCACGGAAATGCCTTTCGGTTGCGCAGGTCTGGAGCACGACCATGCGCTGCCGAACGGCGGCGTCCACGGCCGAAGCCGCGTTCCTATACACGATCCGCCACGTCAATGGACCGGGCTCGACTCGGGCTTGGACCTCGAAGAAGGCAAGGTCAGTTCGTCCTTCGGCAACGATTTGACCGACTTCGCCATTTCGAGACAGGTGAGAAGATCGACATAGCTTGGCGGTCCGCCGAGGCTGGCGGTACGGGCGCAACGCTCACGGTCGACGCTCGCATAGTCAGTCCAGTTCTTCACAATGGCCTCGCGCGCGGTCATCTCATCGCTCTTGCAGCCTTCGCTGGTGCGGCCCGGCGCCACCGCCGATTCGGCAGCGCGCCGGCAGGTTACGTCGACATTGAAAGTGGGCGGCGACGGTGGCGTACCGGCGACCTGAAGGGCAAGCGGCGCGGCAACCAACAGGGGAAACAGCAGCATGGGCATGATCAGCCTCCTGCAGTAATGGGCTTGATACGAACGCCGTCGCCGCCCGCAGGTTCAACGCACCAGAGCCGTCTCCCGGGGCGGAGAAAGATCGCCGGCAGTCCGGCGAACGACAACGCATTGACAAGCGGCTCCCGGTTAAGGGAATTGCTGCTATGCACAATTTCTACTACCAGACCGTGCAGCCATCGGATAGGGAGCGCCCCAATTGCGGCCGGAAGTGCCGCGGGCGGCCGGGCATCTCTCTTCATTGCGAACTGACAGTTTGTTTGTGGACTGACAGGGCTCCCGCCGCGCGACTTGGAATCCATCGATGACCACTACTGCCGCGCGCGATTTCTCGCGCAGGCTGCGCGATTCATTGAAAACGCACAGCCTGGACGCACTTGCGACCTGCCTCGACGAAAATGTCGAATGGTCGCTCTATGGTCCAATCGATCTGTTTCCCTTTTTCGGCACGCGCAAGGGTCGCGGAGCTGTCCTTGCGGCAATCCGCGAACTGACGCAGGTCTTGGAGTTGCGCCATTACGAGCCCGAACATTGGCTGATCAGCGGTGCGCAGGCTGCTGCCTTGACCCGCGTCGGCGTGCGTATCCGCGCCAGCGGTCGCATCCTGACGGTGCGGATGGCGCAATTCATTACGTTACGCGATGGCAAGCTGGCGTCGATCAAGCTGCTGCTCGATACGCTCGATACCGCGGAGCAAGTTCTGGGACGCGAACTCGACCTGTCGCGAACCGCCTAGACGGGCGCGCATACCTGCCAAACATCCGGCCCCGTCGAGCGAACGGTCCGCAAGTCCGCTGACAAGTCACGGCTAAAATGAATGGAATCTTAATTCCGGACGGAAAGTCCGGATGATTTTTTGCTGGCCAGCCACAAAAAAATAAAATGTGCCGCAATCGTAACGCGGTTCGGTCACAGTTCCGTGAAGAACATGCCATCCGCAGTGTGCCCGCGTGCGCACAAACGGGTTCACGGAGTGACAAGCCATGGCAACGGTGATGAAAGACGAACGAAGACAGGGCGACCCCGCCGCCGAAGCAGCAGCAAAAGTCGAAAGCGATATCCGCGAATTTGTCCGGCGCGACCAGTTCGCGCCGCGACGTCTGCGCGAAGGGCCGACGGCGGCCTTGCCGAGCGCGCCGCAACTGCCCGACGCGAAGGCCAGCCCGCAGACGACCAATGACATCAACGATCTCATTCGCCGGGTCTCGGGTGGCTCGATGGAGGAGATCGACAAGGTGATCCAGGAATTGCAGAGCGTGCGCGACATGCTGCGCAGCGAGGGCGAGCGCGTAACGCGCGAGATCTCCGGCTATGCCAGCCTCAACGCAGCGGCAATGACGGCCATGAAAATCATCGCTGAAAGCATGTCGCAATGGAAAACGCCGCCGTTGCCGCGCGACGGCGATCGCTAGCATTTCCCTGACGACAGCATGCACGGACCGGGCCGGCGACGGCCCGGTTTTTTATTGCACGACAAAATCGAAATAAGTGTGCGGAAAAGGTTCCTGCGCCAGCGTGAAATGCCACCATTCCTTGGCATAGCCGCGGAAGCCGCGCCGCTTCATCGCCTCGGCCAACCTGTGCCGATTGAATCGCTGCTGCGCAGTAAGACCGACGGCACCGCTCCCGGCGGCCGTTGAGAAGAAATCGAACGACGTGCCCATATCAAGTTCGTGCGCACCGCTGGCGGAAGTACGGACCAGCGTCAGATCGACCGTCGAGCCGCGCGAATGGCCGGAGCGCCTGGCGATATAACCGCGCCTGAACAATTCGCGCTTGTCGAGCTGCGGATAATGGCGCGCCTTCATCGCCGTATCGGCGCCCTCACGTGCCCAACGCAGGAAATGCGCCACTGCCCGCTCCGGGCGATAGCAGTCGAACACTTTCAAGCCGAGACCGTGCTCGCTCATGTCGCGCTGCACCGCAGCCAGCGCCTGCGCCGCACGCTGAGTGAGGATACAGCGCGGCGCCTCATAGCCGTCGATACGGCGACCGACGAAGTTATCGCTGCCTGCGTAGCGCAGATCGACGACGATATCCGGGGCGACCGCGGCAAGATCGACGAAACCCTTCGGATATGACGATGGCTGAAGCAGCGTTGCGGCACGCGACGACGCACACATGCCTGTTGCCAGCGCCAGGCTCACCGCAAATGCCGCTCCGACGAATGCAACGACGTCGCGCACTGTATTCAATGGCTGCATCGTCACACCGTAACTTGGCAGGCCGCCATCGAGAACCGAAGACGCTTTCTCGATCTCGCGACAAGCAAAAGCCCCGCTCTCGCGGGGCCTGCGTTTGCGTCCGGTGCATCGCCAATCAGCCGAACCGCTCCGGCCAAACCAGCGAACCGACATGCCAGTGGATCAATTCATCAGCGGATCGGTACGACGGCTGTGGCCGGTCCCTCGAGATCGACGCGACCGGAGGTATAGTCCCACACCACCACGGCGCCCATGATCGTGACGAAGAGCGTTAGTCCTGCGAGCGCATAGCCGATACCGCCCAGTGTGATCTTGTCCGCCATATCGATCTTTAAGCCCCGCAGCACCGTCGTCGTCCTTCAAACGCCCCGGTTAATGCTTCGTTCCGGCGCGGCTCGTTCAAAAATGGCCCCGGCTGGGGCCATTCGTCAGCTTTAACTCTAATGAGCGGTTAATGCGCAATCCGAAAATCGGCCTTTTTGCCAGATTTTCAGTTGGTGACGCGGCGCGGCAACGGATAGTTGGCGCTCTCGTAAAGCTGGCGGATTCCATTACCGTCGAAACGGCGCTCGCCGACCTCCAGATAGGCACCCAGAAGAGCGTCCGAGGGCATTTCCTCGATGGCGAAGCGGATCGCCTCGGCAGCCGTCGGAAAACGCTTGTAGCCAATCGGCCGGCGGGACTTGCGGCTGCGGCTTGGGAACAGTTCCGACGGGGACTGAAAGTTGATGTCATTCATCGCAAAACCTCCAGCCCACTATATGGCGCTGCAGCGCAAAAAAATCCACCCTGCGCGGCGCATAGCCGCTCTGAAGCGCCCGCTTTGCAAGGATTCCTGCAAGAATTTCCGCAAGAACTTCCGGACGATGCGATGATCCAAAAGAGACGACCGCGGATTCGTCATTTTATTGCGCAACCCGCCACTCAGTTATGCTGGCGGGCCGGCGCCAGGCTCTGACGTCCGTCCCGCGCTATCGCATCACCGTTCCGTCAATCGCCGACCTCGGCGACAATCTCGCTGGTCGCCGGATCAACGAGCCAGACACGGTTGTTGACCATCATATATTTATACGGCCGCACGATCGGAACCTCGGTGACCAGCGTTTGCGGCACTTCGTACAACGTCGTTGCTTCCGGGACCCGCATACCGATGCGATATTGCACCGTCGGCGGCTGCACGGGTACGACGCGTTCCTGGCGGATCGTCCGATAAATCACCGTGCGCTGCTCTGGCGACAGTACCAACGGCTCCTGAGCGACGATGGCGCGTGTCTCGCCGGGCTCACGGGTAATCACGGTCGTCTGCGCGACGGCCGTGCCGGTTCCGGCGACGAGCACCAGCGCCCAGGCAAAGCGGCGGAATTGCGGCATCATGTTTTTCTCCTGCTGTCGTGAGACTCGTCAGGGAAAACGCCAGGGTATGATGCCTCGTTCCGCTGTTCCGTCCGCTGCAGGCAGGCGCGATCGACCGCTATGGTTGTGTCGGCAGCGCCGAACGCAACACGGTCACGATCGGCAAGGTCGCCAGCGCCATAGCAGCGACGCAGATCACCGAGGCCGGCACGCTCATCAGGTCGCCGAGTATGCCGAACACTGCCGGCGAGACCGCGCCCGCGCCGATGGTTCCGGTATAGAAGATGCCGAAGGCACGGGTGCGCCTCTCCGGCTCGACAAGATCCGGCACCGAACCGTAGAGCACCGACGAGGTGCCGTTGAGCGCCACGCCGACCACCGGCAACAGCACCAGTGCGGCATCAAGCGGCAGCGGCAGCAACGCCGCGATCCCGAGCGCGGTGACGATCTCCGTCAACCAGACGGTAGCGACGGTGCCGAAGCGTGCGCCGATATAAGTGCAGGCGAGCTTGCCGACGGCGCCGCCGGCGAAAACCAGCGTCAGCCCGATGCCGATAGTCGGCAGGCTTGCCCCCTTCGCCGTGAGAATGAACGGCAGGAAGGTGAGGAACGCCATGCGTGTTGCGCTATCGAGCACGCCGATCGACAGCAGCAGCGGAAAGGCGAAGCGCACCGGCCGTCCGCCTGTCCGTGCCGTCGGCGTCGCCGCTGCCGGCGGCAGTGGCGCAAAGCGCGGCGTCAGCAGGAAGACCGCGACCCCGGCGATCAATCCGGCGGCGCCAAGCACCGCCAGCGTCTCGCGCCAGGCCAGCACCACCAGCAGAAGCGACGCCAGAAGCGGTACGGCCATCTTGCCGATGTCGCCGGCGAAATTGTAGGTACCGAGCGCCTTGCGCGCGCGGCCGCCACCGGAAAACGCGCGCGCCACCAATTCGGAGGCGAGCGGATGTTGCGTGCTCGACCCGATGCCTGCAATCAGCAAAGCGGCGGCAAGCATCGCGAGTCCACCGCTGACGCCGGCAAGCAGAAATCCACCTCCGGTCATTGCGGTGCCCAGCGCCAGCACCGCCGGCACGCCGAGCCTGCCGGCCAAGCCGCCGGCTGGAATCTGCAAGCCAGCCATTGCGCCGGTGAACAGGCCGCGCAACGCGCCGAGCGCCGCGTAGCCGAGGCCGAATTCCGACTGCCAGATCGGCAGCATCACATAGATCAGATCGGTATAACCATCGTGCAGCGCATGCGCGCCGAAGGCGACGCGCGCGGCGCGGCGCTCGTCGCGTTTGGCAGCAGGCAGCACATCCGGCGTCGCAATGGTCATGGGATCGGCATCAGGAGGTACGCATCATCGGCCCAGATCATCGACATAATCACCGACTTGTCCATCGGCATCGCGGTCGATTTGACTGTCGACGCGACCCTCGCGCACCGGCACGAAGGACAGACTGACGAAAGACAGCACGGTTTCCGCATGTTGATTGACACCGGTGGTCAGCAGCGTGGCAAGGCCCCACTGCGGACGGCTGCGGGAGCGGCGCAACGCTGTCACTTCGGTGACATAGGTGACGGTATCGCCGGCATGGACCGGCCTGAGCCATTTCAGGTCCGTCACGCCGGGCGCCGGACCGGTTATCGCCGGCGTTTCACCGCGTGCCCGCATCTCCGCGGAGACGCGGTTGCGATAAGCGATCATTAGCGGCATCCAGGCGATCACCGTGTGCCAGCCGGAGGCGCACAAAGCGCCGAAATGCGATCGTGCCGCGGCTGCCTCGTCGACGTGGAACGGCTGCGGATCGAAACGCCGTGCGAATGACTTGATGCCTTCGGCCGTGAATAGCTGGCTGCCGACGTCGTAGCGATCACCGATGCGCATATCGTCGAACCAGATCACGATGCAGCGCTCCCGGCGGCCACACGCGTGCCGAACATCAGGGTGCAGACCAGCGTCATGATCAACGTGTCGGTATCGTCGAGGACATCGAAATGCAGTCTCACCAGTCCCATGCCGGGACGGCTGCGCGAGACGCGCGTCTCCAGCACCCGCATGTGCACGGTGATGGAGCTGTCGGGCCGCAACGGCGCCAGCCAGTTGATCGCCTCGACGCCGGGCGCGCCCATCGAACTCGATTGCGCCAGCAAGCCGTCGGCCAACATCCGCATCAGCAGACAACAAGTATGCCAGCCGGAGCCGGCGAGCCCGCGCAACATCGACCGTCGGCCAGCATCCTCGTCCATATGCATGGGCTGCGGATCGAATTCCGCCGCAAAGGCGACGATTTCGTCTCGCGTCACCAGACGCGGGCCGAAGATCATCTCCATGCCGGGATGAAAGTCCTCGAAGGTGCGTTTTGCCATCACCGGCTGAAGTCTATCGCGCTTTCCAGCGAAGCCTATACCGGATTGCGCATTGGGCCCGGGGCAGCACACCTATATCAACGCTTTCCCGATTGTCTCGCCGAGCGTCGCGAGGCCGGCACCGGGCGCGCCCTCGAAATGCACCCGCAGCATCCGACGGCCGCGCTCGATAAGCACTGCCGCATCGCCCCGCGCCTGCGCCGCCTTGATCTGGCCGAAGCTCATCGTCTTGCCGGGAATCGTCAGATCGGCCGGCTCGTCGGCGGTGATCTGCAGGAATATGCCGGTGTCGGGACCGCCCTTGTGGGCCTGACCGGTCGAATGCAGAAAACGCGGTCCGAAGCCGACGCTGGTGGCAAGACGGCAGCGGTCGCGCAGGTGCATGCGGATCGCCTGCAAAGCGGCAGCATGCGCCTCGGTTTGCGCAAGATAGGCCAGCAAGGCGACGTAATCGCCGGGCCGTGCCCGACCGAAATGCGCCTTCAGCCAACTCGCAATGCTGTCGCCCGCCCCGGCATGCCGCAACGCCGCCGCTGTCGCGACATCCGCATAGATCACGATACCGCCCTCGGCCAGCACCGGCGTTTCGGCAGGCAGTGCACCGGTCTGTTCAAAGGCCGCGGCAAGCTCGCGCATCTTCACCTTGCTCGCTTCGACGTCCGGCTGGTCGAACGGATTGATGCCGAGCACTGCGCCGGCCACCGCCGTCGCTATTTCAAAACGGAAGAATTCCTGCGCCACCTGCTCCGCGCGCGCGAGCGCCAGATCGACGACCGGGTGTGCGGCGGCAACCAGCGCATCCAGCACTCCGTCGGCCGCGCCCGACTGGTTTCCGAGCCGAAGATTGATGAATATCCGGTCGGCGCCATAGGCAGCCGGCGCCGCTGGCGCCTCCCCATCGACGGGAATCAGCGCCTTGCCGGTCTTGCCGGTGGATTCGGCAATCAACTGCTCGGCCCAGGCGCCGAACCCTGCCAGTGCCGGCGGCGCGAAAACCGTCACCTTGTCGCGCCCGGCGAGCCCGGCTTCTCCGAGCGCCAGACCAAGCTGCACGCCGGGATTAGCCGCCGGCGGCACGTCGGCGCCGCAAGAACGCACCATCGTCAGCGCCTCACGCAGCAGGCCGGCGACATCGAACCCAGCAGCGGCCGCCGGCACCAGCCCGAAGGGCGAGAGCACCGAATAACGTCCGCCGATCGACGGCTCGCCGTGGAAAATCTGTCGGAAGCCGTCACGCCGGGCGAGCGCTTCCAGTTGCGATCCCGGATCGGTGACCGCGACGAACTGCCGGCCCGCCGCGGCACGGCCGCGCAGCCGCTCGATTTCGGCAAAGAAATAGGCAAGCAACATATTCGGCTCGACCGTCGAGCCGGACTTGCTGGAGACGATGAACAGCGTCTTCTCGAGATCGACCGCCGCCGCCATCGCCGCGATCTGCGCCGGATCGGTGGAATCGAGCACCAGGAGATGCGGCCAGCCGGCACGCGGGGTAAAAATTCGCGACAGCACCTCCGGCCCGAGGCTCGAACCGCCCATGCCGATGAGCACGATATGCGCAAATCCTGCGCCGTGAATGTCGGCCGCGAAGCGTTCGTAAGCATCGATAGCCGCTTGCGCCTGTGCGGCGCTGTCGAGCCAGCCAAGCCATCGCGCTTCGTCGTTGCCGGTCCACAGCGATGCATCACGCGCCCACAGGCGGCGAACATGTCCCCCGGTCCGCCAGGTCTCCTGCGCCCGTTCGACAGCCGCCGTCAGACTGGGTGGCAGCCGCAGCGACTGCCCGACGATCGCCGATCCCAGCACGCGGGCGCGTTTGCGCGCCACGGCGCCGAACAGACTGTCGGCGGCATCGGCGAACAACCTGACGCCGTCGCGTTCGAGCTGACCGGTGACCGCATCAAGCGAGATGCCGGCCGCCGCCAGTTCGTCGAGCACGCGGCGCGCTGCATCGACGTCGCGGGTCAGGGTTTCGGCCACTGTGCCGTGATCGCGGAACGCATCGAGCGTTGCCACCGGCAGCGTGTTGACCGTGTCCCGGCCGATCAGTTCGTCGACATAGAGCACGTCGCTATAGGCCTTGTTCTTGGTGCCGGTGGACGCCCACAGCAGCCGCTGCGGCCGCGCGCCATGCTGCGCAAGCCGCTGCCAGCGGGTGCCGGAGAACAGCCGCTGATAATCAGCGTAAGCGAGCTTGGCATTGGCGATGGCGACCTTGCCTTTCAGCGCCGCGAGCGCCGGGCGGCGTACTGCATCGACATTTTCCATCGCGCGATCGATGAACGCATCGACGGCGGTGTCGATGCGGCTGACGAAGAAGCTCGCGACGCTGGCGACACGTGCGATATCGCCGCCTGTCTCCGCCAGCGCTTCAAGACCGGAGAGATAGGCCTCGACGACCTCACGGTAGACGGCCTGTGAAAACAGCAGCGTGATGTTGACGTTGATGCCCTCGGCGATCAGTGCGCGGATGGCGGGTATGCCCGGTGCCGTCGCCGGCACCTTGATCATGACATTGTCACGCGCACACATGGCCCACAGACGACGCGCCTCGGCGATCGTGCCCTCCGTATCCATCGCCAGATAGGGCGAGACTTCGAGGCTGACGAAACCGTCAGCACCACCGGTGGCATCATAGACCGGCCGCAACACTGCCGCCGCCGCCTGGATATCCTCGACCGCCAGTGCCTCGAACAGATCAGCCGGCGCCCGGTCGCCCGCCGCCAACAGCCGCGCCACCGCTTCGTCATATTCATCGGAACCGGCGATCGCCTTCTCGAAAATCGCCGGATTGGAGGTGACCCCGCGCACACCGTCCTGCTCCACCAGCCGTTGCAGCCCGCCGCCTCCGGTGAAGCCACGCGCCAGGAAATCCAGCCAGACCGACTGCTCCTGCCGTTGGAGACCAATCAAAGGATTCATCGACGCGCCTCGCCTGCTGTCCTGCACGCCTGCCGGTAGAGTTCACCGGTATGCGCGCCTTCTGTGCGCCTGCCCTCGTTTATGCGCACTCGCTTGTCTGCTCGCCGGCACGCCCCTCTACAAGCAGCGCGGCGACGGAACCGGCTGACCCGCAACAGCACACCGCCGCCGGTGGTCGCGCCAGGTTCGTAAAATGCCCCTAACCTCGCAATCCATAGCATGATCCGGTGCACCGAACCGTAAAGCCGGACAAACCGGCAATATTGTGCTGGCCAAATCGCGGGAATGACATCCAGCCGCCACGCGCACTGCTCCCGGAGCCGGCCGGCGCGCCGATCGCCTCTCTTTTTCATAGCGGATTGATCATCCGGCAAGGCTTGCCAACGTCCCGGCGAGACGATAGCTATGCGCCCGGCGCTGGCCGGGGGGCTCCCTGGTCGTGCGCCCCGCGCGCCCGTAGCTCAGCTGGATAGAGCACCAGACTACGAATCTGGGGGTCAGAGGTTCGAATCCTTTCGGGCGCGCCACTCCTGCCGCATCGATCGATCCAACAAGGCATACCCGGCTGGCGCACCTCCTGCGATCGGTCGAGACGGCGATCTCGGATCACGGCGGCACCCGCGAAGATCATTCACATGAAGCCGGGATTTCGCGGCAGATATTGCGTCCAGTCGCCATAGCCCGGCGATGCCATCAACAGCATCGGGAACGTGATCCGCATGCCGTGGCCGACGGCAAGGCTTAGCGCGCTATCACATGTGCCCGGCAGAAA
>DATMEV010000114.1:0-27316 GCA_035556795.1 Pseudolabrys sp. | reverse complement strand
GCACCCATCTCGAACAGCGCGACATAGTCATGATTGATCAGCGCGTTGCGCTCCGCGTCGGTGAGACTGTTCACCGTCGACCGCTCGACGTCATTGAGCTTCGGGCCGATCGACTGCTCCCACGCCGTCACCAGCGACCGCGGATCCTCCTTGTAGCGCCGCATCAGCTCCGGATCGCGGTCCACCGTATAGAGGAACTTGTCGACATAATATTTGCTCATGCTGCCTCCGGCTTCGGATACCAGGTGAGGTAAGCCTCCATCGTGTGATAGAGATCGAGACTGTCCACGTAGTCGGCCTTCTCCGGACCGGCTATGCCCAGCATCAAAATCAGATCCATAAAACCGTGCGTGGCATTGCCGCTCTTCGCCATGCTCTCATGCGTGACGTTCTTCAGGATTGCATTGATGTCGCCGGTCGCCAGCCACTCGACGGCCTGATGGTCGAATTCCGGATCCGGCCCGTGCTCGCCAAACTGCCGCGGCCCGCCGAGTTCAAGCGACAGATGCCCGGTGCCGATGGCCGCAATGCGTTTGTCGGACGGATATTCGTCGATGATTTCACGGATGGCGCGACCGAGCTGCCAGAACCGCTTCGGCGACGGCAGCGGCGGCGCGAAGATATTGGTGTAGATCGGCACCACCGGCAGGTCGGCCTGCGGCCGCGTCGTGATGATCGGGCAGATGATCGAGTGATCGAGCTTCAGCTCGTTGCTGAAGGCCATATCGAAGCCGCGATCCATCAGCCCCTGCAGCATGAATCCCGACAGGTCCTCGTGGCCCTCCAGCACATATTTCGGAATGCTGAATTCCCGCTCCTCGTTATAGAACGTCGCGTCGTAGCGCGGCGCCTTGCCGATAAGGAAGGTCGGATAATTATCGAGGAAGAACTGATGGAAATGGTCGGCGCCGACCATGACCAGGATGTCGGGCTTCGCCCGGGTGAGGGTCTCGCGGTAGGCCTCGACCTTCCTCTTCCATTCCGCAGCCTGCGGGATCTGCTCCTCCGGCGGAGCCGATACGGCTTTCAGATAGAACGGATGATGGGTGGAAGCCAGAACGGCCGAAAGAACAGCCATACATGTCTCCTATCGCAAATGTGGCAAACGACATCGGGGCCAAACAAGTACCGAACCGACGGCCGAGGTCGAATGCAACAACGCCACTGTCCCGTCGCACGACCGATGAGCGGCGCCATCATATTTCAAATCTCCCGGATGTTGTATGCGCGACTATGGTATCGGACATGCGCAAAGCCCGTTCTGATGGGCACGCGGCGCCGGCTGCCCAACCGTCACCGGACGGCTTCCGCCCTTGCACGCAGCGGAACGACGACGGACGCAGCCGCCCCCCATAAAAGTGGGACGCGCCTGCTGCCCCCGCGCCCGCAGAACGCCCGGCCGGCCACGTCCCGCGGATCGGCACGCTCCGCCAGGCGCAACGCGCGGCGGCACTTGCCGCCCCCACAGGCTTAAATGCGGTCGATGAAGCGCTCGCGCCGACGTGTCAGATCGGCCAGTTGGCGCGGCGGCGCAGCACAGCGCTGGCGGCGCCCGCTTCTTCCGCGATCTGCCGCCCGTTCATCGCCGTCAGTTTGCCGTCGCGCTTGAGGATGCGGCCGTCGACCATCACGGTATCGACATTGGCCGGCTGCGCCGCCGTCACCAGCATATGCGCGGGGTCGCCGAACACGCCGAGATTGACGTCGCGCGTCGACACCATGATCAGGTCGGCGCGCTTGCCGGCAACGAGCGAGCCGGTGATATCGGCAATGCCCATCGAGCGGGCCCCCTCGATCGTCCCGAGCCGCAGTACCTGACGCGCGGTAAGCTTGAACTCGTTCTCGCTCCTGCCGTTCTCGACATTCTGCAGCAGCTTCATGATTCCGAACATATCGGCATTGCCGGTCAGTTCGACCGTATCGACCGACAGCCCGATCGGCACGCCTGCCGCCAGGAATTCCGTCACCTTCGGCAGGCCGAAGCCGATCCGCATTTCGGAGAACGGCGACAGACTGACGGTCGCGCCGGCTTTCGCCACCGCCTGAATCGCCGCATCGCTGGCGAAGGCGACGTGGATAAGCTGCATGTCCTTGCCGAGCAGATTGGCCTTGTCGATCGCATCGATCTGGCCGGCGACGGCGCGCGAGCCGGAGGCATGCACCGAGATCGGCACGCCAAGCGCTCGCCCCGCTTCCAGCTCCGCTTTCCAGACCGACTCGGGGATCGCGGTTGCCGGGTTGTTGCCGCCCTGCCCGCGCCACGCCATGCCGAGGCTGATGAGGCCGTTATTGGAATAGGTTTCCCAGTTCGTCTTCAGCCGCTCGAGATCGCGCAGGTTCATCACCTCGCTGTTCGGCTGCCCCTGTCGCGGCCCGTAGGAGAAACGCGCCCGCAAACCCGATTCGCGCAATGCGCGGATATCCGCCTCCGCATATTCGGCCGAGCGGATATTGTGGCACCAGCTATGGACATGGGTGATGCCGGAGTTGATCGCTTCGGCGGCTGCAAGGCGGGTGCCGTGATACATGTCGTCGGGCTCGTATTTCTGCCCGAGCGCCGCGGTTGTGCGGAAATAGCCGTGATCGGGCGTCTCGCCGGAGAGCGAGCGCAGCAATGTGTTCCACATATGCCAGTGGGTTTCGACGAGGCCCGGCAGCACGATCGACCCGCGGCCATCGATCTCGCTGGCGCCCGGCGCATCGAGCTTCTCGCCGACGGCGACGATCGCACCGTCCCTGACATGCACGTCGCCGTCCCTGATGTCTCCCGCTTTATCCATCGTCATGACGTAAGCGTTGCGGATGACGACATGGCCACGCGCCGGCAAGGTGCCGGATGCTGGACCGGGCGAAGCAGCGGTCTGCGCCGGCGCGCTGCCAACACCGCTGACGCTGATTGCGCCGAGGGCCGCGGCACCGGTCAAGGCACTGCGACGACTGAATGTAATCACCTGCATGATAGCTCTCCCGTAACGTGCGATCATGAAAACAGACCCGATCTTTCTTCCTTCGCCGGTCAGCGCCGGTGCTGCCCGGCCGTCCAACCATGCGGAGCCAGATGACGTACGCCGACCGCGTATGGCTCGTCCTCGATCGGCGTCGCGAAAGTCATATTCCAGCGTGACAGAAAGCCGGCCATGGCAATCACGCCGACGAGTTCGACGATCTGCCGTTCGCTCCAGTGCATCCGCAACGTCGCAAAGAGACCGTCATCGACGGCATTGGGATGAGCGCTGGCGGCAACCGCGAGATCGAGCGCAGCCCGTTCGGCCGGACTGAAGAGCGGGCTCACGCGATAGTCGCCCACCGCCGCGAGCTTCTGCGCGTCGACGCCGAAATGCAATGCGCCGCTGGCCGTATGCGCCATGCTGTAGGCATCGCCGGCGGCGCGGCTCGCCATATGGGCGACGAGCCGCTTGAAGCCGCGATCGACCAGGCTGTCCGGGCTCCAGAGCGCGCGCTGGAGATGGGTGAAGCCCTTCACCAGATCCGGCTGACGCTGCATGGTCAGGATGCTGTTCGGAACGAAACCGAGCGTCCCGACCAGAGCAGCGAACGCTTCGGCCAGTTCCGGCGCGTGGCCGAGCGGCAGCGGACCGAGCCGCGCGGATGGACTGGATGTCTGGCCCATGCAACGCCTCCCCGATCCGCCGCGGATCGTCACATCACGTTCTGCAGCAGCAGCAGCAGGCCGCCGACGATGGCGATATTGGCGAAGAAGCCGTTCCGCATGCCCATCGCCTTCATCGGGTCGGTCATCTCCCAGAACCGCAGCAGCAGCAGCGTCGCCAGCACCGTGAACGCGATCAGGCAGAGCACGCCGACCGCCGGGTGCCAGTTGGCGAGGATCAGCGCGCATCCGACCGCCTCGAGCAGGATACCAATCCAGAAGGTCAGCCGCGGCAGCGGCGCCTTGAAGAAGGTCAGCCGCTTGACGTGATCCTCGACGCTGTCCGGCGCCAGATTCCTGATACCGACGATCACGAAGAAGGCGACGATCAGCAAACGCCCCGCCGTATCGAGCCACGACGCGTCGTTCAAATAGAGTCCGTGCATTTTCTCTTTCCCCCGATGCTCTTATGCGTATGCAGCCGCGGGCTGGTGCTTGGTTCGCACCAGCGCAATCGCGATGCCGCCGATCACCGCCGGAATGGCTGCGATCATGTAAGCCTGTTCGATGCTCAGGCCGGCCGCGACCAGCGCGGTGCCGAACAATGCGCCGGCGATGGCGCCGACACGCCCCCAGCCGATCACCCAGCCGACGCCGGTCGAGCGGATCGCCGTCGGATAGACCGTTGCGGAATAGGCGGAGAGCACGATATTCGCGCCGACCGTCAGCAGACCGGTGACGAAGGTGATCGCCAGAAGGCCATGCCAGTTGGCGGCGAGAAAGCCGATACCGGCCGTCGAGAGCGCCGCCAGGAAGAAGGTGAGCACAAGGAAGCGATAGGATTTGTCCTTGTCGATGATCCGGGCGAGGCCGATGGCGCCGACAATGCCGCCGACCGAGAACGCCACCGACGCCAGAATGGCGCTGGTGACCGGCATGCCGATCGAGGCGAGCACCAGCGGCATCCAGGTGACCACATAGACGATCACCAGTTGCGCGACGAAGGCCGCCAGCGACAGGAGCACCGTCGGCCGGATGAAGTCGCGCGAGAACAGTTCGCGCACCGGTTTCTTCGACACGCCGCTGCTTTCCGGCAACACATAGACATCGTCCGGCTGCGGCCGGAACGACGACGAGATCCGGCTCAGGATGTCGCCGATCTTGTCGTTCGGCGCACCGCTGAGCACGAGGAAGCGGATCGATTCACGAAGCCAGAACACCAGGCCGATCGCCAGCAGCAGCGGCAGCACACCACCGAGAACGAAGACCGCATGCCAGCCATAGTGGATGATCACCAGCGCGGAGATCGGCCCGCCGACGACACCGCCAAGGGGGAACGCCGCATACATCATGCTGACCGATGTGGCGCGGGCACGGCGCGGCGCATATTCCGCCACCATGGCGATGGCGTTCGACAGCGCGCCACCAAGCCCGACGCCGATGAGCAGCCGGTAAACGAACAACGACTTGAAATCGTAGGCATAGACAGTGAGCAGCGCCGCGATGCCGAAAATCAGCGTCGGCAGGATGACACCCATGCGTCGGCCGTAACGGTCTGCATACCAGCCGAAGAACACCGAGCCGATGGCGGCGCCGATATAATGCGCCGCGAAAATCGGACCGAAAGCCTCGCGCGACAAATTCCATTCGGCGCCGATCACCGGCGCGACATAGGAAATCGCCAGGATGTCGAAACCATCCAGAAACGACACGCCGGCGCATAGAAGCACCACCGTGACGATCAACCTGCCAATCGATGCCTCGTCGACGATACCGACCGCATCGACTTTCCTTCCGCTTGACTCCGCCATTTCGCCCTCCCTGGCGCTTGAAAACGGCCCATGATCGTCAGCGGCTCGCTTGATCCCGATGCCTTCTCGCTTACGATCACGTTGATTGCGTTGCTTGCAGCTTTGCCTGCGTCTCTCCCCTTTCCGCCCTCCTCTTTCATCGGCAGCGTCAGGCGAGGTCGACACCGCTCGATGGCCGTGTCACCCCGCCTGCTTGCCTGCCGTTCGGCATCGGCATTCCTGCCGATCGCGTCTCTCATTCGACGGAAACCGTCGTATCCGTTGCCGCTATTCGGCGGCGACGGCGCGGTGCTTTCCGGAATCCTGCGCCTTGGCGTATTCCGCAGTGGCGTCGTATTCCGTCTGCCCGTGCTTGATTTCGAGGCCGACGACCTTGCGCGCGAATTCCGCGAACTGCCCGGCGCCGGTGAACTCGGCACGCTTCATGGTCAGCGACAGCAGGGTCTGCAGCGGCGTGCCGTTGAAGTTCTCGAACATGAACAGCCGGCTGCCCCAGTCCGTCAGATACAGATCGCGGATGACGCGGGCGATCTTGACGCGGTCATAGGGTTCGCCGACCGCGCCCTTGTTGAGCTTCTCGAACCACGGCCGCATCTGCGGATGCTGCCACTGCTGCTCGGTCGGGAACATGATGGCGCTGCGGCCGCACAGATCGATCAGTTCGTCGACCATCTCGCCGAGATGCTGAAGAAAGTAGACACGACCCCAGTTGAAGAGCTGGATATCCGGCTTGTAGAGCCCGCCCGGCGTATAGAAGCCCTGATCTTCGGCGGCGAGCACATGCGCATATGTCGACTGCTGGAAGCCGATGATCCGCGCGACCCGCGACTGCACCGCGTCGATCTTGCTGGTGCCGAGATGTTCGCACATCAGGATGGCAAGGCCGCCGAGCAGTTCCGCGCGGACCGCCTGGCGGATCAGGGCATAATAGTGGCCCCAGTCGAACACGCGCTGCGGATAGAGCTTGGCGTGTTCGGGGTTGCCGATGTGGAAGACATATTTCCACGGGATCAGCACATGGTTGAACATCACCGTCGCGTCGAGCTCGTCACCTTGCGACGAGAGCGGATGCTCGGTCGGATCCGCCATCACCAGGCTGTCGCGGCAAACAATGGTGATGCCCTTCAGATTGGTCGGGCAGACGCCGTAGATGATCTGGTCGCCCTTGGCGCCGGGACGGTAGAACACGCCGAGATGCAGGAAGTCGCTGAACGCCGAGGCCGTGCCGATCGCCTTGACGCCGTTGACCAGTATGCCTTCGTCGTTGGTTTCGATGATGCGCAACGCCGGCGAATTGGCATGCGCATTGGGGTCCGAACGGTCGGCCTGCGGATCGACGAAATGCGGGGCGACGACGAGATCGTTTTCGACCGCATGGCGCCAGAAATTGCGGATATTGTCGGCGAGCCCCCGGCCGTCCGCACCGATCGAGGCCTTCTCCCACGGCTCGGGATCGTCGATATAAGTAACCAGCATGTAGTTCTGCGAATCGGGCGTTCGCGGGCAGGATGCCGCGACGAAGTGCTTCATGATGAATTCGTGATACCGGCGCTTCCTGACCAGCTCTTCCTTGCTGCAATGCTGCAGCCACATCATCGAGCGGCGCTCGCCGTCCTCGTCGACGAAGGTGAGCTGGTCCTGCAGTTCCGGCCGGCGATGCAGATCGAAGAACTCAGCGGTGCGCTCGGCATAGGCCCGCGTCAGCGGATGCGTCGCTACGTTATCGATCTGCGTATTGCCGACCCAGACATCGCGTCCGTCGTTGAGTGCCTTGAGATAGTGTTCGCCCGTTCGGAGCATCTTGCTCTCCCTTTTGCTGCGCGCTTTCCGTTCGACCGGCGTTACAGCGAGCGCGTCGTTGCGTAATTCCGCTGCTGGTAGATCAGCGGTTGACGGTTTTCGGATTCGGCCGTCGCCAGCACCCTGACGACGAAAATGCTGTGCGTGGCGATGTCGCGGACATCGGCGATCTCGCAATCCAGCGCCACCAGCGCGTCCCTGCAGCAGGGCGCACCGGTCACCAGCACGCCCCAGTCGCTCATCGCGAAACGCTCGACCATCGGAATCTTGCCGATGCCGGCGAAGGCTTGCGACAGATGCATCTGGTCGGCATGCAAGCAGTTGACGCTAAGCACGCCGTTCGCCTTGATTACGCCGTTCGCGGTGCTTCTGGCATGGACGCAGACCGCCAGCGTCGCCGGCGCGTCACTGATCGAGCAGACCGCGGAGCAGGTGAGACCGGCGACGCCCGCGGAACCGTCGGTAGCGATCACCGATACGGCGGTGGTGAACTTCGCCATCGCGCCGCGAAACTCGATCGCAGATACGGGCTCCGGGGTGAAGATCCGTTCCGGCCGACAAGCGTGCGGCGTCAGCTCACCCGCCGGTAATGCGGCGTGATCCATTGCAGCGTTTCCTACCCTAAAGGCCGTCTCGTTCCGGCCTCTTTCATCGTTGCGGCTAGCCTAGGGCGGGAGCGCGATCTATACTATTAGCCGATGGCTATAAAATCCATAACCCGAAGTTATTCAGCTAACATCGATCTGCACCATCTGCGGGTGCTCGATATCCTGTTGCGCGAACGCAGCCTGACGCGCGCCGCCAAGGTGCTCGACGTCACGCAACCGGCGTTGAGCAAAACGCTCGCGAGCCTGCGACGTCACTTCAACGATCCGTTGTTCGTGCGCGTCTCCAACCGTATGGAGCCGACCCCGAAAGCGATCGAGCTGGCGCGGCCGGTGGTCGAGATTCTCGGCCAGATGCGCGCGCTGCGCAGCAGTCACGCCGAATTCGATCCACGCACCTCGACGCGGACTTTCCAGTTCTGCGTCGTTGATGCCGGAATCATCAAATTGCTGCCGCCGCTCGTCAATCGCGTGATGAGCGAAGCGCCGCATGTGCGGCTGCAACTCGTGCAGCTCGACGGCGAACACCTCGAGTCCTGGCTCGAAACCGGTACCATCGATTTCGCGATGGGTTCGTTTCCGTCACTCGCCAAGGGGATACGCCGACAACCGCTGTGGCTCGAGGAATATGTCAGCGTCATCAATCGCGGTCATCCGCGCCTGTCGGGCAATCCGTCGTTGCGCGAGTTCGCTGCCGAAAACCACGTTCTGGTGTCGACGCTCGGCACCGGTCACGCGCACAAGCGCGCCGAGCAGGCGGTCGAGGCGGCGATCCCGCCGGACCACATCATCTGTCGCGTGCCGATCTTCATCGCCGCAGCGATCGTCGCCAAGCACACCAATGCCGTCGCCACCCTGCCGCTGTCGATCGCAACGGTGCTGGCCGACGACCTCAACCTGGAAATCATCCGTCCGCCGATCAAGCTGCCGAAGATCGAGATCTTCCAGTACTGGCACAACCGGTTTCATCGCGAGCCCGCCAACCGGTGGATCCGCTCCGTATTCGCCGATCTGTTCCGCACGCCCGGACTCCAGTCCAAAGGCTGAGCGTCGTTTCTGCCGACGCAATAACGCAATGGAGAGACGCCGCGCGCTACTTGCGGCGTTGCCTGCGGCGCAAAATAGCTTGACGCCAAACAGTTTTGGAAATCTATATCTAGGCCGATATTCATCCGAGTGAAGCAGATGCAAGCCAAGACGCCGCGCCGGCGCCGGAAGGCCGCGAAGAAAGCAGCCGACAGAACCGGCGAGGTCGAGCTTGGCTGGCTCGGCGGCACCATCGGATTCAATTTACGGGTCGCGCAGGAGGCATCTGTGCGCGCCTATTTGCGCAGCGTCACCGATACCGAAACACTGAAGTGGCGTTTCGGAGTTCTCGCGATTATCGATCTCAATCCCGGCCTGACACAAGCCGCATTGGCTCAGGCATTGATGCGCGACACATCGAGCCTCACATCGGTTCTTGACGATCTGTGCAACCGTGAACTGGTCACCCGGGTGCGTCCGGATCACGACCGGCGCAGCTACGCGTTGCGGATCACCCCGCAGGGCATCAAGGCAATGGAGAAGGCGAGAACCAAGGTCCAGGCGCATGAACGGGAGCTCGATCGCCTGTTCACGCGCGAGCAGCGCTCGCAACTGATCGGCATGCTCAGGCAGATGTCGGCTGGCCTGTCGAACGGCAAAGACAGTTCAGACTAGCGCGCCTCTTTCCTCACCCGTTTTCCGCATGCACAAGGCCAAGCAAACGACGCCCGAGTAAACCGTAGGGATTGCCGAGCGTCTCCAGAATATCGAAGTGATGATAGGTCTCGCCGACAATGACGTTTGCCGGCACCCCTGAACCGGCCACCGCCTTTGCATAGTCATGCGTCTGGCGCTGGAATTCAGGAGACTCTGCAGACCCGACGGCGAGAAGAAGCGGCGTCGCCAGGCGGCCGATCTGATGCAAGGGGCTTAGCAGACGTTCGACGTCGTCATCGATGAGGACCTGATTCGCCCGCGAAGTGCAGCGCAACGGGCCGAGATCGTAAATGCCGCTAACCAGCAGTGCGCTTCGAATGACGTTTGCGGACACACCATCGTCCGCCCAATGCGTCGAAAGCGCCATTGCAGCAAGATGCGCGCCGGATGAGTGGCCAACCAGATGCAGCCGGCTCGGGTCGCCACCGAAGCTCCCGCAGTTCGAGCGGATCCAGGCAATGGCGCGGCGCACCTGCTCGACCAGAATCGACAGATTGCCGTTCGTGTCGGCGGCGCTGGAGAAATCGAGGGCGACAAAATGAACGCCGGCCGCAACCAGCATCGCGGCCGGGAAGCCATATTGCCTCGCGCTTCCCTCTCGCCATCCGCCGCCATGCACGAAGATCACGACCGGCGCGTTCTGCCTGTCTGTCCGATAAAGATCGCATCGTTCCTGATCGCCGGTCCCATAGGACATCCGGGCCGGTTCGCCGGTCGCCGACCGCGCCGCATCGCTGAGAAGCCGATAGCGGGCGATCAGCGCCTGCATATTCGGCGCCCAGTTCGATTGATCGTAAAACCGCTCCAGGTCTTCCGCACGGATCGACGGGTCAAGCATATCGGCGGCCTCTTATATCGCTGCCTTCTTGAGGATCGGGATCACCTTGCGGCCGAACAGTTGATAAGCGGCACTCACTTCGTCAAATCTGGCACCCCAGTGCAGAACTGCCAGGAAATGCTGTGCGCCCGTGTGCCGACATTGCTCGATGATATTCTCGGCGACCTGACCGGGCGTTCCGGAAATGAATTCGTCGCTGCTGACGGAAAAACCAGCGCCTTGACCGGGCGCATCCGGAACAGGCGAGAACTTCATGCGGGAATCGTTCGCCACGAACTTCTTGTATCGTTCGACAGCAGATTGCGACATCTCGCTGGCTTCGGCTTCCGACTCGGCAACGATAACTCGCCGCCGAAGTCCAAGGTGGTCGCGCCCGGCCTTGAGCCCGAGGGTCTGGGTTTCGGCAAGATAGGCGTCGAAGACCTCCTTGACCTGTCCGGTGGAGGTAAAGCCGGTGCAGATCTTGCTGTGCCGGCGCGCCGCGCGACGCGCGGAATCCGCGCTGACGACCGTCGACCATTTTGGAGGATGCGGCGTCTGCACGGGCCTCGGGAGCAGGCGGAGATCGCGGTACTCGAAGTGCTTGCCGTTGTAGTTGACGACTCCCGATTCCAGCGCGAGGTCGAGAATCTCGATGGCTTCGTTATAGATGGCTCGGGCCTGATCCATGCTCAAGCCGACCTTGGCGAGTTCCTGAGGAACGCCGACGGCCGTGCCAATCTCCAGACGCCCGCCCGAAAGCTGGTCGAGCAGGCCGATTTCCTCGACGATGCGCGCAGGTGTGTAATACGGGACCACGACCCCCATGACACCAAGACGCAGCGTTTTTGTCCGCGCCGCCACCGCAGCGATAAGCAGGTTCGGCGAGGGGCTGAACGATCCACCGAAATGATGCTCGCTGAAAAAGATGCCGTCGAACCCCAGCGCTTCGGCGTTCGTCCAAAGCGACAGATAGTTCTCGGCATATGATGAGGTGGTCTCGCCGGATGCGACAGCTCGATCCGGCAGTTCCGGAAAGAATTCAAATATCCACGTTCTGATCATGTCGTCTCGTTCCCAGACCAGAGCCTGCCCCGCAGAGGAACCGCGCGACGCGCAGCAGCCAGACCGCGTTTTTATAGGGGCGCAGAGCCAGGCTCTCTCGCGCGCGTATCGTTATTGTCGTGCCGGAACCCGCGCTTGCGGACCGGGGCCCGCGCAACCTATTTGATCGCAGATAGATTGTCTACAAATAGCTTGACGCCAAACTATTTTGAGACATACATTTTCTTGCCTCCCGGCACCTGCGATGGCCGACCACGCGCCTGGCATAGGTGGCCTATTCCGCTGCGGCGGCTGCTTCTTCATGGAATCCGAATGACGAACGCCGATGTGACCGACAATCTCGCTGCCGACTTCAGGCTGGCGATGCGACGGCTTGCGGCGACCGTCAGCATCGTCACCTGCGGGGCAGGAGCAAGCCGCCACGGCATGACCGCCACCGCGGTCACGTCGGTATGCGCTCACCCGCCGACGATACTCGTCTGCATCAATAGCGAGGCACGGCTCTATGCCAAGGCGACCGAGTTCGGGCGCTTTTGCGTCAATCTGCTGAAGACATCCCATGTCGCCCTGTCGCAACGCTTCGGCGGCCAGCAAGTCACTCAGGATCGCTTCGCGGTCGGCGATTGGAGCGAGTTCGACGGGCTTCCCTATCTGAAAGACGCCCAGGCCAATCTGTTCTGCTCGATCCAGCAGGTTGTCACCGTCGGCAGTCACGGCATCTTCGTTGCACGGATCGACCTGATCAATGTCGCAGAGGAGATCGAGCCGCTGATCTACCGGAACGGTGCCTATGCAACGGCGCTTGAAATGAACGGCTAGAACGATGCGCTGCCAAAGCGCCGAAACAACAGAACACCTCGTCAGGGTGTCTTCGATTGGGAGGAAGCGGAATGTCGAGACTTGCAAAGGCCTGGTATTGCCGCGTTTGCGCGCGGCGTGCACCGGACGGCCGGGAGCGGCGGCAATGGCATGCGGCAAGGTCGACGCGCGGCGCTTCGCTGCTGCTCGGCCTGATACTGGGCCTGTTTCCCCTTTCAAGCGTTTCCGCCCAGGATGCCAAAGGCAGACTGATTACCATCATCGTACCGTTCACGCCCGGCTCCGGCCCCGATGTGATGGCAAGAGCCCTCGCCGATCCGCTTGGCGAGGAGTTGAATCAGACCATCATCGTTGAGAACCGCATCGGCGCCAGCGGCAATATCGGCACCGCCAGCGTCGCGCGTGCGACACCGGACGGCACGACGCTCCTGCTCACGGCCAATACGATCGTGCTCAACCCCGGCCTCTTCAAGACAATCGGATACGATCCGATTGCAAGCTTCACGCCGATCAGCCTCGTTGCCAACGCCCATATGGCGCTGGCTGTATCGACGAGGATACCCGCCAACTCGCTCGCCGAATTCATCGCCCTCGCGGAAGCAAGCCCGGGCAAGATCAACTATGCCAGCCCCGGCAGGGGCACGCCTCATCATCTGGCGATGGAACTGCTCCAGAGCTCCACCGGCACGAAGATGACCCATGTCCCCTATAGCGGGCTCGCCAAAACGATCACCGACCTGACCGGCAGCCATGTCGATGCGATGTTCGTCGGACTGCACACCATCGCCCCGCTGGGACGCGCAGGAAAGGTCAAGGTCATCGGCGTGAGTTCACTGCAACGCGCGCAATCCGCCGCGGATATTCCGACGATCGCGGAGCAGGGGCTGCCCGGTTTCGATGTCGAAACATGGTTCGGGCTGCTGGCGCCGGCCGGAACGCCGCGCGAAGTGGTGCAACGCATCAACACGGCTCTCGACAAGGTGCTGCAGCGGCCGGCGATTGTCGACAGCTCCAGGGCGCAGGGCCTTCAACTCGTCGGCGGACCGCCGGAGCGGCTTGCGGGTCTGCTCAAGAGCGATCAGGCCAAATGGCTGAAGGTGATCCGGGACGCCGGCATCACCGCCGAATAGCGTTATCGTTCCAACGGTACTTCCATGCGGCCAAACGGCATCATCGACTTTCACGCTCACGTCGTCGATCTTCGTCTTCTCGATGTCTGCGGCGCGCACAGCGTTCAGACCGGATTTGGCCGACGACCATTTCCCCGGCCGGGGGATGGCTCAACAAAAGGCCAGATCTATTCAAGGATGGCCGATCCGCATTTCCATATCGCGCATATGGATGCGGCCGGGATCGACGCATCGGTGATTTCGGTCAGCAGCGTGTTGCAGAACACCTGGTGGGCCAACGCCGAAAGAGATCTCCAGATGACCCGGCAATTGAACGACATGGTCGCCGACTGGACGGCGCGGCACCCCAAACGCTTCATCGGCAGTTTCACCGTGCCGATGACGGACATGAACAACGCGCTGTCCGAGTTCGATCGCGCCGTGACCCAATTGGGATTCGCCGTCATCGGCCTGCCGGCGAGCATAAACGGCGCGTATCTGGGCGAAGCCCGGTTCGAACCGCTATGGGATGAAATCGAGCGACACGGGATCATCGCTTTCATCCATCCGCACGGCACTACCGATCCGTGGTTTCAGAATTACCGCATGTGGAACTCGATCGGCCAGTCGATCGAGGAGGTGAAGGTGATGTCCTCGCTCATCTACGAGGGCATGCTCGACCGGCACCCGCAGCTCAAGATCGTGATGGCGCATGGCGGCGGCTACTTCCCCCATTATCTCGGGCGGCTAGACCGGAACGTCACCAATTATCCGGATACGATGGCAAATATCGCCGACAAGCCGAGCAGCTATCTGCGGCGCTTCTATTACGACACCTGCGTCTACGATCCTGCGGTCCTGCAGGCGCTGATCGAAAAGGTCGGCGCCGACCGTCTGATCATGGGAAGCGACTTCCCGGTCGGAGAAAACGACCCGGTGAACTTCGTCGCGTCGCTTCCACATCTTTCCCGGCATGATGTCGAACTGATTACGAAACACAACGCGGCGGCCCTCCTCCGGAGATAACCGGAGACCTGTCACATGCCATGGGGAGCAGCGGCGGCAGCAGGATGCGCAACGCCATCAGAACGATCCGGTTCGTACACCTTCAATCCAGCTCATCCGCCATGACCCGCGCCATCACGCGCAGCGCCTCGCGGAATTCCGCATCGCGATCCGGCGTGAAGCGCACGGAAGGAACGGCGACATTGAGCGCCCCGATGAGAATGCCCTTGCGGCGAACGGCGACGGCAATGGCGGTGATGCCCTGCGTGAACTCGTCGTGGGAATAGGCGAACCCCGTCTCCCTCACCGACTCGATCTCCTGCCGCAACCGGGTCTTCGACCGGATCGTCTGCGGCGTCGCCGGCGTAAAGACAAGACCGGCAAGATAGCGCTTCAGCTCTTCGCCGCCGAGTTCTGCGAGCACGATCTTCCCGGCGGAGACTGCATAGAGCGGCGCACGCGCCCCGATCTTCATCGTAAAGGACAGCGCCTGCGTGCTGATCGAGGAGCCGATCACCTCCACGGTATCACCGTCATGCACATAGAAACCGCAGGTCTCGTTCAGTTCGCTGCTGAGTTGGCGCAGGAACGGCCCCACCCGGTCGCGCAATGATGGCTGCGGCGCTGCTTTCAGCAAGCCGGCGATGCTCGGGCCGAGGTGATAGCCGTCAGCCTTCGCGTCACGCGCGATGAAGCCGCGCGCCTCCAGATTATTCAGGAGATGAAAGAGGCTGCTGCGCGGAATGCCGAGATCCGCAAGCAGACGCGGAAACGAAGGCGACCGCTCTGCCGCCGCCACATATTCCAGAATATCGAGGCCGCGGTCGAGAGACTTGACAGCGGAAGTGTCGTTTCGTTTCATATTATGGACTAGTTCACATATATGAACTATATGCCATGGCGAAATCCGCCTGGCAAGGGGCAATCGAGAGCCGACGCAAAACCTCGGCGCATTCGACAGAAAGACCAGACGATGCCGCTGCCTCCGAGCGAATGTTCTGTGCTGATCGTCGGCGGCGGCCCCTGCGGACTGATGCTGGCGAATGAACTGGGGCGTCGCGGCATCACCGCCGTGCTCGTGGATCAGAAAGCCACCACGGCGTTCAATCCGCAGGCTAATGCGACGCAGGCCCGCACCATGGAGCATTTCCGGCGTCTGGGCTTCGCGCATGAAATTCGCGCGCTGGGACTGCCGCCGGATTTCCCGACCGACATTGCCTATTTCACCCGTTACGCACGCCACGAACTGGCGCGCTTCAAGCTGCCTTCATCGCGCGAGGCAACCGACCGCATCAGGCAGCTTTCGGGCTCGTGGAGTGCCGCCGAACTGCCGCACCGCGTCTCGCAGAAATTCGTCGAGCAGGTCCTGCGCCGGCACGCCGAGGCGCTGCCCGGCATCTCGGTGCATTATGGCTGGCGGCTCGTCCGCTTCGTCGAGACGAAGCAGGGTATCGAGGCCGAGATCGAGCGGGTGAGCGACGGCGCGACGCAGCGCATCCGCTCGGCTTTTCTGGTCGGCGCCGACGGGCCGCGCAGCACCGTGCGACAGGCGCTCGGATTCGGTTATGCCGGCGAGGAAGGCGCCGTTCGCGACTTTTTCGGCGGACGCATGTTCGCGGTCTATCTGCGCGCGCCGGACTTCTATCGCATCGTGCCGCATCCCCCCGCCTGGATGAATGTCACCTTCAATCGGGAACGCCGCGCCTTCATGGCTGCGGTCGACGGCAAAGGCGAGTTCGCCTTCCACACGCAGCTTCGCCCGCATGAGGAGGAGAGCGAGATCACGCCGCAACGCGCGCTCGCCATGTTTCAGGAAGCCGTCGGCGCGCCTGTCAACGGCGAAGTCCTGTCTCATGGCACCTGGATCGCCGGCTATGCGCTGGTCGCGGAACAATTCCGGCATGGCCGTGTCTTCATCGCCGGCGATGCAGCGCATCTGTTCACGCCGGCCGGCGGTCTCGGCTACAACACCGCGATCGAGGATGCAGTCAATCTTGGCTGGAAGCTCGCCGCCGCCATTCGCGGCACGGCCGGTCCGGGACTGCTGGCGAGCTACGAGGACGAGCGCCAACCGAATGCCCGGCGCAACACCGGCTATGCACGGCAGTTTGCCGATTCGCTCGGCCTGTTCGTGCCGGTTCCGGAGATCGAAGACGATACCCCGCAGGGGGCCGAAGCGCGCCGCATCACCGGCGACTATCTCGGCGCACACGGGAAGGCTGAATTCGACATCCCCGGCATCACCTTCGGCGCCCGTTACTACGGTTCGCCGGTCATCGCAGCGGACGGCACGGCGCCGCCACCCGACGCCGCCAATCTCTATAGTCCGTCAGCTTGTCCCGGCGGCCGGGCGCCGCATCTGTGGCTCTCCGCCGATCGCTCGCTTTACGACGCTTTCGGTTTTGAATGGACGCTTCTGCGACTCTCGCCCGCAGCCGACGGACGGCGAATCGTGACCGAAGCGGCCAATGCAGGACTTCGCTTGCAACTCGTCGATCTTCGCTCGGATGACGCGCGCGATCTTTACCAGGCCGATCTCGCCCTGATCCGGCCCGATCAGATCGTCGCCTGGCGCGGCAACAACGATGAGTCGGCAGAAGAGATTGTCCGGCAAGTGCTGGGTTTTGAACCTGCACCCGTTCCCGCGCCGGCGTGACGCCGCCATGTCGCCATCCAGAGGAAAAGCCACCTCCATCACCCGACGGTCAACAAGCAGCGAATGTCAGCGAGGCGAAGATGAGAAACTTCAATGAGCACACCATCACCGATGCAGTGATCGATCGCATCAAGAACACGCCGGACGCGCGGATCAAGCAGATCAGCGCCTCACTGGTGCGTCATCTGCACGACTTCGTTCGCGACGTGCGGCTGACCGAATCCGAATGGGCCTACGCCATCGACTTCCTGACGCGCACCGGCAAGATGTGCGAAGGCAATCGGCAGGAGTTCATCCTGCTGTCCGACACGCTCGGCATCTCGATGCTGGTGGACGCCATCAACCATGCCTCGCCACTGGGGACCGAAACCACCGTGCTCGGCCCCTTCTATGTTCAAAGCCCACCGGAATATCCCCTCGGCGCCGATATTCGCAGAGCACTCGAGGGCGACCCGCTCTATGTCTCCGGCCGCATCACCTCTGCAGACGGCAAGCCCATCGGCAATGCCATCGTCGATGTCTGGCATTCCGACAAGGACGGCTTCTACGACGTCCAGCACATAGAAGAGACCGGCGGGCTTGCCGGCCGCGCGCGCTTCCATACCGATCAGGACGGCACCTACCGGTTCTGGTCGATCAAGCCGGCGGCCTATCCGATCCCCTATGACGGCCCGGTCGGCGACATGCTGACGGCGCAGGCGCGGCATCCGTGGCGTCCGGCCCATGTGCACTTCATGATCGAAGCGGCCGGATACGAGAAGCTGACCACGCACGTGTTCGTCAACGGCGACCAGTATCTGGATTCCGATGCCGTCTTTGGCGTGAAGGATTCGCTGATCGCGAATTTCGTCGCGCATGACGGTGGCGTTGCGCCGGACGGAAAAAACATGAACGGCCTGTTCTATACGCTGGCCTATGATTTCACGTTGCGGGCCTAAGCGCGACGTCCCGGCTTACCGGATTTTGATTGCCGGCTCGCAGGGCCGGATCACGGCCACGCCGCGAATGATGGCTCGCGCGCACGTTCCTTCAACCGTTCGCGGCGTCGATAGGCGCCGGGCGACACACCGTTATATTTGCGGAAGAAACGGCTGAAATAAGCGGGGTCGCGAAAACCGAGCCCGTAGCCGATCTGTTCCACCGGCAGATCCAGTTGCAGCAGCCGGGTGCAGGCTTCCTGCACCAGCCGGGCATGGATGATCGCCAGCGGGCTGCGGCCCTTTTCCCGCTTGCAATGGACATGCAGTTTGTCGCCGGTCACGCCCAGCGCTGCCGCATAACGGGCCACCGGCCAGCCGTCGCGATAATGCAGTTCGACCATCTGCAGGAAATTGCCGACAAGCCGCGGTCCGTCGCCGCGCGCCGGCGCTTCGTCGTCCGTCTCCTCGTGCGCTGTCGCGCGCCACAGATGCAGACACATCAGCAGCAGATGCGAAGAGAGCAGCGCTTCGCCGCCGCGCTGCGGATGACGCAATTCATGCACGATCGCACCGCAGGATCTGACCACCGCGCTGAATGCGCCATCGTGCTGTCGACCGTCGAGCAGGACCAGGCGGTCGACCGTGCGCCGCAGATGCAGCGCCTCCGGGCTGCTGGCCATCGTCCGCGTCAGCAGATCCTCCGAGACCGAGACCAGATGGCCGGCGGCGCCGGCTTCCACTTGCAGCACTGCTTCCGTATCGGCAGGCAGCCACACCAGCGTCGGCGCCGCGAAGGCGAGGTTGAGGCCGCGTACCGCCGCCGTGCCGCGTCGCGCCGTCATCGCCAGCATGTGAGCACGCCGCCGGTGCCGCTGGCGGATCACCCAGTCGCGCTGCGCCAGCGCCGGCACGAACGTTTCCCCCAGCATCGCCGGAAGCGCGTCGGAGGCAAATGCCGCAAGCGCCATGCCACCCTCCTCCCGAGGGGTCGTATCGCCGGGCCACCGGAGAGCGGACGACGTAAGCGGGGTGGAGCCCTGACCAGTCACAAACGTGACAATCCGCCGCTATTTTCTCGGAAGATATCCAAAATTGTACAATCAATCTCCATATCTGTCCAATCTCACCGCTCTGCGCCTCTCCTAGTCTTGATGCTGTTGAACGCCCCTTCGCAACGGGCGACGGACACACTCGTTCAGGGAGGAGACCATGGTGTCGCTATTCACCCGCCGCGCCGCGGGTTCGATCGCAATCGCCGGCGCGATCGCTTTCTGCATCGATGCGCCGGCGCAGGCACAGTCATCGGTGAAGATCGGCTATGCCGTCTCGCGCACCGGACCGAATGCCGGCGGTGCCGCAGTGACCACGATCCCCAATTACGAATTGTGGGTGAAGGAGGTGAATGCCGCCGGCGGCCTCAAGCTCGGCGACAAGCGCGTGCCGATCGAGGTCGTCCAGTACGACGACCGTTCCAGCGCCGAGGAAGCCGCGCGGGCGCTCGAGCGCCTGATCAATCAGGACAAGGTCGATTTCATCCTGCCGCCCTGGGGCACCGGCCTCAATCTCGCGGTCGGACCCATCCTGCACCGCGCCGGCTATCCGCACATCGCCGGCACCGCCGTGACCGACCGCGCGCCGGAACTGGCCAAGCGCTGGCCCAACAGCTTCTGGCTGCTCGGCACCAGCGCCGGCGCGGCGGAGAGCCTTGTCGAACTGCTGGTGAAGCTGCGCGGCGAAGGCAAGATCGGCGACAGCGTGGCGATGACCTCGATCGCCGACGGTTTCGGCATCGACCTGTCGTCGGCGGCGCGTCCGGCGCTGACCAAGGCCAAGTTCAAGCTGGTCTACGACAAGAGCTACCCGATCGGCACGCAGGACCTCGCGCCAATCATCAACGAGATCAAGGGGCTCAACCCCGACGTCTATATTTCCTTCAGCTATCCTCCGGATACGCTGGCGATCACCGAACAGTCGCGCATCGCCGGCTTCAATCCGAAGATCTTCTACACCGGCGTCGGCACCGCATTCCCGCTCTACAAGCAGCGCTTCGGCGCCAATGCCGAAGGCGTCATGGGCATCGGCGGCTGGGACGGCGACAGTCCGGCGATCAAGACCTATCTCGCCAAGCATAAGGAAGCCAACGGCGGCAAGGAGCCGGACCGCTGGGCGAGCGCCGTCACCTATGCCGGACTGCAGATGCTGCAGCAGGCGATCGAGCGTGTCGGCAAGATCGACCGCGCCGCGGTGATCAAGGAGTTGCAGAGCGGCAGCTTCGACACCGTCATCGGCCCGGTGAAGCTCGTCAACAACCTGCCGACGCAATACTGGTGGGTCGGACAGTGGCAGAACGGCGAGTTCTACGGCATCGGCCCGGCATCGAACCACGGCGCGAAAGCCGCGGTGGTGCCGAAGCCGGCCTGGAAAGCGCAGTAGGCTTCCCGGTCGGCGATACCGATGACGAATGCGATCCTCACCGGGCTGATGCTCGGCGGCATGTATGCGCTGGTCGCCATGGGGCTGACGCTTCAATACGGCGTCGCGCGCATCATGAACCTGTCCTACGGCGAGTTTCTTGTCGCGGCAGCGTTCGCCGCCCACTGGCTGTTCACGGCCTGGGCACTCAGCCCGTTCGTCGGACTCGCATTCGTCATCCCCGTCAGCTTCGGCGTCAGCTATGCGATCTACCGCATCCTGCTGACGCCGCTGGTGCGGCGCGCGCCCAACCGCGACGCGCTGGAGGTCGACAGCATCCTCGCGACCTTCGGCCTGATGTTCGTCGTTCAAGGCATCCTGCTGACGGTGTTCGGCGGCGCCTATTACAGCTACTCCTTCCTCGCTGTTCCGATCACGGTGCTCGGTGAAACGCTGGCACTCAACCGCATGGTGGCGCTGGCGCTTGCCGTTATCGCCGGGTCGGCGCTCTATCTGGCGCTCACCCGCACGCGCATCGGCACGGCGATCCGTGCCGTCGCCGTCGATCCGTCGTCGGCGCGGCTGGTGGCCATCGACGTGACGCAGACGTCGGCGCTGGCCTTCGCCCTCGGTGGCGCGATGGTCGCCGCCGCCGGCGTGCTCGTCAGCATGTTTCTCACTTTCAGCGCGACGACCGGCGTCGTCTTCACGATGAAGGCGCTGATCGTCGTCGTCATGGGCGGCATCGGCAATCTGCTCGGCTGCCTCATCGCCGGACTGGCGCTCGGCCTGAGCGAGGCGCTGGTGGCGACCTATGTCGATCCGGGGCTGACGCTCGCCGTCAATTACGCGCTGTTTCTAGGCGTATTGCTGATCAAGCCCGCCGGTCTGTTCGGGAGGGCGCAACGATGATGGGCGCGCCCGTCGCCATACCGCTCGCGCTGGCCGTCGTCGCCGGACTGGCCGCAGTACCATTCGTCGTTGATGCCTATTACCTCGCGCTGGCGATCAGCCTGCTGCAATTCACGGTTCTGTCGACCGCCTGGGGGTTGTTCTCCGGGCCAACCCGCTACATCTCGCTCGCCACCGCCGCCTTCTTCGGCATCGGCGCCTACACCGTGGCGGTACTCGGCGAATTGCTGCCGTGGCCGCTGGTGCTGGCGATCGCCAGCATCATCGGCGTGCTCACCGCCGCGGTCGTCGGCTTCTCGACGCTGCGTCTGAGCGGCGTCTATTTCGTCATCTTCACCTTCGGGCTCGCCGAGCTGATCCGGCAGCTGGTGGTCTGGTACGAGGTCAACAAGAGCCGCGTGCTCGGCCGCTATGTTTTCGCCGACATCACCCAGACCGACATCTACTGGCAGTTGCTGGCCCTTGCCGTCGTTACATTCGCCATAGGCTGGGCGATCGCGCGCTCGCGGCTCGGCTTCTCGCTGCGCATCATCGGGGAGGACGAGACGGTGGCGCAGCATTGCGGCATCAACACCACCGTCGCCAAGGTGGCGCTGTTCACCGTCAGCGCCACGATCATGACAATCGCCGGCGCGATCATGGCACCGCGCTGGACCTATATCGAGCCGTCGATCGCCTTCAATGCGATGATCTCGTTTCAGGTGGTCATCATGGCGCTGCTCGGCGGCGCGCACCGGCTGTGGGGGCCGGTGCTCGGCGCCATTCCGATGACCTTGCTGTTCGAGTTCCTGTCGGCGCGATTTCCGAGCACCTTCACCATCATCATGGGCGTGGTGTTCCTGCTCATCGTCTATGCGCTGCCGCGCGGGGTCATCGGCCTCCTGCAACGCCTCGCGAACCGGCCGACCAAACGCTCGGAGGCCATATCGTGAACGGAGCCCGGTCGACCACGCCGATCCTGGAGACGAAAGCGTTGACGCGCGCTTTCGGCGGCCTCGTCGCGGTCGACCATCTCGATCTGTCGGTCCATCCCGGCGAGATTGTCGGTCTGCTCGGGCCCAACGGCTCCGGCAAGACGACGGCGCTCAATCTCATCTCCGGCCTGCTGCGCCCGGATTCCGGCGCGATCCGCTTCAACGGACACCACATCGCCGGCGCCCCCGCCTATCGCATCGCCCGGCTCGGCATCGCGCGCACCTTCCAGCTCGTGCGCGTGCTCGACGGCATGAGCTGTCTCGAAAACGTGAAAGCCGGCCTCGCCTTTCACCACTCGCCGCTGCCGCATGGCGAGATCGAAACGCGGGCCCGCACACTGCTGCAACGTGTCGGTCTCGAGCGGCACGTGCAGCGGGCGGTGTCGCAGATGACCTATATCGACCGCAAGCGGCTCGAACTGGCGCGCGCGCTGGCGCTGGCGCCGAAGCTGCTGCTGCTCGACGAATGGCTCGCCGGGCTCAACCCATCCGAATTGCAGACCGGCATCTCGCTGATCCGCTCGCTGAAAGACGACGGCCTGCCGATCCTGCTGGTCGAACATGTCATGGATGCGATCCGCTCGCTTTGTGATCGCTGCGTCGTGATGAACAGCGGCCGCAAGATCGCAGAGGGCACAGTGCATGACGTGCTCGCCGATCCGGCGGTGATCGAGGCCTATCTCGGAGCGCCGGCTCATGCTTGAGGTCGCACGGCTCAGCGTCGTCTACGGACAGCATCGCGCGCTCGACGGGATTGATCTGACTGTCGACCGCGGCGAGACCGTTGTCATTCTCGGTGCCAACGGCGCCGGCAAGACCACGTTGCTGAAAGCGATTGCCGGCATGGTGCCGGCGCAGCCCGGCTGTTCGGTCAGGCTCGACGGCAGCGATCTCTCCGCCCTGCCGACCCACCGCATCGTCGAATGCGGGCTGGCGCTGGTGCCCGAAGGGCGCGGCATTTTCGGCGAACTGACGGTCGCGGAAAACCTGCTGCTCGGCGCCAATCCGAAACGCGCGCGCAGCGGCGAAACCGAACGCCGCGAACAGGTGCTGTCGCTGTTTCCGCGATTGCGCGAGCGCCTCGACCAGACGGCGCGTACGATGAGCGGCGGCGAGCAGCAGATGGTCGCCATCGGCCGCGCGCTGATGTCGAAACCCGACATCCTGCTGCTCGACGAGCCCTCGCTCGGCCTGTCGCCGCTGATGGTGCGCGAACTGTTCGCGGCACTGCGCCGGGTCTGCGATTCGGGCGTCGGCCTGCTGCTGGTCGAGC
Organism: Pseudolabrys sp.; assembly: GCA_035556795.1. GTDB lineage: Bacteria > Pseudomonadota > Alphaproteobacteria > Rhizobiales > Xanthobacteraceae > Pseudolabrys. Next base: position 3,785 of record DATMEV010000114.1, on the reverse strand, counting down.
AGAACGCGCAGGAGAGTCTGGCGATCGCGCATCGCGGCTATCTGATCGAGAATGGCCGGATCGTCGGCTCGGGAACCGCGCAATCGCTGAAAACAGATCCGGCCGTGCGCCGCGCCTATCTCGGCGCAATGGCCGAGGGGGCTTAACCCGGTATCACATACCAAACGAAGGAGGTCGCGATGAACCAGATCAATCTGTTGGTCGAGAATCAGGACGTGCAGGCGCTGGACGGCGTCACCTTCGATCGCCTCGACCCGCTCACCGGCAGCGTCGCCAGCCGCGCCGCCGCGGCACAACTGGCCGATGCGAAGCGGGCTGCCGATGCGGCAGCCGCCGCCTTTCCCGCATGGGCCGCGATGGGCCCCGGCGAACGCCGCGGCATCCTGCTGAAGGCGGCCGACGTGCTGGCCGCGAAGGCACCGCGCTTCATCGAACTGATGGCGACGGAAACCGGCGCCACCGCCGGTTGGGCCGGCTTCAACGTGCATCTGGCCTCGAACATGCTGCGCGAGGCGGCAGCGATGACGACGCAGATCACCGGCGAGGTGATCCCCTCCGACAAACCCGGCAGTCTGGCGATGGCGATACGCCAGCCGGCGGGCGTCGTGCTCAGCATCGCGCCGTGGAACGCGCCGGTGATCCTTGGCGTGCGCGCCGTGGCACTGCCGCTCGCCTGCGGCAATACGGTGATCCTGAAGGCGTCGGAAATCTGCCCCGGCACGCACCGGCTGATCGGCGAATGCCTGCGCGATGCCGGCCTGCCGCCTGGCGTGCTCAATGTCATCACCAATGCGCCGGCGGATGCACCGGCGCTCATCGACGCCCTGATCGCGCACCCGGCGGTCCGCCGCGTCAATTTCACCGGCTCGACGCGGGTCGGCCACATCATCGCGCAGCTCGCGGCGAAATATCTCAAGCCGGTGTTGCTCGAACTCGGCGGCAAGGCGCCGATGGTCATTCTCGACGATGCCGATATCGACGCGGCGGTGGCCTCCGCTGCCTTCGGCGCATTCATGAATCAGGGCCAGATCTGCATGTCGACCGAACGCATCGTCGTCGACGAAAAGATCGCCGACGATTTCGTCGCGAAATTCGCGGCGAAGGCGGAAACGCTGGTGGCCGGCGATCCCCGCAAGAACGAGGCCCCGCTCGGCTCGCTGATCGGCAAAGATGCGGCCGAACGGATCCAGGGCCTGATCAAGGACGCCGTCGGAAAAGGCGCCAAGGTCGTCGCCGGCGGACGGGTGGACGGCACGCTGATGTCGGCGACGGTGGTCGACCGTGTCACGTCAGCCATGCGGATCTATGGCGAGGAAACGTTCGGGCCGATCGTCGCCGTGGTGCGCGTCAACGGCGTCGACGAGGCGGTGCGGGTTGCCAACGATACCGAATACGGTCTTTCGGCGGCGGTGTTCGGTCGCGATATCGCCCGCGCGCTGAATGTCGCCAAACGTATCGAATCCGGCATCTGCCATATCAATGGCGCAACCGTGCACGACGAGGCGCAGATGCCGTTTGGTGGCGTCAAGGAATCCGGCTATGGCCGCTTCGGCGGCAAAGCCGGCATCGCCGAATTCACCGAGTTGCGATGGATCACCATCAACACCGAGAAGGGCCAGTACCCGATCTGACGGTGCAACGAGGCGGCGCGAAGCAGAGCGGCCGGCTCTGCATCGCGCCATCATCACGAAAACGCCTGGCATGCGTAGAACGCGGCATCCGTAGGCAATTCAGACCAGATCCAGACCGACATGCCGGTGAAGCATGCCGGGGTCCTGTTTCAGCGTCGTAACATCGCCATCGAAGACGACCCGCCCCCTGTCGGGAAGGATGGCCCGGTCCGCAAAATCCAGTGCGACGCGGACATGCTGCTCGATGAGGATGATCGTGTGCCGGCGGCCATTTGCCAGTTTCTCGAACACCTGCATCAGCGCCTCGCGAATGACCGGCGCAAGCCGTATACCGCGCCGACCGAACTCGATAGCCGCGGCCAGGCCTACAAGTCCCGCCCCGACGATCAGAACCTCGGCGGGTTCATCGCGCATCGTCAGTCCCGCACCGCATAGCCAGCACTCCCTGAAGACCGCACGGGAAAATAAGCGGGCTAGACCGGCAGGCCGATATTCGGAATCGGGTCAGGCAGATAGGATCCGCCACGGATCGCCTTCTGCAGCGTCGCGAACGCGATCCCGGACTTGTAGGCGTCATAAACCTTCGCGGGATCGAAGAAGGTGCCGATCGGATTGGCGGCAAAATCCGGAGAGGTTCGCATGAACTCGCCCGACTGCTTCCAGTCCGAAAAGTTGTCGCTCTGCAACTCGACGAAATTGCCTTCCGGGTCCTTGTAATACAGCGAGATGGTGAGCCCGTGATCGAGGCAGAATGCCGGTTCGACGCCGCCTTTCCGCATTCGGCCGTAAGACGCCATCAGGTCGTCGAAGCTCTGATACTCGAAGGCCGAGTGATGCATGCCGTTGTGACGGATCTTATCCGTATCATCGCTCAGACCGGGGACGGCCAGGAACGCCACGCGGTGATTGGCATCGTCATTCGTCATCCAGGCAGCCCCCGCATCGCGGAACTGAACCTGAGCCCCCACCACGAATGAGTACCATTTGATCATTTCGTCGAGACGGCTCGTCTTGAGCGTCACATGGTGCAAGGTTGGCTTGATCATCGACATTGCGCTCTCCCGGGCCCTCGCCACCGGCTTTTTGGCCGGTCTTTTTCCAGCCATTACCCCAGTGACGCCATTGTGCAAGATGGCATTGTGTTGAAAGTGATATTAAATTCGTATCGGCGACCGTAACCGACGACCGATCTTGCCCGGAATGCCGAGGAATCGTCATGAAACTCCAGCACCTGCGCGATCTTGTCGCGATCGCCCAGCAAGGGAGCATCCGCGGGGCAGCGCGCCATCTCGGTACCGTCCAGCCGACGCTGACGCGCAGCCTGTCGGAGCTGGAGCGGGAGCTCGGAACGCCTTTGTTCGAGCGGCACTCCAAAGGCATGCTGCTGACGCCGCTCGGCCAGACATTCGTCAAGCGCGCCACTGCGATCCTCAACGATGTCCGCCGGGCAACGGACGAGATCGAGCAGTTGAAGGGCAATACGGTCGGCCTGGTGACCGTCGGCCTCTCCATCGCGGCGCATTTGCGATTGCTGCCGAAAGCGCTTCAACCATTTCGTCGCCGCTTTCCAAAGGCGCACCTACACATCATCGAGGGCTTCTATCCGACACTTGAATCGAATCTGAAAAACGGTTCGGTGGATTTCTATATCGGCCCCGACCCGGGGCTGAAGCTGCCCTCCGTCCTGCAAAAGGAAACACTTCTGTCCGGACAGCGCGCCGTATTGTGTCGCACCGGACATCCGCTGGCAGGTTCGACATCGCTCAGACAGCTTGTCGGCGCGGAATGGATCACAACTTCCATTACTTTGCGTGCGGAGAGCGAGATCGGTGACCTCTTCCGGCGATACGGATTGCCCGAACCGACACTGGCGATGCAGAGCCAATCGGCTCTGACGCTGCTGACCTGCCTTGCGAACTCCGACTTGCTGGCCATGGCCCCATCGCAATGGATGGATTCGCCGTTCGCCAATCACGTCCTGTCGACGATTCCAGTCGAGGAAGAGCTGTCTGCTGCTGCCATCATTTCCGTGACGCGTTCGGATTCGCCGCTGGCGCCGGCAGCCGGCTTTCTGCTCGATCTGATGCGGCGAATTGCCGGACGCGAAAATCAGGGCATATCCCAGCGAAGCGGGAGCCGATCCGCCGCAAACAA
>DATMEV010000113.1:0-9699 GCA_035556795.1 Pseudolabrys sp. | reverse complement strand
GGAAGTCTGCCGTTAACGTTATTTCCTTAGCTATACCAGATAGTTAAGACGATTTTCCCTTTACATTTTAACGGATTTTCCCGACAGTTCCCGAAAGGCTCGACGGCCGCAGGATTAAAGGGGCTTCTCATGTCTGGTTTGCGTCATGTCATTCTTGCCGCGATGGCGATCGGGTTCACCGGCGCGCTAGCGGCTCCCGCCGATGCCGGCGGCCGCTACCAGCGGGGCTGCGTCAACTGCGATCTGCCCGATGGCGCCTTTCAGGATCGCCGCGTCGTCCAGCACGATCCGCGCTACGTCCGCGGCCGCACCCAGATCGTCGACACGACGCGCGTCATCCCGCGCCATCGCTATGTCGACGACAATACGCTGATGCTGCATGTGCGCCCGGTGGTACGGCGCAACGTCGTCATCCAGCGTCAGAACGTCGTCTACCGCGACGTCGTCATTCACCGGCAGAACGTCGTGCATCGTACCGTGCAGCCGGTGCAGGACGTCGTCGAATATCGCACCGTGCCCGGCCGGGTGAGCTTCACCGGCGTCGAACACCGCTATGTCCGCGGCAGCGACTGCAATTGCGGCGCGCCCGTCGCCTATGGTTATGGCGGCGGCCATGACGCCGGCTATCAGGACTACGAAGAAGGCTACGGCCCGGTCTATCGGGTCCGTAACTGATCCCACGATGCTGTCGGCGAAAGCATCCGACATAGCCCCGCGGGCTCCTGTGCCGCGGGGCTTTTTTTAATGCACGCTGCGGGACTCTGATTCACCTACGTCCAATCAGGCCCGCCGCTCGTCTTTTCGTTCGCACACGATCTTCTCCAAAAACCGGTGCCGTTTTTCGGGATCATGCTCTAGCGATAGAGCTCCAGCTCCGGCCGCGCATCGGGGATGAAGCCGTCCTTGTTCGGCATCGCCACCTTCGGCAATGTCCTGGCGTCCATCGTCTCGGTCGGCTTGATGATCTTCGCCTCCGAGAGAATGTAGGCAACCACGGCATAGACGTCGGAATCGCCGAGCGAGCCCGGCGCCGAGAACGGCATCGCCCGCTTGACGTAATCGAACAGCGTCGTCGCATAAGGCCAGTAGCTCTCGACGGTCTTGACCGGCGTCTTGCTGGCCAGCGAGCCGCGGCCGCCGATCAGGCGGTCGCCGCCGATGCCGGGATCGGGAATCCCCTGCAGCTTGTCGCCGTGGCAGGCGGCGCAGTTCTCGGCATAGACCTTGGCGCCGGCTTCCGCGGTGCCGCTGCCGGACGGCAGGCCGCGCCCGTCGGGATGCACCGAGAGATACTTCGCCAGTTCGTCGGCGCCGACCGACGTGCCGAAGCCGAAATGCCCGACCGGCGTCTGCGCCAAGGCGGGGCTAACGGCAGGACCAATGGCGGGACCAGCGACGAACAGCAGCGATGCGACGGCGGCTGTCACGATGTTATGCGTGGACATTGGTCACCTCCCCGGCGTCGCTGACGGCCCAGCTCTGGATGGCATTGAGGTGATAGATCGAGCCGAACGGGCCGTTGTCGCCGCGGATCGCCACGAGTTGCTTCAGCGTCGGCTGCAGATAGCCGGTCTCGTCGATACAGCGGCTTTGCAGCACCGCCGGCTTGCCGTCCCAGATCCACGGGAAGCTGAACCGCACCGTGCAGACCGGCTCCGGCACATTGTCGAGATGCGCCGGATACCAGGTCTTGCCGGCATCGGTGGACACCTCGACCGACTGGATACGGCCGCGGCCGCTCCAGGCGAATCCCTGGATGTTGTAGAAGCCGGCGCCCGGCAGCTTCATGTCGCCGGAGGGGAACGTGATGACCGACTTGGCGTCCATCTCCAGACTGAACCGCCGGGCTTTGCCGTTGCCGAGCAGGTCGGTGTATTTCGACGTCTCCTCGCGCGTCATGAACGGCTTGTCGCTGACATCGAGGCGACGCAGCCATTTGATGTGGGTGTTGCCCTCATAGCCGGGCAGGACGAGCCGCAGCGGATAGCCCTGTTCGGGCCGCAGCGCCTCGCCGTTCTGCCCGTAGACGATCAGCGCGTCCCTGAGCATCTTCTCCATCGGGATGCTGCGCGTCATCACCGCCGCGTCGGCGCCTTCCGCCAGCACCCAGAGGGCGCCCTCCTGCAGGCCGACTTCCCGCGCGAAGGTGGCGAAGGGTACGCCGGTCCATTCCGAGGTGCTGAGCAGGCCATGCGTGCCCTGCACCGTCTTCAGCGTCGGCTTGTTCCATTCGGTCAGGCCGTTGCCGGAGCACTCGATGAAATATTTGCGGGTGACCGACGGGAAACGCTTGATGTCGGCCATCGAGAATTTCTTCGGCGTATCGACCATGCCGTGCACGATCAGGCTGTGCCGCTCCGGGTCGATCGTCGGAATGCCGCCGTGATGACGCTCGAAATGCAGGCCGGATGCCGTCAAGTTGCCGAGCATCTTGTCGAGCGGCGTCATGCTCCACGAGGTGTTCTCGTTCGGCGTCGGATAGCGCCAGCGCACCTCGGTCTCGAACTGCGAGCGCGACCCGTAGCCGCCGTCGCCGCCGACGGGGCGGCCCTGCTCCTTGGTCGGATCCTCCGGCACATCGAAATGGAAGGCGCCGGGCGGCGCCTTCGGCGCGGCGGACGATTGCCCCAGAGCCGGCGTCGCGGCCAGACCGGCAAGCGACGAACCGGCGGCGACCAGAAACGTCCGCCGGTTGGACCGGCTCATGCGGGGAAAAAGGCCGGCACGCGGAAACATGCCGTCCTTGCAGTCGCACGCCCGGGCGTTTTCCTGTGCGCGAACCTGAGCTTGAGCTAAAGCGCGGGTCTGGGCTTCCGCCCTGCGCTCGGCGATGTGGCGCGCTTCCGCCGCCTGCATCGCCTCGACCATGCGTATGGCCTTCTCGTCGTAGCGGATCGGGTACGGTTTTTCCATTGTCACCTCCGGAGACAGCACGAACGCGGTCCATCGAGCGCGCTCGCGGGAATTTTATGCTCCGAAGTAACGCCGCATGGTCCCTTTGGTTCAGCAAGGGCCGCCCGATTGTCCGGCCGGTTGTCCGGGATGCGTTCAGGCGCGTTCAGGCAGACGTGGCTGAGATTGCCGAGACGCCGCGCCGCGGCCTCGGCCGGGCTTCCCGCCCGGCCCCTGTGCGATCACCAAACGGCAGCCGCCGGCGACGGGCTAAAGCTCGGCCCACTGCCGCAGCAGATTGTGATAGACGGCGGTGAGCGAGACCACCGATTTATGATCGGGGTGATCGGCGGTGAGCCGCATGATCGACATGTCGAGATCGAACAGCAGCGACCGCTGACCCTGATCGCGCACCATGCTCTGCGTCCAGAAGAACGAGGCGATGCGCGAGCCGCGCGTGATCGGCATCACCCGGTGCAGCGACGTCCCCGGATAGACGATCATGTCGCCGGCCGGCAGCTTCACCGCATGCGCGCCGTAGGTATCCTCGACGATCAGTTCGCCGCCGTCATAGTCCTCCGGCCCGGAGATGAACAAGGTCGACGACACGTCGGTGCGGATGCGCGCGCCGCTGCCGGCACGGATGGCATTGTCGACGTGGTTGCCGAAAGTCATGCCGGCATCGTAGCGATTGAACAACGGCGGGAAGACCTGCTTCGGCAGCACCGCCGACATGAACAGCGCCGAGCGGGACAGCGCATCGAGCACCATGTTGCCGAGTTCGCGCGCCAGCGGCGAGCCTTCCGGCAGTTGCAGATTGTTCTTGGCCTTCGCCGCCTGGTGGCCGGCGGTGGCGTTGCCGTCCACCCACTCCGCCTTTTCCATGACCTCGCGGCAGCGTGCCACCTGATCGGGCGTCAGCACGTTGGGGACATGGACCATCATGATGCGGAACTCCGGCGGGGTCGGAAAATATGAAACAGCAATGCGAGCCGTCCGGCGCGCATTGCTGAAGATTTCACCATGGCCCGGCCTCGATGTCAGGTCGAGGGCCGGGGCGCGGGTTTCGGGCTAGAACTTCATCCGCAGGGCCAAAGTCGCGCTGCGGCCGGCAGCGGGAACGGCCCAGTTGGAGTAAGCAGATTCATAGTAATACTTGTCGGTGATATTGTAGACATTGAGCTGCAAGGTCACGTTCGGCGCGATCTTGTAGCTGGCCATCGCATCGAAGCGCCAATAGGACGGTACCTGCGTGGTATTGTCGACATTGCCCCAGGTCGAGCCGACGTAATAGGCGCCACCGCCGATGGTGAACTCCGGCGTGATGTCGTAAGTCGTCCACAACGAGAAGGCGTTGTTCGGCGTCTGGATCAGTTCCTTGCCAAGCTGCGAGGCGGTGGTGGTCGAAACGATCTCCGAACGCAGATGCGTGAAGCTTGCGATCATGCTCCACTGATCGGTCAGCTTGCCTTGCGCGCTAAGCTCGAAGCCCTCGACGCGGGTAACACCGTCGAGGATGTTGACCGCGGTGTTGGTGGGGTCCGGGACGCGCGCATTGGTCTTGTTGGTGCGGAACAGCGCCGCCGCCAGGTTGAGCCGCCCGCCGAGCACTTCGGCCTTGGCGCCAATCTCGGTCGTATCGTTGCGCTCCGGCGCCAGGTTCGCGTTCGCCGCCGAGAGCGTCAGGAACTCCGCCGACGGATTGAACGACGTGCCGCGCATAATATAGAGGCTGGTGTTCTCGGTCGGGTGGAAGATGCCGCCGACGCGCCAACTCACCATGTCGTCGGTCCGGGTGAAGATCGCCGGCTGCACGCCGGAGCTGGCCCGGTACTGCTCCCAGCGCACGCCGCCCATGAGCTCGAACCATTTGTTGAACTTGATCTGGTCGGCGATGTAGCCGGCATAGGACGTGCCGTCGCTCACCGTCGGCAGGCCGGGCGCCGCCACATTGCCCTGGAACACCGCATAGGGGTCCGGATTCAACAGGTTGACGGTGCTGGGCACGAGACCGGAGATGGTCTGCCGCAACTGGCTGCGCTCTTCCCTGGTGAATTCGAGCCCGCCGACGAAAGTATGTTGCCAGCCCCAAGTCTGGAACTTGCCGACGACGTCGGTCTGGTTCGCCCACAGTCTGTTGGCGACGTCGAGCTGCCAGCGGTTGCGGGGAAGATTGACGTCGAGATTGCCGAGCGGCGAGACGCCGGTGCCTCCCGGCGGCTGGTTCACCCGCAGGAAGCGGTGGATATCGGCAAAACGCGACGTATTGGTGACGTGCCACTGGTCGTTGATGTCGTGGTCGATCTTCAGCGTTGCGATATGCGCGTCGTTGGTCTCCACATCGGGCATCGAGCCGCCTAGGATGCCGTAGAAATTGCTGCGCGGCACGGGCGCCGGAAAGCGCGTCGTCGTGCCCGGCGCCGCAGCCAGGAACGGAATGCCGTAATCCGGGATGTGGTTGGTGCGCTGATAGATGTAGCTCGCCGTGACCTGCGTATCGTCGGTGATCTTCACCTTGAATGATGGCGCGATGCCAAAACGATCCTGGACGACGTCCTCGCGGCCGGGCTTCGGCAGCGTCTGCCCCATCACCGCGATGCGTGCGGCAATGTTCTCGTTGAACTTGCCGTTGGCATCGAGCGTGGAGCGCACGCCGACAGGCGCCTGGCCGATCACCTCGGCATCGACGAAATTGCGGTCCTGCGGCGTTTTCGTCACCGTATTGATGACGCCGCCGGTCGAGCCGCGGCCGAACAGGAACGATGAGGGGCCCTTGAGCACCTCGACGCGATCCGTGGCGAAGACATCGCGGGTGTACCAACCCGGATCGCGCACGCCGTCGCGGTACATGTCGTTGCGCGCATCGAAGCCGCGGATATACGGATCGTCGCCGCCATTGCCGCCCTCGCCGGCGCGGAAAGTGATGCCGGCGACGTTGCGCAGCACGTCCTGCAACGACATGCTGTTCTGGTCCTTGATGACCTGCTGCGGAATCACCGTGACCGACTGCGGCGTGCTCAGGAGCGGCACCGGCGAGCGCGTCAGCGTCGACTGCGTCGCCTGATAGCCCTGATCGCCGCCGAAGATGTCGATAGTGGGCAGTGCGATTCCGCTGTTGCCTTGCGTTGCGTCCCGCGTCGCATCTTGCGCCACTGCGCCCGTGGCAAAGACTAGCGAAGCCATACCGACCAGCGCAGGGCCCAGAACACTGCCATCCAAATAGAGCGAAGTGTCGCGCGCTATCGTGTCGCAATTAAATGACCGGATCGCAGCCGTTTTGCTTTCCGACTTCTCCGCGCGAGCCGCCTGCTTCTTGGACAAATGATCGCTTTCACTGCCATCGACTATAATCATTACTAAGGCCCCCACAGTATTTGATAGTTAAGACCCACCACAAACAAGAATTCATGATGATGCCACTCAATAACCAACTCGTAATCCTGCCGCAAGTAATAGATTCGAATGATATAAAGACATTAATTGGAATAGTTCCAATCTGATTTTCAGGTTTGGAATACTTAAAAAGTAAGATCTGCAATCGTTTTGTATTTGGCAGCACAACGGATACTGCTATAGCTCCCGGAACGGCAGACGATCCAAGTGAGCCCGAGACGGCAGATCAACGGCAGACCAAACGTGCAGACGACAGATACAACGCTTCTGTTGCGATTCATTCGCAACTAAGCATATGGTGTCCCGGGGCGTCTTGGATGTCAGCCTGTCGGCACGCGCAGCGCGCGTTCTGAACCTGCGGCGGAGACGCAGTCCGGGGCGACACTCGGGAGTCGAGAGGAGAAGACTGGTGCAGCGTTTTTCAATATGCGGGAGCAAGACCGCAGCGGCAGCCATCGTCGTTGGTTTGCTGATGGCCGGCGCCGCCGGGGCACAGACGCCGACGGCAACGCAATCCCCCTCCTCGCAAAGCCCGCTCCAGACTCTCGTTCAGGCACCGCCGCAACCGCTGCCCCCCGCACCGTCGCAAGCGCAGCCCGCAGCGCCGACGGAGACGCTCGCGCCGGTCGCCCGGCCGGCGCCAGTTCAACCAGCGCCGACACAGGCGCCTGCGCCGGCCGCATCCGTGCCTGCCGCGCAGGCCCCTGCGCAGCTTTCCACGCCGGCCGCAGCTCCCTCCGTCCCGCAGACGCCCAACTCGACGGCCGATGCAAACCCGGAGCAGCAGCCATCCTCCGACGCGCAGCCGCCGGCGACACCTGTCGACGCGACGCCTGCCGTGGCAGGACATCCGGCAGCGTCGGCCGCCGCCACCCTGCCGAAGGATCTCAGTCCCTGGGGCATGTTCCTTGCCGCCGACATCGTCGTGAAGCTCGTGATGATCGGCCTGGCCTTCGCCTCGGTGCTGACCTGGACGATCTGGTTCGCCAAGGCGATCGAATTCGTCATCGTTCGCCGCAAGCTCCGACGCTCGATCGGCGTCCTCGGGCAGGCGCGCTCGCTCGCCGAGTGCCTCGGCCATCTCAAGCCGGGCTCCGCCGCGCTCACCATGGCGCGCGAGGCCGACAAGGAACTGCGCCTGTCCGCCGACGCCATCGAGCCGGCCGGCGTCAAGGAGCGCGTCGCCTCCCGCCTGACACAGTTGCAGGTGGCCGCCGCGCGCCGGATCACCCGCGGCACCGGCATGCTGGCGACGATCGGCGCGACCGCGCCCTTCGTCGGCCTGTTCGGCACCGTCTGGGGCATCATGAACAGCTTCATCGGCATTTCGAAGCAGCAGACCACCAATCTGGCGGTGGTGGCGCCCGGCATCGCCGAGGCGCTGCTGGCGACCGCGCTCGGACTCGTCGCCGCCATTCCGGCCGTCGTTCTCTACAACATGTTCTCGCGCTGGGTGTCCGGCTATCGCGCGCTCTATGCCGAGGCGAGCAACGAGGTGGAGCGGCTGGTCAGCCGCGACCTCGATCGCATGATGCGCGGCCTGCAAAACGGGTTGCAAAACGGGCTGCAAGACGACCGGCCGATCCGCCGCAACATCGCCGCCGAGTAGTTACCGGATAACCGTTCCGTACAACGTCGAGTCACGATCATGGCTGCACGCGTAAACGACAGCGACGATCTCGCGGAGATGCACGAGATCAACGTGACGCCTTTCATCGACGTCATCCTGGTGCTGCTGATCATCTTCATGATCGCGGCGCCGCTGGCGACCGTCGACGTCGCGGTCGACCTGCCGACCTCGAACGCGCCGCAGCAGCAGCGCCCCGACAAGCCGATGTTCCTGACGCTGAAGTCCGATCTCAGCCTGATGCTCGGCAATGACCAGGCGGTGCCGCGCGACACGCTCGGCTACGTGCTCGACCGCGCTTCGAACGGCGACAAGGAGCAGCGCCTGTTCCTGCGCGCCGACAAGACCGTGCCCTATGGCGAACTGATGAATTTGATGAACGAGCTGCGCGGCGCCGGTTATCTGAAGATCGCGCTGGTCGGGCTGGAAACAGGCCAGGCGCGATGAGCGGGGGGCCGATCCGCAACGCAGTGCGCGAGCACTGGCGCGAATGCGCCCGCTGGAGCCTGTGCTTCACCTTCGTGGTCGGCGCACATGCCGGCGGCGCCGTGGCGCTGCTGGCGCACTGGAACAGCGACGACCTCGCCGCCAATCCGCCCGCGATCATGATCGACCTGGCGCCGGAGCCGGCGGCGCCGGAGATGGTCGAGACCGACATGGCGGTCGGCCCGCAGCAGGTCGAATCCGAGCCGGAGCCCGAGCCGGAGAAGCCGATCGAGGAGGAGCTGAAACCGGAGCCGGAGCCCGAACCCGAGCCGGAAAAGGTCGTCGAGCCGCCGCCGCCGGAAAGCAAGGTGCAGCTCGAAGCGCCGCCTCCGCCGCCGGAGAAGCCGAAACCGAAGCCCAAGCCGAAACCGAAGAAAGAGAAGCGCGCCAAGCAGACGACTGCCCCGGCTCCCGCTCCGCGCCAGGCCGACACCGCCAGCGCGCCGATGTCCGGCGCCAGCGGCCGCGCGACGATCATGAACTGGAAGAGCCTGCTCGTGTCGCGGCTCGAACGCAGCAAGCGCTATCCGTCGGAGGCGCGCTCGCGCGGCGACCAGGGCGTCGTCTATCTGGCCTTCTCCGTCGACCGCTCCGGGCGTGTGCACGGCGCGCGCATCACCCGCAGTTCCGGATCCGCGGCGCTCGACAGCGAGACCCTGGCGCTGGCGTCGCGGGTCTCGCCGCTGCCTCCGCCGCCGCTGGAAGTTCAGGGCAACAACATCCCGATCGTGGTGCCGATCCGCTACAATATTCGCTGAGAAGCACGCGATTTTCTGAGAGATAAGGAGGCGGCGGCCGCACCGGCCGCCTCTTTCATTTCGCCGCACGCGACCCGCGCCATCGCATGGCGCGAGACGGCGCGTTGCGCGGACATGACGCAATACGGCAGGACGCAACGCATTCTCGCCGCGATGATCACGGATCGATTCCGGTTCGTTCCCGTTCCGGACTCGGATCGTTAAAATTGTAGCGATTAATCGCCGAAGCGCGGTTTCACCGGGTGAGCCGCCGTGGTTCGCGCCGCATCGCCGACAAACCGTCAGTAGCGCTCCGGGTCAGATTCCCGGGATGAGACGGTGCGCGGATCTGATCCATCCGCGCCTGGCTCAAACCCGTCGCCCACCCCGCTATCCGGCCATGGTCCCGTCTGAAACCGGCTTCCGCATTTCGCGGGTCGCGCCTTACGGCCGTCCGGCCTCGACGAACTTCTGCGCCAGCAGGGCGGGATTCGTATACATCGCCTCGTGGTCGCCGGGCATCGACACGAAGCGGAAGCGGCCGAGCCGGTTGGAGAAGCGCGG
>DATMEV010000112.1:0-18379 GCA_035556795.1 Pseudolabrys sp. | reverse complement strand
GTCAACCTGTATGCCATGATGCTCGAAGAAGTTGCGTGACGGATTCGCCAGACCTGTATTCGACCGCCATTCCTCTCAGGATTCTGCGCCGGTGCGTCTACATTTCGACCCCGATCATTGCCTACCTTGCAGCGCCAATTTTCGCTCTCTTCAATCCCGGCATGGGCCGGTCTGTCTATGTTGGTTGCGATACAAATGGTGACGTAGATTAAGAACGGGAGGAGCAGGAACATGATCCCGGCCGGCACCACGCCCTACGTCTATGACCTCGGCGGTCGTTTGATCACCGAAGCGATCGGTGCCGGCACCATCGTCCGAGAATATGTCGGGATCGACAACATGCTGCGTGCCATGGGATCCTCGTGACATACGCGGCGCCATCCGCCGCGCTGCGTCTGCCGCGCTTCCGTGCCGACCATGTCGGCAGCCTGCTGCTGCTCGCACCCGAGGTTGGTTGCTGGTTGTATGAAGCAAGGCGGCTGGTCGGGCTAGCCTAGTTTTGGATGCCGCATTGGCCGCGCTTCTTATTCCAGGGTTACCCATCACCGAGGACTACGCGGGCGAGCTTGTCGAAGCGGGTGGCGGCACCGTTGAAGTCCTTCAGCCTGAAGAGGACTGCGCTCGATGCGCCAGTGGCCGTTGTCGCAGTTGATCGGCACCGTTCGGTTCGAGCGCCGGGAATGACCGACTTAGCGCCTTCATGCATCGCCGATGGCGATGACGAGATGTTCGGTGAGCGCCTCGTTCACGCCGCCCGTTCCGAAATCGCCGTGCCCGCCGCCCAGCCGGACGACCACGCCCATTGGAAATTGTAGCCGCCGAGCCAGCCGGTGACATCGACCACCTCGCCGATGAAATAGAGCCCGTCGATGGCTTTGGCTTCCATCGTCCGCGAATTGAGCCCAGCCGTATCGACGCCACCGAGCGTCACCTCGGCTGTGCGGTAGCCTTCCGAGCCGATCGGAAAGACCTCCCAGTCCTGAAGGATCGCGGCGATGGCGGCGAGCGTTCTGTCGCTTGCCTCGCCGATGGGGCCGGTCCAGCCGTGGGTCTCGGCGAGATGGGCGGCGAGCCGTTTGGGCAGGATGTCGCCGAGCGTGGTCGAGATCGCACGGCGACCATTTTCCCGTTTGGCAGATGAAAGCGAGGCATAGACGTTGTCGCCAGGCAGAAAAGCGATACGGATCGGCTGCCTTTCGCGCCAATAGGACGAGATTTGCAGGATCGCCGGCCCGGAGAGACCGCGATGCGTAAAGAGCAATGCTTCCTCGAACGCCGTCCTGCCGCAGGACACGCGCGCGTCGACCGCGACGCCTGCCATCTCTCGAAAGCTTCTAAGCACGTCCTCGCCGAAGGTGAGCGGGACGAGCGCCGGGCGCGTCTCGGTGACGGCAAGTGCGAATTTTTCCGCGATCTGGTAGCCAAGACCGGTCGCGCCCATTTTCGGAATCGACTTGCCGCCGCAGGCGACGACGAAATTCCGGCAGCGGATTTTCGCTGCCCCATCGCCGCCAAGCGTGACGCTAAAGCCGCCCTCGTCGCGCTCGATTGCTTCGAGCGTGGTTCTCACGCGCAATTCGCAACCGGCCCGGTTCATCTCGTCCAGAAGCATCGAAATGATCTGTTTCGCCGACTCGTTGCAGAAAAGCTGTCCGAGCGTCTTCTCGTGCCAGGCGATGCCGTGTTTCTCGACCAGCGCGATGAAATCGTGCTGCGTGTAGCGACCAAGTGCCGACTTGGCGAAATGCGGGTTGGCGGAGATGAAGTTCTTCGCGCTCGTCCCGATATTGGTGAAATTGCAACGGCCACCGCCGGAAATGCGGATTTTCTCGCCCGGCGCCCTCGCATGATCCACCACCAGCACGCGTCCGCCGCGCGCGGCGGCATGGGTCGCGCACATCATGCCCGCCGCGCCCGCGCCGAGGATGACGGTATCGAAGGTTTCAAGCTGCATGGAACGTAACACCCGCCCGTGCCCATAGAGGGTAGAGCACCAATAAGGCCGGCCTCACAGTCATTTGGAACATCGCAATTTGATCTCGCGGGCACTCTGATCGGAGAGAAATATCAACAGTCAAGGGTTAGCCGCAGCACCCCCTCCCATATGGGGAACACCGCTTGGTGCAATTCGGGATGCGCTCCAAGCCACCATGGCCTTCTTGGCGGCTTGGGCGAGGAAGCCATTGCGGATGAATCCCCCGCGCTCGGCATAGGCATCGATCTGGGACAGCACGTCCTCGGGGAACGTGACGTTGACGCTCAATCCGTCCCCGATCCACGTATGCGTTCGTTGGCGCTCAAGATTTGACGTCTGGCTAGGTTGGCTCACGCCTGAGCCATCTCGGTCCTCAAACGAAAGAGGGGCCGTCCCGAAAGACGACCCCTCCATTGCCTAGCCTGCCCGGCTAAGTAACTGAAATCGCAAACTTAAGCCGATTGTCCGCTTGAAGTAGGCACGATCCAGTTAGCCACGCATGGCGATTGACAATGAGACACTGGATCACCTCCTTTCGGTTGGTTGACGACGCCATAAGAGTAAGTGTTCCAGACCGATTCTGGAAGGGTTGCAGCGCAGCAAAAGCCGATCTTTCGCATCTTCGCGGAAAAGCGCCGCGGCTAGCGATTCGGGCGCTGGCGGGCAGCCTCAGCGGGTCGGCAGATCCAGCGGGTCCTGTCCGCTGGCGCGCATCTGCCGGACGTCGCGCGCGATTTCGAGGCATGTCAGCAGATGGGTGTAGGTGGAGCCGCCGCCGAGGCGGGCAAGGCTGGAGCAGCTCGTGCGATCGGCGGAAGAGAAATCCGTCCATCCCTGCGCGAGCTTCTCCTTCGCTTCGCCCTCTGTCCGGATGCAGATATCCACATCCTCATGCACGCCCGCGGTCTGGGATGCGGCCGCACGGCAGTGAGGCTCGATTTTCAGTTCGGGCGGCTTTTCCGCCACCGTCAGGATCAGCGACGCACCGACCAGCAGCGTGGGACCTATCATCATCATCGCAGCCTCCCCGGACAGTTCATGGTATCATGATCTTAACGCCACGGCGGCCCCGCGGTTCAGCCGCTCGCCGTCTATCCACCGGATCGTCCGGGCCGGCGTTTACCTTAGCTCTTCACGTTAATTTCATAAGTCCGTGCACGGAGCGCCCGTCCGGGCTGCATGGTCCGCCGGACTGTGCCATGACGCAGGAAGCCATGCGGAAAACCGCAGGCGGAGGCGTAGACAGATGCATGACGACCGGGTCGTCAGGAATGGAGCCGTCAAGGCTCAGGCTTCGAAGGGTCATGCTCGGAACGATCGGGTTCTGGATGATCCTTGGGCGGGCGCGATTGCCCGCTGCCAGGCGTGGCTTTCCTCCTCGCTGCTGGCCCTGGCTGTCGTCGGCTTCGTGCTGTCCTACGCTGTGGCGCACGCGGCCCGCGAGGCTGCGCCGTGGATCGCGCGGGCCGATTGGGCATGGACGGATATTCCGGCTGCGATACCCGCGCTCGATCAGACATGGGCCCGCATTGCCGGCCTGCCGGACCGGGTGAGCGAGCGCCTTGGATGGCGCGGCGAGCCGGCGGACGAACTGGTGACTGCGTCGATCGGTCCCGACATCCCGGTGCGGGCTTTCGAGGAAAGCGATCCGGCGCGGATCACCGTCCATCCGCTGCCGCGCGCGCGGCCGTCATTGGGTGTTGGTGTTTCTGGCGGCCGGGGACCGACGCGGGACTGCCGTTATCCCTGCATCGGTTTCGTGCCGCCGCTGGCGGGAGAGCTTGGCTATCTTGCGGACCGCACCTTGCGTCGGGGTGATTTCGTGATGACCGCGCAGGGCGTTCGCATGTTCGTGGGCGCTGGGCGCTTTCCGTATCGGGCTGAGGATTTCCGGGATGTCCGCTCCGTCACGGGCTTGCCAGGCGAGTTGCGCCGGCATCTGACGGCGCTTGATGCTCTTGCCGCGCGCGACGCCAGCGCGGCGGCCCATGTCCGGCATGTGCCCTATCTCGTGCAGAGCGCGGAACCGGCCCTGCGCGCGCCGCCCCGGCAGACCACGGTGGTGATCAAATCCGGACTGCGCGAGGCCCAGACGCGGCGGCGCCAGGTCCGGTTTCCGTAGAAATGCGTCTGGCTAAACGCTTCAAAAACCCAAACCCCCGGCTTTGATTCCATCGAAGCCGGGGACTTTGAAACTTAGACCCTGAAACTCAGGCCGGCATCGGGATCGGGCCGGTCTTTTTCGGCACGTCATAGCCGCGCTGGACGGCCGGCCGCGCCGCGATCTCCTTGTACCAGCGCTTGGCGTTAGGATAGTCGGCCCAGTCGATCGGGTGCCACTCGAAGCGCGAGATCCAGGTCCAGCTCGAAATATCCGCGATCGTATACTCGCTGCCGGCGAGATAGGCGTTGTCCGCGAGCCGGCGGTCGAGCACGCCATAGAGCCGCTGCGCCTCCTTGCCGTAGCGTTCTTCGGCATAGGCGGACTTGCCCTTGTTGAATTGCAGGAAGTGATGCGCCTGGCCGAGCATGGGGCCGAGGCCGCCCATCTGCCACATCAGCCATTCGATGGCGCGGTAGCGCGCTTCGCCGTCCTTGGCGAGCAGCTTGCCGGTCTTGTCGGCGAGATAGATCAGGATGGCGCCGGATTCCATCAGCGTCTGCCCGGTGTCGGTATCGACGATGGCCGGGATGCGGTTGTTCGGCGCGATCTTCAGGAATTCGGGCTTGAACTGCTCGTCCTTGGAAATGTCCACCGGGTGGACGTTATAGGGCAAGCCAAGTTCTTCGAGCGCGATGGAGATTTTCTTGCCATTCGGCGTGCCCCAGGTGTGCAGTTCGATCATGGAAATCCCTTTTTCCGACGCCGCCGGGAAGCGGCGGGGCGTGTGTGCGCCGCAGATTAGAGCATGATCCTGGAAAGTGGAAACCGGCGTCGGGACGGGTCAGGCTTTGATAAGAAGGTAACCGGGCGGGCTGATGCGACGCGGTTGGATCAGACCTCGGCGCTCGGCACAGTGACGCAAGAGGACGGCGGGACGATCACGCAGCGAGCGCCGGTGCGGACAGGCTTTCGAGCGTCGCCAGGATCTCGCGATGGATGGCGAAGAAGGCCGGATCCTCGCTGTCGCGCGGGCGTGGCGCGGAAACCTTGATCTCCCGCACGATGCGCGCCGGCGGTCCGCCGAGGATGACGATGCGGTCCGCCAGGAACGCGGCTTCGAGCGTGTTGTGGGTGACGAGCAGGCCGGTGGGAGACTGGCGCAGCCAGAGGTCCTGCAACAGCAGGCGCAGCTTGCGCGCGGTGAGTTCGTCGAGGGCGCTGAACGGTTCGTCCAGCAGCACGATGGCGGGGTCGATGGCGAAGGCCCGGGCGAGGGCGACGCGCTGACGCTGCCCGCCGGAGAGCGACAGCGGATAGGCGTCCGCGTAACCGCCGAGCTGCACCGCGCGCAGCAGGCGATGGCCGAGGGTGCGGTCGATGCCGGCCGCATCGGCTGCAAGGTCGATATTCTGCGTGACCGTGCGCCACTCCAGCAGGCGCGGCTGCTGGAACACCATGCCGAGCCGGGCATGATCCGGATTGGCCGGATCGCCGAGCGTGACCGCGCCATGGTCCGGAGTCTCCAGCCCGGCGGCGAGATGCAGCAGCGTGGTCTTGCCGATGCCCGAAGGGCCGATCACCGCGACCAGTTCCCCCGGCGCGATGCGCAGGGAGAAATTGCGCAGCACCACTTCCGGAGCGGCCGCGCCGGGGCGGCGATAGCTCTTGTCGATGTTGCTGAATGCGATGGTGCCGCTCATGATGTCATCCTTTTCCGCGCGCGGCGGCTCAGACCTGCGCGACGCGCTGCCAGCGCGTGACGGCGCGTTCAATGGTCTGCATGAAGCCGTATTCGATCACCGCCATCACCACCGCAAAAACAATGGTCCAGGCGAGAACGCCTTCCACATTCTGGGACGAGAAAGCCGAATTGAGCCGGTAGCCGACGCCACTCGACAGGCCGAAGATTTCCACCAGCACGATGACCTTCCACGCGAAGGAGAAGCCGAGCCGCGCGCCGCTGAGCAGATAAGGCGTGATGGCGGGCAGCCACAGGTGGCGCAGCCGCGCGCGCCGCGAGAAGCGATAGACATGGGTGGCTTCGATGAGCTGCGGATCGACCGAAGTCAGGCCCTGTGCGAGGCTCAGCGCCAGCGGCGGCGCGACGCCGAGGGCAATGGCGATGGTCGATGTCTTCATGCTCAGCCCGAACCAGATGACGCAGAGCAGTGCCCAGACGAGACCCGGCACCGTGAGCCCGAGCACCAGCACCGGATCGAAGAAGGACTTGGCGACGCGGCTGCGCGCCGAGGCAAGCCCGATGGCGATAGCGACGACATAGGCGAGCGCGAAGCCCATGACGATGCGGCCGAGGGTGATGCCGATCTGCCGCGCAGCATCGCCGCTGGAGACGATCTCGACCAGTTCCGACCCGATCAGCGCAAGGCGCGGCAGCAGCGGGCTCGGCCGCGATGCCGCCATCAGTTCCCATCCGCCGGCCAGCAACACGACAAAGGCGAGCGGAGGAAGGACGTTGATCAGCAGGCGGCTGGCTGCAACCGAGCGTGCGTTTGTCCGTGCGGGACTGGTTGTCGTCGCTGCTGCGTCCGTTTGGGCCGGATGTCGCGCATGCTGTTGCGGCGTCGGTGCCGCCGTCGCCGTGGTGGCATCCTTATAGCTCTGGGCGAGCGGCAGTGCGGCGTCGGTCATCGGCTATCTCGGCAGTTGCTTTGCCCTTGGGGCGGCCTGATGGCTGCCGCGTCGGGCACATAAAGCGGACACATGAAGCGAAGGGCCGGCGCGGCGCACCGCATCCGGCCCGGATTGTCGTGCGGTCACACCGCCGCGGCGTCGAGGAATACGGGCTTGGCCGGCGGCGCTGTGAGAATGCCGGCCTTCACCGCTTCCGCGATCTGGCGGTCGATATTGGCGAACACATCCTTGTTCCAGTCGGTCGCATAGATGTCCGGCAGGCGCTTCGGCAGCAGTTCGATGGCGGCTTTCTCGCTTGCCGGGATGCCGAAGGCGCGGGCCTGCGCGGCGATCAGCTCCGGCTGACTCTTCAGCTTCTTGTGCAGATCGACGAACAGCTCCGCGAGGTCGCGCGCCGTCGTACGGTTCTGCTCGACCCAGGCGCGATGGCCGGCGATGCCGATGAGAAACAGCGGCGCAGGATCGTTGGTGGCCTGATGCCAGAGGTCTCCCACGCGTGCGATCTCCCGCGCGCCGCGCGCGATCAGCCGTGTCGCTGTCGGTTCGATGGCGATGATGCCCTCGACATCGCCGCGCTCGAACAGCGCCAGATTGGCTGTCGGCGGACCGAATATGACCTCGAAATCCTTGCGCAGGTCGAAGCCGTTCAGCAGGCCGGCGAGATGGGCATGGCGATAGGTGTCGCTCGATTCCGGCAAGGTTGCGATCTTCTTGCCGATCAGGTCGCGCGGCGTCTTGTAGGAGCTGTTGTCGCGCACGATCCAGCGGCCGTGATTGTTCAGCGCGGGGCCGAAGGCGACGATGTCCGCCCCGCGCGCGGCGATCTCGGCGAGGCCGAGCGCACCATAGACGCTGACATTCACGGCCCCCGCGACGAGCTGAAGCTGCACCTGACCCGGCGCGCCATTCACCCATTCGAAGGAGAGGTCCTTCGGAAGCTGCACGGCGGCCTGCTCGATCAAGGGTTTCCAGAGGGCACCGGCGGTGCCGGGCGCGCCTTCGATGAATTTCACCGGCGCGCGCGCTGCTTGTGCGCGTGCGCCTGTGACGCCGCCGGCCAGCCCGGCGACGCCGGCACCCGCAATCGCGAGCGCCGTGCCGCCGAGAAAGCCCCGGCGCGTCGTGTCAGGAGACGACGAGCGTGCCATGGCTGTTCTGACCGTTGGTGAGGTTGCGGGCGACCATCCACTGATAGGCCGAGTCGAACTTCGCCAGCTCGTATTGCTCTTCCGGCACGTAATAGACGAACTGGGAGCCAAGCTCTTCCGGCTTCAGCCGGTCGGCGACGCGCTTGGTGATGTAATGCGCATACTTGCCGAAGTCCTTGCGGATCAGCGCCACGGCTTCGTCGATGGCGGCGAAATAGCCCTTGCGCACCTCCGGGGAAAGATCCGGATTCACGATCTCCGCGCCGCGATAGAAGGTCAGCGCCACGATATGGCCGCCTTCCTTCAGCGCGAGGCTGATGAAGGGCTCCATCACCGTCGCCGCGCGGACCTTGCCGGCCTTGACCTGCTCGTAACGATGGCCCGGCTCGCCGACATGCTTGAGCTTCACATGCTCAAGGCCGAGCGCGCTCTCCAGAAGCTGCACGGTGGTGTAATGCGAGCCGGTGAATTCGTTGATGGCGACTTCGACATCGGCGAGGTCGCGCGGCACGGTGATGCTGCTGTCGAAGGTGACGATGGCCTGCGCCGCGACGGCCGGGCGCAGCGAAGCGATCTTCGCCGTGTTGGTGCCGCGCTCGATGCGGTCGATGCCGCCCCATTCGCAGACGTTGTAAGCGTCGGCCTTGCCCTCGACGAACAGCGATTCCTTCAGCCGCTTGAGCACGATCTGCTCGTTCGGATTCTCGCCACGATCCTCGTGGCTGGCGCTGTAGCTCAGCTTCACGCCATGCTTTTCGAACAGCTTCTCCTCGATGCCGACAAGAATCGGCAAGTCGAAGATCGGCGGATTTGGAGAAATGCGGATTTCATCGGAGTTGATGCGGGTCGCCATGTCGCGAATCCTTATCGTTGCGGCAGTAATGCCGAAATACAAAATATGACAACGTAGGTATTTGCGATTTCCGACGCGAGTTAATACGTTGCCGATGCCTTCAAACGATAAGACTTCGCCATTCCATATCAATGAAATTGGATTGCGTTGTTGCCCCGGTTTCGGGGACATTCGCCTCCCGGCGGACGGGATGGCGTGCCAAAAATTTTGCGTTTTCGTCGGATAGGCGTTTCGGAGAAAATCAGCCTCCGCTGCCGCACGGGTGTCGTGGCGCGATCGGTGTCGTGGCTGGGTGGCATGGCGCGGAAGGCGGTCGGAACCATATATGCTCTTCATGATCCCATCCGGTGCTCGCGGACGATGAAATTCAACGATCCTGCCGCCGATCTCGACATTCAGCTCCGCCGGCTCGAACGGCGCGTGCCCCGCAAATGGGGCAGCAAGGTGCGCTGGCTGCGCAGGCCGAAGTCCCGCCGGGTTCGCATTCCGGTCGCGGGGGCGCTGGTCGTCGGCGGAATGCTCAGCTTCCTGCCCGTGCTGGGGATCTGGATGCTGCCGCTGGGGCTGGTGCTGATCGCGCAGGACGTGCCGCCGCTGCGTTCGCCGATGGCGCGCATGCTCGCATGGGGCCATCGCAAATGGCCGGAGCGCAAACCGTCCATGCCATAGCGCGGTTGCGGAGCGCGTCCCGCGCCTGAGCGCCGGAAGAGGGCGGCCCGACCGTCCCCTTGCAACCCGCCGGAGCTTCGCCGTTCCGGGTCAGCGGTAGTGGTAATACATCGCGCCGGGCTGGCGCTGCACTTCCAGATAGACCGGCCCTTGCACGGAAGGGGCGCGATAGCCGTAACCATAAGGCTGCGCGCCGGCCGGGCCGACATAGCGGCGGCCATACTGATCGACATAGACCTGCCGCTGAGGCGCCTGCGCTGAACGGCGGACACGCGGCGCGACATCCTCATAGATCTCGACCACTTCGGTCCGCGCGCGCTGCCGGCTGGCGGCGCGCCGGGCGCGGGTTTCTTCCTGTGCGGCGCGGGCCTGTTCGCGGGCGGCCTGCTGCTGGGCGCGGCGCGCTGCGGCGGCGGAGACTTCACGGGGAGCGCGAGCGGCGGGCACCGCCGCCTTCGCCTGTTGGGGTGCGGCGGCGGGCGTCTTGCGGCGGGCGACCGCCGCCGGCTTCGGCTGGGTGCCGCTGACCACGACGCGGGTTTGCGCCATGCCCTCCTTCTTCACCAGCGCGAACAGCGTGCTGGCATTGTCGCGGGAGAGCCGCACGCAGCCTTTCGAGGCCGGGCCGCCGAGCCGGCTGCGGGCATCGGTGCCATGGATGGCATGGCCGCGTTCGGTGAAGAAGATGGAATGGGGCATCGGCGCATCGTCCCATTCGCGGGAATAATGATCCTTCACCATGCGGAACGCTTTCCAGGAGCCGTTCGGCGTGTCGTATTTGCCGATGCCGGTGGAGACCGGCCATGTATGGCGCGTCTCGCCATCGACGATGACGGTCATCTGCTGCGTGGTCTTGTCGACGTTGATGAGCACCGCGCTCCAGGCGGAAGGTGCGGAGGCCAGCATGGCGGCGGGCAGCATGGCGGCGGCCATGGCCGCCCAGAGAAATCCCCGACGCATCACACACCTCGCTCACGCAACAACACGGACTTCAGACGGCCGGCATTTTACCACATGCGAATTGGCCCGGACCATGCGGCAGGCCGTCCCGCTGCCATCTTGCAGCATTAGGATTAACGCGCATTTCCGCGACAGCGCGATAACGGATACGTGAGCGGCCGTCGGAATGTCCGCTCACGCTCTCTGGAGGAAACTGTCGATGACGCGCTTCTCGCCGGCCTTGTCGAACTGCACGGTGAGCTTGTTGCCGTCCACCGCCGTGACATTGCCGTTGCCGAACTTGATGTGAAACACGCGATCGCCGAGGCGGAAGGGCGAAACCGCGCCGGTCGATTTGGCGACCAGCTCGCCCTCGATGGTCAGCGGCCCGCCGCGCCGCCCCGGAAAGGCCGAGGCCGCGAAGCCGGGCCGGGCCGCGCGGCGCGAGCGCGCGGTCCGGGCAGGATTGTTCTCCGCCTCGTCATCCTGCGACACATCCTCGAAGCCGATGTCCGGCAGGGGATCGACATGGTCGGCATCCTCGCGGGAGAAGCGCGCGGGGCTCTCGGCAGCGTGCTGGAGCAGGCCGGCCCCGCCAAAACCACCCATGCCGGTTCCCTTGCCGCTGCCGAAGCCGGTGGCGTTGCGGATGTTGCCGGCCTCGCGCGCGGCCGTTTCTCGCGCCATTCTGGCGCGCTGCCAGCCCGGCGTGGTGTAGCTTGAGCCGCCGAAGGCGGTCATGTCGTCGAAGCGCGATGCGCCATAGCCGGATGCGCCGCCATAGCCGCCGAACCCGCCCTTGGCCTCCATCACCTCCACATGCTCGGCCGGAAGCTCGTCGAGAAAGCGCGAGGGAATGTTGGACTGCCACATGCCGTGCATCCGCCGGTTGGTGGCGAAATAGATCCGCGCCCGCCGCCGCGCGCGGGTGACGCCGACATGGGCGAGGCGGCGCTCCTCTTCCAGCCCGGCGCGGCCCTGCTCGTCCAGCGCGCGCTGGTGCGGGAACAGCCCTTCCTCCCAGCCGGGCAGGAACACCGTGTCGAATTCCAGTCCCTTGGCGGAATGCAGCGTCATGATCGAGACCGCGTCCTGCCCCTCGGCCTTGTCGCGATCCATCACCAGCGAGATGTGTTCGAGGAAGCCGCCGAGATTCTCGAATTCCTCCATCGAGCGCACCAGCTCCTTGAGGTTTTCGAGCCGTCCGGCGGCGTCCGCCGAGCGGTCCTTCTGCCACATCTCGGTATAGCCGCTCTCGTCCAGCACGATCTCGGCAAGCTGCTGGTGCGGCAGGCTCTCGCGCTGGGCGCGCCAGCGGTCGAAATTCTCGATGACCGTGCGCAGCGAGTTGCGCGGCTTGGGCTTGAGCAGGTCGGTGCCGACCACCAGGCGCGCGGCCTCGGTGAGCGGGATGCGGGCCTTGCGGGCATGGTCGTGCAGAAGCTGGATGGTGGCGTCGCCAAGGCCGCGCTTGGGCGTGTTGACGATGCGCTCGAAGGCGAGGTCGTCGGCGGGCGACTGGATCACCCGCAGATAGGCGAGGGCGTCGCGGATTTCCGCGCGCTCGTAGAAGCGCGGGCCGCCGATGACGCGATAGGGCAGGCCGAGGGTGACGAAGCGATCCTCGAATTCGCGCATCTGGAACGAGGCGCGGACGAGGATCGCGATCTGGTTGAGATCGTGGGGGCGGCCTTCGCCGTCGTCGCGCTGAAGCTGTTCGATCTCGTCGCCGATGCTGCGCGCTTCCTCCTCGCTGTCCCAGCAGGAGGTGACGTGAACCTTCTCGCCCGGCTCGTCTTCTGTATGCAGCGTCTTGCCGAGGCGGCCTTCGTTGTGCGCGATGAGATGCGCGGCGGCGGCGAGGATATGCCCGGTGGAGCGGTAGTTACGCTCCAGCCGGATCACCTTCGCGCCGGGGAAGTCGTGGTCGAAGCGCAGGATGTTGTCCACCTCCGCGCCGCGCCAGCCATAGATCGACTGGTCGTCGTCGCCGACGCAGCAGATGTTGCGCACCGGCGCTGCATCGCCTTCTTCCGCTGCCATCGGCTGGGCCAGCAGCCGCAGCCACAGATACTGCGCGACGTTGGTGTCCTGATATTCGTCCACCAGAATGAATTTGAAGCGCCGCTGATACTGCGCTAGCACTTCCGCATGTTCGCGGAACAGGCGGATATTCTCCAGCAGCAGGTCGCCGAAATCGGCCGCGTTGAGGATCTTCAGCCGCTCCTGATAGGCGGTATAGAGCTTGAGGCCGAGACCGTTGCCGAAGCTCGCGCCTTCGCCCTTGGGCACCTGCGCCGGCGTCAGGCCGCGGTTCTTCCAGCCGTCGATGATCTGGGCGAGCACGCGCGCCGGCCAGCGTTTCTCATCGATGCCTTCGGCGTCGATGAGCTGGCGCATCAGGCGGATCTGATCGTCCACGTCGAGGATGGTGAAGTCCGGCTTGAGGCCGACGAGTTCGGCATGGCGGCGCAGGATCTTCACGCCGATGGAGTGGAACGTGCCCATCCAGGGCATGCCCTCCACCACCTGCCCGACCATGTGGCCGACGCGCTCCTTCATCTCCCGCGCCGCCTTGTTGGTGAAGGTGACGGACAGGATTTCGGACGGCCGCGCCCGGCCGAGCGAGAGGATATGGGCGATGCGGGTGGTCAGCACGCGGGTCTTGCCGGTGCCCGCGCCGGCCAGCACCAGCACCGGGCCGTCGATGGTCTCCACCGCCTCGCGCTGCTCGGGGTTGAGCCCGGCGAGATAGGGCGCGGCCACGGCGCCGCGGGCGCGGGCGGCGATGCCGCCGGCGGCGGGGGTATGAGGCGCGGCAGGAGCGAAGCGTTTCGGTTGGGGATCGGCCATCAAACTGTCGGCATTGCATTACGGAGCCGGCCTGATACCGGCGGGACAGGCCCGGATGGCCCGCGAATCTCGCGCCTAACATGGCATCTGCGGTCCCGAATCGCGAGGGTGGGCAGGAAAGGTGGCGTCGGGGGCGGGTTGCGGCGGCGTCGGTTCCCGCGCAGTCTGGGCCGGTCCACCGCCAGCGGGGCGGCAAAAGGGCCATCAGCAGGGGAGGATTCGATGCCGGGAGCATTGCACGGGCGGGTCGCCGGCGCGTTTGCCATATTGGCGCTGGCGATGGGGTCCCAGAGCCTCGCCCAGCCGGCGGGCCAGACCATCCGCATCATCTATCCCTTTGCTGCGGGCGGAACGGGCGATGCGCTGGTGCGCATCGTGGCGGACCGGTTGCAGGCCGATCTCAGCCAGCCGGTGATCGTCGAGAACCGCACCGGCGCGGCCGGGCAGATCGGCGTCAATGCCGTGAAAAGCGCCGCGCCGGACGGCACCACGCTGCTCTATACGCCGTTCGCGGCGATGACGATCTATCCGATGGTCTATCGCAAGCTGGACTATGACCCGCTGAAGGACTTTCGGCCGGTCAGCCAGCTCGTCACCTTCGATTTCGGCCTCGCGGTCGGGCCGAACGTGCCGGCCAAGACGCCGAAGCAACTGGCGGACTGGCTCAAGGCCAATCCCAAGGAAGCCAATTACGGCTCGCCGGGCGCGGGCGCGCTGCCGCATTTCTTCGGGCTGCTGTTCGGTGAGGCGGCCGGCGTCAAGATGAACCACATCCCGTATCGCGGCATTCCGCCGGCATTGACCGACCTCGTCGGCGGTCAGATCCCGATGGTCTCGGCGACGCTGACGGACCTCGTCGCCATGCACAAGGACGGCAAGATCCGCACCATCGCCTCGTCCGGTCCGGCGCGCTCCGCCATCCTTCCCGACGTGCCGACCTTCAAGGAAAGCGGCTTCGATATCGAGGGCGTCGGCTGGTACGGCATGTTCGCCCCGGCCGGCACGCCGGATGCGGTCGTGGAGCGCGTGGCGAAGTCGGTCGCCGCCGCGCTGAAACTGCCGGAGGTGCGCGAGCGGCTGACGGGATTCGGCTTCAGCGTGACCGGCACGACGCCGGCGGAACTTGCCGCGATCCAGAAGGACGACATGAGGCGCTGGGAGCCTGTCGTGAAGGCATCGGGCTTCCAGGCCGATTGACGGCGCGGGTCGGGACCTGCCACCCCTGATGCGTGAACAGGGCGCCGATGTCGCGACGCCCTGCCGGTCGAGCGGGTGGGTCATGACGGTGGATGCGATGGCGGCGGATGCGATGACGACGGGCGGTGCGAAGGCTGGAGCCGGCGGCGGGCGGCCGGCTGCCGCCGCCCTCGCGGCGGTGACGGCGGCGCTGGCCGCGCGCTTCGGCAATCGGCTCGTGACCTCGCAGGCGGTGCGCGAGCAGCATGGCTCGACGACATCCTGGCTGCCGAACCAGCCGCCGGATGCGGTGGTCTTCGCCCAGAGCACCGAGGATGTGCAGGCGGTGGTGCGGCTCTGCGCGCAGCACCGCGTGCCGCTGATCCCGTTCGGCACCGGCACCTCGCTGGAAGGCCATGTCAACGCGCCTCATGGCGGCGTCAGCCTCGACCTGCGCGACATGAACCGCATCCTCGCCGTTCACCCGGAAGACCTCGACTGTGTCATCGAGCCGGGGGTGACGCGCAAGCAGCTCAACGAATATCTGCGCGATCAGGGGCTGTTCTTCCCCATCGATCCCGGTGCGGATGCATCGCTCGGCGGCATGGCGGCGACGCGCGCTTCCGGCACCAACGCGGTGCGCTACGGCACGATGAAGGACAACGTCATCGCGCTGAAGGCCGTATTGGCGAACGGCGAGATCGTCACCACGGCGCGGCGCGCGAAGAAATCCTCTGCCGGCTATGACCTGACGCGGCTGCTGGTGGGATCGGAAGGCACGCTCGGCGTCATCACGGAAATCACCCTGCGGCTCTCCGGCATTCCGGAAGCCATCTCCGCCGGCATCTGCCCGTTTCCGAGCGTGGAGGCGGCCTGCAATGCCGCGATCCTCACCATCCAGTCCGGCATCCCGGTGGCGCGCATCGAATTGCTCGATGCGTTGCAGGTGAAGGCCAGCAACGCCTATTCGAAGCTCACGCTGCCCGAACAGCCGCTGCTCTGCGTCGAGTTTCACGGCAGCGAAGCGAGCGTCGCCGAGCAGTCCGCGCGCTTCGGCGAGATCGCCGCCGAACTCGGCGGTGGCCCGTTCGATTGGGCGACGCAGCCGGAGGACCGCACCCGGCTGTGGCAGGCGCGCCATGACGGCTATTGGGCGGCATGCAGCCTGCGCCCCGGCGCGCAGGCGGTGCCGACCGATGTCTGCGTGCCGATCTCGCGGCTTGCCGATTGCGTCACCGAAACCCAGCGCGACATGGCCGAGAGCCGCATCGTCGCGCCCATCGTCGGTCATGTCGGCGACGGCAATTTCCATCTCCAGGTGCTGGTGGACCGGAACGATCCGGAGGAGGTCACGCGCGTCGAAGGTCTGCTCAAGCGGCTGGCGGAACGGGCGCTGGCCATGGACGGCACCTGCACCGGCGAGCATGGTGTCGGGCAGGGCAAGCGCAAGTATCTGCTGGCCGAGCATGGACCCGCGGCGATGGATGCGATGGCGGCGATCAAGGCCGCGCTCGACCCGCTCGGCATCATGAACCCGGGCAAGATTTTGCCCGATCCGGCCTGATTTTGCCCGAGGCCGGCACGGCGGTGGCAGGTTGCCGCAGTGCAGGATTAATTTGCTAATCTCCATTCATTGGCCGCCTTTATATGCTGGATTCGATTGTTGGCTTCCGATGGGCGGAGGCGGGTGGGGAATAGGGCCTCGTGCAGACGACGCTGCTCAGTCTTGCGGTCGCGATCATCCTGGCGCTGGTGACGGCGCTGGTCGGCCCGCTGCTGATTTCCTGGGGCGACTATCGTGCCGAGATCGAGGCGGAAGCCTCGCGGCTCGCCGGCGTGCCGGTGAAAATCTCCGGCCCCATCGACATGCGGCTGCTGCCGACGCCGCGCGTTCATCTTCAGGGCGTGCAGGTCGGCGCGGCGAACGAGACGCTGGCCATCCGCCTGCGCGAGGTGCGCGTCGAGATGGCGCTCGGGCCGCTGCTGCGCGGCGCGTGGCGCGCAACCGACCTCGATGTGGATCAACCAACGGTGACACTGGGTCTTGACGAGAGCGGCCGGCTGCCGACATGGCCGGTGCGGCTGCCGGTCGAATCCGAGGCCCTATCCATCGAAACGGTAACGGTCCGCAACGGCCGGCTCATGCTGGCGGACAAGGCGACCGGTCGGGATGTGATGCTGGAGGACCTGTCGTTCCGCGGCGACATGCGCTCGCTGATCGGCCCCGTCCGGGGGGAGGGCGCGTTCCGGGTCGGCGAGCGGGACTACCCCTACCGCCTGACCACCGGCCGGCGCGACGACGACGGCCGGCTGCGCATCCGCCTGTCGGTCGATCCCATCGCGCGCCCGGTCGTCGAGGCCGAGGGTCTGCTCGCGCTGGCTGATGGCAAGCCCCGCTTCGACGGCACACTTACCGCCTCGGCGCCCGCGGGTCGCGTCGAAGGCGAACCGTGGCGGGTCACGGCGCAGATAAACGCCGATACGGCCGGCGCGCGGGCAAGCCAGATCGAGATTCAGCACGGCCCCGACGAGCGCGCCGTCCGCCTGAAGGGCGAGGGGCGGCTGGCCTTCGGCGGTGCGCCGTCCGCCGAGGTTTCGCTCGCCGCCGCCCAGCTCGACCTCGACCGTCTGTTCAGCCTGCCTGAGGAGGCGCGGCAGACTCCCGCCGCCGCTTTGCGTGCCGTTGCGAAAAACATCGGCGAAGCCGGCGATCTGCCGTTTCCGCTGCGGCTCGCGTTCAGCGGCGAGGCGGTGACGCTGGCCGGCGCGCCGCTTCAGCGGATGGCGGCGCAGGTTCGTCGCGAGGATGCCGGTTGGATCGTCGACTCGCTGGAATTCCGCGCGCCGGGTTTCACGCAACTGCGCGCCAGCGGAACCTTGTCCGGCGCGGCCGAGGCCATGTCCTTCGCGGGGCCGGTGCGCTTCGAGGCGACCGATCCGAAAGCCTTCGCGACGTGGCTGTCCGGGCGCAGCGATGCCGCTGGCGGTGCGAGCGAGCCGCTGCGCTTTGCCGGCAGCGTCGTGCTGGGTGCGCGCCGCATCGCCATCACGGACATGAAGGCCGAGCTTGAGCAGGTCGCCGTGGTGGGCCGGCTGGACTATCGCTGGACGGAGGGGCCGCGTCCGGCGCGGCTGGAAGCCGTGCTGCGCTCGCCGGGCGTCGATCTGGACCGTCTCTGGTCCGTTGGCCGTGCGGTTGCCGCCGGGGTGGCGTTCGACTGGCCGCGCGAGGGCATGCTCGAACTCGACCTCGGCCGCGCCACGCTCGCCGGGGTTGAGGGGCGGGGCCTCGTCGTGAAGACCTGGCTCGATCCCGCGGGTTTTTCTGTGGAGCGCCTGACCGTTGCCGATTTCGGCGGCGCGCGGCTGACCGGCAGCGGCCGGATCGAACTCGGCGCCGGCGCGCCGCGCGGAACGGTGTCGCTGGACATGGAGGCGCGCCGGCTCGACGGGCCGGTGGCGCTGCTGGCGGCCTCGTCGCCCCGGCTGGCGGACGCGGTGCGCCGCGTGTCGGGCGTCAATTCCTCCGGCCAGATGAAAGCCGTGCTCACCCTCGACGATGCGCCGGAAACGGGCGCGGCCGGCCGTGCGTCGCTGGCGCGCCTGACGCTCGATGGTCGCCTCGGCGAGGCGCGGGTCGCGCTGGCGGGCCGCCTCACCGGGACTCCGCCCCGGAGCGTGTCTCAAGGCGGTCCACAGGGTCTTTCGCAGATGCTGGCGTGGGAGGAGGGCGTGCTCCGGCTCGATGGCCGCATCGAAGCCGACGACACCGGCGCGCTGGTCTCGCTGCTGGGGCTGGACCGGGTCGTGGCGGCGGAGCGCCGTCCGGGCCGTCTCGCGCTGAAACTGAATGGACCGCTCGGGGGCGCAATGACGCTGGACGCATCGGTATCCGGCGGCGGTCTCGACGGCCGCGGCAACGGCACGGTGACGCTCGGGCGCGACGGGATCGCGGCGGCGAATCTCGCGCTCGACGTGGCCGGGGCCGATCTCCGGCCTCTGCGCCGCGA
>DATMEV010000111.1:0-99638 GCA_035556795.1 Pseudolabrys sp. | reverse complement strand
CCGCTGAACGCCACGCGACCGGAAGCAAGAACCACCACCCGATCCGCAATACCGATTGCCCGATGCGTGTTCTGCTCAACGAGCAATACGCCGATGCCCTGCCGTTTCAGCGCCTGAACGGCATTGATGCAGAGATCGACCATCGCCGGCATAAGACCGAGCGACAATTCATCGATCATGATGAGACGCGGGGACGTCATCAGCGCCCGGCCGATCGCCAGCATCTGCTGTTCGCCGCCGGACAACGTTGCCGCCTGTTGACTGTGGCGTTCCTTCAAACGCGGAAACAAGGCCAGCACACGTTCTTCGTTGGCCGCCGCCTCCTTGCGCGATCGGACATAACCGCCGATCAGCAAATTCTGCGCCACGGTCAGGTCGGGAAACACGCGGCGGCCTTCGGGGACGATGGCGATGCCGAGCCGTGTTCGATCCGCCGGCGACATTGCAAGAATGCTCTTGCCTTCAAAGGCGATATCCCCGCCCTTCACGGTCGTGTGCCCGGCGATGGCCATAACTGTGGAGCTTTTTCCTGCCCCATTGGGGCCGAGAAGCGCCGTGATCTGCCCCGGCAAAACGTCGAGATCGAGATCGTGAACGACGGTCACGAGCCCATATCCGCAGGAAAGATGACGCAACTCAAGCATGGGCCGCTTCCGCCGCTGCCGCTTCGCCAAGATAAGCAGTACGCACATCGGGTCGGCGCATCACCTCGTCCGGCTTGCCGCTTGCAAGCACGGCACCATTGTTCAACACGAGCAGACGATGCGCGATGCGCGTGACCTCGGCCAGGTTGTGCTCGACCAGCAAGATGGTGTGGCCTTCACGATTAAGTTCAGCGATCGTACCGGCCATCTGGGCTGCCTCGCTATAGTTCAAACCGGCCAGCGGCTCGTCGAGCAGCAGCAACTGCGGGTCGGATGCCAGCGCCCGCGCAACCTGCATGCGCTTCAAGTAACCGAGCGGCAGAATGGCCGCGGGCTTGTCGGCAGCGTCACCGATACCGAGGCGCGTCAGCAATCCCATCGCCCGCTCCTTGGCCTTGCTCCGATCGACGTGGACCAGAGACCGAAGCGGGCTGGCGACGGTCGCCGGCTCGGCCGCGAGCATGACGTTTTCGACCAGCGTCAGTTCACGGAACGGACGCACGATCTGGTGCGTCAGGGCAATGCCCCGCTGCGCACGCGTATAGGTCGGCAGACTGGTGATATCGGCGTCCATGAAATGGACGCGCCCGCTGGTGGGCCGCAGGATCCCCGTCAGAACACGCAGAAACGTCGTCTTGCCGGCACCATTGGGGCCGATCAGCCCGAGCAACTCGCCCTTGGCAATCGACATCGTGACATCATTCAGCGCCCGGACACCGCCAAACACCATTGATACGTTTTCGACACGCAGGAATGTCATCTGCGAACCCGCGAAACAATGGCCCCGGCGATTCCGGCAATCCCGGCCGGCGCGAACCGCATAACGATGAGCAGCAACGCGCCGTAGACGAGCAATTTGTAGTCGTTGATGAAGCGGAACACCTCCGGCATCAGCGTCAGGATTACCGCGCCGATTACCGCACCCCAGGTCGAACCGATGCCGCCGATCACCACCATCGCAAGAATGGTGATCGATTGCACGAAATTGAAAGCATCGGGGACGATGAGTTGGGTCATGTAGGCGTAAAGCCCGCCCGCAAGCCCGGCCATCGCCGTTCCGATCGTGAACGCCGCGAGCTTGAAACGCGGAACGTTGATTCCGATCGTGCGCGCCGCGGTTTCATCCTGCGCGACCGCATTCAGCGATAACCCCATCCAGCTTCGACCGATGTGGAGACTGACCGCAATGATGCACGCCGCCAGCGCAACGCACAGCAGCGCGAAGTCCGTGCGATCAAGCGGCGGGGCCGGTATGCGGGAAATACCCATCTCGGCACCGAGCCAATCCTGTTTCCGGACAAAACCAAGAAACAAGAAGCCGACGCCCATCGTCGCAATGGCCAGGAAATCTTCGCGCACGCGCAACGAGATGAATCCGACGAAAAAACCGATCAGAGCAGCGACCGCGACGCCGATCGCCAGATTGACCGTGAAAGGCATGCCGGCGACGGCGGCCAGCGCCGCGGCATAGGCACCGAGCCCATAGAAGGCGGCATGTCCTAAACTGATCTGGCCGCAGAAGCCGCTGATCAGATTGAGTCCCACTGCCAGCATGATGTTCAGCGCGGCAATGGTGGCGAGACTGACGAGATAAAGCTCCATGATTATTTCGCCGCAAACAGGCCTTGCGGCCGAACCATGAGCACGATGATCAGAAACAGGAATGCGATGGCGTCGCGATCCATGACATTACTCAGATACACGGTGCCGAAGCTCTCGATCACGCCGAGCACGACACTCGCGATAAGGGTACCGACGACATTGCCGAGCCCTCCGAGGACGATGATCGCCAGTCCCTTGTAGCTGACGATGTTGCCCATGCCGGGCTCGACCAGATTATTGAGAAGGCCGACCAGCACGCCGGCCACAGCGGCAAGACACGACGCAATAAAGAAGCTGGTGTAACGCACGCGGATAACGTCGATGCCGAAACTGGACGCAATCGGCGGGTCGGAAACGGTCGCGCGCCAGGCAACGCCGGAACGGGTGGCGCTGCTGAACACCGCAAACGCCGAGATCAGGCCGACTGCCGCCACGACCATCCAGATCTGCACGAGATTGAGCGTGATCCCGCCGAAATCATAAATGGTGGTGAACCACGGATTCTGCTGGAACGAGAGGCCATAAGGGCCGAACAGAATGCGGAATCCGTCTTCCATCGCGATCAGGACGCCGATCGATGCGATCAACGCGACATAGGGCGGCTGCTTGAGGATCGGCTCATAAACAAGGCGATAGATCAGTGGCCCGACGACACCCGCGATCAGCATCGCGGCCGGAAACGCCAGCCAGAGATTGCCGGTCTGGTTCGCCACGATGACGCCGATATAGGCGCCGAGCGTGAAAATCGTCGCGTGGGCGATGTGAAGAATGCGCAGCAGCCCGTAAACCAGCGTCAGGCCAAGCGCCATCATCGCATAGGTACAGCCCCATACGATGCCGACGACAATGAGTTCGAGCTGGAACATCAGACTGCTGCGCTCTTGCTGTTACTTGGTGGGCGGCGCCAGCAGCACCGGGTCCTCGATCACCGCGTAATGATGGTACTTGCCATCCTTGATGATCTGCGCCTGCACGTTCTTGCTGATCTCGCCGAGATCGTTGAACATGATCGTGCCCGTCGCGGCATGAACCTTTCCGTTGGCGATCGCTTCGCGGATCTTGACCGGATCATCGGCTCCGGCCTTGCGCATCGCTTCGGCGGCAACACGAACCGCGGTGTGAGTGGTCGCGGCAACCATGTCGGCCGCGATATTGTACTTCTTCTCATATCCATCGATGAACGCGCGCATCTCCGTGTCCTTGCTGTCGCGATCCAGCGAGGTGGTGATGATCACGCCTTCGGCGGCCGTCTTGGCGATGTCGACGAAATTGGGAGTGTCGTAGCCTTCCTGGCCCACGATGGTGGCGGTGACGCCGCCTGCGCGGAGCTGGCTCACGAGCGGCCCCGCGGTAAAGAAGTAACCGGACGCGTAGATCACTTCCGGATTGTCGCGTTTCACACTGGCGACGATCGAGCCGAACTGCCGATCGCTCATGCCGTAATTGTATTCGGAGACGATCTGCAATCCGAACTTCGGCGCAGCTTCCTTGAATCCGGCCCCCAGCGCCTGGCCGAAATCGTTGTTCAGATTGATCATCGTCACGCGCTTCTTCTTGATGAAGTCGCCGACCAGCTTGGCGCCTGCACGTCCCTGGACCTCGCCCATAAACGATGTACGGAACACGAAGTCGCCCGCGCGCGTGATGTCAGGATGAATGGCGTAAGCCGAGATGTAGGGGATCTTGGCATTCTGGAAGATGCTGGCAGCCGCGCGCGTCGGGCCGGAATAGCTGCCGGAAATGACGACCTTGACCCCATCACCGAGCAGACGGTTGGCGATGGGCTGCGCCTGGTCGGCCTTGCCCTGATCATCGTACACGACGAGGACGAGCTTGCGGCCGTTGATGCCGCCCTGGGCGTTGATCTGCTCAACTGCCAGCTCGGCACCATGCAGCGCCGACTTTCCGTCGGCCGCGGCAAAGCCTGTTTGCGGCACATGGAAACCGACACGCACATCCTGCGCGGATGCGCCGACCACCGAGGCGAAGAACGCCAGGGCGGCGAGTTTTAAAGTCCGGGAATACAAAGTCCGGGGATACATGGGAGGGCTCCTTTAGACCCGAAGGCGGTTGTTCAACGATACAGCAGAAAATATTGCCTCGTCTCTCACCGGGCGGGTTGCGAGGCAACCAGACCGTTCGTGACGACAGTTTTTCCCAAGGTGATCACCTTGTCGACGAGATTGACCCCGAAGCGATTGATGACCATTCCGTGCTCCGGAACCTTCCAGATGATCACATCGGCCCGTTTGCCCGGCCGCAAGCTGCCGCGGTCCTTCCCGCGTCCAAGCGACGCAGCCGCATTGATCGTGCACATATTCCAGATTTCCGCATAGCTCAGGCGAAACAGACGCGCGGCAAGCTGCATCACCATCTGCATGGATGGCGTCGGGCACGAACCCGGATTGTAGTCGGTAGACAACGCAATCGTGCAGCCCGAATCGACGGCACGACGCGCCATCTGCGGCATGAACGGCTTTTCCGCCGGCACGAGTCCATCATGTTTTGGCTTCGGTGTCATTTCACACATGTGCAATGTCACCGCCGGGAAGATGATCCCCACCGTCCCCGCCTTCGCCATCTCGGCAAATCCCTCATCGGTCGTGTAGTCGAGATGGTCGGCCGAGTGCGCCCGCAACGCGGCGGCAAGCGAAGCTCCCTTCGCATCCCCCGTCTGATCGGCATGCACCCGGATATTCATGCCGTATGATTGGGCAGTCTTCCCGATCCGAAGACACTCATCATAAGTAAAACTCACCGGATCGCAGCAAACATCGCAATATTCGGCGAGTTGGGCCGCCTTCGGCAACATCTCCAGGACGAGATCCAGATACTCGCCCCGCCGCCCTTCATAATCGGAAGGCAGGACATGCGCGCCCAGATAGGTTGTCACGACGTCGACCGGATGCCGAAGCCCGTGCGTCAGCCGCAGCAGACGCATCTCCGTATCCCGATCGAGCCCATATCCGGTCTTGGCCTCGAGCGTCGTGGTGCCGTGGCACAGCATGACATCCAGATCACGCAGGGCCTGGGACACCAGGGCGCCGTCGCTCGCTTCGCGGGTTCGCCGGACGGTGTAGTTGATGCCACTCTGCAGACCCGGGCCCGATGAGCGACCGGTTACCTTCGCTTCGTGCTCGACATGCCGGCTGCCGCTGTAGAGCAGGTGGGAATGCGGGTCGACGAAACCCGGCGTGACCAGCGCGCCATCGGCATCGATGACTGCCCTCCCCCGGAAATTTCGCTCGATATCCGCGGAAGTTCCCACTTCGATGATGCGGCCCTCGCTGATTGCCAGCGCGCCATCACGGATTACGTCCAGCTTGCTCACGGCAGGCCCCGCCACGCCGGTTTCCGGACCATCACAGGTCAGGAGTTCTCCGGCATTCCGAATGACCAGATCAACGTCCTTCAAATCCTTGACCTCACCGCTCGCGCAGGATATTTCCATGTGATGGAAATCATTCTCATCTGATGGAAATCAGATATGATGACGACGGACAAGTCAAGCCTGACCTCGGGCGCCGGGGAATCCGACCGCTCCCCGGTGCGATCGGTGCAGCGCGCACTGGACTTGCTCGGCTGTTTTTCCGAAGGGCGCTCAAACATCACATTGAGCGAGGCGGCGCGCCTCACCGACTTGCCCGTCAGCACCGTGTCGCGATTGCTCGCCACGCTCGAAAGCGCAGGCTTCTTGCGGCGTACGGCATCCGGCTATGCCTGCGGCACGCAACTCATGCAGATCGGGCTGAGCGCCCTGCAAAATCTCTCCAGTTTCGAGATCGCCGAACCGCACCTCATCCGGCTGACTGAGCAGACCGGGGAATCCAGTTATCTCGGCATTCCTGGCGATGACGGGCGCGTCATGTATGTGCGGCAGTGCCTCAGCCAGAAATCGATACGTCACTCCGCATGGCTCGGCCGTACCGTGCCTGTCCAAGGAACGGCGATTGGCGCGGCCATCAAGGGCGAAACCGGCGCAGCCGGTTTCGTCGCAACGCGGCAAACGCTGGAACCGGACGTGACGGCGATTGCAGCTCCCATTCGCGGCGCAGACGGATCGATTGTCGCTGCCGTCAATCTCACCGGCCCGACCTACCGGATCAAAGATAGCGACATCGACCGGTTCGGCCGCACCGTAGCCGCGGCTGCGACTGCCATTTCCCGCGAGCTTGGAGCATCGTGAGTCCATGAGCCGTTCAAACGAAAAGCGCGTGATCACGCAGCCGCCGGAAGGCACCGGAGCAACCTTTCTGGGTGTCCCTTACACTGCAGAACTTTCTGCGGGCGATGCCGACTTCGCCGTTGTCGGACTGCCGTTCGGCTCGCCCTACAAGATGCGGCAGGTGCACTATGGCGCTTCAGATGCGCCAAGAGCCATCCGCGAGCGATCGATGCGCGTCGGGGCGATGCTGGACAATTACGATTTCGACATCGGCTGCGCCTTTTCGGACCTCAAACTGCGGCTGCACGATTGCGGCGACGTGATCGGCCATCCGGGCGATATCGAAGGAAACAATGCGCGCGCGACGGAGGCCGTCCGACGCATTCTGGACGCCGGCGCCGCCCCGATCGTACTGGGTGGCGACGATTCCATCACCGCCCTGTCGCTTGCCGCGTTCGAGCGTTTCGCACCGCTTACCGTCGTTCAGATCGATGCTCACATCGACTATCGGAACGATGTCGACGGGATTACGACCGGCTATTCGAGCCCAATGCGGCGCGCAGCGGAAATGCCCTGGGTCGAGCGCATCATCCATATCGGAACGAGGGGGATCGGCAGCGCACGGCGCAACGACGTCGACGACACTCTGGCGCGCGGAAACAAGATCGTGACCGCCGGCATGTTTCGGAATTCGGGCTCCCGGTCCGTGCTTCAGCATCTGCCGGAGGGCGGGAATATCTACATCGCTTTCGACTGCGACGGCCTCGATCCATCGGTCATGCCGGGCACGAGCGCCCCGGTTCCCGGCGGGCTCCGCTATGAGGACGTTGCCGATCTTTTTCTTGAGATCGGCAAGAGAGGACGGATCGTCGGCTGCAATACTGCCGAACATTACCCCTCGCTCGACGTCAACCAGATCACGGCGCTCGGCATCATCCGCCTGATCATGATGATCTGCGCCGCCAATCGCCTCGCCTAGATGTCCGATCACGGGCACCGGGTGTCGGCCTGGCATCAACGCTCGATCCGTCCTGGTCTCCTGCAAGGCGCGGGAGCCATCGTCACCGAGCGGGTCGTCGCGAAACGCCTGATGTCGGCGAAACAAGCAAATTGATCGCAATAAAGCGACCGGGGCTGCCCCGGTCGCTCTTCTCAATCTTCGCTACTGCTACTGGATCGCAAGCGTCAGAACCATTTCTTGTCGAGCATCTCCAGGAATCCTTCCTTCTTCAAGGCAGCGAGATGCTTGTTGATCTCAAGCCGGAGATCATCATCTTCCTTTCGCAGGCCCACGGCGATAACCGCAGTGCGCCACACCTTCGTCAGCTCCAGGCCCGACAACCCCTTCATGTTGTAACGAATCGACGGCAGCGGATTGACCACCGCATCCACGCGCTTGTTCTCCAGATCCTTTAGAGCGAGCAGGATCGTGTCGTAGGTCTTGACTTCCTTTACCCCAGGAATGTTCTCGCGCACGAACACCTGCCCGGAAGTTCCGATTTGCACGCCGACGACCTTTCCATTGAGATCCTGCGGCTCGGCAATCGCAACGCCCGCGGACTTTGCCGCGCCGATGCCGGCATCATAGTAGGTATCGCTAAATCCAATCTGCTCCTCGCGTTGTTTGGTCCGCGTCAACCCCGTGAATAATACGTCCACACGGCCGGATTTCAGGGCCGCAACGATGCCCTTGAAGTCGATTTCCTGCCACTGGATTTTGACATTCATCCGCTTGGCGATCTCTTCAGCAAGATCGATGTCATAACCGACGGTCTTGCCGTTCACGACATACTCGAACGGTGCATAGGCTGCCGACGTACCGATCGTCATGGAGCCGGTACGCTTGATCTTCTGGAATGTCGTTTCCGCAAGCGCGCTGCCAGCCCATAGCAGCGTCGCTGCAGCGAGCATGATCGACATGGCCGCAAGCATCGTCCGCCCCATAGCAATCAGACGCATATTATTTTCCCTCTGCATTACTCCCTCCTAGCTGTGGTCAGTTTCCGAGACACACAAGATTCGCCACGCTCGCACTCCAGTGACGACCGCCGGCAATTTGGCAGCAATAAGCAGGCTGTTTCCTCCGATGATCTGACGGCGATCGCATGATAATGCCGCTCGCTAACCCCTCGTTTGGACGGCGCTCGCCTTTGCATCTTGCACGGCGCGCCAAACTCGAACGGGCGTGATCGGCAGCGTATTGATTTCGCCACCGAGCGGTGCGAGAGCAGCCGAGACCGCATTGGCAATAGTCGCTGCCACTGCAA
Organism: Pseudolabrys sp.; assembly: GCA_035556795.1. Taxonomy (GTDB): domain Bacteria; phylum Pseudomonadota; class Alphaproteobacteria; order Rhizobiales; family Xanthobacteraceae; genus Pseudolabrys. Next base: position 90,960 of record DATMEV010000111.1, on the reverse strand, counting down.
CAATGCCGCCTTCGCCAGCGGCTTTGACACCGAGTGGATTAGTCGTCGAGCGCGCGTGTTCGAGTGAAATACAATTTATATTTGGGAAGTCGCTGGCCGTTGGCAGCAGATAATCGGCGAGCGATGCATTGAGAAGCTGACCTTCCTCGTCATAGATGAATTCATCGAGGAAGGTTCCACCAAGGCCCTGCACGATACCCCCGATCATCTGCCCATGGACGATGAGAGGATTGATCATCCGCCCCACATCTTCCACGGCCCAATAGCCAAGAACCTTCACGCGGCCGGTTTTGATGTCGACGGCGACGTGAGCAAGGTTGGCGCCATAGCTGTATGTCAGCTTGGTGTTGTTGAAGGCGCCATCCGCATCGAGCGTACGCCCATTTGCTTTGGCTGCAGCGGCAAGCTCGGCGAGGCTCGCCTGCTGCGCTCCGTCGGCGGAGAGGAAGGCGCCGTCGCGCCAGACAAGCTCCTCGTTCGGGCTTCCGAGCAATTCTACAGCAAGCGGGCGCGCTTGTTCGATGAATGTATGCGCCGCGTCCAGAATGGCGCTGCCACCCATCACCGCCGAACGGCCACCATAGGTGCCAAAGCCTTCGGCAAGGTCGGTGGTTGAGCCATGAAACACGCGGATCGCATCCGGGGCGATGCCGAGCGCATCGGCACAGATTTGCGCAAAAGTCGTCTCGTGCCCCTGGCCGAGCGTCGAGCAACCTGTGAAAAGATCAATGGTGCCGTCATCAGCAAGACGCAATCGCGCGCATTCGCGTGGCCCGGCGCCGCCGCTTTCAACGAAGCAGGAAACGCCGACCCCATGATTCCATCCGTCGATGGTACGGCCGGATAGCGCACGCAATGTGCTCCAACGGCCCGCTTCCAGCACGCCGGTCAAAGCCAGCGCGTAGTCGCCGCTATCGTAGGGCGACAGACTGGCGTTTGGAATCAGCGCTCCAGGATCATGAGGCATCTCCTGCCGTGTCAGCAGATTGCGGCGGCGCATCTCGACCGGATCGATGCCGAGGTCGCGCGCAGCGATGTCGATCATGCGCTCGCGAAAGAAATTAGCCTCAAATCGACCGGGCCCTCGAAAGCTGCCAATCGGCGTTTTGTTACTGGTAAAGACGTTCACGTCACAAGCGAAATAGGGAATTCGATACGGCCCCGGCAGAAAGGCCGCAACGTTCGACGGCGCCATGCCGCCATTCGTGCGCACATAAGCGCCCAGATCGACAAAGACTTCGCCGGACAGAGCCAGGATCGTGCCATCGGCGCGGCAGGCGATCTTCAATTCACATTCGACCTCGCGCGCATGGTTGGTGGCCATCAGATGTTCACGTCGGTCTTCAATCCACTTCACCGGCCGACCAAGCGCGCGTGCAGCAAAGGGAACGATGAAATCCTCCGGATAGAATTCGCCACGCACGCCAAAGCCGCCACCGATATCTACCTCGATGAGATCGATGCTTGCCTCGGTTAGACCGAGCAATCCGGCGAGGATACGGCGATTGGCGAATGCAACTTTCGCGGCGCCCCAGATGTGCATTCGCTGCTGTGAGGCATCCCATTGAGCGACGAGCCCACGCGTTTCCAGCGGAACGCCGCTGTGGCGGTGACAGCGCAGTCGCCTTGACCGGACATAATCCGCATCTACGATTGCTGCGGCATCTCCGCGTGTCACCTGATAAGATGATGCAACGTTAGTACCGGCACTCTCATGCAGAGCACTCTCGCGATTGGCGGAATCCCAATCGGTAACAGCAGGCAGTGTTTCGTATTCCACATCGATATGTTCAAGCGCGTCTTCGGCCAGATAGGGAGAATCAGCGACGACAAACGCCACTGGCTCGCCGACATAGCGCACCTTGCCGAGGGCAAATGGTGGCTGCAGGAACGAGCGCTCATAGCCAGGCAGCGGCGCTGCGCGCATCGGAATAAGCGTATCTGCATTAAGATCGTGCGCCGTGAATACCGCTCTGATGCCCGGCATCGCGGCGGCTGCCGAGATGTCGATGTTTTTAATGCGCGCATGCGCGACGGGGCTTCGCAGCACCGAGCCGTGCAGCATGCCATCGATGGTAACGTCGTCGATGTAATGGCCTCGACCCGAGAGAAAGCGCATATCCTCCACCCGCTCGCGCGCGAGCCCAATCGCTGCGGCGCGACCTTCAGTGAAGACCTTCATGGCTTGTGATCCCTGTCGGCGGCTGCTTCGAGAACAGCCTCGACGATTGGTACATAGCCCGTGCAGCGACAGATATTGCCGGAGAGCACATCGCGCACACGCTCGGCGGTAAGATCTGCCTCGTTATCGAGGAGCGCCTGTGCGGTGATGAGCATGCCCGGCGTGCAAAAACCGCATTGCAAAGCGTGATGCTTGCGAAAGGCCCGCTGCAGCGGCGATAGCTCTCCTTCCGACGCGAGCCCTTCGACGGTGACGACATCGCTCCCGTCCGCCTGCACGGCGAACATGAGGCAACTTCGCACCGCCTTGCCATCGACCAGCACGGTACAGGCGCCGCAAACACCATGTTCGCACCCGACATGCGTTCCGGTCAGATGCAAGATGTGGCGCAGAAAATCGGCAAACATCAGCCGAGCCTCAACGTCGTGCCTCTCGGTGCGCCCGTTCACGCGCAGCGTGACGCTCGTCATCGGGGCATCTCCCCCTGATCGAATCCGACAGCCACGCTCAAGGCACGGAACATCAATGTTTGGAGCAGTGAACGACGGTATTCAGCCGGCGCATGCATATCGGACTTCGGCTCACAATCCTCAGCCGCGATTTGTGCGGCCCGCAAGAGAGTTTCGGTCGTGAGCTTTCTACCGCGCAGGCATTCTTCGGCACGTACGAGTTGCAGCGCCCGATCGCCGGCGCCGAACGATACCAGCGACGCGGCGTTGCAACTGCCGTCGACATCGCGGTCAAGAAGGACAATCGCCCCCGCCATGGCGAAGTCGCCGGCACGACGGGCAAACTCTTCGAACCCCCAGCAGCGCCTCTCCGGCCAGGCAGGGAAGTGGACAGCGACCAGCATCTCATCAGGTTGCAGCGCTGTTTCCAGTGCTCCCAGAAAAAACTGGGTCGCCGGAACGGTTCGCGTACCACGCAGGCTACGCAGCGAGAAATCAGCATCGCAAGCGAGCGCAACAGCAGGAAATTCCGCTGCTGGGTCCGCATGCGCGCTGCTACCGCCGATCGTCCCGCGATTGCGGATCTGATAATGAGCGATGTGACGCACAGCAGCCCGGAGCAATGGATTGTGATGAGCGACGCTTGCGCTGCTTTCCAGCTCATGCCAGCGCACCAATGCCCCGAGCGTCAGCCCGGTTGGCGTCACGTCGATCCGTGCGAGTTCCGCCACCCGGTTGATGTCAACAAGCAGGCCCGGCGATGCCAGCCGGAAATTCATCATTGGCACGAGGCTTTGCCCGCCCGCCAAGATCATCGCGTCATCATGCTCGGCAAGCGCGGCAAGCGCTTCGTCGATCGAATAGACACGCAGATATTCGAACGGCGCAGGCTTCATTGTCGGCCCCTCGCCCGTCGCGCACATTGTCGCGAACGAACTCCATGCAATGCTCAGAAGATATGGCTTCGCTGTCCAACAATGTTTGCCTATTCGGGCATCGGCAAATCCGATCCGCCCGCCTTGTGCAACGCGAAAGCGGCAGACCGATCGCACATCAAGCGGCCGAATTGGAGCGATGGCTGGAACTTGTCGGTAGCCGCCAGACCGGTCGTCGCCCCAAAATATTCGTCAGGTTTGGCGGTCGCTGTGCAGCAATCGCGATGTTTGCACACTTTGCGGAGTGGGGACTTCGGGGGGCGGAATACCAAAGACCGGCAATCCCCCCACGACGTCAGCTATCTGAATGAAAGTGGGGCGATACCGCCATGCTCACGCACCGCGCGCAACCTGCCGCTCTACTCTGGATGGTAGCAATCTGACGCTCCATCAGAATTAAACTGCGAACTCATATGTCATCGAGGTTAAAGCGGCTCATTTCAGCCGCGATCGGTTTTGGCAACACCGACGAGATCGCGAAGCAAGCCGGGCTCCTCAAGGAGCGACCGGCTGACACCCTCAAACGCGATCCTGCCACGATTGAGAACGATCGCGCGGCTCGATATCGACAACACCTTCTTGGCCTGATGTTCGACGATGATCACGGCCAGCCCCTCGTCCAGAACGAGCCGGCGCACCGACTGGAACACCTCCTGCACAATGACGGGTGCCAGCCCTTCGGTCGGCTCGTCGAGCAGCAGCAGCGGATTATTGAGCATCAGGGCGCGGCCGATGGCCAGCATCTGTTGTTCGCCGCCGGACAACTGCCGCCCCATGTTCCGCGAGCGCTCGCGCAGGCGCGGAAAGACGTCGTAGACCGCCCTCAGCGTCCAGCGGCCCGGACGCGCCACCGCCGTCAGATTCTCTTCCACTGTCAACGAAGCGAAGATGTTGCGTTCCTGCGGCACCCAAGCAATCCCGGCCTGCGCCCGCCGATAAGGCAGCCATCGCGAAACATCGCGGCCACGAAGCAGAATGCGACCGCGATGGCGAGTGGTCGTTCCAACAATGGAATTGATCAGCGTCGTCTTGCCCATGCCATTGCGGCCGAGCACCGCGACACATTCGCCCTCCGCTACCGACAGCGACAATTGATCGATCACCCGGGCTTCGCCATAGCCCGCCACCAGATCGCTGATCTCGAGGATATCAGTCAAAGCCGCCGTCCTGATCGTCGTCACGTCCGAGATAGATCTCCCGAACCTTCGGATCGGCGACGATCTCCTGCACCGTTCCAGACGCGCTCAACCTGCCGAAGGCCAGCACCCAGATCTGTCTGGCAAAGCTGAACACGAGATCCATATCGTGCTCGACCAGAAGGATGCTGGCATCGTCGGGCATCAGTTCAAGCGACCGCACGATATCGGCACGATCACTCTCGGGAACGCCGGCCGCCGGCTCGTCGAGCAGCAAGAGCCGCGGCTTGCAGGCGATGGCCATTGCGATCTCCACAAGCCGCTGCTTGCCGTAAGGCAGATCGCGCGCACGCTCGTCCATCACGTCAACAAGATCGAACCGCTCCAGTGCCGCGATGCTGTCGCGGAGAATGTCGCGATCGGAGCCGAACCGGCGCCACATCGCCCGCTGCCGCCCAAGTGCCCGGGTAACCGTCAACACGACGGCCTGCAGCGGCGTCATGTCCAGAAAAAGCTGGTTGATCTGGAAAGTGCGGACGATACCGGCCTCGACACGCGCCGAAGGCGCAAGCGCGCTGATATCGACGCCCTCGAACAGGATGCGCCCCGACGACGGCCGCAGATGGCCGGTGAGCAGATTGATGAATGTGGTCTTTCCGGCACCGTTCGGGCCGATCAGCGCATGCCGCGCGCCTTTTTCGAGACTGAGCGTGACGTCGTCCATTGCCCGCAGACCGCCGAAGTGCCGGCTGAGACCAATGACGTCCAAGGTGGCGGTCACGACGCACGCTCCGGCCGGCGGTGGCGCCGGATACGGTCCGCGAACCAGGTTCCAAGCGTCTGCGGCACTCTGCCGATCTTATCGGAGCCGACCAGCACGAACACCACAAGCAGCAGACCGATCCAGAACTCCCAGAACACCGGTGTGATGCCGGCAAGCTGATCCTGAAACACCATGAAGATGGCGGCGCCGGCCAGTCCGCCGTAAAGCGTGCCGGCGCCGCCGATCACCAGCATCAGCATCGCATCGGCGGAACGCTGGAAGCCAAGCACATCGAGCGACACAAACTGGGTCGTCTGCGCCAGCAATGCGCCGGCGACACCCGCATAGGCAGCGGCGATCGTATAGATTGCGACCAGCCGGCGGTTCACCGGAATGCCGATCGCCCCTGCGCGAACCGAATTCATGCGCGACGCCCGCAGCGCCCAGCCGAACGGCGATCCCACCAGGCGACGCGCAAGCAGAAACAGACCGAACAGGACAAGCAGGCTGTAAGCGGAGCCGACCCGCCCGAACAGGTCGAACGCGAACAAGCCAAGGACCGGCGACGGCGCGACGCCGTTGAGGCCGTCGGCGCCGCCAGTCAGCCAGACCGCGCGATTGGCGATCTCTCCGAGAATCAGCGCCACGCTGATCGTGACCATGATGCGTGTCAGGTCGGATCCGCGCAGCACAAAGAAGCTGCTGACGAAACCGAGGCCTGCAGCGGCGGCGGCCGTGATGACCAGACCCGCGAACGGATCGGCGACGCCATATTTTGTCAGGATGCCGGCGACATAGCAGCCGAAGCCGAAGAACGCCGCGTGACCGAGCGAGATGATTCCCGCATAGCCCATGATCAGATCGAGCGACAGGACGAACAGGCCGGTGATCGCGATCTGGTTGAGCAGCGGATTCCAGTTGGGAAAGAAGAACCACACGCAGACGGCGAGGCACCAGAACAATGTCTCGCTCCACCGCCAGGCGACGAGCGCCTTCAGCGAGCGACCCGCCCTCGCCTCATTGCCGGCACCCGCAGCGGCAGCATCGTTGCCCGGCAGCGCCCGCTCGTGCCTCACTTGGCCCTCGCAAACAGACCTTGCGGACGCAGGACGAGCGTCAGGAGCATGACGGCATAAATGATGAAGGCGCCGGCCGTCGGCACATAATATTTTCCGGCAACGTCAGCGATACCGAGCAGCAACGACGCGAAGAACGGACCGCTGACCGTACCGGCGCCACCGACCGCAACCACGATCAGAAAATACACCATGTATTTCAGCGGAAACGATGGATCGAGGCCGAGAATCTCGGCGCCGAGCGCGCCGCCGAGACCGGCGAGACCGGAGCCGATGGCAAAAGAGACGGCGAAGATCGTCTTCACCCGGATGCCGAGCCCGTCGGCAACGCGTCGGTCATCGACGGCGGCGCGCAACTGGCTGCCGAATCGCGTCCGCTTGAGCAGCAGGTGCAAAAGCACCGCCAGAATGCCGCAGACCACGATGATCAGCAGCCGATAGGAGCCTACCATGGTGCCGAAAATATCATACCGGGCGCGCAGCGAAGCCGGCAGGTTGACGAACACCTGCTCGTGGCCGGCGACATAACTCACCGCTGCAACCGACATGAAGACCAGCCCGATGGTGAACATCACCTGATCGAAGTGGCTCTTCTCGTAGACATGCACATAGAGCATCCGGTCCATCAGCGCGCCGAGCGCTGCCGTCGCCAGGAAGATCAGCGGCAGGCTCGCCAGGAACGGCATGCCAAGGCGATTGACCGCGATGACCGCAAGATAACCGCCCGCCATGGCGAAGGAGCCATGCGCCAGGTTGATGAGATTCATCAACCCAAGCGTCACAGACAGCCCACATCCGAGGATGAACAGCAGCATGCCGTAAGCGATGCCGTCGAACAGGATCGTCGTCATGTCGGCGCTGCTCTCAGCGGACGATGCCGGTCATTTCTGCTTCGCGGGATCCTTGACGGCGGAAATCTTGTCGAACTCGATGTTCCACAACTCGCCGTCACGCTTCTCCACCTTGCGGAAATACACATCCTGGATGAGGTCACGCGTCTCCGGATCGAGCGTCACCATGCCGCGCGGGCTCTCCCAGGTCTGCCCTTTCATCGCTTCGAGCAGTTTGGGGCCGGCACTGTCGCCCTTGTTCTTCTTCAACGCCTCGTAGAGCACATGCATGGCGTCGTAACCGAACACCGCCATGAAGTCCGGCCGCATATTGAAGGCTTTCGTAAATGACGTCACGAAGTCTTTGTTCTTTTGCGACGGATGTGCCGCCGAGTAGACCGCCGCCGACGTCACGCCGAGCACCACGTCGCCCATTCCATTCAGGCTGTCGTCGTTGACGACGTCGCCCATGACGATGACGCGGATACCGGACTTGTCGAGGCCGCGCTCGACGAACTGGCGCATCATGATCGCGCCGACGCCGGAGGGCAGGAACGAGAAGATCGCGTCCGGCTTCAGGTCGGCGACGCGCTGCAGGAACGGCGCAAAATCCGGGCTGGCAAGCGGCACCCGCAGCTTCTCGACCACCTTTCCGCCATTGGCCTCGTAGGTCTTGACGAACCAGGTTTCGCTGTCGATGCCCGGGCCGTAGTCCGACACCAGGCTCACGAAGGTTTTGACGCCCTGCTTCGCCGCCCACTGACCGAGAATGCTCGCCACCTGCGGCAGCGTGTGCGACGTCCGCACGACATAGGGCGAGTGATCGGTGATCGACGAGGTGGCCGCATAGATCAGCTGCGGCACCTTGGCCTGCGCCGAGATCGGCGCGGCCGCCATCGCCAGCGGCGTCAGGCCGTAGCCGAACAGAACCTCGACCTTGTCGCGGACGACGGCTTCCTGCGAGAGACGCCGCGTCTGGTCGGCGATGCCGGCATCGTCACGCAGGATGAACTCGATCTTGCGGCCGGCAACCACAGCGCCGTGCTGCTGCACGTAAAGCTGCGCACCGTTATAGATCTGCTTGCCGTGCGACTGGAACGGACCCGTCATCGGCAATACCACGCCCACCTTGAGAGGCTGGCCGTCCTGCGCGAGGCCCGGCGCCGTCAAAGCGACAAACGCGGCGGCGCCTGCCGCCAGCCCAAGCACGTTCAGCGTGTATCGCCGGTTGACGCCTGAAGTCATGTCTGTTCCCCCCTTGTATTGGCCCGGGCGCGAACGCAACAGGCGCGTTTATTTCTGAAGACGGGGCGCACCAGTACGACGACCCGCTTCCGATCTGGATTCGATCTGTTGCTGCCCTTCTATGGAGAAAGCGGTTGCCTGTCTTATCGTTTCCCAGCAAGTTGCTATAAACACAGGTCATAGCAATGGTATCGGATCGGCGGCCATGGACCGGCGTCTCCAGCAGCGGCTCAAAATGCGTATGTTGCGCGCCGTGGAATGCATCGAACGCGAGAAAAGCCTGCTGAAGGCCTCGAAAGAGCTTGGCGTCACACAGCCGGCGCTCACCCGCACACTGCACGAGACGGAGACCATCCTCGGAGGGCGCATCTTCGAGCGGCACTCGCGCGGCATCACCATCACCGAATTCGGCGAAGTCGCCTGCAATGCGGTCCGCCGCGTGCTGACGCAGGTCAACCGGATCGACCGCGATCTCGATCGGTTCCTGGCGGGGGACACCACGCTGGTCGCCGTGGGAGCGATGCCGCCGGCTGCCGTCGGGCTGCTGCCGGAGCTATTTGGGAAAATGCGCACGGAGGTGCCGCATATCCACGCCCAGCTAACCTTGGGATCGATGGAAGAATTGATCCCGCTGCTCAACGACGGGGTGCTCGACATGATCGTCGGCAGATTATTTCCGGCTGCCATCCCCGACGAATTCGTCCGCGAAATCCTCTATTACGAGCCGCTCTGCATTATCGGGCGCACCGAGCATCCGGTCTTCGCGATTCCCGATGCAACGACCGACGACCTCGCCGAATACCGGTTCATTCTTCCGAATATGAGCCGCCTCGTCGAGCAGGAGATCGAGGTGGTGCTGGCGACGATGAATTTGACGCGCACGATCGAGATGCGCTCGGCGTCGCTGCCGTTCTTGCGCGAAATTCTGCACACCTCGAACCATCTGCTGATTTCTCCGCCGATGACGATGGCCGGCGATCTGAAACGGGGTACGCTGCGCCGGCTCGACTTCACGATACCGGGACCGCCGCGCCCTGCCGGCCTGCTGATGCGGCGCGACTACTCGCTCTCCGCGGCGTCGCAGACCTTTGTCGAGACGATGCGCGCTTATCTGCGGGAACGTCCGCATCCGTTCTAGACGGATTGCGGAAATCCGGCACGCTCAGCCGGCCTGCCCTCCTGTTCGCCGATATCGGCCTGCAGGCGGCCTGTCGCTACGACGAAACGGCACGGGCTTTATCGGAAGCGCCGTTCAATATTTCGACCAGCCTGATGCCGGAGAGCACCTCGCCGAAATTGGCTCTCACCGTTGCCAGCGTTCCGTCGTGGCCGGCCTTATTGTTGCTGCCGACGCAGTCCTCAAGCAGGACGACATGGTAACCGTGGAAGAAGCCATCGCGGAGCGTCGAGTCGACGCACACATTCGTCGCGACGCCGGCGAGCGCCAGCGTGCGTATGCCGCGCCGCTGCAGGATTTCGTGCAAGACGGTTCCAGTGAAGGCGTTGAAGTGATGTTTATCGACGATAGTATCGTCGCGATCCGGCACCAGCGCGAAGAACTCCGCTCCCCAGCTTCCTTCGAGACAGCAGCCTTCGTTACCGCGCTTGGCGATATGCGGCTCGGCGAGATACTTGAAATCGTAATGCGACCTGATCCAGATCACCGGTACGTTCATCCGCCGGACAGCGGCGACGACGACGCCGATATTGTCCGCGACCTGCTTCGCGAACCGGATGTCGTAGCCGCGCTCCCTGTGTAGAAAGCCGCCTTCGGCGCAGAAGTCGTTCTGCAGGTCGACCACCAGCAACGCAGTGTGACCAGGCTGGAGCTGTTCCTCGACGGTCTTCAGGACCGGATTCATGACTTCGACAGCACAACCGGGGCGTTGATTGCGCCGCAATTCTTGCAGGTTCGTGCCGCTTCCGAAGTGTTGAACCGCTCATAGGCTCGCGATACCGGATCGGCCTTGTAGTCGTCGACGGTGTAGGTCTCGACATGCAGGAGGTGGTCGCAGCTCTCGCAATACCAGTGGAACGTGTCGATCTCGCCGGGAATACGGGCGCGTTCGATGACAAGCTGGAACGAATCCGGCGCAAAACGCGGCGAGTGGGGCACCATCGGTGGCTGGTACAGACACGAGCCTTCCGGCACGACCGCCACCTTCTCCTTACCCTCCGGCGTTCGATAATGAAGATTTAAATCGCCCTTGAGCGAATACTGGATCTCGTAGCTGGGATTGAGATGGAATTCATTACGGTATTCTCGCCCGCGGGCGACGAATGCGAGCGATTCCTCGTTCAGCCAGAGCTGATGCGTGCGCTTCCCGGTCTTCTGCAGATGCTCCATGATTTCATCGAGATCGACATTCGGCATCACGAACATGGCTTGCGTCCCATCCCTCAAGAAGAGTTCTCGTCGGCGCACCCATAATTCCTCTTCCCCAAGCTGTCTTATGCTTTATGCAGCCTTTCTTATAACCGGTTGTAATGACCGTCAGACTCTACGGCTTTTCCAAGCCATATCAGCAGAAGGAGCGTCGCTCAGAAACAAGCCCGCGGACACTCAAAAATTCCATCCTCGATAGTATCGGGACGGGCCGACATCATCTCGATCTGCATGCAGAGACAGATCGGATATTCATCGCCACGCATGAGGAGTAGCGAGCCGATCCCTGCTGGACGCGCAACGATGTCCGAGCTTCGGATTTAATTAACAGGTATCTTCTCAATCCCGCGACAATACGGCGTCAGCGGAAGATTGTCTCGGTAGCGCGCGATGATATCAGGGTTGGCGAGCAGGATTCTGGCCATCGAGACAATGTCCGAACGTCCCTGGGAGACGACCGCGTTCGCATCGGCGAGACTCTTCAAACCGCCCCCCGCGATCATCGTCTTTCCAAAGCGCTTTCGTACGATGTCGACAAGCGGCGTGATTCCGACGCGACACCTGTCGACGGTGCGCGTGGACACATGCAGAATATCTATTTCCGCATCCGCAAGCACGGCAACAATGGTTTCCGTTTCACCTGCGCCGCCCGGCGGCTGGTAGTCGGGCATATCCATTTTATAAAGTGAGAGGTTATAGCTGAGCAGCACGTCCGGCACGGCGTTGCGGACCGCCGACACCACCGACAGCGGGAAGCGCATCCGGTTTTCCAGAGAGCCACCATAAACATCGTCGCGGTCATTGCCGCCGCTCATGAAAGCGTCGAGCAGATAGCCACGCGCACCGTGCAGCTCGATGCCGTCAAAGCCGGCCTCCCGAGCGAGAATTGCCGAGCGCCTGAATCCCTCGACCACGCGCGCGAGATCCTCGGCCTCCGCATATCGAACCTGGGTATAAGGCTGACGCTGCTGCCAGCTCAGTGATGACGGTATTGTCCGGGTCGCGTTGAGGCCAGGCCCGAGCGACGGCTCGCGGAATACGCCTCCGTGCTGGAGCTGCGCAAATATCTTCGCACCCTGACGATGCACCGATTTAATCACCGAGCTCCAGGCATCGCGTTGCGCCCCCGTCACAAGGCCAGGCTGGCCGACATAGGTCTGGCTGTACTGCTCGTCGATGAAAATCGCTTCGGTCATGATGAGTCCCACACCCGACCGGGCAAAGTTCTCGTAATACCTTGCCATCTCGACGGTGGCGCGCCCGTCCTGGTCCGACATGCCGCGCGTCACGGCCGCCATGGCAAGGCGGTTGCGGATCTTCAAGCCGTTCGCATCGTAGGCTTCGAGAATCTTCACCTATGCAACCCCTATTACGGTCAAAAGAACCACGGCGATACCAGAGATTGGCAACATCAAAGATAAGCCTGCCGAACAGCTTCAGAATTGGCGAGATCAGCAGCCGTCCCGCTCAGCTTCATTTCACCTACTTCGAGAACGTAGCCGAAATCGGCAATATCGAGCGCCTTCGCCGCGTTCTGCTCGACCAGGAGAACAGACACACCCTCACTCCTGATCCCATCGATCTTCTCGAAGATCTCGTCCACGATAAGAGGTGCAAGCCCAAGCGACGGCTCATCAAGCAGCAGCACCCGGGGCTTCGATATCAGCGCACGCGCAATTGCCAGCATCTGCTGCTCACCGCCCGACAGCAGCCCGGCCGGCTGGCGCATTCGCTTGCCAAGAATCGGAAACAGCTCAACAGCGCGCGCAATATCATCAGAAACGCACGACCGGTCCCGGCGCTGGAAACCGCCAAGAAAAAGATTGTCACCCACCGTCATTTGCGTAAACAACTCGCGCCGCTCGGGCACGAGGGCTACCCCCTGACTAAGCGCCCGATCCGGAGTTCGATTGTTCAGCGGCTTGTCATTGAGCATAACGTGACCGTTGGTCGGCGGCAGGATTCCAACGATCGTTTTCATCAGCGTCGATTTTCCGGCACCGTTCGCACCCAGCACCGTGACAATGCCTCGCTCCGGCACTGTCAGATTGATGCGATGCAGAACGTTTCGGGGCCCGTAACCGGACGACAATTCATGAATGCGCAGCATGCTTCACCGCTTTCGGCATACCGAGATAAGCCTCGAGCACCGCTGGATTGACGACGATTTCCTGGGGCGTGCCTTCCGCGATCTTCCGGCCGAAGTTCAGGACGGAAATTCGGTCGCATATCTGCATGACCAGCGGCATGACATGGTCGATCAGCAGGATCGTCAGCTTCAGCTCGGCGGCAATTGTCCGGAGGATCACACGTTGGGTCTCGATTTCGCCGGCCCGCAGGCCGGCCGCAGGCTCATCGAGCAGAAGCAGCCGCGGCTGCGCCGCAAGCGCGCGGGCAACTTCGAGCCGACGCTGGCTGGCGAACGGCAGACTTGCCGCGCTCTGCGATGCGGTATCGGCCAGGCCGACCAGATCAAGCAATTCGAGCGCTCGCGCACGGGCATTCTTCTCCGCACGGCGGAAACCCGGGAGACGCAGGCTGCTGGCGAGCGGTCCGTAGGGCAGATGGCGATGCATGCCGGTGAGCACATTGTCGAGCGCGGTCATGTCGCCGAATAGTTCCGTGTTCTGGAACGTCCGCGCAATCCCGCGCCGCGCGAGTTGAAACGGCGCCGCCCCCTGGACGGCTTCCTGGGCAAATGTCACCGCACCACTCGTCGGTCGACAAACACCGGATATGACGTTGATCAGCGTGCTCTTTCCCGCGCCATTTGGGCCGATCACGGCATAGATCGTGCCTTCCCGAATATCAAGATCGAGGCCGCTAATCGCGACGATGCCGCCGAAGCGGACGGACAGATCGCGCAGGCTCAGCAGAACATGAACCTCGGTCATGACGCCCGCCGCGCGGCCCGGGGTTTATCGAGAACGGACATGATGCCGATGATCCCCCGCGGCTGGCACAGCAGCACCAGCAGCAGGACCAGCGCCACCATCACGCCGGCATAGCTCTTGAAATCGGCCAGCGCCTCGGGAAGCACGACGAACAGCGCGCTGCCGAGAACCGCGCCGAGCGGGCCGCTCAGGCCGCCGACAACGGCAACCGCCACATAGTAGACCGACTGCATGACGCCGAATTGCATCGGATCGACATAGCCGGACAGCAACGCCGTGAGACCGCCGCCGACCGCACCGAGAAACGCGCTGACCGCGAATGCGCTCGCCTTGTAGCGCAGGACGTCGATGCCGAGCGTCTCCGCAGCGGTTTCGCTCTGGCGCAGCGCGGAGAAGGCGCGTCCAAACCGGGAGCGGATCAGAAACTCCACGAACAGGATCGCGATGACGGTGATCGGAACCACAACGAAGTAAAGATCGAAGCCGTTGGACAGGGCTCTGCCGCCGATCGCGATCTGCGGCGCCGGCATTCCGGCGGCCCCTCCCGTCAATCCCTCCGCCTCGATCAGAAGCACCTGGACGATGGCCGTCACGGCCAGCGTCGCCAGCGCCAGATAGTGACCGGACACCCGCAGCGTCACCAGGCCCAGCAGAAATCCGACGAATGCCGCCAGCATCCCGGAGCCGATCAGCGCCGGCACGAACGGCACCCCCCAATGCTGCATCAGCAGCGGCGTGCCGTATGCCCCAAACGCCGCGAAGGCAGCCTGCGCGAGCGTAATCTGCCCTGCCAGACCGGTGACGACGGTAACGCCGAGCGCGACGATCGAGACCGCCGCGATCAGCGATATCTGATAAAGCCGGAAATCCGGCAGCAGCCACGGCGCGGCGCAAAGCACCAGGAGCGCTGCAAGATAAGACACGTATCGTCGCGACCACAGCATCCGAGCTAGACCTTCTTGATTGTCACGACACCGGCAAGGCCCTGCGGCCTGACGAGGAGAACCAGGATCAGCACGCCGAAGGTCACGACATCCTTCAACGCCGTGGAGATGTAGACGCCCGACAGCGTTTCGATGATTCCGAGAGCAACCCCGCCGACAACCGCGCCGCCGAGGGTGAAGCCGCCAATCACCGCGGCAACGAACCCCTTGATCGCGATCAGGCCCAGCTCCGGCGACAATGTCAGGATCGGCGCGATCAGGATGCCGGCGAGACCCGCGACCGCGGACGACAACATCCAGATGCTGAGGAAAACCCGCGACGTGGAGATGCCGACCAGGCTTGCGCCGGTTGGGTTCTCGCAGGCGGCGAGCACCGCCTTGCCGTAGCGCGTCCGTTCAAGGAAAAGGTACAGGAGCAGAAACGTCGCCAGCACAACTCCGAGGATCGCCAGTTGCGCGGGCACCAGTTGCAGCGATGCGAATTCGAAGGGCGCCGGCGACAGCAGAAACGGCGCCGGCCACGCGCTCGCCCCCATTAGCGCCCGCATCAATTCGCGCAGCGCCATGCCGATCGCCAGCGTCGCGATCAATTGGATGAGAATGCTCGTTTTCGACAGCGGCCGCATGATCGCCAGATAGATCAGCGCGCCGGTCAGCGTGGACAGCAAGATCGCGGCCGGAACCGCGACCAGCAGCGCGCCGCCGAGGAAGGTCTGGATGACCACGACATAATAGGCACCCAGCGCCGCCTGCTCGCCATATCCGAAGTGGATCACGCCGGTACCGTTGTAAAGCAGCACGAAACCCAGCGCGATCAGACCGTAGATCACGCCGATCGTAATGCCTCCGGACAGGATCTGGGCCAGCATGGCGTTTCCTTCAGGATAGAACGGCGATGGCCTTGATCTCGATCAAAGCGTGCGGTCGATAGAGTTCCTTGACCATGACGCCGGTCGCGGTCGGCCACGGCGGGCCGCCGAAGAACTCACGTCGCACCTCGGCCGTGGCCGGGTAGTTCTCGAACGTCGTGACGTATTCGGTGGTCTCGACGATGTCGTTCATGCTCCCGCCGGCGCGTTCGAGAATGACTTTGAACTTGCGATAGATCTGCCGCGTCTGCTCGACGATATCGCCGACGCCGACAATCTGCCCGGTATCATCGGTGGCGACGGTACCGGACAGAAACAGCATATTGCCGATCTTCACCCCCGGCGAAAACGTGAATTTCTCCGGCCAGTTCGGTGACGGCACGACGGCTTCAAACGCCTTGGGCCCGGAAGACATAACGGCTAACCTCGCTGTCTGAGTATGTAACGTTGTATTTTTCCAGTCGTGGTCTTCGGCAGATCGCCCACGAACTCGATCTCGCGCGGCGCATGCGGCCGGCCGAGCGTCTGCTTCACCTGCTCCACCAGTTCGTCGGACAGGCCGGGCGACGGGACGATGCCACTCTTGAGGACGACAAATGCCTTGACGATCTCGCCACGGCGCTCGTCCGGCTTGCCGACAACGGCGGCCTCGGCAACCGTCGGATGCATGAGGATCGCGCTCTCGACCTCGAACGGGCCGATGCGGTAGCCGGAGCTCTTGATCATGTCGCCGGTGCGGCCCTGGAACCAGTAATAGCCGCGCTCGTCCTGCCGAACGAGATCGCCGGTCATGATCCAGTCATTGACGATGACCGCGTCGGTGCCTTCCTTGTCGTTCCAGTAGCCGAGGAAATACAGAGAGCCCGGCTCCTGACGCTTGGCGATGAAGCCCGGCTCGCCGGGCGTCACCGGCTGCCCCTTGTCATCGAGGATCGCGATCTCGTGGCCGAAGGCGCCCAGCCCCATCGAGCCGGCCAGCACCTCCATCAGGGGCGGCGAATAGTTCGACACCAGCACGCCGAATTCCGTCGCACCGAACTGGTCGAGCGGGCTGATATTCCAGACCTTGCGGAAGAACTGCACCACCTCGCTGTTAAGAGGCTCGCCGCAGCTCGTAATCGTATGTACGGAACATTCCGTGGATTTCACCGCATCGGTACCGAGCGCCACAACCTCGCGCAGCAGCGTCGGCGTAGTGGCAAGATTGGTGACGCCAACGCGCGCAATGAGCGCCAGCGCTTCCGGCGCCTTCAGATTCTGCCTCACCATCACCACGGTCCCGCCTGCCGCGAGCGCCGTCAGATAGCAGATCAGTCCGTAGCCCCAGCCGGGATCTCCGGTCGGCCAGAACCGGTCATCGTTCCTGATCGCGACCGCATAGCGCAGATAGGGCCAGATCGACGCCAGCAGATTGGCCGCAAGCATGCCGCCCTTCGGCATGCCGGTCGAACCCGACGTATAGATGATGGCCACGGGATCATCGCGCCGAACCCGTACATTCTGAAATTCCGCCGGCTCCTTTTTCAGTTCGTCATGAAAATCGAGCGCCTGCATGCGATGGCCATCCACGCACACGATCGTGCAGTTGGACAGCGGGCCAATCCGGGGAAAGAACTGCGCATGGGTACACAATACCTTGGCGTTGCAGTTCTCGACGCGGAAGCGGATGCCATCCGTGGCAAAGCCCGTGAAGATCGGCACATAGATTGCCCCGAGCTTGAAGCAGGCCACCATCAGGATGATGGTTTCCGGAATGCGGGGCATCAGGCCGGCGACACGATCACCCCTCGCCACGCCCATGCGTCGCAGCATATGCGCGCAACGGCTGCTCTCCCGCGCCAGCGTGCGATAGGACACGTCGTGCGCCGCGCCATCCTCGTCGACCCACACAATCGCGGCATTCGCCCGGTCGACGTTGCGATCAAGGATGGTCAAGCCCAAGTCGACGTCGTCGCCGCTCCAGCCAAGCTCCTCGGCAACGCCTTGCCAGCTGAACCGCGCCGCCAGATCGTCGTAAGCGGACGCTGCGCGCCCTTCGCCCAGATCAGGCTGTCCGGTAGCGGATGTAGTAGGCATGGTGTCCTTCGAGCACGACCACGTCGGGTTCTTTGATAAGCTTGACGGCATAGGTCATCAGGGCGCTGTCGCCATTCGGCCGGCGCTCCACTGACTCGAGTTCGAAACGGCTGAACACGACGTCGCCGACGAATACCGGATTGCAGAACCGGCAGTCCTGCCTGGCCAGCGCGATCATCGATTCCTTGAAACAGTCGGACATGGCCGTGCCGCCAAGCGCGGTCATGCCCATGAGCAACAGCCCGTGCGCAATCGGTTTCTTGAAGCGCGTCTGCCGCGCATATTCCGGATCGTAGTGGATCGGATGGTTGTCTCCGGTAATATCCGCAAACAGCCTGAAGCTCTGATCGGTGACCGTGCGCTTCGGTCCTTCGAATGTCCGGCCGACGACTAGATCATCGGCATAGAGCTGTTGCGCGGCAGATGGCGCGTTCAAGAGAGCCTCCTCCTTGTCCGATTCCGGTTCACCCGGCCTCGTTCACTTGGTTTGGATGGTGGTGGGAAGCAGCTTGCGCGTCAGGTCTTCCTGGATCTGAAAGATCTTCGACGACTTGTTGCCTTCATGATCCTTGGCCGTGAAGGTGGTCGGCAGCGTGATGCCGGTCTCGAACTTGTTCAGGGTTTCGAGCGCGGCGATGAAGCCCGGCCGTGTCAGGTTCTTTCCGGCACGCTTCAGCCCTTCGATAAAGGCCTGCGCGCTACCGTAAGCCAGCGTGTCGGCCAGGTCTGGGCGGTTCTGGCGCGCATATTCGGGAAACCGCTTGGCATAGGCATCGCGGAATCGAACCATGCGGGGATCCATGCCGGACTCGGGCAGATCCTCGAAGGTGATGATGTTCTGGGCGCCGATCGCGGCATTGCCGACCACCTGCGGGTAGACCCGGCTGTTTGCCGCATTCGAGCCGACAATCGTGGCCTTCATGCCGAACTGGCGCGCCTGCCGGGTGATCAGGGCGGACGGGTTCGGATATCCGTAGATGATCAGGACGTCCGGCTCCGTCTTGGCGATGCTGGCCACCTGCGCGGTGAAATCCGTATCGGCAATACCGAAGACCTGCTCGACGGCGACGGCGTTGCGCTCCTTCAGCCGGGAGAGGAAACCTTCCGCACCGCGTTTTCCGTATTCGTCGGTTTGACGAATGATGGCGATCTTCTTCGCCTTCAGATTGTCGAGGACGTAATCGGCGAGCGCCACGCCCTGGGCCAGATCGTTGATCGGCCCGGTGCGGAACACGTTCGGGATCAGCGGATGGGTAACCGACGGCGACGACGGCACGCCGATGAAGACCGGCACCTGCGCAGCCTGTTTGAACGACGGCACCAGAGCCTGGGCGATCGCGCTCGCCGAGGGGCCGTAGACAGCGAACACCTTCTCCTGATCGACCAGCCGACGAAATGCAATGATCGCCTTCGGCGGCGAGGTCTCGTCATCGAGCGAGACCCATTCCAGCTTGCGGCCGTTGATGCCGCCCGCTGCATTCACCTCCTCGAACGCCATCACAGCGCCGGCCTCGTTGCCGGAGCCGAACAATGCGCCCGGTCCGGTGAGGCTGCTCAGAATGCCGATCTTGATCGTGGCGTCGGTCACGCCGACCTCGGCCGCCCGGCCGGCGCCGGCCACCATCAACAGCGGCACGGCCAACGCCGCGGCGACGGCGGATTTCATCCATTCACGTCTTAGCATCGCGTTCCCTCCTGGTTTCCTATATTCCGAAAAACGGAAAATATTTTTTGTTTTGTAGAAAATATGCGGAGGACGACCGGTTGTCAAACCAGGTCCGTTTTCGCCGCAAACCCGGCAGCATCAGCAAACATTCCGCGCCAACGCCCAGCCGCCATGGCTGGCGGCCGCGCCCGTGCGCCCTCATCAGCAAACTTGTCTGCCCGGATAAAATGGCAACGCGCATGCCGCGCCGCGCACGGGCATCAGCAAGACACCGTGCCGGCTGCGCATCGCAACGGCAGAAATGGATCGGGAATCGATAGCGGACGCCGCGTTCAGAAGCTGGTCATCAGCTTGGCTTCGCGCGCCGTTTGCTGCGCACCGTTGAGAACCAGAGCGAGCTCCTGTCCAGCCTTCTGCAAGGCCGCAACCACTTCGGCAAGCTTGCGGCGGCGCACCCGCTGCGCCAGACCGGACATCGCGACCGAGTAGACGATCCCCAGTTCGGGCACCGCGACGGGACAGGCGATCGCGGCAAGCCCCTCCTCCAGCTCGCCCCAGCATGTCGCGTAGCCGAGCTGGCGCACCTTCTCGTATTCGCGTTTTACCGCTTCGACATCCGTCAGCGTCGCGCTTGCAAGCTTGGACAGATCTCCACGCAGCGCCTCCTCGATCACCGCCGGCCGCTGAAACGCCAGAATGGCCTTGGCCGACGCCGAAGCGTGAGGCGGCATGACCTTCTCGGGAAACAGGAACCCGCGCATCGAGCCGCCCGCGGGGACCGCCCAGGCGATCGATTCGACGGAGCTGCCGTTCAGGCGGGCAAGGAAGCAGGTATTCTCGAGCTGCGTCGCGATGCGGTTGAGAACCGGCTGGACCGCGATGTTGAGAAATCCCTTCGACGTGCCGCCGTGGGCGAGACGCAATAGCCGCTCGCCGATCACGAACAAACGCGGATTCTGCGTGCTCGCACACAACAGGTCCGCGCCGCGCAGCACATTGACGATACGGTGCGCGGTACCCGGCGGAAACTGACACCGCTCCGCGATGTCGGTCAGCATCAAACCGTGCGGCGAGGCGGCAATGACTTCCAGCGCCCTGACATAGCGGTCGAGCGGCGACAGGCGGCGCTCCGTCTCGCGCGGCTTCGTTTCGCGCGGCTTCGCACGCTTAGGACTCTGAGATTGTTTGGGTTTCTTCATCACTCGATTTCCGTCAAGCCGGCCATCGGCCCGCCTGCAATTGACAACATTCCGGTCGCGTGTCAGCTTTCTTCATTATCGGAAAATATATTCCGATATTCGGAATATTTTACCCCTTCTTTCTCGGAGTCCAGGACATTGGGCGCCATCGACATCGTCACCAATCTGTTCACACCGCTGGAAGTAGCAAAGAAACAAACCGGCTTCGACGACGAGTTTGCCAAAAAGGTCCGTATTCCGCAGGAAAGCCGCGGCGGCGTCACCGAAGCGGCCTATCTCGAGAAAATGGACCGCGCCGGCATCGAGCGGTCGCTGCTCATTGCGGTCCGCGCCGGAGATCGCCGCCTGAACACGTCGTTCGAAATATCCTACGAACGTGTTCATGAGGTTTGCCAGCAATATCCTTCGCGCTATTCCGGCCTCGCCGGAATAGACCCCTATCGCGGGATGGAGGGGCTTCGCGATCTGCAGCGAGCCGTCACCGACTATGGTTTCGTCGGCGCGCATCTTTATCCGCACTGGTTCGAAATGGCGCCCGACCATGCGCGCTATTACCCCTACTACGCAAAGTGCTGCGAGCTGCAAATTCCGATCATGATGCAGGTCGGACAAAACCTGATCTATCAGCGCGGGCAGAAACTCCCCAGCGTCGGCCGGCCGATCTGCCTCGACCAGGTGGCGATCGATTTTCCCGAACTCACCATCATCGGCATCCACATCGGTATTCCGTGGACGGACGAGATGATCGCGATGGCCTGGAAGCACGACAACGTCTTCATCGGCGTCGATGCGCACGCTCCCAAGCACTGGCCCGATCAGATCGTTCGCTATCTCGACAGCTACGGACGGCACAAAGTCATGTTCGGAACGGATTGGCCCGTGATCGATCCGGAACGCGCCGTGGCTGAAATTGCCGATCTGCCGATCCGGCCGGAATCACGCGCGATGCTGATGCACGAAAATGCCCGACGCGTCTTTCGCCTTCCCTGATTCCGGACTGCACCGGCGCCGTTGCGCCGGGATGCGCGGCCCGCCGTCGGCGATTCGGCTGCGCGGACAGCCTTACGATGCCACGGCGAACACGATCGAAACCGTATTGGGACGCGCCGCATGAGCAACGATCCAACCACGGTCCGCGCGGCCCTGCTGGCCGTCGCCCCGGACAGCGAAGTGTCCGACGACCCGGCGATGCTGGCGCTGGTTGCGAGCGACATCTTCTGGACCTCGCCGAGTTCGCCGCTGGCGATGGCGGCGCCGGCGAGCGAACGGGATGTTGCCGCCATCGTCCGCCTTGCCGCGCAGCGCGGCTGGCGCATCCTGCCGCGCGGCGGCGGAGTCTCCTACACCAAAGGATATCTGTCGGAACAGGCCGGCACGATCGTTCTCGATATGCGGCGGCTCGACCGCGTCATCACGCTCGCGACCGACGACGGTTACGTCGAGGTCGAAAGCGGCTGCACCTGGGCGACGCTCCATGCGGCGCTTGCCGATACCGGCTACACGACCGGATACTGGGGCCCGTTTTCAGGGCTGGTATCGACGGTCGGCGGCGCGGTGTCCCAGAACAGCGGCGGCTTCGGCTCCGCGCGCCACGGCACCGTCGCTGAATCGGTCATCGGCCTTTCCGTGGTGCTGGCGGACGGCGCGATCGTCAACACCGGCTCAGCAGCACGCACCGCCGCCAAGCCGTTCTCCAGAATCAACGGCCCGGATCTGACGGGCCTGTTTCTCGGCGACAATGGCGCATTCGGGGTCAAGACCCGCATCGTGCTGCGGCTTCGCAGAAAGCCGCAGGCCGTCGGCTTTCTTTCGTTCGGCTTTCCGACGCTGGATGCAATGACGGCGGCGCAGTGCCGGCTTGCCCGCTCCGAACTGGTCAATGCCGGCTACGGCTTCGACCGGCTGAAGGCATCGCTGGCAACCCGCTCGATGACCGCGTCCGATGGCGCGCGCGTGCTTTACAACATTGCCCGCTCGGAAACGGGTTTGGGCGGCCTCGCCCGTGCCGCCACCGTGCTGACGAGCGGCACCGGCTTCCTGAGCAAGCACCCCTACAGCCTGCATCTGACGATCGAAGCCGATACCGACGCGCAATTGACCGAGCGTCAGCACGCCGTGGTCGCGCTCGCCGCCGCGGATGCGCTGCCCTCCTCGGTCCCCCAGGCGCTGCATGCGAATCCGTTCGGGCCGCTGCGCGGCATGCTCGGACCCGACGGCGAACGCTGGGTGCCTGTCCATGCCTTGTTTCCGCTGTCCGCGACCAAGGATGTGGTCACACGCTGGGAGCAGTTTGTTGCTGAACGCGCGGGGCTGCTGGAAGCGCACGAGATTCAGATATCGCTGCTGACCATGACCGTCGGATATGAGTTCTTTCTCGAACCGGCTTTCTACTGGCCGGACGAACTGCTGCCGATTCATCATGCCACGCTCGGCGACAAGCTGGCACCGGCATGGCGCGCGCGAAAGACCAATGCCGCGGCCCGCGAGGCGGTGAAAACGCTCCGCAAGGAGACGCAGGAGCTGTTCGCATCCCTCGGCGGCACAAGCTGGCAGATCGCGCGCGATTATCCGTTCCGGGAATATCTTGATCCCGCTTGCTGGGCCTTGCTGGAAGCGATCAAGAAGGCGGTCGATCCGCGCTCGACGATCAATCCCGGCAGCCTCGGTATCGGATCGTCATGATCGCCGGACCTGATGCCGATCCGGCAAGCGGCGCCTCATCGACGCACATTGCTCAAGGATGCTGACATGCCCAGACAACCGCAGCCCATCCGCTCCGACATCGCCTGGAGCACGCGTGACCGTATCGAAATACGCGGCAAGAGCCTGCCGGACGAGATCCTCGGGCACTTCAATCTCGGCGACGTCGCATTCCTGCAATTGACCGGGAAAGCTCCGACGCCCCGGCAATCTGCCGTCTTCAACGCAATCGTCATCACCCTGGTCGAACACGGGATCACGCCTTCGGCAATCGCCGCACGGCTGACTTATGCCGGCGCTCCTGAATCGCTGCAGGCCGCCGTCGCTGCCGGACTTTGCGGCCTCGGCACGGTTTTCGTCGGCAGCATGGAGGGCGCGGCCCGCATGCTGAGCGAAGCCCTTCCTTATAGCGCCCCGGACACCGAGCTCGATGCGCTGGCGGCCCGGATCGTTGCCGACTATCGCACGGCGCGAAAGATCATCCCCGGCCTTGGCCACCCGGTCCACAAACCGATCGACCCGCGCGTGCCTCGCCTGTTCCAGATCGCGCAGGACAACGGCCTGTCGGGGCGTTACGTCGCCCTGATGCAGAAGATCGGCGACGAGGCGCGCCGCGTCTCGGGGAAAGATCTTCCGATCAACGCGACCGGCGCCGTCGGCGCCATCTGCTGCGAGTTCGGCTTTCCATGGAAAATCGTCCGCGGATTCGGCGTCATGGCGCGCGCCATCGGGCTTGTCGGACATATCCTTGAAGAATCCGAACATCCGATGGCGATGGAGATCTGGCATCGCACCGAAGACGAAGCGACACGGCATATCCGGCCCGACGCGCAAGACTGATTCCGCCGCCGCCGGCCATGCGAACATTTGAAAGCACACATGACGATCCGTGATTTATCGCAGTCCGACGAGGTCGCCCAGATCAGGCAGCATGTCCGCAAACTCTGCGAAGCGTTTCCGGGAGAATACTGGCGAGAGCTCGATCGCAACCACGCCTATCCGGTGGATTTTGTCAGAGCGCTATCTGACGCTGGATATCTTGCGGCGCTGATTCCCGAGGAATATGGCGGGGCCGGTTTGCCGCTGTCGGCCGCCGCAGCGATACTGGAAGAGGTGCAACGCGCGGGCGCCAACGGCGCGGCGTGCCACGCGCAGATGTACATCATGGGCGCGCTCTTGCGGCACGGAAACGACGCCCAGAAACACGCATATCTTCCCAAAATTGCATCCGGAGAGCTGCGACTGCAGGCCTTCGGCGTAACGGAGCCGACCAGCGGA
The DNA here is from genome assembly GCA_035556795.1 of Pseudolabrys sp. Lineage (GTDB taxonomy): Bacteria > Pseudomonadota > Alphaproteobacteria > Rhizobiales > Xanthobacteraceae > Pseudolabrys. Next base: position 66,332 of record DATMEV010000111.1, on the reverse strand, counting down.
ACCGACACCACTTCGATAAAGACATTCGCGCAGCGTCACGGCGACCACTATGTGGTGAACGGCCAGAAAGTATGGACATCACGCGCCGAACACTCCGATCTGATGCTGCTGCTCGCACGCACCACGCCGAAGGAGCAGGTTTCAAAGCGCACGCAAGGCCTGTCGGTTTTCATTCTCGACATGCGGGACGCCGTGCGCAACGGCATGACCATCAAGCCCATCCGCACGATGATGAACCACGCCACGACGGAAGTGTTTTTCGATAACGTCAAAATACCGGCCGCAAACCTGATCGGCGTCGAAGGCGAAGGCTTCCGCTACATCCTGTCGGGCATGAACGCGGAGCGCATTCTGATTGCCGCCGAATGCATCGGCGACGCCAAGTGGTTCCTCGACAAGGCGTCGGCCTATGCGAAAGAGCGAATGGTTTTCGGACGGCCCATCGGCCAGAATCAGGGCGTTCAATTCCCCATCGCCAAGGCCTATGCGCAAATGCGCGCCGCCGAGCTGATGGTGAACGAAGCAGCCGCTCGCTTCGAATCCGGGCGCGATTGCGGAGAACAGGCCAACATCGCAAAGATGCTGGCGGCGGAAGCGTCGTGGGCGGCGGCGGAAGCCTGCGTTCAGACGCATGGCGGCTTCGGTTTTGCCGAAGAATACGATGTGGAACGCAAGTTCCGAGAAACCCGCCTGTACCAGGTAGCGCCGATCTCCACCAATCTCATTCTCAGCTATATCGCCGAGCATGTGCTCGGCATGCCGAGATCGTATTAAGAGGTCTCTTGGTGATCGCCGCAGGGCAGGCGTTGCCCCCGGGGCGGCTCCGCAGTTCGACGCACATATGAGGATGGGTCTCCTCACGCGCACCATGGGGAATGTCGCGACGGCTGCTGACGACGGTGACGGCTCCAGAAAATCACCGAGCGCATGGCGTGGCGCTTCAAACCGAAGTCTCCCGCTTGCGCAGAACCAAGCACACGGGAAGCAATCCTCGCCGCTTATTTTCTATCGTCGGAAAGCGGGACGGACGCCTCGGCCGTCAGGAGACGGAATGTGAAGCTCTCCTGAAAATAGAGTTCGACGATCGTGCTGGAATGACTGAGGTAGCCGATCGAGATGTCCTGGCCTATATCCAGTTCGAAGTCGCCGCCTCGCGTGGAGAGCACGACGCCACCTTCTATAGCCGGCGCCCACATGATCCCGCCGTCCACCACCCGTTCCAGGTGGTGGAAAGCCGGATAGCCCTCATCACTCCCGCCACTGGCCGTGGTGTAGGCATCTGCGCCGAGCACGAGCGCATAGGGGCCGTTGCAGCCGGCCAGCCGCAACCGGCTGACGGCCCGAGCGACCGCGTCCGGATAGTCCTTCACGCTGGCGGGCAGCACGACCGCCGCATTGGTGCTGCCCTGACGAATGCCCTGGATATCGGCCGCGGCATATCCGTCGAAGACCGCGCGATCTTCGGCAAAAGCGATTTTGCGGGCCGCTTCCTTCACCGGCGACCAATCGGAGTCCGTGGCGCCGCGTTCGACATCGTCGATCTGTTGCCGGGAAAGTTCAAAGGGGACGCGCAGTTCGATCAGCGCCTTCACGTCCCGCTGGAGCGCCTGGATGCCTTCGCCGGGAGCATCGATCGGACGCATATGCCCGGTGCCGACCGCCGACAGTTCGAGACCTTGGGGCTCCGAAACGTCGACCACCCGGCGCGCTGCGAGATGGCGCTTCAGGGTGCGGGCAGCTTCCTCTTCGATCTGAGCCCAGGCCTTGTCGGAAATGGGCGCAAGTTCACGATGAAGATTATTCATGTCCTGCCTCTTCCTTTAAAGAACCAATCCCGAGCGAGCCGTCACGAGATGACTGTCGTCCCGGCCGCTCATCCGCCATCTCGGAATCGCCTGGTATCGCTGCGGCGGGCCGCGCTGGCCCGGGAGCGACGTTGTCCAGGAAATCTGCCGTCGGCACGAAAAATAGGCAGCCCGTCACCGCACGGCTGAAATCCAGCAGGCGGTCGTAGATACCCGGCGGATTGCCGATGAACATATTCTCCAGCATCTTTTCGATCCGATGCGGCGAGCGGGCATAGCCGATAAAATAGGTGCCGAATTCGCTCTTCCCCACTTCGCCGAACGGCATGTTGTCGCGCAGGATCTGAAGCTCTTCGCCGTTCTCCTCGATCGAGGTCAGCACGTTATGCGCATAGGGCTTCTTCATCGAATCGGACTGCTCGATATCGGAGAGCTTATGCCGGCCGATGATGTTTTCCTGCTCCTCGACCGGGACCCCATTCCAGCGTTCGAGATCGTGCAGATATTTCTGTACGATGACATAGCTGCCGCCCGAAAAGGCCGCGTCTTCCTCGCCAATCAAGGTCGCCGCTTCCGCGGCGGGGCCGGCCGGATTCTCCGTCCCGTCGACGAAGCCGATCAGGTCGCGATCGTCGAAAAACTTGAAGCCGTGCACCTCGTCCACGGTCGCGACCGCGCCGGCGAGTCGCGCCATGATGTTGGTTGCCAATTCAAAGCAGAGATCCATGCTTGCGGCGCGGATATGGAAGAGAATATCCCCCGGCGTTGAGACGGCATGATGGACGCCGCGGATCTCGCGGAAGGTGTGCAGGTCCTTCGGCCGCGGCGCTCCAAACAGCCGGCCCCATGCTTCCGAGCCGAATCCCATGACGCAGGATAGCTGACCCTCGAGGTCACGGAATCCGACGCCGCGCAGCAGGCCGGAAAGATCGGCGCACAGACCGCGAACCGTTTCCTCCGCATCCGCGCCGGAATTGATGGTCGCAACCAGAAAAATGGCGGAACGCGTGAGTCTGCTGGCGACCGATTGAGAAACGGGAGACGGCAAGCTTGAAGCCATTGTCGCTCACTGATCTCGTCTGGCACGCACCATTGGAACCATACGTTGCATCCGGCGACGATGGATTTGCAAGTCTCGACACCCGGACCGGGTAAAGCATGCGCAGGGGAATCTTCGTACCGGACCGGTCCCGATCGGACATATGCGCCTTCGTCACGGACCGGGGCTATCATCCCCTCAATCTGGCGCCCTAATCCATGTCCCGGAAGGCATGGCCGAAGGCTGCCACCCCCTCGATCACGCTTGGTGGCAGGAGGCTCTCGGCGGCCGTCCCGTCGAAGACCCAATCGACTTTGTCGGCCAGGTCGGGAAGGCCAGCACCCTTGCGCACATAAAGCCCAATCGCGGGCTTCTTCGCATTGATATAGAGGTCATATTCCTGCATCGCTCACTCCTTCCGCTCGCGGCGTTACCCGCACGCTCCGGGTCACAAAGTCCTGCGGTCACGCTGCATTTCCTCGCGCAACTTCGCCAATATGCGTCGCATTCCGTGAAGCTGATCCACGAGGTGGAGAATGACGCCGATGCCTTCATCATTGGCACCGAGGTCGCTTTTCAGCTCCTGGATAAAATGCGCTCTTACGATGTCGATATCGTTGAACCAGACCCCGGCGGGAGTCTCCTCTGGAACGAGCCACTCCTGCTCAAGCCATACCTCAAGCGTTTGAGCCTCAAGTCCTGAAGACTTCAGGAATTCCTGCCTGGTCATCGTCATCGTGCCACCTCGCGCGGATTGAAGTCCTTGCCCCTGGCCCAGCTCGAAACAAACGCCTCCAGTTCGGGATCGGGCGGCTTTGGCAGAACGACCTTCAACTTGACGAGCTCATCGCCATGGCCGCCACCGTGACGGGGCGCCCCCTTCCCCTTCAGCCGCAGCGTCGTTCCAGTATTCGACCCTTTGGGCACCACCATGGTGACATCGCCCGTCGGGGTCGGGACATGGATTTTCCCACCGAGAACCGCTTCCGAAAGCGAAACCGGCAATTCAATCGTGATGTCGTCGCCTTCGCGAGTGAAGCGGCGGTCGGGTAGAACCTCCACCTCGATCAAGGCGTCGCCCGGACTGCCTGTGCCGGTACCGGGCTCTCCCTTGCCTTTGAGCCGCAAGGTTTGGCCATTCACCAGACCCGGCGGAATCCTCACGTCGAGCGTGTTGCCGTCCAGCAGTGTCAAACGCTTGTTCGCGCCGGCGATCGAATCCACGAAATCGACCGCCAGACGATAATGCATATCCTGCCCATGCCGATTTGCCCGTGCCTGCTGGCTTCGCCGCAGCAGTTCGGCAAACGCATCGTCGCCATCCATGAAATCGGCAAAGCCGGAGACATCGGCATATGGATGCTCCTGGTCGGCGGATGCGAAATCCCGATAGTAGTGCTGCTGGGGCCGCTCCGCGCCCGAGGCATCGATCTCACCAGCGTCGAAGCGCTTCCGCTTCTCGGCATCGCCCAGCAGATCGTAGGCGCCGGCAACCTCCTTGAATTTCTCCTCGGCCGATTTATCGCCCGGATTGAGATCGGGATGATGTTTCTTCGCCAGCTTGCGATAAGCGCTCTGTATCTCGGCAGACGAAGCCGTCGGCCCCACACCGAGAATCTCATAAGGATTTGGCACAGGTCACTCCGGAGAAATCTGGTCGACCGCCAAACTTCGCCCTCGTCCCGCCAACAGGCAATAGCCGGCAAAGAAATTCTTCAAGGCATCGACGGATACGCAGAGATGCCGGAGCCATTGAACAGGGCGCGCTGGATCAGGCCCACGAGCACGGGCGCTGTCGATCCGGAGGCGTCATCGACCGCAGCCGTGCGTGCAGCGCCGGGAGCACCATCGTCGGCGAACACGACCATGGCGACGACAAAGACCATGATAGCCGCTCCGATCAGGATTGCTAAGGCCGGCGCGGAGATTCGTTTTCTGCCGACGATCGCGTAGGAGCCGGCATCGGCTCACTTCAATGGCGGCAACGTCAGGTCGCGCGGCAGATTAAGGCGTGCATATCGCCACAGTACTCCGCAGTACAGTATGACGATCGCCAATGAGACAAACGTGGAGCCAAGAGCAGGAACGCCGGCAATGCCGAGCACGCCGACAAGCGCAATGAGTGCCAGCATCAGGAGTCCATGCTGGAGAATATAAGAGGGCCATGACAAGCCGGTGGTGATTCTCACCGAGGGTCGCGCCAACCGGACGCGCCGAACTAGATCGAGGACAAAGGGAGTGTATTGTTCGCCGCGATCTTCGAACGAGGCAAAACCGGCATAACTTGTCGAGACGATCGATGTACGGATACCGCCTGAACCTCGCAGAGCGCAGCGATAGCGGTTGGTGTCTATGCGCGTGGGATCGAAGGACAGCCGGATTTCTACAATCTCGCAATAGGGAACGACACGCGGCCACTGTCTTGACGGCCGGCATGAAACTCGTTTCTGTCCTTCCCCTTCCTCTCCGCATATCAATGCATCGGCGGCAAGTTGCCAACGCAGGCAGGGTTCCAGCGCATTCCGGCGCACCGTATAGATGAAGTCGGCCTCAATGGTCGCTTCAGATCTCATCTGTCGACTCGTCTTCAGTCCATCACGCCGCTCCAGTTCTAAAACGCGCGGTGAGGTACGCACGACCCCCGTTCAGGGGGTAGCGAACCGCCATCGTATCGGCGATTCACAATGCGTGGATGCGGCTGCCAGGGCAGACTAATCATGCGTCGTTACGTCTGGGCTTTGGCTCCGGTGATTCTCGGCGCTTTACCAACCCATGCGGCTGGATGTCCCGCCGAGCACGCGCACTATAGGCAGGCCGGCAGCCACGGCTTTACCGCCGCCTTTGTCGCAGCCGGCAACCACGGCACTGCTGCGTCGAATTTGTTTTTCGTCGTACGGTCGAGAAACGGGAACCACTGGTTTCGTTTTCAGGTCGCAAACGGCTATGGCGGGATCTCTCTGGAAGCAATCACCGATCCGGCCATTTCGAACCCGGACGATGGGCCGCAGCCGCTGGATACGGCGCCCGGCCGCGGGCCCGACGAAAAAGAAGGGCGCAACAACGCCTTTATTCCCTATCGCGCCAATCTGACCGAAATCCAGAATCCGCCGCAGGCAGGCGACAATGCCCCGCCGATAATCGTGTTGCCGGATCTCGGCGCGAGGCTTTGGTACGATACCGGCACCTCGGCGGACCGTCTCTTCATGTCGCGCGCAGCCTTCCGGCTCACCGCCTGTACAAAAAGAACAAAAGCGCGGCGTGGCTGATGCAGGTCGACAGGCAGCATGTCTCCCGCACAGCATTCATCGAGGCTCGGCAACTCCGGAAACTCGCCGGTGACCAGCTCGTTCGCTGCGAGCGGGGCGGCAACATCGTTTCATGTCGGCCGTCACGAGCCGCAACTGATCATGCTGACATTGCCGGCTTGATCGTCGTCGCCCCCCTCGCATTTGCGCCCGCGATCCCCGCATGCACCCCGCCGCAAGGTTGACGGAGCGTGGTTAAGACCCACCCTCTCTTTCGCGCGACCCTTGTGGCAACAGCGGTTGCACTCGTCGTCATGCTCGTCATTGCCGCACTGGTGATGCTCACGATCCCCGGTGGCATCGTCGTCGTGGCAATCCTGCTGACAATGCCGGATACGGCAGTCTTCGGGATCATGGCATTGCTGCTGCGTGGATTGGTTCTGACCGTGCCGCTTTGCATGATGCTGCTGCCGATGCTCGCAATCATGTTGCGCAGCCGTCGCCGGGGCTGGCGATGGCTGCTGCTGCCGGTCGCCTTCGTGGCGGGACAGTGGTGGGGGCGCCTGGTCGCACCGCATCTCTACGCTGACGCGACCGATGTCGACGGCCTTTTCGGGTTGCTGGCCGGCGTGGGCGGGCTCGCCGCGGCAATGGTCTTTGCCCGCTGGCTGCACCGCGACGCCGGAGTAGTTCGGCTTTAGCTCGTGGCTAAACCAGCCCGCGGCGAAGCGCTTCGATGGTCGCTTCCGCGCGCGAGGAGATGTTGAGCTTGCGGTACACATTCTTGACGTAGCCCGCCACGGTGTGCGGCGTGAGGCCGAGAACACGGGCCGCTTCACTGACCCGCAGACCCCGCCCGAGCAGGCGCAGGACATCCATCTCGCGCGCGGTCAATGCATCACCGGAGGGCTCGCCCGGTGCCGCGATCAGAGGCTGAAGACGCGAGAAATGCTGAAGCATCCGCTGGGCAATCGACGGCGATAGTGGCGGCTCGCCACGCTCGATACGGTGGAGATACTGAATCAATGTATCAGGGTGCTGATCCTTCAGCAGATATCCCTGCGCGCCGGCCGCGATCGCATCGAACAAATGATGATCGTCATCGTAAATGGTGGTGACGATACAGATGACCGTCCGATGCTTCCGCGTCAGTTCGCGAATAAGATCGATACCGGACCCGTCCGGGAGGCCGATATCGACGAGCGCAATCGGTGGAGCTTCGGTAGCGGCAGCAAGTGCGGCAACGTTGGCCGCGATCCAGTCTCGCGCCGCACGCAAGGTTCCCGTTTCGGTGACGGCAATGCCGTCGAACGCTCCAGTCAACATCTGGCTCAGCCACGCACGGGTGTCGCTTTGATCCTCGACGATCAGGGCCAGACGCGCGGTGTGCATTGTCGACGGCAACATCAGCGACACCGTGGCGGCGTTGAAAATCGGCTGCGGAGCATTCGCGTCGATCTTTCTAGGTGAGGCGCAGCGCGCCCGGCACCCCTCGAATATGGGGGAGGAGCGCGCTCAAGACGCCACTGCCGGCGCATCGCTGCGGTGCAGCGTGCTGGACGGCGTTTTTTTCAACGGAATATGGATTTCCGCGACGGTGCCCTTGCCCAATCGCTGCAACGACAGCGTCCCGTTCAACTCGCCGAGGCGGCGCATCAGACCGCGCAGACCGTTGCCCTGCGGGCTTCCGGCGATATGCGCAGCGGCGATCCCGACGCCGTCGTCGGCGATGCTGGTGATGAGCCAATCGGACGTGCGTTTGACGGCGATATCGACATTGCGGGCCGAGGCATGGCGGATCACGTTGCTGATGATCTCGCGGTGCGCCGACATGAAGCAGCGGAACGCCTGATAATCCAGTTTAAGCGGGCTGTCGTCGTTGTCCTCGACCGGCCATCGCAATTCGATGCCGGCGGCCGACAACCGCTCGCCCGTTTCGTGACGCAGCGCTGCGATCATCTGCCCGAGCGATGGCTGGTCGGTGGAGAGACCGCTGACGATGGTGCGGATATCCGTGATCGCATCGCGCAACACGCGATGCGTGTCGCCGATGTCGCTCTTATAGAGGCCCGAGAGCAGGCGCGCGCCGACGTCGTCGTGCAGGTCGCGCGCGATGCGCCGACGCTCCTCGGTGCTACCGCGTTCATAGGCGCCGCGGCTCTCTTCCGAGTAGCGCATCAGGCGTACCAGTTCGCGCGTGAGGATTTTATGCGTGGTGCTGAAAAGCCGGCGACCGCGCCAGGGATAGCGCAGCACCAGCGCTGGCGTGTCGGCTGCCGGCGGCAGCCACACTTCGAGTCCTTCGGTGCGAACCTCGACATCGGCAACAGGCCCGTCTGCGGCTTCCAGCGCCAACGGGTCGAACAACTGATTGAGAAGCTCGCGCCAGCGCCCGGATCGCTCCGCCGGCGTCGTGGCGAACGAGACATCGATGACCGCACGAAACAGTTCGTGGTCCTCAAGAGCCTTGCGTACGACGAACCGATTCCACAGTGCGCCGCGAAACGGCAAATAGACAAATCCGACGGCGAGCAATGCGATGCCGAAGGAGGTCGCCTGCTGCAGATGCAGAAAGGTGATCAGCGCCGCGTCGATTGCGATCAGAAGCAGCGTGCCGCCGGTATAGAACAAAACCCGGAACGCCCATTCCGAAAGATCGAACAGGCGGTAGCGGCCGACGCCGAGCGCCAGCCCCGCATAGATCAAAAGGAAGAAGCCGAAGGCATGACCTTGCTGCATCGCCGGCGGAGAGGCAAAGAGGATCGGCGCGATGATCAGCGACACGAAGGCGCCGGCCCCGACGATCACCGACAGGCCGAGCCAGCTCAACGCGGCGCGAGCGCGCGGGTCACGGCGGTTGATGAACCACTGCACGCCGACAATGATAACGATCAGCAGCATCTCGATGAGCGTCGGCAGTTGCGAGCCGGTCGGCTGATTGGGCGGCAGATGCAGGATGTCGGCAATAAGCCAGGCGCCGAAAACGGCGGGCACGATCCACAACGTCCACAGCGGGACCAGACGACGTGGATAGCACAGGAACATCGCAATCATGCCGGCGCCGAAACCAATCGCGCCAGTATGGTTGAGCGCCGACAGCAAACGGAATGTCGCACCGTCGATCGCCAGTTCTCGCGAGGAATAGATGGCGGCGGCATAGGCGGACACGGTGATCATCGCACCGGACAGCGCAAACAGGCGCGTGGCGATATCGGCCGGCCGCATTCCCCAGACCCAGGCTCCGATCAGCAGCGAGCCGGCACCGGTGATGATCTGAATCCAGAAAGCGACCGGAAGGTCGCTGAGCGGACGTCGCGCCGGCGTGACCGTAACGCTCTGCGGCACATCGGCCGCGCCAATCTGCGGCACGACTTGCAGCATGACTTGTGTGTTGCGCAGCAGCGCGGCGAGCGCGCTCTGCCGCTGGAAGAAGTGTCGTGTCTGCTCGTAGGTTTCGAAAAGGTCCGGCTCCTCGACAATATCGTCCGGCTCGAGAACAACGGCGCTGGCTGCGTCGCCTGCCGGCCCAACGGCGCGCAATACCGATGGCGTGGTGATGGTCTGGCCAGGGCCGGACGCATATACGGCATCGATGCGGATAGCCCGGCCCTCGGGGTCGGCGATGAGAGTGAGGCCAAGCCAGGGTTGGCTCAGGACGATCCAGAGCACGAGCGCGATGGCGGCGAAGCAGGCAAAAGTCGCGCCCTGAATGATGCGGTTCGGCAGCCACATGGGAAGGCTTCAACACCCCTAGGACGAGGGGTGGGAACCCCAACGACAGAAAAACATAATGAGTACGGATCGGAAATTGTCGAACGTTATTTGAATGCTGGCGGGAATAATTCTGGCGGAGGGCGTGGTCGCATTCTGCTCGTTGGCGTTCGAGGTGATCGCAGCGCGTCTGGTCGCGCCCTATGCAGGCATGTCGACCGACACATGGACCGCGATCATCGCCGCGTTTCTGCTCGCGCTGGCCCTGGGCAACCGGCTGGGCGGCAGGCTTGCGTCCCGCCGCGACCGGCCGTCGAAACTGCGCCTTGCCGCCCTGGCGACGGCCGGAGGCGGGATTGCGGTTGCCGCGGCCCCCTGGTTCATTGAGGCTTGGGACGCTCTCGTGCTGGCACCGGCTCCTGCGACACTATGGCGTATCGTGCTGTTTGCCGCCCTCCCATGCATCCCCGCGGGCGTGCTCTTCGGACTGGCGGCGCCGCTGTTGATGCTCAGCGGATTAGGGTCGGGTACGGGACAGGGCCTGCGCGCCGGCACGATCTATGCGGCAGGCGCAGCCGGCAGCGTGTTGGGGGTGCTGGCGGCATTGTGGTTGCTGCTTGACGATCTGGGAGTGCGGCATTCGCTTCTGCTGATCGGAGTATTTGCGTTTGCGAATGCCGCGATGCTGATGCTTCTCGCACGGTCGCAACGCGCCGCTGTCTTGCCATGACGCGGGCTGGGCTCTTGCTGGCGGTGTTCCTCTCGGCCGCCGCTTCGCTGTGCATCGAACTGGCGATCGTTCGGCTGGGCGCACCTTATGTCGGACAATCGCTGCTGCCGTGGTCGGCGGCAATCGCCAGCGTATTGCTGGGGCTGACCGGCGGACACGTCCTGGGCGGCATGCTGGCCAGCAGGACATCGACCGTGACTCAGGTGTCGACCGCCTTCTCCGTTGTCTGGCTCACGGCAGGAGCCGCGGCAGGGATGATCCCCGGCGCGCTTCTCATTTTTGTCGAGACGCTTTCCGGTGCCCACGGCTTCGGTGACGGTGCGGCGGCCGCCATCGCCGCGCTGGCGTTCCCGCCAAGCATGGCCGCAGGCTTCGTGGCGCCGCTGGCAGTGCGGGCGGCGACCATCATGCCGCAGGTGCAACTGCCGCGCATGGTGGGCGCGATCTACGCGGCATCGGCAGCGGGAAGCGTGCTCGGGACGGCGGCGGCGGGCTTTGTCCTGCTAGAGCAAGTCGGCGCGGCCGGGCTCACCAGCATCGTTGCCGTCTTGTGGATCGCGCTCGGCATCGCCATGGTGCCGTGGCGGAGCGCGCCGGCAAAACCTCTGGTCGGCGGGATCGTCGCGATCATTGCCGCGATCCCGGTTGTCATTCTGCTGGTGGCGCCGGGGCCCTGCCTCAGGGAATCACGCTACACCTGCATACGCCTGCATGATCGTGCGCTGGCAGATGGCAGCCTCTTGCGCTTCATGATGCTGGACGAAGGTGTTCACAGCGCCTCCGATCGCGATCATCCGCAGCGGCTCCATCTCGGCTACGCCGCGCTGGCAGACAGATTGGCGCAGGCAGCCTTCGCGCAATCCATCGCACCGCAGGCGCTGGTCGTCGGCGGCGGTGGCGCGACCTTGCCGCGCGCCTGGGCTTCGCTATCGGGTGGCACCAAGGTGACGTCGATCGAGCTGGATCCGACGGTTGCTGCGATTGCAAACGATCAGATGTGGGCTGGCGAACATCCACGGCTGACAACCATTGTCGGCGACGGTCGTGCGCTGGTGCGCGCGCTCCCGGTCTCCGTCGCATTCGATGTCGTATTGATGGATGCCTATCGCACCCGCAGCGTGCCGCCGCATCTCGTGACCCGGGAGTTCGACAGACTGATCGCCGGACGGCTAAAGTCACACGGCGTTTTTCTCTCCAATGTCATCGATCGATCCCGGACGCCGCTGCTGGCACTCAGCATCGCACGGACTCTGTCGGAGGTTTTTCCCGCAGTCGATATCTGGGCTTCCGACACGGAGGCGGAAGGCATGACCAACTATGTCGTCGCGGCCTGGAAGAGCGGTTCGTCCACGCATCGAAGCGACCATGAAATCGTCGTCGCTTCGGTCATGAACGCCGGCGAAGCCGTACGGTCTCGGGACGGTGTCTGGCGACGGATCGATATCGCGACGGCAAATGCGCAATGGCCGGATGCTTGCGGCGTTGTGCTCACCGACGATCGCGCGCCGGTAGACCGGCTGCTCGCGGGTCGCGCCGGCTGTCGGGACTAATTGCAGGGACGCTGCGGCAGCATCGTGACCGCGGCAAGGGTCGCCTTGACCCGCAGTTGCTCGAAGCGTGCATCGGAAACCGTCATGATGTTATTGTTGAAACGGGTCATCTGCTCCTGTACCCGGATTTTTCCTGTCTGCATGTTTTTGAAAACAGCCGCGACGCGCTTCCGCTTTTCGTTCTGCAATTCCTTGATATTGGCTGCATGCCCCTTGGGCAGCGGCGCCGTTACATCCGGCCCCATTGTAAAGGACGTGCGGTCGACGCTGCCTGGCGAATCCTCGGGATTGTAGACGTCGGCCAAGATCGATTTACGCCCCGAATGCATGGCGGTAATCAGCATCCGCTCATGATGCAGGGGAAATACGACGTTTCCCGGGAGTTCCACCTTCCGCCCGCCGGATGCCACGGTGATTCGGCCGCCTTCTCGGCGGGCAATCAGGCTGACATGGCGTGGCGGATTGTTGTTGTTGCGTTCGTTGAAGCTGAACGCGAGCTGCGTGCCGGATACATTTTCGGTGGTGACCGATTCCGACTGGACCTTGAGAGGCCCTCGATCCGAATTCAATGTGCCCGTCATGCTGCGAACGACGCGATATTCCGTGCAGCGGCTTCCCGTGATTTCGATGATCAAACGTCCACTGCCTGTCCGGAACGGCGAGTGAGGGCCATTCGGTCCAAAAGTGAGAGCATAGGTTGCTTTGTACGGTGTGATATCGACGAGGCCTGCCTGCCCGTGCTGGGCCTGCGCCGTCGGCACGGCAATCAGCGAGCCGGCGACGATCACCCCGCAATACGAGATGACGGACGAGCGCATCATGGAATGCCTTTTCCAGAATGAATTAATACGAGTTGGGACAAGGTGCATGCTGGAGCGCCGCCCCGCAGTGAATTGGCGCGAGGCTAAACACGGTGAGCCAGCGGCTGGATACCCCGCAAAACAGGGGGCGTTCCGCGACACGCTGCGCCGTAGACTGGCGCGGCGATGTTGAATGCTCTTAGTGTCAGGCCGCTGGCGACCTTCTGCGGGATCCGCCACGTGCCGCTGCTCGCCGTGGCGCGGAATTCGCTGTTTCCGTCACTGACGATCGAGTCGGATGGGTTGCGCATCCGGGTGATCCGCGTTCACGATCTGAAGTTCGACGAGATCGAATGCATCACCTTGCGCAGGCGGCTACCCTATCAGCTCACCGTCGTCCCGAGGCGCGGCTGGTGGACCTACAGCGCCAATTTTCAACTCGAGACCGCCTTGAAGGTCACGGCTGCGTTGCAGCGCCATGCTGCGCCGCTCGATACGACTGCGCTCGATTTTCTACGGAGAAACGGGCACGCCCCCGCGAACAGGGGGTTGTGACAGGTTCCCGCGCCATTCGAAAATCCGACAGCCGGATTCCACTGGAATCAGCTCAAGAAGGAATGAACCTATGCACCTGAATACGCCGCCGAGCGCCAACGCGCTTCCCTTCGTCCTGGCCAATGCGAAGCCTTACGCCTTGGAGCAATACGAGGACGATGCGTTGGGCTATTACGACCCGGTGACGCAGACCTGGCGTGGTACGCTGCTGTTTCACAAATCGTCGACCTCCCGAAATGTGAGTTCGACTTCCGGCCGCACCTCCGATTCCGATCTGCAGTCGGACGTGCTCGGGAACTAGTCCCGGCAACCGGTTATCTGAAAGCACAGGGTCGGCCGACAGGTCGGCCCTTTTTCCTTTTTCTCCCCCATCCAAAAGATCGCCGCCGACCATGTCAAAAAGCGTTCTGATGATCTCGACCAAGCTCGACCCGCATGTCGATGCCGTTCTCGAACGGTTGCAGCAGCGCGCCGTACCGTGCTTCCGGTTGAACACCGATCACTTCCACGAAGACTATCGCATCGTCATGGGCGACGAGCCGACCGGGACGATCCGGATCGAGGACAAATGGCAGCGATCCTGCGTTTTCCCGCACGACGTCCGGTCCGTCTGGATGCGCAAGCCAGAGCCCTCATTGCCGCCACCGGGCGTCGAGGACGAAGGCGTCATCAACTATGTGCGCGATGAGATGCGGGAATTCATGGGCTTCCTGCCGATGGATGCGCGCGTGCCGTGGATCAACAATCCGGACGAGAACCGCCGGCATCAGCGGAAATTTCCGCAGCTGCGTCTGGCACGCAGCGTCGGCTTGCGCGTGCCGCGTTCGATCATCACCAACGATCCGGCGCAGGCGGAAGCTTTCTACAATTCATGCCCGGAAGGCGTGATCTGCAAGCCGTTGCTGATGGGCAGCCATTACGTGGCAGGCGAACACCGTGTCGCCTATACGCGGCCGGTGCCGCCCGGCGAGTTCGCATCGCTGCGCGCCACAATCTCGCTCTGCCCCACCTACCTGCAGGAGCAGGTCGTCAAGGATCACGAATTGCGGGTGACGATCATCGGCGACGAGTTGTTCTGTTGCCGGATTGATAGTCAAAGCGTGAGCGGCGCCGAGCAGGACTGGCGGGCGGTCGACACGATCAAGCTGCCGCATCGAATCATTTCGCTGCCGGCGCATGTCGACCGGGCGCTGCGCGACTATCTCAAGCATTGCGGATTACGCTTCGGCGCTTTCGACCTGATCGTGACGCCGCAGGGCGACTACGTCTTCCTTGAACTCAACCCGAACGGCCAGTGGTACTGGATCGAGCTGGCGACTGGCGCACCGATGGCGGACGCCATGGCGGATCTGCTCGAAAACCCATGACCGCTGCCAGCGAGCAGGGGCGGCTGCGGCTCGGCGCGCTGTTGAGGAGTGCGACAACGCCCGGCGGCTTGCGGGGGCTGCTCGGCCTGCTTGTCGCACTGATGGGGATGCAGCGGCATCTGGTGCTGCCGGCGCTGATGGCCGCCGTCATGCTCGCAGTGCTCGCCTTGCTGCCGCCGATCCTGCTGGCCCACCTGATCGATACCGTCTTTCCTGCTTCCGATGTTGCGATGGTCGCCGCGATCGGCGCGGGGATCGCCGGCATCGCATCAATCGATGCCGGATGTTCGCTTGCCCGTCGCATGCTCGCCGCACGCGCAAGCCTGCACCTGCGCCGGGAGGTGCTCGTACCGGCCTTCACCGCGGTTCTGCGCCTGCCTATCGGCCATGCGCTGACGCGCGATCAGGGTCTGCTTGGCCGAACATTCGAAGAAGCCGAACGGCTGACACAGGGCGCGACCGAGGGGCTGATCGAGTTCGCGCTCGCGGCCGGCATGATCCTCATCCTCGCGGCCGCCATGCTCTATGTCAGCATGCCGGTCGGATTCGCGGTGATTGCCATCGTGGCGCTGCTCGCCGCGCTGCATGTGATGCTGGCGCGCAATCTGCGGCGGCGCGAGGCCGCATGGTTCGAGACGCGCAGCCGGCACTGGTCGCATATCGTGGAAGCGATCGCCTATACGAACACGGTGCGGTTCAATTCGGCGCATGGATTCGCGGAGACGCGTTTCGCCGAACGGCTGGATCGCGATATCGGCGCGCATCTCGCGGTGATCCGCATTTCGGCTTGCCTGGATGCCGTCGGCCGTTTTGCCGGTGGGCTGATCATCGCCACGATCGCGAGCATTGGCGGCCTTCGTGTCGCCCAGGGCGCGATGAGCGTCGGCGACTTCGTGCTGTTTCTCTCCGTCGGCGGTTCTCTGTCGGTCCCGGTGCTGGCCCTGGTCAAGGCTTTCGATGATTTTCAGGCAATGATCGTATCGATGGACCGCTTCGCGACGCTCGTCGAGGCGCCGGGCGAGGCGATATCATCGGCGGGCGCGGCTGCGCAGAGACGACCGGGCCGGCTCGAGATTTCCGGCCTCACCTACCGTTACCCAGGCAGCCATCCGCCTGTACTGGCCAATGTCTCTTGCACATTCGAACCGGGTGAACGAGTCGCGCTGGTCGGGCCGAGCGGCATCGGAAAAAGCACGCTGGCAAGCCTGATTTTCGCCGCGCGCCCACCGAGCGATGGCACGATCACGCTCGATGGTGTTCCGCTCGCCGACATTCCGCTCGCCGAACTGCGACAACGGATCGTCGTGGTTCCCCATGAGATCGACGTGTTTACCGGTTCGGTGCTGGAAAACATCGCGCTCGATCTGCTGCCGATTGATCGCGACGCGGTGATCGCCGCGGCGAGGCTTGCCGGCATCGATACGGAGATCGCGGCGCTGCCGCAGGGCTACGACACGCCGCTTGGACAGGGCGGCATCGACCTGTCGGCGGGGCAAAAGCAACGGCTCGGCATCGCGCGCGCCATCCTGCGGCGTCCTGATATTCTGCTCCTGGATGAAAGTACGTCATCGCTCGATATAGCGACGGAGCGCCGAGTGCTCGACAGTCTGTTGAGCAGTCGCCAAGACATGACGATCATCGCGATTACCCATCGGACAAGCGTCGTCGACCGCATGGACCGGACGGTGGGCCTTTAACCAGCCGCCGTCATTCCGTCATCCGTCCAGCCGACAAGGCGCAGGAAGCTCAGGATGGCGACAGCAATGCTGGCGCAGCCGCACGCAATTTCGAACCCGAGGAAAGACCAGTACAGGGCAGGCTGTTCGTCGCGTGCGATGCTCCGGACTTTCATCGGAATGAGACGATTTTGAAGAGCGTCGCGGATCGACCATGCCATCAGCCATGCCAAGACGAGCGATGCAACGAGCGCAAAGCCTGGAGCGAAAGCCGGAATCCGGACCGCATATGACATGACGAAGTAGAGCGCCAGTCCAAGGATGCCGCACAGCAACGCGGTACGTACGATCTGGACCAGAACCTCTTTCAAGACTTGTCGCCCCCGCGGGTGTATGACGGCCAATGAAGTCCCAATATTCGATTTCGGCCGTTTAGCCACCTGCGGAGCCCGCGTCCGGGGCTTTCGGAGGCAGCACAACGTCACTTGCTTCGGTTCCGGACGACCGGCTCGATATCAGATCGGCAGGATCGTGTCTCACCGCACGAACAGCGCTCAGTTGAACTTCGCACTGGAGGTGGCGCCCGTCGGGTTTGTGATTTGAACCACGCCCGTCACCCCCTCCGGCAGGTTCGTATCGGCGTCTCCGGTCAGGCGGTTATCGCGAGGCGCCAGCGGAATACGCTGACGCTTGCCGTCCACCAGCAGGATCGCGGTCCCCTTGTAGCCGTCAGCGGACATCGCCCGATCATCGTGCCCGACCAGGAAGGCATTGACGGTCTTGCCCTCGGTTACCAGTTCGACGTGATAGCTGCCCGCATGGGCGATCCGTCCGCCGTGCCGCGCCCTGGGGTTATGCGCATCCGCGGCGGATGCAACGATCATTGCGGCAGCCGACAGAAACAGAACGTAACGGTTGTGCATCGGTCTCTCCTTCCGGTGAATTAGTACGAATGAGCGGGAGCGGCTGCGGCCTTCGCCGAAGCGTCCTTGTCGGCAGCGGCAGCGGCAGCGCCGGCGCGCATTTTCTCGACAGCCTTGCGCCCGAAGCGCAGCACGAGAAGCGGGGTGATGAATGCGTCGAGCAGTGTCGCACTGATAAGCCCGCCGAAGATCGTGACGGCGACCGGATGCAGAATTTCCTTGCCCGGACTGGCCGCACCGATCAGCAGCGGCATCAGCGCAACGCCGGCCGCGAGCGCGGTCATCAGCACCGGCGTCAACCGCTCGAGGCAACCCCGCGTCACCAGTTCGCGGCCGAACGGCATATGCTCATGGACCGCGAGATTGACGATATGGCTGACCTTCAGAATGCCGTTGCGCGCCGCTATGCCTGTCAGTGTGATGAATCCGATCATGCTGGCGACCGACATCGGCTGGCCGGCCATCGTAATCGCCGCAACCGAGCCGATGAGCGCCAGCGGGATGCTTCCCATGATTATGAGGGCCAGCACCGCCGAGCGGTAACGGCTGTAGAGGATGGCGAAGATCAGCATGAACGACACCAGCGACAGCAGGCCGATGGTCCGCGCCGCATGGCTTTGCGCCTGAAACGTGCCCTCCAGACTTGCCGACATGCCGGCCGGCAACGGGGTCTCGCCCATCACCTTCTCGATTGCGGCAACGATCTTGGTCACGTCGGTTCTGCCGTCGCTGTTCGCCAGAACGACGATGCGGCGGCGGCCGTTCTCCCGGAGAATCTGGTTGGGGCCGTCGGTCTCGCGAATATCGGCGATCTGCCGCACCGGAATCCACCCGCGCGGCGTCTTCAGAAGCAGATCGCTGAGACCCTGCGTCGTCCGCATGCCGTCCGGCAGCCGCATCACCACGTCGAATCGACGATAGCCGTCGACCACGCGCGAGATCACCCGGCCGTTTGACAACCGGCCGAGCTGCTCGATCACGGCGGCAGGCTGCACGCCGTAGAGTGCGGCGCGCCCATAATCGACGCGGATCTCGAGCTGCGGAATGCGAACCTGTTTCTCCACCTGGAGATCGGTCACGCCGGGAATGGCCGATATCTTCCCGCGCAACTCGTCGGCCTTGTGCCGCATCGCATCAAGATCTTCGCCAAAGACCTTGAGCGCGATTTCCGAGCGGATGCCCGACAGCATGTGGTCGATGCGATGGGATATCGGCTGACCGACATTGATCTGAACCGGAAGAACCGAAAGCCGGCTGCGGATGTCGGCAACGACATCCTCTTTGGAGCGTTGCAGCGGCTTCAGGTCGATCTCCAGCTCCGAGACATGGATCCCCTCGGCATGTTCGTCGAGTTCGGCACGACCGGTGCGGCGGCCGACAGACCGGATTTCGGGAATTGTCATCACGATCTGCTCGGCGATAGCGCCGACACGATTGGACTCGGCGAGCGACACCCCCGGATTGAGAGTCATCATGATCGTGAAGGTGCCCTCGTTGAAGGGCGGCAGGAAACTGCGCGGCAACGTCAGCGCCGCCGCGATGGCCCAGGCAACGAGAATAAGCGTAGCCGCGAAGATCGTACGCGGCCGCTCATAGGCCCGCGCCAGCGCCGCTTCGTACCAGCGCTTGAGGGCGCGCACGAGCCCGCTCTCATGCGTACGCAGGCGCTTCAGCCCCGGCAGCATGTAATAGGCCATCACCGGGGTCAGCGTGATCGACACCACCAGGCTCATCAGGATGGAAACGATGTAAGCCTGGCCGAGCGGCGTGAATAGCCGCCCCTCGATGCCGGAGAGGGCAAACAGCGGCAGGAAGACGAGAACGATGATGGCCGTCGCATAGACGATGCCGGATCGCACCTCCTGCGAAGCGCTGACCACGACGTCGAAGGTCGAGCGCGGGCTACCAAGCGCGTGGTTTTCGCGCAAACGGCGGAAGATGTTTTCGACATCGACAACCGCATCGTCCACCAGCTCGCCGATCGCAATCGCGATGCCGCCAAGCGTCATGGTGTTGATGGATATGCCGAAGAAATAGAAGACGACGGCGGTGGCGAAGATCGACATTGGAATGGCGGTGAGCGAGATCACCGTCGTCCGCCAGTTCAGAAGGAATGCGAAAAGAACCACGGCCACCACGATGCCGGCTTCCACCAGCACCGTCCGCACGTTGCCGATGGACGCTTCGATAAAGTTGGCCTGGCGGAAAATCAGATTGTTGGCCTTGATGCCGAGCGGAAGGCTGCCGTTAAGCTCCTTGAGCGCGCTCTCGATCTGTCGCGTCAGGGCGATGGTGTCTGCGGCAGGCTGCTTCTCTATCGCGACGATGACGGAGGGTTTACCCATATAGCTGCTGTCGCCGCGCTTCGTTCGCACCGAGAAATCGACCGTCGCAACCTGATGCAGGAAGATCGGCCGATCACCGACGGTGGCGACGACGATATTGCGCAGGTCGTCGAGGCTCGTCGTCCGGCCGATGTTCCGAATCAGATATTCGCGCGAACTGAGTTCGGTGAATCCGCCGCCGGTATTGCCGCCGAACCGGGAGATCGCCGTTTCGATCTGCTCATAGCTGACATCGAGCCCGCGCAATGCAGACGGCTGCGGCGACACCCGATACTGGCGCACCTCACCGCCCATCGGAATCACCTGCGCAACGCCGGGAATGCTCATGAGGCGCGGGCGAATGGTGAAATCGGCGGCCTCGCGCACCTCCATCGGCGTCGCCTCGCCGCTGGTGATCGCGACCATGACGATCTGCCCCATCAGCGAACTGATCGGCCCCATCACCGGCGTGACATTGGCCGGCAGTTGATCGCGCACCAGGTTGAGCCGCTCGGCGACGAGTTGCCGATTGCGGAAAATATCGCCGTCCCAGTCGAACTCGACGTAAACCAGCGACAGGCCGACACCGGACACCGAGCGGACCCGGGTGACTCCGGAAACGCCGTTCATCTGCGCCTCGATCGGGAACGTCACCAATAGCTCGACCTCCGGAGGCGCCAGGCCTTCCGCCTCGGTCATGATGGTCACGACCTGCCGATTGAGGTCGGGAAACACGTCAACCGGCAGCCGGGTCAGGCTGAAGGCGCCCATGACGATCAGCGCGACGCTAAGCGCGAGCACCAGCATGCGGTTTTGCAGCGACTTGGTGACCAGGAATGTAAACACTGGCTCGCCCTCAGCGTATGTGGTCGAGAAGTTCGGCGCCCTGCACGACGATGCGCCGACCCGCTTCGATTCCGGTCAGGATCACGACCCGCTCGCTATCGAGCGGCTCCGTGCGCACAATCCGCGACACGAAACGCTCGGCGGATACCTGCTCGAATACGCGCTCCTGTCCGTTGGTGGCCCGCACCACGGCGGTGCGCGGCAGGGCGATGCCGCTGCGCGTCTCGCCCCTGGCCGCAAAGACAGTAACGAACTGTCCGGTGCGGGCATTGCCCGGATCGCCCTTGATGGCGAAGTGGATGGGGAACGACTGGCTACGATCGGCAGAGCCGGCCCCGCGGAATATCAGTGCCAGCGACGGTCCGTCGGCGCCCCGGGCCGTAGCCTCGCGCAGGCCGTCGAAGACGTCGAAGCTCAGCGCCTCGACCCACAATTTCTTCGGGTCGTAGATCTGCAGGATGACCTGCGTCGTCTGGACGATCTGGCCGGCGATCGGCGTACCCTCGGCGATGACGCCCGATACCGGCGCAACCAGTGCTTCCGAATCCTGCCGCACCCGGTCGAGCGACTGGCGGCGATCTTTCAAGCCCTGAAGTTCGAGGCGCGTCTCCTCGAGCTGCGTCCGCGAGACGGCGCCGCTGGTCGTGAGCTGCTCGTAGCGCGCAAGTCGCCGCTCGACGATGGCGATTTGCTGATCGAGTTCTCCCTGACGCTGGCGCATGTCGGAGACGTCCACCGTCTGCACTGGCGGCGTCACATAGCCGAGCACGTCGCCGGCCTTCACCGCGGTTCCGAGGCGCGGAAAACCGCCGGGCGGTGGCGACAGGCGTCCCCCCAGCGCGGTCTGCACGTAACCGGTGGCGTTAGGATCGGGAATAATCCGGCCGGGCAGCTCGATCGTACGCTGCAGACGACCGCTTTGCGCGAGCCGGGTGCGCAGGACGAAAATCCGCTGCACCGGCTTGGGAACGAAGATTGCGCCATCCGGCTCGCGTTGCGCGCGGTCAGCCTGATCCACGACGGAGGCCGAAGGAGTTTCATCATGGCCGTCGTGTGCAAGGCTGCGGTCATGGGATGCGGCGATCGCGACCGCGGTGAGGAGCAGCAGCGCCGGGCGCCGTGTGCCGGCACGGCCAGCAAAAATCCCGGCGATCAACCCGCCTGCAAGCATGATCCACGGCATCGGATCGGCCACTTTGTCCAGCCAGCCCTGAGCGGCGGAAGCGTCTGCCCTGCCGGCCGCATTGGCGTCGGCCGGGCTGGCAGCAGGAATATCGAGGCCAACCGAAAAGATGTCGGCATTGGCACCGGCGGTCACGCTCAGCACGATGTCGGCATGGCCGGATTGCGCCAGCAGCCATGGCGCCTTCAGCGTGTAGA
Organism: Pseudolabrys sp.; assembly: GCA_035556795.1. GTDB lineage: Bacteria > Pseudomonadota > Alphaproteobacteria > Rhizobiales > Xanthobacteraceae > Pseudolabrys. The sequence continues at coordinate 44,381 of DATMEV010000111.1, read as the reverse complement.
CGCCGTCCGGCTGCTCGATCGCCTTCACCGGCCCCTGCGGGGTTTCGACTTCGATCTCGGCCGAGGAAAGTGGCGTGTTGGTCGCAAACTGGTCGAGATAGATCGTCAGGTGATCGCCGCTGGCGACCACGACGATGCCGAATTCTGCGGATGACGCTTCACCGCGCGGCAGCACATGCGTGGATGCAGGGGCGGCCTCGCCGTCGTGGTCGTGTCCGTCGTGAGCATGGGCGGCGCCCGCACCCAAAATCAGCGTCAGCGCGGCAACGCGCAGGCCGGACGAAATGCTGGTAAACATAAAAAGAGTCCCGATCCATTAACCTCGCCGCGCGTAACGCTCGTGCGCGCATGGCTCCGCAATGCGGAAGGAAAGGTCAGGATCGGGGAGGACGTTTCAGCGCGAAAAGAATCGCGTCGGCAATCGCCGGCGCGCGATGCCAGCCGAAATGTGCACGTTGAGCGGTGAGCCAGTCTTTACTCTCGGCTGGAGCGATAGCCGCGACGCAGGTTGCGCAATGGCCGGCAGTGCAGCAGCCACGGTTGCCGCAGCCGGCGTCGACAGGCGGGAAATCCGAGCCAGATGTGACGGCCTGAGCGCTGATCCCGATGATCGGCGCTTCGCTATTCACGGGATGCTCAGCAACCGCGCTGCCGGAAGTCTGCTGCTGATGATGGTGCGCGTGAACGTGCTGTCCATAACTTCCGTGCGCCTCCGCCACGGAGATGGAACCCGCCGCGATCAAGGCGAGCAGGCCAAACAACCACAGAATTGCCCGGGCACGGACCATTCGGCGACGATTATCGGAATCGCCGGGCGGTGTCCAGCCGCGCAGTCAATTGGCCGGGGCGAGCCTGCGAAGGCGGCGCCCGTCGACGATCCGATCGGGAACGCTGTCGAGCGACTGTCGCTGGTCCAGCCTTTTATAGGGGAACTCTGGCATGAAGATCATCACCCCGACTGAAGCACATTCGACTTAAGGGCTGCGCAAGAGCAACTACTCGCAGCCAAGAAGTTGAAATCGGCATCCCCAGGAAGGTGAGGTTCTTTTAACCATGCCGTGAGACCGTTGCGGAAGGACAAATCGGTGGGGGCATCCGGAATGAAACGAATTGTGCTCACCGTCGCTTTCCTTGCCTGCAACTCCATTTCCGCGTCGGCGACCGATCTCCTCGCTCAGACTCCGCCCGTTGCGGTGCCGACCTATAACTGGTCAGGCTTCTATGCGGGTTGAATGCCGGCTTCTCCGGTATTTCCGATTCTGACGTTGGCTACGACCAATTATACAACTCGCCGCGCGTTCCCATCTCACAGTCGGGATTGCTGATCGGCGGTCAGGCAGGCTTCAACTGGCAATCGGGCATTACAGTCCTCGGTATCGAAACTGATATTCAGTACCGCAACGCGAGCGACGGCCGCCCGTTTCTTTTTCCAACCGAATTGGGTGTTGCGGGGCAACCATTCGGATCCGGCGCAGACGACACGACTCGCTTCAACTCGAAGCAGAATTGGCTGGGAACCCTGCGTGGGCGGATCGGTTTAGCAACCGGCCCTGCCCTGTACTATGTCACCGGCGGTTTGGCATATGGCGAAGTGCAGCACGCCTATGGCGAAGCCGTTTATCCCGGTCAGATAATTAACCGCTCGATGTCCGATCGCATGATCAAAGTCGGCTGGACGGCCGGAGCCGGCGTTGAAATGAAACTGTCGCGCAACTGGTCGGCAGGCATGGAGTATCTCTATGTCGATCTCGGGAAGACGACACTGAGCATGCCCGAGCAAATTACAGCTACCCAGTTCGGAGCTTTTCTTTTCCCGGCTAGCGGAGCCCGGTTCGACAACACCTCGCATATCTTTCGCGTCAAGCTGAGCTACGCTTTGAACAGCACGGACTGACAGCAGGACAGGCCCCGCCTTCACCGCAGACATCACGCGGGTCCGCTGCCTGCGGCGCTCGATGGTATCCCAGGCGGCCGACCGCCTCGAGGAGACGACCTGAATACCTCACGGCGGCATCCCCTGAGGTTTTGAACAGGTCATTACCGACGCATCGGGAAAGTTCGCAGCTTTGTTCTCAATGGAGACAAAGTGGCGCGCCGGTCAAAATAAAAATACGAACTCTTATGTCATTGAGATTACGATATAATATTCAAGTCGTGCATCAAAAGTGTGCTGTCGCCATTTAATAACCGGCCTGCATCGCCTCAAGGGCGATGCGTATTTTTCCCTGGCTTCTTGCCGAATGCTGGCTTTGGAAACGGGGGATGGTCACGCCGTGGCTGCCCCGCATGAGTAGGCCCGTGTTTTTTTCGCTGCTTTTTATCCAATTTGGGATTGCCATCAAATTTAGAAGGGGACGCACCAGCGGACTTGCCATGAGGCTTCTGGCGTCGCTCGAAGCGAGGCTTGTCATTCTGGCGTGCCCTGCCCTCGTGTGCTCTGTGGTTGCCCGCAATTTTGTCGGAACCCTTTTCAGACGCTTCGCCTTGCGGGCCGGCCGGCAACGCCTCAATTCGGATGTTCTCTTCCTTGTCGGGACGCTTCAGGTTGGTCGAGAACTGCTCTGCGGCCTGCCCTGAAATCTCGAACTCGGTGTGAGCGCCGTAAATTCTGATCGCGCCGATGTCGCCCCTTTGGATTCCACCCCGCCGGCAGATCATCGGCAGCAGCCAGCGTGCTTCCGCATTCTTCTGGCGTCCGATGCTGGCGCGAAACCATACGCTGCCCTCTGCCATGCTGTGACGAAGCCCGGGTTTTTTCCTCCTCGATTCGTCTCCCGCACCTCCACCCCCGGCAGGTATGACGCGGTTCACGCCTCTTGCGTCACGATCGTCGCGCGATCGACCACCGCCCTGACTGGAGTCAAGGATGTCCTCCGGCGAAGGAAGCCGCGATCGATAAACCCGGGCCAGCGCCGCGGCGATTTCTTCGGGCGACCGCTCGGCGAGCAACGCGCGCGCCAGCGTCAGATCATCTTCGGTCGATTCTGCCGTTAAGAGTGGATCAAGCAGGATGCGTTGCTGATCGAGGTTGCGTATCTCCTCCGGCCGGGGCGCTGGGCCCCACACGGCGGCGACACCCGCCTGGCCGAGCATCATTTCCACGCGGCGGCGGCGCGAGGGAGGCACCAGCAATACGCTGATGCCCTTTCGGCCGGCCCGACCGGTGCGACCGGAGCGATGCTGCATGACCTCCGGGTCGTTTGGCAGTTCGGCATGAATGACGAGACCAAGATTTGGCAGATCGAGGCCACGCGCCGCCACGTCCGTGGCTACGCAGACACGCGCACGTCCGTCCCTCAGAGACTGCAGTGCGCTCGTGCGCTCGTTCTGCGTCAATTCTCCCGACAGGGCGACCACGGAAAAACCGCGCTCCAGGAGCGCGGCCTGCAAATGCCGAACGGCATGCCTCGTGTTGCAAAACACGATCGCGCCTGGCGCTTCAAAATATCGCAGCACGTTGACGACCGCATGCTCAACATCGTGCGCGACGACCCTGATGGCACGGTATTCGATATCGGCATGTCCGCCTTCACCGCCCGCGACTTCGACGCGAAATGCGTCCTTCTGATATTGCTTTGCCAACGCGACGATGCCGCGCGGCAATGTTGCCGAGAACAACAGCGTGCGGCGGATGTCCGGCGTGGTTTTGAGAATGAATTCCAAATCCTCCCGAAAGCCCAGGTCGAGCATTTCATCGGCCTCGTCGAGCACGACAGCTTTCAATTCCGAAACGTCTAGACCGTTGCGCCGCAAGTGATCACAGAGCCGACCGGGCGTTCCGACCACGATATGCGCCCCGCTCGCAAGCTCGCGTCGCTCGTGGCGCGGATCCATCCCGCCGACGCAGGAAACAATACGCGCGCCCGTATGTTGATAGAGCCAAGCGAGCTCGCGCTGCACCTGTAGGGCGAGTTCTCGCGTCGGCGCAACAATCAACGCCAGAGGCTTGGCGATTCTTTCGAAACGATCCGCATCGCCGAGAAGATTTTTCGCAATCGACAGCCCATACGCAACAGTCTTGCCGGAGCCGGTTTGCGCCGAAACCAGCAGATCGCGGCCGGCGGCAGCATCGGCCAGCACCGCCGTCTGCACCGGCGTAGGCTCGGTGTAGCTGCGTTCAGCCAAGGCTTGGTCGAGTAGCGGGCTTGTCGGCAAGAATGTCACGAGATGTCAGACCTTCATTGGCTGCCGTATTGAACACAACCGAATGGACTATCGGCGTGCTCAGCGATATCGGGCGGCCACATAGACGACGTTCAGAGTGAACGTGAGAACGCTTTACGCTGTGACAAGCGGCAGCGCCAATCACCACAGGCAATTTGCCCAGATCGGTCGATGTACTGCCGATCCGAAGAGATTCGAACTCCTTCCCTCTAAATTTGTAATGTGAGGTCTATTTGGGAGCGTTCGATCAAGCACCGCCCAACCAGTTTCTATCGCGAAACTGTCGTCCTATTGCAGAGAAGCCGCCGGGTATCTGAAATCGGATTCCAAGTAGCAGGTATAATCTGCGACCCTCGTCGCGAGAAGCCCGCCGTGGTAGCTACATGGTAGCTATAAGAATTGAGCTCAATTCTAATGCATTCCTAACTACCTGAAATCATTGGCGCGCCCGAAAGGATTCGAACCTCTGACCCCCAGATTCGAAGTCTGGTGCTCTATCCAGCTGAGCTACGGGCGCCTTTTGGCAAAGTGCAACACGATGCGCGCCTGCCTTATCATATCCCGCGCGAAGGACGCAGCGGATTTTCGCGCGGAACAGATTTTCACGCCGGCAAGCCTGACCGGCCGCCGCACCGCCGCGGAGCACGCCGGGGCGGCACCAGCCTTGCCAACTCCGCGCCCTCGCCCCATCGCTTCGGCTAGCGGCGCCTGCAACCACCACCTCGCCATCCAACCCAGTCACGCCCGACCGGCATCACGCCGCGGCGGGGCTGCGCCTCATCGGTAAACGGAACAAAACCGCCGCTCCGGCATCGCCACCAGAGACTGTTAAGGCTTCCTTGCTATAGCCCTTGCGAGCACAGAGGACACCGGCCCCGACAGTCGGCACCTCGTGAAGTGAAAGAGACAGGGATCCTCATCGCCGATTTCAACCGGATGCGAGGAGGACCCGACCGATGGCGCCTGATAGCGGAGACCCCGTGGCCCTGACCGATTCAGATCGATCCCGGATGCCCGCCGTCGCGGCGCTGGCGACGCGGGCTCGGCGCTGGCGCGACAGTCAGAGCCACAATGCGCTGGCACAGAAGGTCGCCGGCACCGCCTTTATCGTGCGCGTTGCCAGCGCCGCGATCATCTATCTGTCGCAAATCCTGTTCGCGCGCTGGATGGGTACGTCGGAATTCGGCATCTACGTCTATGTCTGGACCTGGCTCCTGATGCTCGGCGGGCTTGCGCCGCTTGGCCTTGCCTATCTGCCGCAACGGTTCATTCCCGAATACGTGGCGCGTGGCGATCTCGACCGGCTGCGCGGTTTCCTGCGTGGCGCGCGCTGGATTTGCTTCGGCCTCGGCAGCATTGCGGGGCTGCTCGGCCTCGTCGTGATGCTGGCACTCGGCACGCATCTCGACGTCCACTATGCCTTGCCGTTCCTGTTCGCGCTCGCCTGCCTGCCGATCTTCCCCGTATCGAGCGCACAGGAATCGATTTCCATCGCCTATGACTGGATCGGGACAGCGCTCATACCCGGCTATATCGTCCGGCCGCTGCTGATCCTGGTGATTCTCGCGCTGATGCATCTCGCCGAAATGGAGATCGACGCGGCAGCGGCCCTTTTCGGATTCCTCGCAGCGATCTGGATCACCACTTTGGCACAGACGCTGGTCGTCAACCGTCGCTTGCGCCGCCGCGTTCCCGCCGGCCCGCGGATTTACGGGGCGGCGCACTGGATGCGCACAGCCGCACCGATCCTGCTGATCGACGGCTTCTACTTCCTGTTGACCTATGTCGATATCCTGCTGCTCAAGCTGTTCGTCGGCCCCGAACAGATCGCGCAGTATTATGCGGCAAGCAAGACGCTGGCGTTGGTCGCCTTCATCCACTTCGCGGTATCGAGCGCCTGCGCGCATCGCTTCTCGGAATATCATGCGCAAAGCGACCGGGAGAAACTCGCCGCTTTCGTGCATGAATCGACACGCATGACCTTCTGGCCGTCGCTGCTGATGGTCGGCGCGCTCGTCGTGTTCGGCAGATGGATCCTGATGCTGTTCGGCCCCGGATTCGAGGCCGGCTATCCGATGATCCTGGTGCTGGCCATTGGCCTTCTGGCACGCGCCTCGATCGGGCCGGCGGAGCGGCTGCTCAACATGGTCGGCCAACAGAAGGCCTGCGCGGCTGTCTATGCCGCGGCCGTCTGCGTTAATGTCACGCTCTGCGTCTTGCTGGTGCCGCGGATGGGGCCGCTCGGCGCGGCCGTCGCCACCGCCGCCGCCGTCGTCGCCGAATCCGTGCTGCTGTTCGCGACGGTGCGCAAACGTACCGGCATCGTCATGTTCATCGGCTACAGGCAGTTCGGCGGCAAACCGGAGACGGCGGCATAGGCCGGGCATTTGCCCAGGCTGCCCAAATCGTCGCGCGGATCCTATTTGGGATCTTATTTGGAGCGGGCGAAGGGAATCGAACCCTCGTATGCAGCTTGGGAAGCTGCCGTTCTACCATTGAACTACGCCCGCATGCGCCACAGCGGCACCACCGTTCTAGCCCGGAATTGTCCGGCCGCCAACTGCCGGTACAGCCGGGTTACAGCGTCCCGTCGATGCCGAGATCGATCAGCGTCTGCTGGGTCAGGTCGCGCGCCGCCGCTCTCGCCGCAGCGACATCACCGGCGCAGATGGCGTCGATCAGCGCATTGATCAGCGCCTTGCTGCGGCGCCCTTTGCCGCGCATCAGCGACGCATTCACGTAGATCAGCGTCTGCCGCATGGTCTTGTCCCACACGTCCTGCAGCATCGCATTGCCGGCGGCGCTCAGCAGCCATTGCGACAGGCGCCCGCTGAACGAAGGGTGCTGACCGCCACGCTCGATCTCCGAGAAACCGGCGTCCAGATGCTGCTTCAGCACCGCTGCGCCGGCGGCCATCGCATCGGTGCGATTGCGCGCGGCCAGCTCCGCGGAATATTCGAGCAAGGCCAGCCGGAGCTGGAATAGTTGGAGAAGCTGACGCTCGTCGAGCTTCTTGACATGCACGCCGTGCCAGGGCGCGCGCTCCGCCAGCCCTTCAGCGACCATCGCCTGCAGCGCCTCGCGGATCGGTCCGTTGGAAAACCCGAACTCGCTGCGCAACTGCACCTCGCGGATACGTTCCCCCGGCGCATAGGTGCCGTTGAGGATGCGCTCGCGCAGAACGTCAGCGAGCCAGTCGGTTCGGGTGAACCGGCTTGCATCAGCCGCCGTCAGCGTCGGCTCTGGCGTGTCCGCTTCGGGCAGCGGGCTCGGCGGGATCGGTTTTGTCTGCGGTCGGGTCATCGCGATTCTTGGCCAGCAGATAGCCTTTATGACAGCTCATGGAAACTGCGAATGCCGCGAGCGCTGCACCGGCGCGGCGATATCAGCACAGACATCGCCGCGCCAGCAACGGAAGCCTAGAAGAAGCGGCTCTGATAGCTGTGGGTGTCGGTCTGCGCCAGAGCCCACTGCCCCAGCTCCTCATGCCGGGCGAACCAGACATCCGGGAACTGCTTCATATAGCCGATGATTTCTTCAAACACCGAGGTGATCATCGGACGTCCGCCGAAGTGACAATGCAATGTCAGCACCAGGAGCGACATCGGCTCGTTGGCGCGCAGATGGTCGAACGTGCTCTTATAGACGTCCCACAAATCGCGCGGGCTCGCCCGCAACACGCGATTGTCGGTGAAGTCGCTGTTCGGCACGGCAGCGATCTTGCCGTTCCTGGTTTCCAGCGTCAGCGGCAGGTCGGTATAGGTCACGTCGGCATGATAGGCGAGCTTTTCCGCCGCGAGGAAATCGACGGTGTGTTCGGTGAACGCAAGGACCGAGCTGAGCCAGCCGGCCGGGCGCTTGCCGGTGGTGTTGCCGAGAATGTCGAGACAGCGCTTGATCGTCTGCTGCTCTTCCTCCGGCTCCATGTAAGCCAGTAGCGCATCCTGCGTATAATTGTGGCCGCCGACGTCGTGGCCGGACTTGATGATCTGCTTCACCGTGTCGGGATAAAGCTCGGCGCAGCGGGCATTGGTGAAAAAGGTGCCGGGAATCTGCAGCCGGTCGAGCGTGCGGATGATCCGCCAGACGCCGACGCGAGCGCCATAGGTCGACCAGGCTTTGCCGGCGAGATCGACGGTGCCGGGCTTCAGATGCGTGGTCTGGACGGAATAGTTCGGCGCTTTCCCGTCCGCCCAGGTTTCGTACATCACCGTGACGGCCACCGCGATGCGCTTGCCGTTTGGCCACGCCAACTCTTTGGAATCCACCATGATTTCCTCATTGTCCTGGGCAGTGCGTGTATTCGCCTGCCCGGCTGTCCCGGACAGCGCGGCTGCCCGCGCGCCCTGTTTGAAACCGGCCGTCTCCGAAGAGGCTTGCCTTGATTGATGATTAATTATTAATAATATGAAGGTCAAGCAAACGAACCGACATTTCCCTGCCGGATCCCAACCGGCGATGTTTCGCGAACGGAGGAAACCATGCGCCTTGCCTTGCGCGCTCTACTGTCTCTTGCCCTTCTGGTCCCGGCTGCCGGCGCCTCGGCGCAATCCAACTGGCCGGACCGGCCCATCAAGCTGCTGGTGACGTCGGCCGCCGGCGGCGGCATCGACCTGATGGCCCGCATCCTCGCCGATGCGCTGAGCCGGCAACTGCCGCAGCGAGTGATCGTCGAAAACAACGGCGGCGCCGGCGGGCTGATCGCCACGCGCACGATCGCCAAGAGCGACCCCGACGGCTATTCGTTCCTGTTCCAGGGCCCCGGCCACGCCTACCTGCCCTATATCCGCAAGAATCCCGGCTATGACGTGCGCAAGGACTTTGCCAGCGTCTCGCTGGTCGCCACCTATCCGCTGGTGCTGGTCACCCGGCCATCGCTCAAGGTGAGTAACCTCGCCGACTTCATCGCGCTGGCAAAGAAGCAGCCCGGCAAGCTCACCTATGGCTCCAGCGGCGTCGGCGGCGCCTCGCACATTCCGCTCGCTGCTTTCGCCGATCAGGCCGGCATCGAGATGGTGCATGTGCCGTTCCGCGGCAGCGGCCAGACGACCACCGCCCTGCTGGCCGACCAGATCGACCTCGTCATCGACGGGCTTGCTCCGCAGATCGGCAATATCCAGGAAAAGCGGGTCATTCCGCTCGGCGTCTCGACCCGCGAACGTTCGCCCTTCATGAAGGATCTGCCGGCGATCAGCGAAACGCTGTCGGGCTTCTACTTCCCGATGTGGGTGGCGATCTTCGCGCCCGGCGAAACGCCCAAGCCGATCGTCGACAAGATGGCGCAAGCCATTGCCACGGCGATGAAGGATCCGGCGACGAAGAAGCGTTTCGAGGAACTGGTCGTCAACGCCGTCGGCTCGACACCAGCCGAGCTCGACACGTTCCTCGACGAGCAACTCACCGTCAGCAAGCGCGTCATCGAGAAGACGAACATCCAGATCGCCGACTGAATCAGCCGGCGAGCCAGGGAGAACTGTAATGAGCGCGAACGTTCCGGCCTCGGATGCCGACATCCTCCAGCAACTGACCATGCTCGAGGTCGACTACTGGCATGACGTCGACCACAACTGGGGCCGGAGCGCGAGCGACCTCTATATCGCCGATGGCCTGTTCGCCATCGGCGACAAGACGATGAACGGACGCGAGGCGATCGCCGGCTTCTATAGCTGGCGCGAGGGGCGCGGCGACCGCACCGCCCGCCATGTCGTCAGCAATTTCCGGCTAAATGCGCGCGACGGCAACCGCGCGCAACTGCAATGCATCATGCTGCTTTATGCGGCGGACGGCAGGCCGGTGCTTGAATCCCAGCCGGCGATCATGATCGCCGATGTCGTCAGCGACTGCGCATACGGCGCCGATGGGCGCTGGCGCTTCGTATCGCACCGGCTGATCCCGGTGTTCATGGGCGGCGAGGCGCCGACCATCCCGCAAGACGAACCCAATCAGTGACAGGTGCTGCGATGATCCATCAAGTCGACTGGAGCAAAATCGAGTGGAGCCCGGTGCGTCCGGGCGTCGATCGCAAATCGTTCTCCGGCCATGGCGCGACGCTGGCGCTGCATCGCCTGATGCCCGGACACGAACCGCGGCCGCATCGCCATCACTACGAGCAGATCGTCTATATCCTCGGCGGCACCGCGCGTTTTCACGTCGGCGATGAATCCTACATCGTCGGCACCGGCGGACTGCTGCTGATCCCGCCGAATGTCGAACACTGGGCGGAAACGATCGGTGACGAGCCGGTACTCAATCTCGACGTGTTCACGCCGATGCGCGCCGAATATGCGCCGCCGCCGGAAGGCTGATGCCGATCCGCGCCGCTACGCCTTGAAGTGCTTCGACAGCTTCAGGCTCTGCGCCTGATAGTTGGAACCGATGCCCTGGCCGTAGAGCGTGTCCGGCCGCGCCAGCATCCGCTCATAAACGAGACGGCCGACGATCTGCCCGTGCTCCAGCACGAAGGGTACGTCGCGCGAGCGCACTTCGAGCACCGCGCGCGCACCCTTGCCGCCGGCCTCGGCATGGCCGAAGCCGGGATCGAAGAAACCGGCATAGTGGACGCGGAATTCGCCGACCAGCGGATCGAACGGCACCATCTCGGCGGCGTAGCCGGGCGGCACATGCACCGCCTCCTTCGAGGCGAGGATGTAGAACTCGCCCGGGTCGAGGATCAGCGCCCGGTCGGCGCGGCGCGGCATCGGCTCCCAGAAATCCGCCACCGCGTAGCCGTTGCGGCGCTCGACGTCGATCAGCCCGGTATGACGCTTGGCGCGGTAGCCGACGAGACCGTCCGGTCCCAGCCCCGACAGATCGACGCCGACGGCAACACCCTCGCTGACATCGGCATCGGCGGCATCGACCAGTTGCTCGCGCGCATGCAGATCGCGCAGCGCCGCCGCATCGAGCAGCGCCTGCCCGCGCCGGAAGCGGATCTGCGACAGCCGCGAGCCCTCGCGCGTCAGCACCGGAAAGGTGCGCGGACTGATCTCGGCATAGAGCGGACCATGATAGCCGGCAGCGATGCGATCGAAGCCCCACATCGAATCCGAAATCACCCGCGTGAACACGTCGAGCCGCCCGGTCGAACTCTTCGGGTTGGCGGCCGCCGATATCTCGGCCGGCAGCGCCAGGCTTTCCTGCAGCGGCACGATATAGACGCAGCCGGTCTCCAGCACCGCTCCATCGGACAGCGACACCTCATGCAGCTTGAGGTCGTCGATGCGCCGCTTCACCGCGCCATGCGGGCCGGGCAGGAAGCTGGCGCGCACCCGGTAGGCGACCGGCCCGAGCCGCAGATCGAGACTCGCCGGCTGGATCTGGTTTGCATCGAACGGCCGCGCGCTGACGATGCCGCCGGCCTGCGCCAGCGCCGCGATCATGCGGTCGGGCAGAATGCCTCTGTCGTCGGGGGCAAAAGCGAGCGTCATGGTGCGGCGGCAGGCGGCCCGTGTGAAATCTTGCAGTGCGTGGTCTAACCCGAGGGCTGCCTTGACGCAAAGCGACGCCGGGCGTAAGAGCGGGCTTATCCCGTGGTCCTTTGAGCCGGCCGGCTTGCAGCCACGTTAAACAAGTTGCTAAAAGGCCGGGGACGCATGGACCCGGCTGAGGATGTTGCAATCCCGGCCGGTTTTTTGTTGCCCTTGATCGGGGGACAAGGAGTGCATCCCGTGCCTGCATCCAGCAAGCCGCCCGCCGGCCGCAAGGCCAAAACCGACTACCGTCCGGAAACCCGACTGATCCACGCCGGCACGCTACGCTCGCAGTTCGGCGAGACGTCGGAGGCGCTGTTCCTGACGCAAGGCTTTCTCTACGACAGCGCCGAGCAATGCGCGGCGCGCTTCACCGGCGACGAACCGGGCTATCTCTACTCCCGCTTCTCCAATCCCACCGTCAACATGTTCGAGCGGCGCATGGCGGCGCTGGAGGGCGCGGAAACTGCCCGTGCCACGGCGAGCGGTATGGCCGCGGTGACCGCGGCGCTGATGGGCCAGGTGCGCGCCGGCGACCATGTCGTAGCCGCCAAGGCTCTGTTCGGCAGTTGTCGCTGGGTGGTGGAGGACTGGCTGCCGCGCTTCGGCGTGGAATCGACGCTGGTCGATGGCGGCGACCTGGCGCAATGGCGCAATGCGGTGCGCAGCAACACCAAGGTATTCTTTCTGGAATCGCCGACCAACCCGACACTGGAAGTCTACGACATCGCCGCCATCGCCAGGATCGCACATGCCGGCAGCGCGACGCTTGTCGTCGACAATGTCTTCGCCACGCCGCTCTGGCAGAGCCCGCTGACGCTCGGCGCCGACTGCGTCGTCTATTCCACCACCAAGCATATCGACGGCCAGGGCCGCTGCCTCGGCGGCGTCGTTCTCGCCTCGGAAGCCTTCATCCAGGAGCACATCCACACGCTGCTGCGCCAGAGTGGCCCGGCCATGTCGCCGTTCAACGCCTGGGTGATGCTGAAGGGACTCGAAACGCTGTCGGTGCGCGTCAATCGGCAGACCGACACGGCAGCGGCGGTATCGGTCGCGCTGGTCGAACATCCGAAGATCGCCCGGCTGGTCTATCCGGGGCGACCGGATCATCCGCAGGCGGCCATCATCCGCAAGCAGATGCGCGGCGGCTCGACACTGGTGGCCTTCGAGATCGAGGGTGGCCGTGACGCCGCTTTCCGGTTCATGAATGCCTTGCAGCTCGTCGGCATCACCAACAATCTCGGCGATGCCAAATCCCTGGTCACCCATCCGGCAACAACGACACATCAGCGGTTGACGCCGGAAGCGCGCGCCGAGATGGGCGTCAGCGACGGTCTGGTCCGGTTCTCGGCCGGTCTCGAGCATCCAGACGATGTGGTGGAAGATCTGCTCGCCGCGCTCGACGCCGCCTGAAACGGCGGGATAACGGCCGGCGGCGCCGTGCCGCGTCAGCGCGCCGTCGGCTGCGCTGCCACGGTGGCGACAGGCCGCGTTGCCGCTTCGGCGATGGCAGCACCGAGATTGTGCGCGAAGCAGCCGTAGCTCCAGTCGTTCATATGCAGGCCATCGGGCGAAACGAACGTCTCGAACGGAATCTTCTCGTCGACCTGCCAGTGCCGCATCAGCGCAAACCGACGGAATAGCTGAACATTGTCGCGCTTCGCGGTGGTCGCGATCAGCGACACCATCTGCTCGGCATCGGGCTTGGCCAGCACCTTCGGCGCGAACTGCGGATCGATCAGCACGACATCCGCGCCGAGCGATTTCATCCGCGTGATGCCCTCATGCAGAAACCCGCTTTGCGCGCCGAGCGCGCGGTCGCGCAGCACCGCGTTGGTGCCCACCTGCCACAACACCAGATCGGGCTTCTCGGCGGCGACATTCGTGTCAAAGCGCGCCAGCATGTCGTGCATCTCTTCGCCGTTGACGCCGCGGTTGACGACGCGGATCGGGTGCCCCGGAAAGCGCCGCGTCAATTCCACGGCAAGGCGGCTCGGATAGCTCGCGGCCGGCGAACTGGCGCCGGCGCCGGCGGTCGAGGACGAGCCGAGCGCGACGATGGTGATCGGCATTCCGGCAGCGAGGCGATGGCTGAGACGGGTCAGCGGCCGCGAGAGCTTCACCAGTTGATCAGCATCGCGGCATGGCGTCGACGCCGGAACGGCCGCGGCGGCGACCTCGGCGCGCGCATGACCGGGCAGAATCAGCCCGCCGACAACGCCCGCTGCCAGCATCGCCAGGCACGGCGTGAAGATCGACAAAGTGCGAAGCCGCAAGATCAGGACTCGATTGTTATCTGCCGTTTATTTCACGTCTATCGGCGGCACCGCACCACCCGGCTGAGCTGCCCCGATGATCAGATCGGCCAGCAGCCGGCCGATACAATCATGAACTCGCTCGGCGATGTCCATCTTTTTCGTATCGCGGTAAAGATCAAAAACACCCATCTCGTTCCAGGTCTTCATCACCTGGAACCGGTCGAACAATGGAACTTCAAATTGCAGGGCGACCCAACGCATTGAATCTGCGTAGTTTCCAAGCGCAATCATGGATTCCGTGCGCGGGCTGTATTGCATGTTCATCAACACAACGTCGGTTCCCGCAGCCTTGGCGGCAGCCACCCCCTTGGTCAGCGCCTTGCTGAACGCCTCCGGCTCGACCGAGCGGACCGCGTCGACAGTCCCGGTCTGCCAGATCACCAGCGCCGGTCGACTTGCCGGCGCGACGGCCGCCCGCAGGTCCGGCAGCATGTCATGGGCGGTACGGCCGAGCTTCACGTCCGCCGCGACCTTGACCGCCACGTCCGGCAATTTCTGGCTCAAGGCATTCTGCAATCGAGCCGGATAGGCCAGCATCGTGCCCTGCGGACCAGGCAGCCGCGACGAGCCGGCACCGATGACGAGAATCTCCAACTTCTTGTTGCTGATCGCTGCTTCGACGCGCGGCAGCGGAAAGGAATTGTCCAGTTGCGACTCCGCCACGCGGCAATCGGCAGGCGTTTCGGCCAATACCGGCGCCGGCAAAGCTCCGGCGAACAAGCCGACAAGCAAGCCGACATGCAAACCAACATGCAAACCGGCACCCGTGATGGCACCGGCTCCGAACCAACGACCGCACGACGCTGGGCTCAGCGTGTTCATACCCCGCCCCCGGCGAGATCGGCCTGCGCAAATGGCGGACGCGGCGACGACCCCTTTCGATCCAGGCTCTTATACCACGACAGCAACTCCGCCACCGCAACCATCAGCGCGATGCCGACCGCACTGCACAAAACCTGCACCAGGATACGGCTGGAGATTTCCGTCAGCACAAAATGCGCGGCGAAGGCCAGAAACACGCCGAAACAGAAGATCTCCAGCGAGTGCTGACCGCAGACAATCGCCGGCCGGAAAATCCGCGAATGGATACCTGTCCATCCGCGCGGCAGCAGGTTGACGACGATCACCGCCAGCGAGAGAAAATGCAGGATCCGCAGAATATCGAGATTGGGCTTGTCGATCGGATAGATGACCTCGGCGACCGCGCGCGGGATCAACATCGCCAGGCGCGGCATGTACCAGGTCATCACCACGGCGAAGGACAGCAGGAGATAGACAACGGCCAGAGCGATCGTCACCCGCGAGGTGATGACGCGCGACAGGCGCTGCACACCGCCGAGCGCGCACCATGCGCCGAGCACGAACAGCAACTGCCAGGCGAGCGGGTTGAACGCCCACGATCCTTCCGGATAGGCCGGCAGATTCCAGCCGAACGTCCACATCAGCGCGTAGAGTACGCCGGAGGCGACAAGCGCCAGCGAAGCATTGCGCAACAGCAGCCACAGCACCGGCGGAAAGAATCCGAGCAGCACGATATAGAGCGGCAGCACGTCCATATTGACGGGCTTAAACTTCAGCAACAGCGCCTGCATGATGGTGACGTCGGGCTGGCGCAGAAAGTCGAGAATACCCATTTCCTCGCCATAGAGCGGATTGTCGAAACTCTTGGCGATGTAGGAAATCTCCGCGAGATAGATGGCGAACAGGAAGATATGCGCGACATAGATCTGCCAGGTGCGCTTGAGGATGCGCGCCGTCGCCACGACGGGGCCGCGATCGCGCATCGCCCGGCCATAGACGAACGCTGCCGTATAGCCGGAGATAAACACGAAAATCTCGGTGGCATCGCTGAACCCGTAGTTCCGCAATGTCGCCCAATTGACGATATTGGTAGGGATATGGTCGAGAAAGATCAGCCAGAGCGCGATGCCCCGGAACAGGTCAAGCCGCAGGTCGCGCTCGCCCGCAACCACCGGAGCTGGAATTCGCGTTTCCTTCATCCGCAGATTCGATCGTCGTTCCGGTTCAAGGCTATATCATGTACAAAGCGGTGACACGCAACATAGAGGTAACTGTGACGCCGCGCTTCCTGGCGGAGCGTTCGTCGCCGGACGACAGCTACTTTTTCTGGGCCTACACGATCGACATCGCCAACCACGGCAAAGAAACCGTCCAGCTCAGGACCCGTCACTGGCGGATCACCGACGCCAACGGACGGCTGCAGGAGGTCAAGGGCGCCGGCGTGGTCGGCGAGGAGCCGGTGCTCGAGCCGGGCGCCTCCTACGAATATACCAGCGGTGTCCCGCTGCCGACGCCGTCCGGTTTCATGGCCGGCAGCTACGGCATGATCTCGCAGGCCGGCGAAGAGTTCGACATCGCGGTGCCGACCTTCTCGCTCGACAGCGAGTTTGCCCACCGGTCGATCAATTGAAGCTATCGCCAGGCAAACACGAAGCAGCCAAAAGCGCGGAACGCATGAAGCGACGGATCGCGGCGGCGCTTCAGCGCGCCGCCGCGCCGACCTCGTCCGGCTGAAACACATATTCGGTGCTGCAGAACTCGCAGGTCACCTTGATCTGCCCGTCCTCGACCATGTGGTCGCGGTCGTCCTGACCGAAGCTCTTGAGCATCGCCTCGACCGCGTCGCGCGAGCAGGAACACTGCGCGGCGACCGGCAGCGTGTCAAAAACCCGCACGCCCCGTTCGTTGAACAGACGATAGGCCAGCCGCTCGCTGGAAATATCCGGATCGATCAGCTCGATATCCTCCACCGTATCGACCAGCGCCCGCGCCTCGACCCAGGCGTCATCTTCGGCAGCGAACGACGCATCGACACCGTCCGGCGCATCGCCGGCATCGAGGTCGCGCCGGGCGCGCTCCTGCGCCTTCGGCAAAAACTGCAGCATGACGCCGCCAGCCCGCCAGCGACGCTTCGCGCCGCCCTCGCCGGCGCGGAATTCCTCGGCGACCGCAAGCTTCACCCGCGTCGGGATCTGCTCGGAGCGCAGGAAATATTCGTGCGCGGCATCTTCGAGACTGCCGCCGGCGAGCGGCACCAGTCCCTGATAGCGGTTCATGTCGGCGCCCTGATCGATGGTCATCGCCAGATGCCCCTGACCGAGCAGCGCGCCGGGCTTGTCCTTGCCGGCGGCAATGGCGGCATCCACCGCGATGCGATCATAGCGGGCGTGGGCGCGAATCTGGCCGGGGGTCTTGTAGTCGACCACCAGCATCCGCACCGGTCCGTCCGTCTGCGTCTGCATGATGAAGCGGCCGTCGAACTTCAGCGCCGAGCCGAGCATCGTCGCCAGCACCACCGCCTCGGCGGTCAGCTTGGCGACCGGCGCGGGATAGTCGTGCTTCTCAAGAATATCGTCGATGGCGGGGCCGAGGCGCACGATGCGGCCGCGCACGTCGAGCGCCGACACCTCGAACGGCAGCGCCGTGTCGTCGACGGCGATGCGCGAGGGCGCGCGCGTGGGAATAGCGGGGTGGGTCGGATGTGTCATGGCCCCCTATGTAGCGCGGGAGCGGCTGAAATCGAGCCCCCGTCTCGCTGCGCATGGCTGGGCAGCCTCCAGGGCGTCCGGCTTCGAGGCATCCTCAGTCCAGGCACTCCGCCCCAAGGCGCCTCCACCAAGGCACCTCCCCGAGGCACTTCCGTCCAAGGCCCCCTCCCGCGCGACCGGAGCCGGCCGCGCGTGCGGAACAGCCGCCAGAACAGGAGGCCACAGACTTTCAGCGTTTCATTGAAACGCTGACAGGCTCCGGATTTTGATTTGCCGCGTTTGCTTGATGCCGAACCGGCGTCCGCTTCGCTCGGAAACGCGCCTAGAGCCCGTCGGCGTGCAGGCACCAGCCGAGAATGCCCTTCTGCGCATGCAGCCGGTTCTCCGCCTCGTCGAACACCACCGACTGCGGCCCGTCGATCACCTCGTCGGTGACCTCCTGTCCGCGATGCGCCGGCAGGCAGTGCATGAACAGCGCATCCGGCTTGGCCTTGGCCATCAGCCGGGCATTGACCTGATAGCGCTTGAGCAAATTGTGGCGGCGGGACACGCCGTCGCGGTCGCCCATCGACACCCAGGTATCGGTGACGACGCAGTCGGCGTCGCGCACCGCCTCGTCCGGATCGCGGCCGATGGCGATGTCGGCACCGGAGGACTTGGCCCAGTCGAGCAGCCACTTCTTGGGCTTGAGCTCCGGCGGGGTAGCGACCTTGAGGCGGAAGTCGAACTGCTTCGCGGCATGCATCCACGAGGTCAGCACGTTGTTCGCATCGCCGGTCCAGGCCACGGTACGGCCGCGGATCGAGCCGCGATGCTCCTCGAAGGTCAGCACGTCCGCCATCACCTGGCAGGGGTGCGAGCGCCGCGTCAGCCCGTTGATCACCGGCACGGTGGCATGCGCCGCCAGTTCGGCCAGCGCCTTCGGATCGAGGATCCGGATCATGATTGCATCGACATAGCGCGACAGCACGCGGGCGGTGTCGGCGAGCGTCTCGCCGCGCCCGAGCTGCATCTCCTGACCGGTCAACAGGATCGCCTCGCCGCCGAGCTGGCGCATGCCGACGTCGAAGGACACGCGGGTCCGGGTCGAGGGCTTGTCGAAAATCATCGCCAGCGTCTTGCCGGCGAGCAGCGTGTCGTGGCCGCCGCTGCGCTTGCGGCGTTCTTTCATCGCCCGGCTGGCCTTGAGGATCCGGTGCAGTTCCTCTTTCGAAATCTCGTCGAGGTCGAGAAAATGGCGCGGCGGCGTATCGCTCATGATGCGGCCGCCTGCTTCTGGGAGGCCTGATTGCGCGCCAGCGCAGCGCAGGCGCGATCAATCCGTGTCACGGCGTCCGCGATCTCCTCTTCCTTGACGATGAGCGGCGGCAGCAGCCGCACGACATTGTCGCCGGCCGCGACGGTGAGCATCTTCTCTGCGCGCAGCGCATCGACCAGTTCGCCCGACGGCGGCACCGCGCGCAGCCCGATCAGCAGACCCTCGCCGCGCACATCGTCGATGACGCCCGGATAGCGATCCTTGATCTCGGCCAGCCGCTGCTTCAGCAGCACCGCGATCCGGCGGACGTGATCCATGAAGCCGGGCTCCAGCACGACATCGAGCACCGCATTGCCGACCGCCATCGCCAGCGGGTTGCCGCCGAAGGTGGAGCCGTGCGTGCCGGCTGTCATGCCCTTCGCCGCTTCCGCGGTGGCCAGGCAGGCGCCAAGCGGAAAGCCGCCGCCGATCGCCTTGGCAATGCCCATGATGTCCGGCGCAATGCCGGAGCGCTGATAGGCGAACAGGTCGCCGGTGCGGCCGATACCGGTCTGCACCTCGTCGAACACCAGCATCAACTGATGCTGGTCGCACACATCGCGCAGCGCCCGCAGGAACGACAGCGGAAATACCCGCACGCCGCCCTCGCCCTGCACCGGCTCCAGAATGATGCCGGCGGTTTCCGGCGTGATTGCGCGCTTCACCGCCTCGAGATCGCCGAACGGCACCTGATCGAAACCATCGACCGGCGGCCCGAAACCGTCGAGATATTTCTTCTGCCCGCCCGCCGCGATGGTCGCCAGCGTCCGGCCGTGGAAGGCGCCCTCGAAGGTGATCAGCCGATAGCGCTCCGGCCGGCCGGAGGCCGACTGGTATTTGCGCGCCATCTTGATCGAGGCTTCCATCGCCTCGGCGCCGGAATTGGTGAAGAACACCACATCGGCGAAGGTCTGGTCGCACAGACGCTCCGCCAGCCGCTCGCCCTGCGGGATGCGATAGAGATTGGAGACGTGCCAGACCTTCTGCGCCTGCTCGGTGAGTGCCGCGACCAGACGCGGATGGGCATGCCCGAGCGCGTTGACCGCAACGCCGCCGGTGAAGTCGAGATAGCGCTCGCCGTTGGTCGCCGTCAGCCAGGCTCCCTCGCCTCGCTCAAAAGCGAGGTCGACACGGGCATAGGTCGGCAGCACATGCGAAGCCACGGCAAAAAGTCCTTGATAACGGGCGCAAAAACGACATGTGCCGCCTCGTGAGGCGGCACGATGCAGCATTTTATGGGTGCGCCCCCCTATGTCAACTCGGCGAATAGACGGACAACAATTGCGGCCGCCGGACTCAAAATCGACTCATCTGTGGATTCAAGTCACGAAATGACCTGGAACATGTGGACGGCAAGGCGCGACTCATGGGGCGACTCTTGCGCCTGAGTCGCGCGATATTGTAGGTTTTTTGTCATCAAGTACGACATCTCGTACCAGCCAGCGGACCTCGTTTCTCTTTCGAGTTGCACGCGTTCGGCGCACAGCGCGCCAGACGACGCGCTCGGATTCCGCGGCGGACGGGCGACACCGCCCAAAGGGGGTTGCACATGAGTTGGACCGACGAACGAGTCGAACTGCTGAAGAAACTCTGGACCGACGGTCTCTCCGCCAGCCAGATCGCCGGAGAACTCGGCGGCATCACCCGCAATGCGGTGATCGGCAAGGTGCATCGTCTGGGCCTCTCCGGACGCGCCAAGAGCCCGTCATCGGCGGCCCCGCGACCGCGCAAGGTCCGCCCCGCGGCGCATATGATGCGGGTCTCGCGCCCGAGCGTGCGCGGCAACACGGCGCTGGCCTACGATTACGAAGTCGAGGTCGAGCCGGAGATGGCGAACGCCATTATTCCGATGGAGCAGCGCCGTACGCTGGTGCAACTGACCGAGGCGACCTGCCGCTGGCCGGTGGGCGACCCCGGCAGCCCGGATTTCTACTTCTGCGGCGGCCCCGCCAGGGAAGACGGCCCCTATTGCGTCCAGCATTCGCGGATCGCCTACCAGCCGGCCGCCGAACGTCGTCGCGACCGCCGCCCGTTCCGCTAGAGTTCTCTCGCTTCTGACGACGTCAGAAGCGAAGTGCCGGAGGCTTTGTTTATTTCAACGCGTTTTCTTCAGGCGAACCGGCAGCCACTTCGCTTGAAAACGCTTTGTTTCTTTCAACACGGTTTCCGTACGCGGGCCGGCATCCATTCGTTTGAGAACGCTGCGTCGCTTTCAACGCAGCCTCGGCACGCAAGCCGATATCCACGCCGCTTGAGACCGCTCTGCCTGTTCTGACGCGCCTTGCGCGCACCGACACGCGCGCCGCCCGGAAAACGCTCTAGCCGATCTTGCCGAAGCGGTCGTCGAGCGAATAGCCGGAGCCGCGGACGGTGCGGATCGGATCGGCTTCCTTCGGCCGGTTGAGCGCCTTGCGCAGTCGGCCGACATGCACGTCGACGGTGCGCTCGTCGATATAGGTCTCGTTGCCCCAGACGCTGTCGAGCAACTGCTCGCGCGAGAAGACGCGGCCGGGGCGTTCCATCAGGAATTCCAGCAGGCGGTATTCCGTCGGCCCCAGTTCGATCGGCCGGCTGCCGCGCGACACGCGCTTCTTCTCGCGGTCAAGTTCGATCTCGCCGACGGTGAGCACCGTTGCCACCCGCTCCGGGCTGGCCCGCCGCAGCAAAGCCCGTACCCGCGCCAGCAATTCCGGCACCGAAAATGGCTTGACCATGTAATCGTCGGCGCCGGTGGCAAGACCGCGCACCTTCTCGCTCTCCTCGCCGCGCGCCGTCAGCATGATGATCGGCAGCGCCTTGGTCTCCGGCCGGGCACGCAGCCGCCGGCACAATTCGATCCCCGACAGGCCCGGCAACATCCAGTCGAGGATCACCAGATCCGGTACCTGTTCCTGCAGCTTGATCTGCGCTTCATCGCCGCGCGCGGCAGCATCAACCTCGTATCCCTCGGATTCGAGATTGTAGCGCAGCAGCAGCGTCAACGGTTCCTCGTCTTCGACGATGAGGATGCGGGCAGCCATGCTCCTCTAGCTCCTCCCCGTCCCGGGCAGCGTCGCGAACGCCGCCGTCATGTCGACCTTCGGTCGCTGGTCGGTCATCGGCCGTCCCTCGATCATGTAATGCACCGTCTCCGCGATATTGGTCGCATGATCGCCCATCCGCTCGATGTTCTTGGCGCAGAACATCAGATGGATGCAGAAGGAGATATTACGCGGATCTTCCATCATGTAAGTCAACAGTTCGCGGAACACCGACGTGCAGACGGCGTCGATTTCCTCGTCGTTGCGCCAGACCTCCATCGCCTTGGCGATGTCGCGGCGGACAAAACTGTCGAGCGCCGCCTGAAGCTGGCCGAGCACCAGTTCCGACATGTGCTCGACGCCGCGGATCAGGTTCGGCGGCGGGAAATCGGCGTTCAGCGCGATTACCCGCTTGGCGATATTCTTGGCGAGGTCGCCGATGCGTTCGAGGTCGTTCGCCAGGCGCAGCGCGGCGACGATCTCGCGCAGATCGATCGCCATCGGCTGCCGCCGGGCAATCGTCAGCACCGCCTTCTCCTCGATATCGCGTTGCAGCCGGTCGATCGTCGCATCGAGCGCGGTCACACGCTGCGCCAGCTCGGTGTCGCGCTGCGCCAGCGCGTCGATCGCCTCGGCGATCTGCTTCTCGGCAAGACCGCCCATCTCCGACACCATGCGGGTCAGTTCCTGCAGGTCGCTGTCGAAGGCTTTCGTCGTGTGCAGATCCGTCATCGTCGTCGTCCTCAACCGAAGCGGCCGGTGATATAGTCTTGGGTACGCTTGTCGTTCGGCGTGGTGAACATCATCGCGGTTTCGCCGAACTCGATCATCTCGCCAAGATACATGAAGGTGGTGTAGTCGGAGACGCGCGCCGCCTGCTGCATGTTGTGCGTGACGATGACGATCGTGTAGTCGTCCTTCATGTCGTCGATCAGCTCCTCGATCTTGGCGGTGGAGATAGGATCGAGCGCCGAGCATGGCTCGTCGAGCAGGATCACCTCCGGCCGGACCGCGACGGTGCGGGCGATGCACAGACGCTGCTGCTGGCCGCCGGACAGCGACTGGCCGTTGGCGTCGAGCTTGTCCTTGACCTCGTCCCACAGCGCGGAACGACGCAGCGCGCTCTCGACGCGGCCGTCGAGTTCGCTCTTGCCGAGATTCTCGTAGAGTCGGATGCCGAAGGCGATATTCTCGTAGATCGTCATCGGAAACGGCGTCGGCTTCTGGAACACCATGCCGATGCGCGCGCGCAGGAGATTGAGGTCCTGCGCCGGATCGAGGATGTCCTCGCCGTCCAGCTTGACCTCGCCGACCGCGCGCTGGTTGGGATAGAGGTCGTACATCCGGTTGAGGATGCGCAATAGCGTCGATTTTCCGCAGCCGGAGGGACCGATGAAGGCGGTGACCTTGTTGGCATAGAGCGGCACGTTGATGCTCTTCAGCGCGCGGCTGTCGCCGTAGAAGAAATCGAGGTTGCGGATCGAGATCTTCTCCTTCAGGCCGCCGGCTGCGGCAGCATGCGGAGGAACCGAAATCGGAACGGTGGCCAGATTCATTGGGTTTTCCCGGATTTGACGAGCGAACGCGCCACGATGCTCAGGACGAGCACCGTCAGGGTGATGATCAGCGCTCCCGTCCACGCCAGCCTCTGCCAGTCGGCATAGGGGCTGAGCGCGAACTGGAAGATGACGACCGGCAGGCTCGCCATCGGCGCGTTGAGATTGCTGCTCCAGAACTGGTTATTGAGCGCGGTGAACAGCAGCGGCGCGGTCTCGCCGGTGATCCGTGCGATCGCCAGCAGCACGCCGGTGACCATGCCGGCGCGCGCCGCGCGATAGGCGATGCGGGTGATCATCAGCGAACGCGGCAGGCCGATCGAGGCGGCCGCCTCGCGCAGCGAATTCGGCACCAGCACCAGCATGTCCTCGGTCGTCCGCAGCACCACCGGCACGACGATGACGGCGAGCGCCAGCGCGCCGGCAAAGCCGGAGAAGTGGCCCATCGGGGCGACGACGACCTCGTAGACGAACAGGCCGATGACGATCGACGGCGCGCTCAGCAGGATGTCGTTGATGAAGCGGACCACCGTCGACAGGCGGTCGTGGCGGCCGTATTCGGCCAGATACGTGCCGGCGAGGATACCGAGCGGCGTGCCGATCAGCACGGCGAGCGTCGTCAGGACGAGGCTGCCGAAGATCGGATTGAGCAGGCCGCCGGCCGAGCCGGGCGGCGGCGTCATCTCGGTGAACACCGAGAGCGACAATCCACTGAACCCCTGCCACAACAGCGCGGCGAGGATCAGCACCAGCCAGCTCAGGCCGAACATCGTTGCGCCCAGCGACAAGCCCATCGCCACGCTGTTGCGGCGGCGGCGGCGGGCATAGCGGGGATTCTGGCGACCGGTCACGATCAGGCTCCGATGCGCTTTTCGAGGCGCAGCAACATCAGGCGCGCGAGCGCCAGAACGATGAAGGTGATGACGAACAGGATCAGGCCGAGCGCGATCAGCGACGAGGTATAGAGATCGCCGACCGCTTCGGTGAATTCGTTGGCGATGGTCGCCGATATCGTGGTGCCGGGGGCGAGGATCGATGCGGAAATGCGATGCGCGTTGCCGATGACGAAGGTCACGGCCATCGTCTCGCCGAGCGCACGGCCGAGCCCGAGCATGACGCCGCCGATCACGCCGACCCGCGTATAGGGCAGCACGACATAGCGCACGACCTCCCAGGTGGTGCAGCCCAGGCCATAGGCCGCTTCCTTGAGCACCGGCGGCACCGCCTCGAACACGTCGCGCGAGATCGAGGTGATGAAGGGCAGCACCATGATCGCGAGGATCAGCCCCGCCGTCAGCACGCCGATGCCGTAAGGCGGTCCGGCGAACAGCACGTTGAGGACGGGGATCGGCGCGAACAGATCGATCAGAAACGGCTGCACCGTCTGCTGAAGAAACGGCGCGAAAACGAACAGGCCCCAGATTCCGTAGATGATGCTCGGGATGCCGGCGAGCAGTTCGATGGCGATGCCGATCGGCCGGCGCAGCCACATCGGGCACAGTTCCGTCAGGAACATCGCGATCAGCAGGCCGACCGGCACGGCGATCAGCATGGCGATGATCGAGGTGACCAGCGTTCCGTAGATCGGCGAGATGGCGCCGAACTTCTCGGTGACCGGATTCCAGCTCTCCGTATACAGGAAGCTGAAGCCGAACTCGCTGAGCGCCGGCCACGAACCGATGATCAGCGCGATGATGACGGCGCCGAGAATGCCGAGCACGGCCAGCGCGGCCGCCTGTGTCAGGTACCGGAACAGCCGGTCGCCGGTCCGCAGCCGGCTCAGGGTTTTATGCCGGGCATCCGCCGCGGAAGCGGACACTGCCGATCCCCGTAACGCCAACTCGCTCACAACCGTCTCCCGCCTGCTACGCTGGAATGAAAGAAGCGGGCGCCGGTTCGCGGCGCCCGCCCGCAACATCAATTGCTCGCCGTGAACAGCGGGTTGCCCGCGCCGTCCTTGATCTCGGCGGTCCAGGTCTTCTGGATGTCGCCGACGACATTGGCGGGCATCGGCACGTAGTCGAGTTCATCGGCCATCTTGCCGCCCTTGGCGTAGGACCAGGCGAAGAACTTGAGCGCCTCGGCGGTCGCGGCCGCATCCTTCGGCTGCTTGTAGATGAGGATCCAGGTCGCGGCGGTCATCGGCCACGACGCTTCGCCGGGCTGGTTGGCGAGAATGACGCCGTAGCCGGGCTGCGACTTCCAGTCGGCATTCGCGGCCGCCGCCTGGAACGTATTGGCGTTCGGTGCAACGACCTTGCCGGCCTTGTTGACCATGTTCGCATGCGTCAGCTTGTTCTGCTTGGCATAGGCATATTCGACATAGCCGATCGCACCCTTGGTCTGTGCGACGTTATTGGCGACGCCTTCATTGCCCTTCGCGCCGATACCGACGGGCCACTGCACCGCGGTGCTGTTGCCGACCTTCGACTTCCAGTCGGCGCTGATCTCGGAGAGATAATAAGTGAAGTTGTAGGTGGTGCCCGATCCGTCCGAGCGATGCACGATGGCGATCGCCTGCTTCGGCAGCTTGACGTCCGGATTGAGCTTCTGGATGGCGGCGTCGTCCCAGCTCTTCACATCGCCGACGAAGATCTTCGCCAGCGTCGGGCCGTCGAGGACGATCTCGCCCGGCTTGATGCCGTCGACATTGATGACCGGAACGATGCCGCCCATCACCATCGGGAACTGAACCAGACCCGAGGCGTCGAGGTCCTTGCCGGAAAGCGGCGCGTCGGTGGCACCGAAGGTCACGGTGCGCGCCTTGATCTGCTTGATACCGCCGCCGGAGCCGATCGACTGGTAGTTCAACCCGACGCCGGTTTCCTTTTTGTAGACATCGGCCCACTTGGCATAGACCGGATAGGGGAAGGTCGCGCCGGCGCCGGAAATGTCGGCGGCCGAAGCGATGGTTGGCAGGGCCGGAGCCAGCATGGCGGCAGCAAAGCCGGCAGCCAGCAGCGTGCGGATGGGTTTCACCTGTGTTCTCCATGTTGCCGGATCGCGTGCAGCGGCGGACGACGATCCGCTCTTGTGCCGGTGCGACCTGGCTGTTGCATTGACGCCGATATTGGTTTTCGGGCCCGTTGTTCGGCCGGGTGGCCAGTCACGGTGCCCGGAAACGCAAGGTGTCCTAGTCGGCTCATGTCACCGTTCTATGAGCGCTCGATGACAGTCAGATGACAGATCAAGATATTGAGATAACTATATATTTTTGACTTTTGCGGAACGCGGGCTGTGGATCGGCAGATACGCCGTGAAAGTCGCCCCGCTGCCCTCCCGGCTGTCGATCGTCAGCCGTCCGCCGTGGCGGTGGAGGATATGCTTGACCAGCGCCAGTCCGAGGCCGGTGCCGCCCTGGGCACGGCTGGTCGTGGCATTGACGCGGTAAAACCGCTCGGTGAGCCGCGGCAGGTGCTGGGCGGGAATGCCCGGACCATAATCGCGTACACTGACCTCGGCCTCCGGCACGCCGGACTTGGTCTGCACGCGGCGCACTCCCAGATCGACGCGCTTGCCTTCGCTGCCGTATTTGAGCGCGTTCTCGACGAGGTTCTCGAAGGCACGAACCAGTTCATCGCGCTCGCCGGCGATGGTGATCGGCTCGTCGGCGGAAATGTGAACGGTGACATCGCGGTCGCGCGCCAGCATCTGCAGGCCGTCGGCGACCTGGCGGACGACGCCGACAAGGTCGACTTCGGCGCTCGGGCGGACATGCACGTTGAGTTCAATGCGCGACAGCGACAGCAGATCGTCGATCAGCCGCGCCATGCGCGCCGCCTGTTCGCGCATGATGCCGAGAAACTTCTCGCGCATCGGCGCATCGTCGCGCGCCGACCCTTGCAGCGTTTCGATGAACCCCAGGAGCGCGGCAAGCGGCGTGCGCAACTCATGGCTGGCATTGGCCACGAAATCGGCCCGCATTTCCTCCACCCGGCGCAGCGGCGTCAGGTCGTTGAAGGCGATCAGCAGATAATCGACGCGGCCGTCCGCCGGATCGGCAGGCAGCGACACCGGATTGATAAACGCCTCGAAATAGCGCGGATGCGGCACGCGCTGCTCGAACTCGACCCGTTGCGACTGGCGCGTCGCTCCCGCCCGGCGCACGGCGTCGATCAGTTCCGGCACCCGCAGCCCGATCAGCATGGGCTGGCCCTGCTGCAGCACCGGCGCGATATCAATCGCTGCAAGATTGAACGCCCGCACGGTCTCGTTGCGATCGATCAGAATCGTCGGAACCGGCAGCACCGCGATCAGGTTTTCGAGCAGCGGCGCCTGCGGCAACGTCGCCGGCAGCCGCGACCTCTCGACCTCCATGTCGATTCCGCCGAGAGCCTGCCAGGCGGCGGTCCATGCAGCCTGCAGGCGCGCCAGCCAACCTTTCTGGTCGGTCGCCGTCATGCAGCGTCAGTCGATTTCCGCTTCTCGCACATCAGCTCGCTCTTGATCGGCGCACCGGCGTCGACGTCCGGCATCCTCACCGGCGGCGCCGGCCGCAGCCCCAGCAACAATTCACGCACGCCGAGCACCAGCAACGAGAGCGCGAACGGCGTGATGTAATACAACAGGCGGAACAGCAACAGCGCCGCAACCAGCTCTTCCTTATTGAACTCCCAGAGGGCGATCAGCATCGCCGCATCGAACACGCCAAGACCGCCGGGCGAATGGCTGGCGAAGCCGAGCAGCGTCGCCGTCACGAAGATGACCGCGACGGTGACGAAATCGACCGCCGGCTGATCCGGCAACAGCATGTACATCGCCAGGGCGCAGAAGCACAGATCGACGATGCCGATGACGATCTGCAGCAGCGTCAGCGGCCCGCCGGGAAGCGTCACCTTCCATTCGCGCCGCCCAATCACCCGTTCTCCGCGCCACACCCAGGCGACGTAGCTCACCAGGGCCACCAGAATCACGGCCGCCAGAACGCGATTGAGCGACGGCGGCAGCTGGTCGATGGCGCTCGCCGCTTCCGGATGATAGGCGATGCCCAGCCCGAGCACGGCGGCATTGCCGAGCCAGAAGGTCAGCCCGGCGATGAAGCAGATTTTCGCGACGGCGATGGCATCGAGCCCCCACGACGAATAAACGCGGTAACGGACGGCGCCGCCGGTGAAGGCGCTGGCGCCGACATTATGCCCGACGGAATAGCTGGTGAATGCGCCGAGCGCCGCGATCCGGTAGGGAACATCGTGCTGGCCGATCGCGCGCAACGCAAAGAGATCGTAGAAGGTCAGGGTGAAATAGCCGGCGGCGACGGCCAGGGCGGACAGCGCGATATGGCCGCTTTCGACCTTCTGCAGCGCCGCGACAACTTCGCCCAGATTGAGATTGTGCAGGATGCGGTAGAGCACCACCAGCGCCACCGCAATAATCGAGAGGCTCAGCAGCAGGCCGATCCGGTTCCAGCCGATCCTATCCCGGAAAAAGCACGCGATGGTGCGCAACCAATGTAGCATTCTCCCCTCGAACGAAACTCCGGCTCCACCCCACGGCGCGCAGACGCATGCCAGCCACTCCGTGCCTAGCAGAAAGCCGGGGACCGCGCGAGCAAGACCGACATCCGCCATTCGGCGCAGCCCGGCCTCTGGAGCTTCACTTCTGACGGAAGGAGAAGCGAGGCTCTCCACGCGTGTTCCGGCGTGTTTTCTGTACGCGAACCGGTCTCCGCTTCGCTCCAGACGCCATGGCTGCCGCACAATTGCCCAACCGGATCGGGCCCGGCCGGGCACCGCCTGCCGTCCCCTGGCGGCGAGATGCCGCAGCGCCATCGACGCGGAACAGACGGCCATGAAAAAACCGCCGCGACGATGAGCGTCGCGACGGCTTCTGGCCGGGATCGCGCGACGGCGCCGGCTGCGTGGGCGGGCGCCGCGGCGACCGCTATTTGCGCGGCGGGATCTGGATCAGTTCCGTCAACTGTTCCTTGGTCAGTTTCGATGCCGTGAATTTCAGCGCGACGGCGTCATTGACGATTTGATCGAGGCCGACGATCTTGTCGGGATTGATTGCATCGCCGGGGAAGAAATCATCGCGCGTGCGCTTCGCCTTGGCCTCGGTGATATTGAGCCAGGTGGAGTAGATCTTCAGCGCCTCGGGGTTCTTGTACATGAAGTCGACCGTTTCACGGTAAGCCTTCATGTAGCGATCGATGACGTCCTTGCGGGTCTTGAGCACGTTCGCGGTGGTGATCAGCAACCGCACGGTCTGCCCGGAGAACGCCTTGGTGTCGTTGCCGGTGACGATCCGCCGGATCTGCTTCTGATCGAGCTGGTCGAGGCCGAAGGGCGGCGCCGCCCAGCCGACATCGATCTGCCCCGACATCACCTGCGTCAGCGTCGCCGGCGGACCACCGGTGGCCGTCAGCTTCGGGGTGATGCCGTTCTCCTTGACGAAGGCTGTGACGACACCGTGCGTGGAGGAGCCGTTCGTCGAATAGGCGACGGTCCTACCGCTGAAATCCTTGATCGTCTTGATCGGCGAATCCGCCTTGACGTACCAGTAGAGATCGCCGGCGCCGGTGGTTTCCGCACCGATGACACGCACCGGCGCGCCCTTGGAATAAGCACCGAGCACACCCATCACGCCGGCGGCGACGCCGATATCGACGCTGCCGGAGATCACCGCCTGCTGCGTCTCGCCGGCACCCTGCGTATAGACGATCTCGAGGACCAGGCCGTGTTTCTTGAAGATGCCGGCTTTCTGGCCGACCTCAGATACCGAGGTATCCCAGTTGCCGCGCTGACCGACCGCCAGCTTCAGCGTGTCGTCAGCCAGGGCGGAGCCCGCCATCAGTATCGCGCTGGCCACGACAACCATGCGGCAGAGCGCCCGTGACCACGCATTCCGTGGCTGTACGCTTTGCGACCGTGCGTTCCGTGTCTGCATCTGCATCCTCCCTGTCAGTTTCATTATGTTGATGTTTCATGCTGTCGTTCATGAAATCGTGTTTTGAATCGCGCTCATTGCGGCGTCGATCGCATCAGGCATCATGCGGATCCCCACCGCCATACCGTAACGCCGGCAGACGCCGGCCGACGGCAACCAACCCCGGTCAATGTGCATCTTGCGCGGCTGTTGGCCCTGCTGCAATTGCCTCCTTTCGCCTGGTCGTGTTCTTTTCCCTGCGAGCCGGCGTGACGCCGCGCCATCAAGCGACGCATTCTTTCTTGTCGCTGTCGTCGCCGCCGGCATCCGGGGCATTGCCGGCCGCCTGCCAGCTCGCGCCTTTCGGCATCATGCCCTGGAACGAGGCGATGCCGGCATGCGGGATATGCGGCTGGGTCCGGCCGATCACCTCGCCGCGTTCCTGGAACGCCCGCGCCGCGTCGACCATCAGCCGGCGGAATTCCACCACCGCCAGATCGCTGGCGCCAAGCCGCTCGCGCGTGCGGTCAGCGATTGGCCCCATCGTTTCCCACATCGCGATGTCCTGATTGGGGATGCCGCGGATGCCGGTGAAATTTCCGAGCTTCATCGCGCTGCGGTCCTGTCCGTAATCGTTGTCGCGGGTACGCAGGCTCCGATAATCGCTGTCGACATCGATCCCTGGCTGCGCCACGTTGAATTTCCGCCACGCCTCCTGGTCGATATTGTCGCTGCGGTTCCAGGCGATGAAGTGGAACGCCGTATGCGTGTCGTCGATCGGCGCCAGCACCGTGGTGACGTTGTACTGATTATTCGGCGGGATCAGCGCGGTGAAGGGTGCGATATAGACCGTCTTGCGGATATAGTCCTGCGTCGCCGCATTGGTGATCGGCCGGCGGATCGCCGCATAATGGAAGCCGTAGCTGGTCCGCTCGACCTGCAGGCGCGGCGCCTTGTCGGTCGAGGGCCGCAGCCAGTGCGTGTCCACCGCCTTGGCGCTGTCGACGCGCGCCGGGCGCATGTCCGACGAATGCAGGCTCGATGAATGTGCGGAATCGATCTGCCCTTCGAGGATCTGCGCCCAGTTGCAGTTGACGCGGATCTTGACGATCGACACCTGCGTGTCGGCGGTCGGCGCGAAGGCCGGCGGCTCGAACGCCGGCATGGTCTCCGCCGGCCCCATATAGGCCCAGACGAAACCGCCCCATTCATGCGTCGGATAGGCTTTCATCTTCACCTTGTCGACGAAGCCGCTCTCCGGCGGCTCGGAAGCCATCTCCAGCACGTTGCCGCCGACGTCCATCTTCCAGCCATGGTAGAGGCAGCGCAGACCGCACTCCTCGTTGCGCGCATAGGCGAGCGAGACGCGGCGATGCGGACAATATTCGTCGAGCACCCCGAGCTTCCCGTCGCTGTCGCGGAACACGATCAGATCCTCGCCGAGCAGCCGGGTGCGCACCGGCTTGCCGTCAGGCTCCGCCACCTCTTCCGAGAGGCAGGCGGGGATCCAGTGCCGGCGCATGATCTGCCCCATCGGCGCATCGCCCTCGACGCGGCACAGCAACTCGTTCTCTTCACGGGTCATCATCTCGGCATCTCCCGTCACAACATCTGCGGCGACAGTCGCTGGAAAAATTATTAGCGATCTAAGTATTTTAGTTTATAAGCGTTACAGCCTGCCTGTCGAGGGCAAAAAAAACCAGCGCCGATTGTGCGGCGCACAGTCAACACAGGCGGCGCGCCGGCGCTTTCCGAGCGGCATCCCAGGGTGAACGCAGCGGAAGCCGGTCGCCGCCGGATGCGGAACCATCGATGACGGGAATGCCAGACCCCTCACTCACCCTGCGCCTGACGCAGCGGGAGATGATCGCCGCCGACATCCACCGGTTCGAGCTTCGCCGGCCGGACGATGGCGAACTGCCGCCGTTCACCGCCGGCGCGCATATTTCAGTCCGGGTCCCCAACGGCACGGTACGCAAATATTCATTGTGTAACGATCCGGCGGAACGCGAGCGCTACGTCATCGCCGTCAAGCGCGAGACGGCCGGCACCGGCGGATCGGCGAGCCTGATCGACGCGGCGCAGGCCGGCGACGACCTGTCGGTCGCGTCGCCGGTCAACGATTTCGCATTGCCCGGGAACGCGCGGAATTTCATCTTCATCGCCGGCGGCATCGGCATCACGCCGATCATGGCGATGATCCGCGAGATCGCGGCCGAAGACGGCAAGACCTTCAAGCTCTATTATTGCACCCGCTCGCCCGAAGCGACGGCCTTCCGGGAGGAGCTGAGCGCACCGGAGTTCAGGGGCAAGGTGGTAATGCACCATGACGGCGGCGACCCGGAGCGGATGCTCGACCTGTGGCCGGCGCTGGAGGAACGCAGAAACCTCGCGCATATCTATTGCTGCGGCCCGCGTGCGCTGATGGAGAGCGTTCGCGACATGAGCGGGCACTGGCCGCAAAGCGCCGTCCACTTCGAATCCTTCGTCGAGGGCAAGGTGGCGAAGCCCGACGACAAGCCGTTTACCGTCAAGCTGGCACGGTCCGGCGAGGTGATCGAGGTGCCGGTCGGCGTCACCATTCTCGACGCCGTGCGCGCTGCCGGACACGACGTGCCGAGCTCGTGCGAGAGCGGCACCTGCGGCACCTGCCGCACGACGCTGCTGGAAGGCGAGGCCGATCATCGCGATCTAGTGCTCGGCGACCATGAACGCGCCAGCAACATCATGATCTGCGTCTCGCGCGCCAGGTCCGCGCAACTCGTCATCGACCGGTAGCGCCGTGGCCGACACCGCCTCCCGCCAGCGCAGCCTCCGCCTCGGCGTCCTCGGGCTCGGCCGCGCCTTCACCCTTATGCTGCCGACGCTGGTGGCGGATAAGCGAATCGAGCTGGCGGCCGCCGCCGACCCGCGACCGGAAGCGCGGCAGCGCTTCGCCACCGACTTCGCCGCCGCCACCTACGAGACGGCGGAAGCCCTCTGCGGTGACTCCCGCGTCGAGGCAGTCTACGTCGCGACGCCGCACCAACTGCATGCCGAACATGTCTGCGCGGCAGCGGCAGCGGGCAAACATGTTCTCGTCGAGAAGCCGATGGCGATCACCGTCGCGGAATGCGAGGCGATGATCGCCGCCGCCCGCGCCGCGGGCGTGCATATCGTCGTCGGGCACAGCCACAGCTTCAACGCTCCGGTGCTGCAGGCGCGCCGGATCATCGAGAGCGGCGCGGTCGGCGCGGTGCGGATGATCACCGGCCTCAATTTCACCGATTATATGTATCGGCCGCGGCGGCCCGAGGAGATGCTCACCGCGCAGGGCGGCGGCGTCGTGTTCAGCCAGGGCGCCCACCAGATCGACATCGCCCGGCTGCTCGGCGGCGGTCTGGTCGACACCGTGCGGGCGGCCACCGGCTCCTGGGACCCGGCCCGGCCGACCGAGGGCGCCTATGCGGCACTGCTGAATTTCGCCGGCGGCGCCTTCGCGACGCTGACCTATCAAGGCTATGGCCGCTTCGACACCGATGAATTCAACGGCTGGATCGGCGAGATGGGCCTGCCCAAGGACCGCAGCCGCTACGGCGCAGCGCGCAAGGCGCTGCGTAACACCGACGCGGAATGCGAAGCGGCGCTGAAAGCTGCGCGCAACTATGGCGGCGCCGGCTATGCCGGTCTGCCGCCAGCGACTCCGGATCGCCGGCATCAGAACTTCGGCCTGATGGTCGTCTCCTGCGACGGCGCCGATCTGCGGCTGACGCCCGAGGGCGTAATGATCTATGACGACCGGGCGCCCCGGCTCGATCCCCTGCCCGTGCGCGACATTCCGCGCGCCGAGGTGATCGACGAATTCTACGACGCCGCGGTCAACGGCCAGCCGCCGCTGCACAGCGGCGCATGGGCGCTCGGCACGCTGGAAGTCTGCCTGGCAATCTTGCGTTCCGCCCGCGATCGGACAGATATTGCGCTGCGCCACCAGAGCAGCATCCGGCAATGAGCAGCAGACAATTGTCCAGAAATACGACCAGACGAGCAGCGAAGAAGAAAACGACGAAGTCCTCCGTCAAGCCGTCGCGCAAACCGCAAGACAAGCCGCAAGACAAGCCCGCGATACAGCCCCGGCAACGCAGCGACACGCAGGTGATCCTGCGGCACTGGCGCGGCGCGGTGCCGAACGATCGCCTCGCGCATCTGGTGAAGGACGCGACCCGCGCGCTGCTGCGGGCGCTGCAGATGCGGCTCGCCCAACACGATGTGTCGCTCGGCCACTGGACCTTTCTGCGCGTCCTCTGGGAGACGGACGGGCTGACGCAGCGCGAACTGAGCGAACAGGCCGGCGTCATGGAGCCGACGACATTCTCGGCGCTGCAGGCGATGGAACGGCTCGGCTATGTCACGCGGCGGCGGATGTCCGACGACAAGAAGAAGGTGTTCGTCTTTCTCACGCCGGCCGGCCGGCAGCTCAAGCATCGGCTGGTGCCGCTGGCGGTCGACGTCAACGCCATCGCCATCCGCGGAACCAAAGCCGCCGATGTCGCGACCACACGGCAGACATTGCTGACGATCATCGAAAACCTCGCAACCGACGAGGCGACGCATCACGGCCGCATCCCTTCAACAAGGGAGATCGCCCGGCGGATCGCCGCCAACGGCCGCACGCCGTCGCGCAAAGGGCGGCCATCGCCAAAGCGCAAGACGACCGCAGCGGCACCGATGGCATCGAGAGCGCCGCGCCGCCCGGCCCGCTGAACCAGGCTCGCCGCGCCCGGATCCGCGCCCTTGCTCAACCGGGATCATGCGCTCGCCGGCACGGCAGCCTTGCTTTCGCCACCCCGGCCAATAGATTGGCGGCCACACGAGGCTCCCGGAGAATCCCATGCGAACCGCGATCATCCCCGCCGCGCTGGCTGCCATCCTGCTCGGTTTCCAGGCTGTCCCGGCACACGCCGACTGGTTCGACTGGTGGTATACGCCCCGTTACGAGGGTCCCTGGTGCGCCAATGCCAGCATCGGCGCCGGACAGGTGCAGGAGAACTGCCAGTTCCGCAGCTTCGAGCAGTGCCGACAGGCCATCGTCGGCGGCAATCGCGGCTTCTGCACCCAGAACCCGCGCTTCACCGGCTTTGCGCCGCCGCCGGAGCGCAAGGTCAAGCGCAAGAAGCGCCACCGCACCCGCGGCTAACACTGCCGCTGCCGGCATCGCGATGATCTACAAGATCTGCACCGCCGCGGACTGGGCCGCCGCTGAAGAGGCCGGCCTCTATCACGGCGCGGCCGTCGACAAGCGCGACGGCTACATCCATTTCTCCACCGCCGGTCAGGTGCGGGAGACCGCGGCGAAGCATTTTGCCGGCGAGCACGACCTCGTGCTCGTCACCGTCGACGACGGCCGGCTCGGAGCGGCGCTGAAATGGGAACCCTCGCGCGGCGGCGCGCTGTTTCCGCATCTCTACGGCCCGCTGCCGCTCGCCACGGTGATCAACACCGTGCCGCTGCCGCTCGGCGACGACGGACGTCACGTCTTTCCGGCAGCGATCGACGACATCTCCGCCGCTTAATAATTCAGCTTGATCGTCAGATTGACCGGCGCCGCGCCGACCGCAAACGCCGCCGCATCGAAATCCGGCGGTCCGAATGTGATCGACGGATTGCGCGAGAACCCGACTCCCTGCTTCGGCTTGCCGAACAAGCCGATATCCATCTTCCGCTCTCCCCGCTCGGCGTGGAAAACGGCGATGGCATATGTGCCATTCGGCACCGCCTTGAACGAACAGGAAGCGCTGTTGCCGCTGATCTTTCCGGTGGCCTCGCTTGCCTCCTTGCCGGGCTCGCGGAATCCGGCCGCCGATGCGAACAGGCCGCAGCGGACGATGCCGTCGGCATTGCGCGCACCCGTGACGGTGAGATTGATCTGGCCGGCCTGCGCCGCAACCGCCGACATCAGCAAGACCGGAGCGATGATCGCCGCGCTGCAGAAACGAAACAAATCAAACCTATTCATGATGCAATCCTGTTGCGATGTTTCTCAGTCCGTTGAAGCCTGACGGTACAATTCGGTTTCCCCGACAACGGAAGGCGAACTGGCGCTCCCTTCTCGCTGCGCTCGCTGCCGTGACGAAAACATCGCTCCCTTCGCGGGGATATTCGGCGTGAACTTGCGCAGGCCGAAGATCTCCGGGACATCGACATAGACGGCCTCCATGCCGCCACGCATGAAATAGGCTTCGTGCCAGAAACCGGTGCCCTTCGAATCCCTCAGGAAACCACGCCACCATTCGCGATGCGGCTCAGAGCGCGCCCAGCTTTCGAGACTTTCAAAGTCGCGCCAGTACTGGCGCATGCCGATATGCAGCGGCCAAAGCGAATAGATGATGTTGTCGTGCGCCAGCAGGCCGTTGGGCTTTTCATTCGCGACGCCCGAAATCTTCGGTCCGAATCCGAGGAGCGTCCTGATGCCGCGAAAGGCGTTCACCCGCATCCCAAGATAGATCACCACGAGATCGGGATAGTCCGATAAATTGACGGTTATTCTTTCCACGTCATCATATCCCTGCCGTTCAACCGCCAGCGATCCGGACAATCCGCGTTTTCTGGAACACGCCGTACCAGCAGGCACGATCTTGTTTAAGAAGACATGAAGCGGGAACACGCGGACGCTCCCGCTGCGTTTCATGCACATATGAATTTATGGCCGGCAGATCTCTGGCAGACGCTGTCACGGGACCGAAGCGGCCGCGGCAGTCTCACGCCTGCTCGCGCAGCAACCGCCGGATCACTTTGCCGGTCGTCGTCATCGGCAATTGCTCGATGAACGCCACCTCGCGCGGATATTCGTGCGCGGAAAGATGCCGGCGCACGAAATCCTGGATCTGCGACGCCAGCGCCTCGCTCGGCGCCTGATCCGGCTTGAGCACGATGAACGCCTTGACGATCTCGGTGCGCAGCGGGTCCGGCTTGCCGACCACTGCCGCCAGCGCCACCGCCGGATGACGGATCAAGCAATCCTCGATCTCGCCGGGGCCGATGCGATAGCCGGCCGAGGTAATGACGTCGTCGTCGCGGCCGATGAAATGGATATAGCCGTCCTCGTCCATCGCGCCCTGATCGCCGGTCAGCATCCAGTCGCCGATAAACTTGTCGCGGGTGGCTTCCGGCTTGCCCCAGTATTCGAGGAACATCACCGGATTGGGACGCTGCACGGCGATCTGCCCGGTCTCGCCCGGCTTCACCGGCTGGCCTTGCGCATCGATGACCGCGACATTGTGGCCGGGCACCGCCTTGCCCATCGCACCGGCGCGATAGACGCCGATCTGCGCGCAGGCGGAAACGACCAGATTGCATTCCGTCTGGCCGTAGAATTCGTTGATCTCGAGCCCGAGCGCCGACTTGCCCCACTCGTAGACCTCCGCACCGAGCGTCTCACCGCCGGAGCCGACGCTGCGCAGCCGGATATCGAAACGGCCCCGCGGCGACGGCGCCGAGCGCAGCATGCGCAAGGCGGTCGGCGGGATGAAGGCGTTGCGCACGCCGGCCGAAGCCATCAGCGCGAACGCCTCGTCCGGATCGAACTTGTCGAACTTCCGCGCCACCACCGGCACGCCGTGATGCAGGCTCGGCAGCAGGCAATCGAGCAGGCCGCCGGCCCAGGCCCAGTCCGCCGGCGTCCAGAAACGGTCGCCCGGTTGCGGGAAGAAATCATGCGGCATCTCGACGCCGGGCAGATGGCCGAGCAGCACGCGGTGCGCATGCAGCGCGCCCTTCGGCTGGCCGGTGGTGCCGGAGGTGAAGATCATCAGCGCCGGATCGTCGGCCGCCGTATCCTCGGCGGTGAAATCGGAAGACGCATCGGCAAGCGCCGCGGCGAAATCGAGCGCGCCGTCCGCCGCGCCGCCATCGACCGTGAGAACGAGGCTGAGATCCGGCAGCCGGTCGCGCACCGCCGTCAGCTTGGTCAGCCCCTGCGCATTGGTGATGACCGCCTTGACGCCGGCATTCTGCAGCCGATAGCTGAGCGCATCGCCGCCGAACAGGATTGCGAGCGGCAGTGCGATGCCGGCGAGCTTGTAGACCGCAATATGCGCGGCCGCGACCTCCGGCATCTGCGGCAGCAGGATGGCGACCCGGTCGCCCCGCGCGACGCCATGCGCGCGCAGCACATTCGCCAGCCGGTTGGACGTGTCGCGCAGCCGGCCATAGCTGATCTGCTCCTGCCGGCCGTCGGCACGCACATGCACGATCGCCAGCCGGTCCGGCTCGGACTGCGCCCAGCGGTCGCAGACATCGACGCCGATATTGTAGCGGGCCGGGATCGCCCAGCGGAATTCGCGATAGAGGTCGTCGTAGTTGCGGATCGGCGGCAGCATGGACAGTCCCGGCTGAGCGACCCTAGAGCGTCTTCAGGCGAAGCGGGGATCGGTTCGCGTGAAGAAAACGCGACACATCAGAAACCTAGAGTGCTGCACCGTTTCGATGAACGGTGCGAGACTCTAGTCCGCGCTGCCGGCCCTGTCACGCCGCGCGCTCAGTTATTCGTATCGGGAGCGGCCAGAACCAGCGACCAATAGACTTTGTATTTAGACTTCGGCGCATAGACGGCGGCGATCCCCATCCGCCGCGCGCCGCGCAACAGCATATTGGCGCGATGCGGCGGCGAGTCGCGCCAGCCCGAGAAGGCCTCCGCCAGCGTGTGATAGCCGGCGCCGATATTCTCCGCCGCCGTCGCCGCTTTGTAGCCCGAGGCTTTCAGCCGGGCATTGAACGGCTTGATGACGTCGTGGTCGAGCTTGTCGCGCCTGGCCATCGCCTGCGCCTGCGCTTCGGCGAGCCGGTTGAGTTCCGGATCGAGGGTCAGCGGGTCGAGCCCGTTCTTGATGCGATAGCCCGAGAACATCGAAACGGCAGCCGCCGTGTCGAGCTGCGCGCCCGGCTTTGCCAGGCTTTGGTAGAAGCTCGGCTGCCCCGACGGCGGTTGCTCCTGCCCCGCACAGGCCGCCAGCATCGCGGTGACCGCCAGCGCGGCCATCAGCCGAAACGCCTTCATCGACAATATCCCCAATGATCAGCCCCAACCCGGCGATCCGAAGCAGACTGTCATCCGACCTTGGCAGAACTGCGCCGACCGGGCGGCAAACGGCATTCACACCGCGCTGCCAGCCGATTACGGCCGCCGCGGTTGCGAAGTTCTTAAGATTCGGATTGACCGTGGATTAACCATAAAAAAACCGGGCGCGGGCATGGTCCGGGAATATCGCCGGGTATTTTTCTGATGCTGCGCTCTATTTTTCGTCTCGCCCGTTCGCTCGACTGGCGTCTTGTCATTCTGGCCGGGCTCATTTGCACCGCGCTTGTCTTTATCCTCCTGCGCGGATTCACGGCCCAGGATCCGCTTATTGCCGCGCTGATTGCGGCGATTGCAGGCCTCGCGGCCATGAACCTGCTCGGCGCCGCGACATGCCGGACGCTGAAAGGCGAAGCGGCACGCATGCGCACCGCCGTCAACCACATGTCGCAAGGCCTGTGCATGTTCGACGAATCCGAACGGCTGGCGTTGTGCAATACGCGGTTTCTCGAAATGTACCGGCTGTCGCCGGACATCGTGAAACCCGGCGCGGCGTTGATCGATGTGCTCGAACACCGCTACACGAGCGGCGAATTCACCCACGATCCGACGGAATACCGCCGTCGATTGATCGATGCGATGAAAAGAGGAGAAACGATCGCCAACGAAGTGGCCTCGCAGGACGGCCGGCTGGTCGCCGTGCGCAATGCGCCGCTGCAGTCCGGCGGCTGGGTCGCCACCCACGACGACATCACCGAGCAGCGCCGGGTCGCACAGGAACGCATTGCGATGGAGGATGCCACGCAGCGCCGGGAGCTGATCGAAAACGCCATCGCGATGTTCCGCGGGCGTGTCGAGAATCTGCTGCGGACCGTATCCGACAGCGCCGTCGA
The DNA here is from genome assembly GCA_035556795.1 of Pseudolabrys sp. GTDB lineage: Bacteria > Pseudomonadota > Alphaproteobacteria > Rhizobiales > Xanthobacteraceae > Pseudolabrys. The sequence continues at coordinate 4,242 of DATMEV010000111.1, read as the reverse complement.
AATGCGCACGACGTCCGAACTGCTGTTCCGCTCCTCCGACCAGACCTCGCAGCGCGCCGACAGCGCCGTGCAGACCTCCAACGAGGCCTCCGCCAATGTCGATACGGCGGCGGTGGCGGCGGACGAACTTGCATCCTCGATCACCGAGATCAACCGTCAGCTCTCGCAGACGAGCCAGGTGGTGCGCGCGGCGGTCGGCGAGGCACACAGCACCAACCAGCAGATCGATGCGCTGGCCCAGGCGGCGCGGGAGATCCGGGACGTCATCAAGATGATCCGCACCATCGCCGAGCAGACCAACCTGCTGGCGCTCAACGCCACCATCGAAGCGGCGCGCGCCGGCGATGCCGGCCGCGGATTCTCGGTGGTCGCGGCGGAGGTCAAATCGCTGGCGGTACAGACGGCGAAGGCGACCGAGGATATCGCCAACCAGATCGCGGCAGTCCAGAATTCGACCGCCAGCGCTGTCGAGGCGATCGCCCGCATCGCCACGCGCATGCAGGATATCGAAACCTGTACGTCGACGGTGGCGAGCGCCATCGAGCAGCAGAGTTCGGCAACCGGCTCGATCTCCCAGAACGTGATCAGCGCCGCCGACGGCAGCAAGACCATCGTCACCGTGCTCGGCCATGTTGCCGCTGCCGCCGAGGAAACCCGGCATTCGGCGCAGACCGTGCTCGAAGCCTCCGAATCCGTCGAACACGCCGCCAGCAATCTGCGCGGCGAGGTCGAGCGCTTCCTGTCGATGGTCGCGATCCAGGCCGCGCCGGCCGACCAGAACGCTACTCAAACAGCGACGACAGCCAATAGAACAGCCCGCCCAGCAGCGCTGATGCCGGGATCGTGACGATCCACGCAATGACGATGTTGCCGGCGACATTCCAGCGTACCGCCGATGTCCGCCGCGACGATCCGACACCGACGATGGCGCCGGTGATGGTGTGCGTGGTCGACACCGGAATACCGAGCCAGGTCGCCGTGAACAGCGTCGCGGCGCCGCCGGTTTCGGCGCAGAAGCCCTGCATCGGCGTCAGCCGCGTGATCTTCGAGCCCATGGTCTTGACGATGCGCCAGCCGCCGAACAGCGTCCCCAGCGCCATCGCCGCCTGACAACTGATCACCACCCAGAACGGCACGTAGAAGTCGCCGTTCAGATAGCCCTGCGAATAGAGCAGCACGGCGATGATGCCCATGGTCTTCTGTGCATCGTTGCCGCCATGTCCGAGCGAGTAGAGCGACGCCGAGACGAATTGCAGTCGCCGGAACGTGCTGTCGACGACGAACGGCCGCGAGCGCAGGAACATCCACGACAGGATCAGGATCAGCAGCAGGCCGAGGATGAAGCCGGTCAGCGGCGAAGCGAAGATCGCCGCGATCGTCGGCATCAATCCCTTCCAGACGATCACGTCGAAGCCCGCTTTCGCGATGCCGGCGCCGACCAGTCCGCCGACCAGCGCATGCGAGGACGACGAGGGAATGCCGAGCGCCCAGGTGATCAGATTCCAGGCGATGGCGCCCATCAGCGCGCCGAAGATGACGTGCGGCGTCACCACTTCGGGAGAGATGATGCCGGTGCCGATGGTCTGCGCCACATGCAGGCCGAAGAACAGGAAGGCGATGAAGTTGAAGAACGCCGCCCAGGCGACGGCATATTGCGGCCGCAGGACGCGCGTCGAGACGATCGTGGCGATGGAATTGGCCGCGTCGTGCAGGCCGTTGAGAAAATCGAAAATCAGCGCGACGGCTATCAGGCCGACCAGCAGCGGAAAACTGAGTATGAGCGCATCCATGCGGGGCCTGGCAGATCAGATATGTTCGAGAACAATGCCCTGCATGACGTTGGCGACGTCGTCGAAGCGGTCCACCACCTTCTCCAGATGGTCATAGACCTCGTTGCCGGTGATGAAGGCCATCGGATTGGTCTGCCCGTATTGCTCGAACAGCTCCTTGAGGCCGTTGTCGTGGCGCTCGTCGGCGCGGCCCTCGATCATCGAAATCTGCTCGGAGATCTTGCTGATGTGGATCGCCTCGGCGCTGATCGAACTCAGGAGCGGCACCGCCTGTTCGACCAGTTCCGCGCATTGCACGATATCGTCGGCCATCGCCTTCATCTGCGGCGTGAATTCGGTGAGCTTGAAGACCATGATCGCCTTCGCGGTCTTCTGCATCTGGTCGATGGAATTGTCCATCGAGGTCGTCAGGTCCTTGATATTCCAGCGATCGAAAGGCGTGATGAAGCTGCGGCGCACGGCGATCAAGACATCGCGGGTGACGTTGTCGGCGTCGTGCTCGCGATCCATCACCCGCTGATACTGCAGCGTGATCGCGTCACCGCCCTCCAGCATGGCGCGCAGCGCCACCGCGCCGGCGCTGATGACTTTGGCATGCTGGGAGAACAGCTCGAAGAAACGTTCTTCCTTCGGCATCAGCTTGTAAAACCAGCGGAGCATCGGGGGGCCTTGATCGGGAAGCTTCGGGCGATGGAGGGCGACGGGAACCTAGGCGTTTGACGGCCGGAGCGCGACCTGTTTCCCGGCTCTTTCCACCATTTGGCGCCGTCGTGCAAATCCTCTCTGGCGCCGCCGCATCCGGCGGTCTCGCGAACCGGCCAAACAAAAGGCGCCGCGCGGAGGGCGCGGCGCCGAATCGACAGCCATCAGGGCTGCGGCACAGAGGAAAAAAGCAGGTTCAGCGAGCCGGCGGCAGCGCCGAGGCCGGCACCGAGGCTGGGCCGGCCACGCTCACCGGTCCGGCGCCAGCGGCCGAGCCCGGCCCCTGCTGCATGGAAACCGGCATCGTGCCCTGCGCCGCAACGCCCTGCGGCGGACCCGCAGGCGAAGCGCCCTGGCCGACCGAAGTGCCCCCGGCCGCCGTATTGACGGGCGCAGCGGACGCCGTCGCCGGCGGCTTGCCCGGCAGAACCACCACCCGGGTCCCGACCTGGACGCGGTTGTAGAGGTCCTCGACGTCCCGGTTGGTCAGCCGGATGCAGCCCGACGACACGAATGTGCCGATCGTCGAGGGCTGATTCGTGCCGTGAATGCGGTACAGCGTCTTGCCGAGATAGAGCGCGCGGGCGCCCATCGGGTTTCCGTCGCCGCCGGCCATGAACCGCGGCAGATAGGGCTGGCGTTCGATCATTTCCGACGGCGGATGCCAGTCGGGCCACTGCGCCATGCGGCTGACGCGCTCGGCGCCCGTCCAGGTGAACCCTTCGCGGCCGACGCCGATGCCGTAGCGAAGCGCCTTGCCGTCGCCGAGGACCAAATAGAGGAACGTGTTGGCGGTATCGATGACGATCGTCCCCGCCGGTTCCCTGGTGCTGTAATCGACCAATTGCCGCTGGAACTGCGGCGGCAGCTCCTTCGGCTCGCCAACCTCCGGTTGATCTTCCGGCGGCAGGGCCGCAACCGTGGCGGGCGGCGGCGCGGGATGCGCTCCCGGAGCCGGGCCGGCCTGATCGCCCGCGATTCCGGACGGCGGCCTTGGCGACCAGCCATCTGCCGGCTGCGTGCCGCTGCGACGGTTTTCGACCGGATAGCCGGGGCTGACCTCGATCGGCGCCGACGTGCCGTAACCATCCGGCGAAACCGAGCGGGTCTCGTAGGTGCGCGGGACCACAGCGCCGCGCTGATCGTCCGCCACATATCCGGGCGGCGGCGCGTTCAGGCGGGGCTCCTGCGACGGATAGTACTGCGCCAGCGCCGAGCCGGCCGGCAGCACGAGCGCGGCCGCGAGCACCGCGATCGCGGTTCTCGAGCTGGCGGTTTTGGAAGGAGCTGCTTTGGAGACGGCAGCGTTGGACACGGCAACGTTCAGTTTGGAAGCGTCAGGACGGAGAATCATGCAGTCAGCCACCCAGATCGAAGGTTCGCGCTTCAGGTGACCCATGATGAAGGCGCATTCAAGACCAGATTTAGACCAATGTCGCCAATGTGATCGCTGTTGCCGATGGGTCACGGTCGGCAACGGTGCGATATGACGGCAGAAAGGCCAATCAGCCGGACTGCCGTCATCATCATTCATCATACTGTCCCGGCGCGACCAGCTTGTCCCGGTGCGACAGCGCGCCTGTCCAGCCACACCGGCCGTACCGCCGGTTACGCCTTCTTGGTTTCGGCAAGAACCTTGCGGCCGATCCGGAAGCAATCGACGCCGACCGGCACGCCGCAATAGATGGTGATCTGGGTGAGCACCGCCCGCAATTCGTCCGGCGTGAGACCGTTGGTGAGCGCGCCGCGG
>DATMEV010000110.1:0-2874 GCA_035556795.1 Pseudolabrys sp. | reverse complement strand
AACCGCGTCCAGCCGCCGGGCAGCAGCCGCTCCTGCGGCAGGTAACGACTCTTGTAGTCCATCTTGCGCGAGCCATCGACCCAGTAGCCGAGATAGACATAAGGCAGGCGCATCCGCCGTGCGCGCTCGATGTGGTCGAGGATCATGAAGGTGCCGAGCGAGCGGCTGGCATAGGCCGGATCGAAGAACGAATAGACCATCGACAGTCCGTCGCCGAGCACGTCGGTCAGCGCGACGGCCAGCAGCGGCCCGCTGCCGCGACGGGTGATGCCGCTGTCGGGTCCGCGCTGGCGATATTCGATGACATGCGTGGTGACGTGGCTGTCCTCGATCATCATCGCATAATCGAGCACGCTCATATCGGCCATGCCGCCGTCGCGGTGGCGCGCGTCGAGATAGGAGCGGAACACCGAATATTGCTCGGACGAGGGGCCGGGCGCGCGCTCGTGGCCGATCAGGTCGGCGTTGCGGGCGGCAACGCGACGCATGCCGCGGGTCGGCGCGAAGTCCCTGGCGACGACACGCACCGAAATGCAGGCGCGGCAGCTTTCGCAGGCGGGACGATAGGCGATCGACTGGCTGCGGCGGAAGCCGCCATGCGTGAGGAGATCGTTGAGTTCGCTCGCGCGCCGGCCGACCAGATGCGTGAACACCTTGCGCTCTTCCTGGCCGGGCAGATAGGGGCACGGCGATGGTGCGGTCAGGTAGAACTGCGGCGTGTCGCGCGAGTGCTGGGTCATCGGTTATCGCAGGTCATATGCGGCTTCGCCGGCGCGCGGCGGATCCGGCATGATCCGCGCACGCACGGTGTGGTTCACCACCACGGTGCCGAGCAGCATATCGTGCAGCAGGCGCCGGCGCGCATTGAAGAAACAGACGAACAGCACCAGCGGCGTCAGGAACGATACCGAGCACCAGAAGACGATGGCGTGGACGGCGCCGAGCACGAAATAGGACGGCGCGCCGTACCAGGTGCGCATTTCGAGATCCATCACCCGCATGCCGATGGTCGCCGAGCGCTCGCTGCCGAAGGTGATGCCGTAATAGAACAGCGCCCAGATCACCGAGGCCGGCGACAGCAGCCAGAACAGCGCCCAGCCGAGCCCGAGCGTCACCAGGCCGAAAACGAAGATGAACATCGCCCCGAGCACCACGGGTATGGCGATGATGATGAAGTCGATGAGAAAGGCGATCACCCGCCGCGACGGCACGCCCTCGAACAGGTCGGGATGTGCCTCCGGGTCGAAGGCATGCGGCCGCGTACCGAAGGGCGGGCCTTGCTGTGCGCCGGTGTTCTGCGCGCCGCCGCGCGGCCATCTGTCCTGAGGAGCGCTGTCAGTCATCCTCACCTCTCCGAACGCGGGGTCGCGGGCCGGGTGGTGGAGACGGCATCGCGGCCAACGCGCTCAGCTTTGCGTGTCGGGACGAAACTCCCGACAAGTCTACCAGAGATGGAGCCTATGCGATTCCGCCGCAAGGGAGATATCCCAAGAGAAGCTCCAACAGGCGCACCGTCCGGTTTGCGGCATTTTCGACTGGCAACCGCGGTTCGGCTCCGGCAAGGTGCCGCCGAAACCGGGAGGTTCCGTGAGCGATAACCCGCCTGTCACCGATACCGCGACGCACGCCGTTACCTTTGCCGATGTCGAGGCGGCCCGCCACGCCATTGCCGGGCAGGTGCTGCGCACGCCGCTGCTGCCGGCGCCGCGGCTGTCGGCGCTGACCGGCACCGAGGTCTTCGTCAAATACGAGAATCTGCAGGCCACCAACTCCTTCAAGGAGCGCGGCGCGCTGGCCAAGTTGCTGTCGCTGACCGACGCCGAACGCCGGCGCGGCCTGATCGCGATGTCGGCCGGCAACCATGCGCAGGCGGTCGCCTATCACGGCGCGCGGCTCGGCATTCCGGTGACCATCGTCATGCCGGTGACGACGCCGTTCGTGAAGGTGGAGGCGACGCGCGCGCACGGCGCCGAGGTGGTGCTGCACGGCGACACGGTCGCCGACGCGCAGGAGCGCTGCGAGGAACTGGCGGCCGCGCGCGGGCTGACGCTGGTGCATCCTTACGACGATCCGCGGGTGATCGCCGGGCAGGGGACGCTGGCGCTGGAAATGCTGGAGGATGCGCCCGACCTCGACATGCTGGTGACGCCGGTCGGCGGCGGCGGGCTGATCTCGGGCGTGGCGATCGCGGCGCGGACGGTGAAGCCCGGCATCGCCGTCCTCGGTGCCGAGGCGCGGCTCTATCCGGCGATGTGGGATGCGCTGCGCGGCGGCAATCTGCCGGTCGGTGGACCGACGCTGGCGGAAGGCATCGCGGTGAAGAATGTCGGCAGGCTGACGCTGCCGATCGTGCGCGACCTCGTCGCCGACATCGTGCTGGTCGACGAGGCGCATCTGGAGCGGGCGGTCAATGCGTTGATGATCCTGCAGAAGACCGTGGCGGAAGGCGCCGGCGCCGCAGGTCTTGCCGCGCTGCTGAGCGAGCCGGAGCGCTTCAGGGGACGCCGTGTCGGCATCGTGCTTTCCGGCGGCAATATCGACCCGCGCATTCTCGCCTCGGTGATGATGCGCGAATTGCAGCGCGAGAGCCGCATCTTCTCGTTCCGGCTGACGATCCCGGACCGGCCCGGCGTGCTCGGCCAGATCGCCACGCGGCTCGGCACGCTCGGCGCGAATATTCTGGAAGTCGATCACAAGCGCAAACTGCTCGACGTGCCGGCGAAGGGCGCCAAGCTCGACGTCACGGTGGAGACGCGCGACGTGCAGCACGCGCAGGAAATTTCCGATGCGCTGGCAGCGGAAGGCTACGCACCGCAGCGCATCGAGTCCGGTGACGCGCTGGATTAGCGCACCAAAGACATTCGTTCCGCGAGA
>DATMEV010000109.1:0-15242 GCA_035556795.1 Pseudolabrys sp. | reverse complement strand
AGCACTCGCCAGTCGATATCGAGCGGCTCGCCGCCATCGTACGCGCGCGCATCCTGCCGCAAGCGAAAGCGTAGCGCACATGCCGGCCTTCTTTGTCACCGCGACAGGCACCGATATCGGCAAGACCTTCGTCACCGCCGGCCTCATCCGACATCTGCGGGCGCAGGGCCTGCCCGTCGATGCGCGCAAGCCGGTGATGAGCGGCTTCGATCCGGCAACGGCTGCTGACAGCGATGCCGGCGTGCTGCTGCGCGCGCTTGGCCGCCCCGTGAATGAAGTCGAACTCGACCGCATCGCGCCATGGCGCTACCGCGCGCCGCTGGCGCCCGACCTTGCCGCCGCCCGCGAAGGCCGCCGTCTCGATGTCGACAAGATGATCGCCCATTCGAACGAGGCGGTCGCCCGGACAGCCGGCACGCTGCTGATCGAAGGCGTCGGCGGCATCATGGTTCCGCTCGACGAGACGCGCACGGTGCTCGACTGGATGACGGCGCTCGGCCTGCCGGTGTTGCTGGTTACCGGCAGCTATCTCGGCACCATCAGCCATACCCTCACCGCGCTCGCCGTGCTCGACGCGGCACGCCTTGACGTGCGGGCTATCGTCGTCTGCGACAGCGTTGGCAGCACGGTTGCGCTCGCCGACACTGTCGACACATTGCGCCGGTTCGGGCGAGGTACCCGAGGTACCGATGTGATCGCCATTCCGCGTTTGCAGCGGCCGGACGATCCACATCCGGCCTTTGCCGATCTTGCAGCGCTCGTCGTGCGCTGATCGTCGCCGTTACGGAATCAGGATCGTCGAGCCGGTGGTGCCGCGGCCTTCCAGCTCGCGGTGTGCCTTGGCTGCGTCCTTCAGCGGATATTTCTGGTTGACCGGAATCTTGACCGCGCCGGAGCCGACTTTGTCGAACAGGTCCTGTGCCGTCGTCAGCAGGTCTTCGCGGCGGGCAATATAGTGGTTGAGCGTCGGCCGCGTCGCGAACAGGGATCCCTTCGTCTGCAGGATATTGATGTTGAAGGCATCGATCTGGCCGGAGGCGCTGCCGAAGCTCGCGAACATGCCAAGCGGATGGAGGCAGTCGAGCGAGGCCGGAAAAGTGTCCTTGCCGATGCCGTCGTAGACGACGTCACACAGCTTGCCGCTGGTGATCTCCTTGACCCGTGCCACGAAATCCTCGTCGCGATAAAGGATCGTGTGATGGGCGCCGTTGCGTTTGGCAACGTCGGCCTTCGCCTGCGAACCGACGGTGCCGATGACGGTAGCGCCAAGATGGTTGGCCCATTGGCAGGCGATCGTGCCGACGCCGCCCGCGGCCGCGTGAATGAGCACGATGCTGCCCTTGCCGACCTTGAAAGTGCGGTTGAGCAGATACTGCACGGTCATGCCCTTGAGCATCATGCCGGCTGCCTGCTCATAGCTGATGGCATCCGGCAGCTTCACCGCCCGCTCGGCAGGCAGCAGCCGCTCGCCCGCGTATCCGCCGAGGCTGAACACATAGGCGACGCGATCTCCGACCTTGAAATCGGTGACGTCGGGGCCGACGGCGATCACCTCGCCGGCGCCCTCGTTGCCGGCGACGAACGGCATACCTACCGGGGATGGATACATGCCCATGCGGAAATAGGTGTCGATGAAGTTGACCCCGCTGGCGTGCTGGCGGATCTTGATCTGTCCCTGCCCCGGCGCCGGCACCTCGATTTCCTCGAATGTCAGCGCTTCCGGACCGCCATGCTTGTGAACGCGTACCGCCGCAACCATCGTCTACTCCTCATCTCGTCAGCCGAATTCGGCGAGGGATCATAGGCAGGCGGCGGAGGAGCGACAAGCGACGTCGACACCGGCGTGCCCATTATCGCCGGCTGCCGGACGAAGGTCGCAACAGCCCGCCAAGGACGAAATAGGCAGCAAGCAGACACAGCGCCGCGACAACCCACGGCCCCGGCATGAACCCGCGCCAGACGGTAACGATCGCCAGTACGCCCCACAGCACCATTGCAGCGACCGTCAGCCAGCGCCAGCGTCTCACCCGCAGCGGATGCAGGAACGGAATCGGTGCAAAGGTCAGTCCGGCCAGCACGACGATGGCTGCTGCGGTGACGAGTGGAGGTGGCGTCAGAACGAACAGATAGAACGCCACCAGATTCCACACCGCGGGAAAGCCGCGGAAATAATTGCCCGACATCTTCATGTTGCGGTCGGCGAAATAGAGCGCGCCGGTGACGGCGATCAGCAGGCAGCACGGCACAGCCAGCGCGATTGGCATCAACCCGCCGAAGGCGATCGCATAAGCGGGAACGAACACATAGGTCAGGAAGTCGACGACGAGATCGAGCACGTCCCCGGACCAGCGCGGCAGGCGCTCGGAGACCCGCAGGCGACGCGCCAGCGGGCCATCGATGCCGTCAACGAGCAGCGCAATGCCGAGCGTCACAAACATCGCGCCCCAGGCGCCGAGCGTCGCGAAGATCAGCGCCAGAAACGCCAGCCCCGCGCCGGCGGCGGTCAGGATGTGCACGCCGAACGCCAGCGCGTTACCCATCTTGCAGTCGCCTGTCGCAGTCAATCGGCATCCGATCCTCGGCCTCTCGCATTTACAGCTGACACCCTATCATCGCCGCGGCGGAATTGCCGGCCGGTTTGCGTCGTCTCGCCGCCATGCTAGCCAGACATCCGGCCGATGGCTGATGGACAGGATGGGAATGACGGATCGAACGCGCATCGTGATTGTCGGCGGCGGGCCGGCCGGGCTGATGGCCGCCATCGCCATCGCGTCCACCAATGTCCCGGTGACGCTCGTCGCGCAACGTGGACAGCCAGACAATCGGACGACCGCGCTGGTCGCAAGCTCGGTTGCGGCGCTTGGCGTGCTTGGCGTCTGGGACCGCTGCCGCGACCATGCCGCGGCGTTGTCTGTGATGCGCATCGTCGACGATACAGGTCGGCTGGTCCGGGGACCGGAGACACGGTTTGAATCTGCCGAGATCGGTCTCGACGCCTTCGGATACAATATCGAGAACCGCCATCTCGTCGCGGCGTTGCAGGCGTGCGCCGGCACCCTGCCGAGCCTCACGCAAATCGACGGCAGCGTGACGGCGCTGGCGCCTACCGCTGGAGGCGTCGCCGTGACAGTGGCGGATGGGCGCACCCTGAACGCGCAGCTTGTTATCGCCGCCGATGGAAGGCGCTCCCTCTGCCGCGCCACCGCCGGCATCGAGATGCGCGAGCAACGCTACCCGCAGTCGGCGCTGACGTTGGCCTTCGCCCACAGCCGCCCGCACGACAATACGTCGACCGAATTTCACACCACCGAAGGCCCGTTCACGCTGGTACCCCTGCCGGGCCGGCGGTCGAGTCTCGTCTGGGTGATGCACCCTCGTGCGGTCGAGGCCGTCCGCGCGCTCGACGAAGCGGCGCTGGCGCTGGAGATCGAGCGGCGTGCCCATTCGATTCTTGGAAAGGTCTCGCTGGAAGGAAGCCGTGGCCTCTTTCCGTTGTCGTCGTCGATTGCCGAGCGGTTCGCCGACCGTCGCATCGCGCTGGTTGGTGAGGCCGGTCATGTAATCCCGCCGATCGGCGCACAGGGCCTCAATCTCGGCTTGCGCGACGCTGCAGCGATTGCCGAGATTGCCTGCGACGCCCTGCGTCTTGACGACGATCCCGGCGCGCCCGACGTGCTTGCCCGCTATGATGCGGCGCGGCGGCAGGATGTGGGGCGTCGGGCGCTCGCCGTCGATCTGCTCAACCGTTCGCTGCTGACCGATTTCCTGCCGGTGCAGAGCGCGCGAGGGTTCGGACTTTATCTTCTCGACCGCATCGGCCCGCTGCGGCGCGCGGTGATGCGCGAGGGCGTTGCACCGGCCGGCGACCTGCCGCAACTGATGCGCGGCGAGCCGTTGCCGTCGCTTTGAACGGTCGTTGCTTTGAGGTCAGATTCAATTCCCCTTGAATCATGTCCGTCGCTGGAGGCGTCTCTAAGGCCCGAACAGCCGCAATGGCAGCGCCTGCATTTTGACGAGCCACATCACTGCGGTCAGGGTGACGACCGACACTGCAGTGCCGAACAGCACCGCGCTCGATGCCTCCTCCAGCCAGACGTCGTATTGCCGCGCAAACACATAGACATTCAGTGCCGGCGGCAGCGCCGCCATCAATACGGCGGTGTAAATCCACAGCGGATCGAAGCGGCCGAACAGCGACAGCAGCACCAGCACCATGATCGGGTGCAACACCAGTTTGACGACGGCAAGCAGCGGGATCTCGGTCGGTACGCGCTCGAGCGGCCGCAGCGCCACCGTGACGCCGAGCGTGAACAGCGCCGTCGGCGCCGCCGCGACCTGCAGAAACTCCAGCAGCCGGTCGAGCGCCACCGGCGGCTGAAAGCGCAGCGTTGCCGATAATACGCCAAGCGCTGAAGCAATGAGCAGCGGATGCAGAACGATCCGGCGCAGCACGTCGAAAACGATGGCGAGCGTACCGCGCTCGCTGCGCGCGGCCAGCGCCATCAGCAGAGGTACCGCCGAGAACAGGAAAATGCTGTCGAAGCAGAAGATCAGCGCCACCGGCACGGCCGCCGCCGGCCCCAGCGTCGCCAGCGCCAGCCCAGGACCCATATAGCCGATATTGCCGTAGCCGCCGGCGAGCGCCGCAATCGTCGCCTCGCGGATATGGGACGGGCGGAACAGAAGCCCGATGCCGAACGCCATGGCGAAGGCCAGCGCCGTCGCCAGTGTCGTGCCAGCGACGAATGACAATTGCGCGAGTTGCTCGACCGGGGTCTTCGCCAGAATACGGTAGAACAGCGCCGGCAGCGACACATAGAGGATGAAGAAATCCATCCACGCCAGCGCCGAATGCGGGATTTTCTTCACCTTGCCGCAGACGAATCCGATGAAAATCAGCCCGAAATAGGGGAGCGCCAGGTTGACGACGTCGATCACGGTGCGATCCTCGACGGGGGCGCCCTGAAGGTCGGCCATAGGTCGACCTTGGCGCAGCGACTGCTTTCCTCTAAACGGCAGCCCGGATTTTTGGAAGGATCGGCCCCGCCTTTTCCAGAAGCAGGACGAGACATGAAACTCCCGCGCGACTTCTACAAACCATTGGCTGCCGGTGCGCCCGCCCCCTGGCGCGAACTGCCGGTGCGGCTCGAACGGATGATCCATTTCGTGCCGCCGCATCTCGACAAGCTGCGCGCCAAGGTGCCGGACCTCGTCAGGCAGGTCGACATCGTGCTCGGCAATCTGGAAGATGCGATCCCCGCCGACGCCAAGGAAGCGGCGCGGCGCGGTTTCATCGAAATGGCGGCACTCGATTATGGCGATACCGGCCTGTGGACCCGGATCAATGCACTGAATTCGCCGTGGGCGCTCGACGATGTAACGCAGATCGTCGCCGCCGCCGGCAACAAGCTCGATGTCATCATGCTGCCGAAGGTCGACGGGCCGTGGGACATCCACTATCTCGACCAGTTGCTGGCACAGCTCGAAGCGCGGCACGGCATTCGCAAGCCGATCCTGATCCACGCGATCCTGGAGACTGCGCAAGGCGTCAACAATGTCGAGGCGATCGCGGTCGCCTCCCCCCGCATGCACGGCATGTCGTTGGGTCCGGCCGACCTTGCCGCCTCGCGGGCGATGAAGACGACGCGCGTCGGCGGCGGCCATCCGGATTATGCGGTGCTGGCGGACGATACCGGCAGCGGCGAACGGCCGCGCATCCAGCAGGACTTGTGGCACTACACCATCGCCAAGATGGTCGACGCCTGCGCCGCCGCCGGCATCAAACCGTTTTACGGACCGTTCGGAGACTTCTCCGATGCCGCGGGATGCGAGGCGCAGTTCCGCAATGCCTTCCTGATGGGCTGCGTCGGCGCCTGGTCGCTCCATCCCTCGCAGATCGATATCGCCAGACGGGTCTTTGCGCCCGATCCGGCGGAGGTGGCTTTCGCCCAGAAAATCCTGGCGGCGATGCCCGACGGCGCCGGCGCGGTGATGATCGACGGCAAGATGCAGGACGATGCAACCTGGAAACAGGCCAAGGTACTGGTCGATCTCGCGCGCCTCGTGGCGGCGAAGGAACCCGATGCCGCACGCCGCTATGCGATTGGCGATTAGCGGTTCGATTCCCGGGCTGGGCACGGAACCCGCGGCAAATAGCAGCAATCTTCGGATACGGGGCACTAGCCGTGGTGCAATTCCTGAGCTAAGGGGCGGTCGTTCTCATGCCGAAACGACCATGAACAAGACCCGTACTGCGAAATTTGGAATAGGCCAGATTGTCCGGCACCGGATCTATCCGTTCCGGGGCGTCGTCTTTGATATCGATCCAACCTTCTCCAACACCGAAGAATGGTGGGAAGCGATCCCGGAAGACATCCGGCCCGACAGGGACCAGCCCTTCTACCATCTGTTCGCCGAAAACGAGCAGACCGAATACATCGCCTACGTGTCGGAGCAGAATCTGCTCGCCGACACCTCCGGCGAGCCGATCCGCCACCCTCAGGTGGCGGAGGAATTCGAGAAGGATGGCAACGGCGGCTACCGCCAGCGACGCGGTCCGTTGAACTAGGCGCGCCCGCCTCTGTCTCCCCTGGCATCCCGGCAATAAAAAAGCGCGGCCGAAGCCGCGCTTTTTCTGTCGTCTAAGACCGCTCGCTGCGGCGTACTATTGCTTCGGCGCGGCGGGCGCCGCCGGCTGCTGGCCCTCGATCTTCTTGCGGGCCTCTTCCGCCTTTTTCTGCAGTTCTTCCTGCAGCTTCTTCTGCTGCTCTGCGAACACCTTCTCATCGGTCGCGGGCCCGTCATAGGCCTTGGCAAAATCGACGAGCGGCAGCGGCAGGCTGAGCGGCGCGCCGTTCATGTTGATCGCCTGGACGGTGATCGACTGCCCCTTCTTCATCCGGTTGATGAGATCAGCGGTCGCCTCGTAGTCCGACATGCAGCCGTTGGGCACACAGGTGACAAAGGGCGCGGTGAGCGGCTGGCCCTGATCGACGATGACGCGGGTGCCGTGCTGGAGATGCATGCCGGGCGGCACCGTCACGCGAAGGATCTTTTGCGGCGCGCCTTCAGGCTCGATCAGCGCCACCGCGACAACCGGCATACCGTTCTCGATACGGCCGTCCTTGGCAACGACGCAGACCTGCTTGCCAGTGCCGTCGGGACCCTTGCCGCAGACCTTCATCCACGGCGAATACATGAGCTGCGGCTGTTCCGGCTGAGTGGCGGCCTGCTGCTGCGGCTGGGGGGCGCCTGCGGGCTTCTGCGCCGGTTTCGGCGCGGCCTTGGGGGGCGCCGGCTTCGCCGCAGGCTGCTGCTGCTGCGCCAGCGCCGCAGGAGCGGCGAGGAAGGCGAACGCCGCCGCGGCAGCCAACGTCCAGCCCATCGGACGGGCCGATGCGAAGCGATAAACCATGCGAACTATCCCCTTGTGTCTTGCCGCCCCCTGACGGCCGACAGCCGGCACGAATAACGGTCCGTGCAGGTCCATCGGATTCAAATACGGCGGCAGCGTGACGCTGCGTGCTGCTGATAGCGGATAATGGCCGCCCGATAAAGCGCGAAACGCGCCGGTTCACCGCGGGCTGCATTCGCTTGCCGCCCCGTGCCGCCTGCTCCCGATTTAACCGCAACCCTATGGTAAAATCACCGAGAAACAGGACGAATCGCAGCGACCGTGACGCGCTTCATGACCATCGGCCGCGCCGGGCGGAACCGTCTCGCCGAGACGCTGCAAAGCGCACTGCTCGGCGTAACGCTCGGACTCTGCAGCGTGCCACCTGCGACCGCTGCAACGCAGTCGGCGCAGCCGCATGACGTCCTTGCCAGCCATGCCATCGCGATGCACGGGGAGCCGGCGTGGCCGGGCGGCTACGAGCGGCTGCGCTATGCCAATCCTGACGCGCCGAAGGGCGGACGACTGGTGCAGGGTGTGCTCGGCACCTTCGACAGCCTCAACCCGTTCGTCGTTCGCGGATTGGCGGCCCAGAACCTGCGTGGCTACGTGTTCGAGAGCCTGCTGGCACGCGGCTACGACGAGCCGTTTACGCTCTATGCCCTCCTCGCCGAAACGGTGGAGACCGATGCCGCGCGCAGTTTCGTCACCTTCACCCTCGATCCGCGCGCACGCTTTTCCGACGGGAAGCCGGTGACGGCGGAGGACGTGATCTTTTCGTGGCAGATCCTGCGCGATAAGGGGCGCCCGAATTTCCGCACCTATTACACGAAGGTGGTGAAAGCGGAGAAAGTCGGCGAGCGCAGCATCCGCTTCGATCTCGAAGGCGCCGATGACCGCGAATTGCCGCTGATCCTCGGTCTGATGCCGATCCTGGCAAAACACGCGACCAACCCCGATACATTCGAGGATACGAGCTTCGCGCCGCCGGTCGCCAGCGGCCCCTATACCGTCGACGACGTCAAGCCGGGGCGGAGCGTCACCCTCAAGCGCAATCCCGATTATTGGGGTCGCGACCTGCCGATCAATCGGGGGCTCTGGAATTTCGACGAAGTGCGCTTCGACTATTACCGCGACGGCAACACGCATTTCGAGGCTTTCAAGAAAGGGCTTTACGACGTCCGTTCCGAGCTTGATCCGACGCGCTGGGAATCCGCCTACGACTTCCCGGCATTGCGTGACGGCCGGGTGGTCAAGGAAAGTTTCCCGACCGGCCTGCCGAAGGGCATGTCTGGCCTGGTCTTCAACACCCGCCGGCCGGTATTCGCCGATATCCGCGTGCGCGAGGCGATCCTGACCCTGTTCGACTTCAAATGGGTCAATCACAATTTCTTCTTCGATCAGTACAGACGCACTGCCAGCTATTTCGAGGGGTCGATGCTGTCGGCGCGTGGCAAACCGGCCGATGCGCGCGAGCGCGCCTTGCTGGCACCTTATCCGGCAGCGGTGCGGCCCGACATCATGGACGGTACATGGCAGCCCCCGGTCACCGACGGCTCCGGCCGCGACCGTGCGACGCTCAAGCGCGCGCTGAAACTGCTGTCGCAGGCCGGCTACGAGTTGAAAGGCACGGAACTGCGCCATCGCCGCACCGGCGCGCCGCTGTCGTTTGAAATCCTGGTGACCACCCGCGATCAGGAGCGTCTGGCACTCGCCTTCATCCGCGATCTCAAGCGCGCCGGTATCGACGCGCGGCTGCGTACGGTCGACGCTGTGCAGTTCGACCGTCGGAAGCTGACCTATGATTTCGACATGCTGGAATATCGCTGGGACCAGTCGCTGTCGCCGGGTAACGAGCAGGCGTTTTACTGGGGCTCGGCCGCAGCCGGTGCCGACGGCACCCGCAATTACATGGGTGTCAAATCGAAGGCGGCCGATGCCATGATTGCCGCCCTGCTGGCAGCGCGCGAACGGCCGGATTTCGAAGCAGCGGTGCGCGCGCTCGACCGGGTGCTGATGTCCGGCTTCTACGTCGTGCCGCTGTTTCACCTGCCGCAGCAGTGGGTGGCGCGCTGGACGACGATCAGCCATCCGGCGGAGACGTCGCTGTTCGGCTATCTGCCGGAAACCTGGTGGCGCACGCCATGATCCTCGATGCCAATGCGACATCGCTCCAGGGCCTCGCCACGTTTCCAACCCTCGACGATCTATTCCGCCGCGCGGCATCGCAACGCCCGAATGCGCTTGCACTCTGCGACCCGCCCAACCGGCTGGCGATCACGGGCACACCGCCACGCCGCCTGACCTGGGCTGAGGCAGACAGCGCCGTCGCCGCCATCGCCGCGCAATTGCGCGGTCTCGGCCTGCCGACCGATGCCGTCGTCGCGACACAGCTTCCGAACACGGTCGAGAGCGTGCTGATGCTGCTCGGCATCTGGCGCGCCGGCATGATCGCCGCGCCGCTGCCGATGCTCTGGCGTGCCGAGGAGATTGCCACAGCCGCGCAGCGGAGCGGCGTCAGCGCGCTCATCACGGCTTCGCGTATCGGCGAGACGGATCATCTCGCGATCGTGATGCAGGCGGCGGCGGCCTGTTTCGCGATCCGCCATGTCGGGGCTTTCGGCATGGCCGACAGCGACGGTGTCGTGCCCTTCGATGCCGTGTTCGCGGCTGCGTCGCCCGGAGCCGCCGCTTTCCGTCGCGAGCACGCCGCTGCGCATGTCGCGCTGGTGACTTTCGAGACGACGCCGGCGGGGGCGGTGCCGCTTGCCCGCAATCATCTGCAGATCCTGGCAGCGACGCCCGCCCTCGCCGCCGCCGGGATGATCGACAAGGATGCCGCAATCCTGTCGACGACCCCGCTATCATCCTTTGCCGGCATCGTGCTCGGCATGGTGAACTGGCTGTTCAACGGCGGCGCGCTGATCCTGCATCATCCCTTCGAGGCCGACGTGTTCGCTGCGCAATGCCGCGAGCACCGCTGCGCGACACTGGTGCTTCCCGGCCCCGTCGTACCGGCACTAGCCGATGCGCGCACGCTGTCTCGCGATGAGGGTATTCGTCGCATCGCCGCGCTGTGGCGCTCGACATCGCAATGGCGCAGTGCGCCGCGCTGGGCGCAAGACGGCGCGCCGCGCCTGATCGACATTCTGGCGCTCGGAGAATTCGCCGTGTCGGCCTCGCCGCGTGACGCCGACGGTATTCCCGATCCGGCGGCGCTGACCATGACCGACGCCGACGAGCGCCCGACGCTCACAGTCGCCCGCACGCGAGACGATATGCTGGCACTGCGCGGCGCGATGGTGCCGACCGCGCCGTTTCCATCGGGCGCCGCGGCCGTCTTCGCATGCGACGGCGACGGCTTTCTCGATACCGGACTGCCGCTGCGTCCCGGCGACGGAGCGACCACGCTCCCGCTCGATCAGCGTCCGGGTCTTGCGCGCATCGGTGGCTATGTGCTGCGCACGGCCGATATCGAGCGGCAGGTGTCGACGGTCGATCCCTATGCAACCATCGCCGTGCTCCCGCATGGCCTGACCGGATCGCGGCTTGTTGGAACGGCCGCGCACCCGGCGGCGATGATCGATGCGCTGACGTCCGTCAACCCGCTGATGGCGGGCGCCTTCATTCCCCGCCGGGTCATTACCTGAGGGATGGTTGCGGCGCCGCCGACACAGGCATAGCTTTCCTGTCATCGCCAGCAACAGGTACCCCCGATGAGCAAGGCTCCCGTTCGTATCGATGTCGTGTCCGATGTCGTCTGCCCATGGTGTTTCATCGGCAAGAAGCGACTGGAGAAAGCCGTTGCGCTCATTCCCGACATTCCCGTCGAGGTGCATTTCCGGCCGTATTATCTCAACGACTGGATTCCTCGCGAAGGCGTCGCACGCGATGAGTATCTGACGACGAAGTTCGGATCGCCGGAGCGCTATCATGGCATTGCCGGGCGGGTGGCGGCTGTCGCCGCGGCGGAGGGTCTCGTCTATGCCAGCGACAGGATCAACCGTCAGCCGAACACCATTGACGCCCATCGCCTGATCCGCTGGGCAGACGCCATCGGCGGCGCCCCGCAGATGAAGCAGCGCCTGATGGAACTCTATTTCACCGAAGGCGCCGACCTCACCGACCGCGAGGTGCTGGTGAAGGCCGCGTCCGAAGTCGGACTGAACGCAGAGGAGGTGCGCGCGGCGCTCGCCACCGACAAGGACGAAGCGGAGATCGAGCGCGAGGTGCAACAGGCGAAGGATGCCGGCATCCAGGGCGTGCCGTTCTTCATCCTTGCCGGCAAATACGGCATCTCCGGCGCGCAGGAACCGGCGGCACTGGCGCAGGCGATCCGTCAGATATCGGACGAGCAGACGCAGGCGAGCGCGTAAAGCCCCGGCATCATCGCCGCTCGCCATTGCCGGCGAAAGCCACAGCCGTCATTCCCGGACTTGATCCGGGCATCCATCCTCTCTTGAAAAGAGACGAATTACCGGGTCAAGCCCGGCAATGACACAGCTCGCAGTGTCCTATCAAAACCTGGAAAGCCCTACGCCGCCTGCTTCTTCGTCTTGTCGGCGATCGCGGCGAGGCTACGCAGAATCGACGTGGTGCCCTTCAGCCGGTCTTCCGCCTTCGCCCAGTCGTCGAGGAAGACGACCTTCATGTCCGGGCGCACCTTGGCGTCGCGTCCGCGCTTGCCGATGAAGGCAATCAGTTGCGCCGGATCGGCGAATTCGTCGTTGCGGAACGAGATCACCGCCCCCTTCGGCCCCGCGTCGATCTTGGCGACATTGGCGCGTCGCGCCAGCGACTTGATGGCGACAAGCGCGAACAGATGCTTGACCTCGTCGGGCAGCGATCCGAAGCGGTCCGCCATTTCGGCGGCGAAGCCGTCGATCTCGCGTTCGTCCTCGATCTCCGCCAGCCGCCGGTAGAGCGACAACCGTACCGACAGATCGGCGACATAATCTTCGGGGATCAGCACCGGCGTGCCGATGGTGATCTGCGGCGCCCACTTGTCTTCGACGACGTCGGTCAGACCCGACTTGAGGCTCATCACTGCCTCTTCCAGCATCTGCTGATAGAGCTCGAAGCCGACTTCCTTGATGTGACCGGACTGTTCGTCGCCGAGCAGGTTGCCGGCGCCACGGATATCGAGGTCATGCGAGGCAAGCTGGAAGCCGGCGCCCAGCGTGTCGAGCGACTGCATCACCTTCAGCCGCCGCTCGGCCGTCTGCGTCAGCGAGCGGTTGGCCGGCAGCGTAAACAGCGCATAGGCGCGCTGCTTGGAGCGGCCGACGCGGCCGCGCAACTGGTAGAGCTGCGCCAGCCCGAACATGTCGGCGCGGTGGATGATCATCGTATTGGCGGTGGGGATGTCGAGGCCGGATTCAACGATGGTCGTCGAAAGCAGCACGTCGTATTGGCCGTCATAGAAGGCGTTCATGATGTCGTCGAGCTCGCCGGCCGGCATCTGGCCATGCGCGGTAGCGACCTTGAGCTCCGGCACCTGTCCGGACAGGAAGTCCTTCACCTCCGAAAGGTCGGAGATGCGCGGCACGACATAGAAACTTTGCCCGCCGCGGTACCTCTCGCGCAGCAGCGTCTCGCGGATCACCAGTGGGTCGAAGGGCGAGATGAAGGTGCGCACCGCAAGCCGGTCCACCGGCGGCGTGGCGATCAGCGACAGTTCGCGCACGCCCGTCAGCGCCATTTGCAAGGTGCGCGGGATGGGCGTGGCCGACAGGGTCAGCACATGCACGTCGCTCTTGAGCTCCTTCAACCGCTCCTTGTGCTTGACGCCGAAATGCTGCTCCTCATCGATGATGAGCATGCCGAGATTCTTGAAGGTCACGCCACTGCCGAGCAGCGCATGGGTGCCGACGACGATATCGACCGTGCCCTCCGCCAGGCCCTTCTTCGTCTCGGCCAGTTCCTTTGCCGGCACCATGCGCGAGGCCTGGCGCACTGCCACCGGCAGGCCGGCGAAGCGCTGCGCGAAGGTCTTGAAGTGCTGGCGCGCAAGCAGTGTGGTCGGCACCACCACCGCCACCTGCATGCCATCCATCGCGGCCAGGAAGGCGGCGCGCAGGGCGACTTCCGTCTTGCCGAAGCCGACATCGCCGCAGATGAGCCGGTCCATCGGCCGGCCGGCCGCAAGATCCTCCACCACCGCGTCGATGGCGTTTTGCTGGTCGTCGGTCTCGTCATAGGGGAAGCGCGCGGCGAACTCGCCATAAAGCCCTTCGGGCGGCAGGATGATTGGCGCAGATTGCATCTGGCGCTCTGCCGCGAGCCGGATGAGTTGGCCGGCGATCTCCAGCAGGCGGCGCTTCAGCTTTGCCTTGCGCGCCTGCCATGCGCCGCCGCCGAGCTTGTCCAGCGTCGCTTCCGCCGCGTCAGAGCCGTAGCGCGACAAAAGCTCGATGTTCTCGACCGGCAGGAATAGCCTGTCCTCGCCGGCATAGTGGATTTCGAGGCAGTCATGCGGCGCGCCGGCCGCCTCGATGGTGCGCAGGCCGATAAAACGGCCGATGCCGTGGTCGGCGTGGACGACGATGTCGCCGGCCGCGAGGCCCGTCACTTCGGAAATGAAATTGGCGGCCCGCTTGCGGCGCCGGCGCACCAGCCGGTCGCCCAGCACGTCCTGCTCGGCGATGACGGAGAGGTCGCCGGCCTCGAAGCCCGTCTCCAGCGGCAGCACGGAGAAGCCGACCTGTTGCGCCGGCAGCTTTTCGAGCGCGGCGAGACTGTCGACCGTGGCCGTCCCGCCAAGCCCGTGCTCGGCAAGAATCTGGCCCAGCCGGTCGAGCGAGCCATCGCTCCACGCAGCCACCATCACCCGCCGGCCGGATACGCGCAACGCCGCGATGTGGTCCACCGTCACACCGAACACGTTCACCTTCGGGTCGGCGCGTTCCTCCGCGAAGGAGCGGCCCGCATGAGAATTGGCATGGAAGACGGCGCGCGCGCTGCTCCCGGGCGTGTCGAAGGCGGTGAAATCCACCGACAGGCGATCGGCCGCAAGGCGATCGAGCTCGTCCGGCGCGACATACATCTGCTCCGGCGGCACCGGCTTGTACGGCACCGCCTCGCCCATTCCCTTGCCCGACGACTGGTCGCGCCGCGCCTCGTAATAGTCGCGGATCAGCGTGTGGCGTTCGGCCAGCGCCTCGCGTGCCAGATTGTCATAGACCACCGGCACGTCGGGCAGATAGTCGAAGATCGTCTCCAGCCGCTCGTGGAACAGCGGCAGCCAGTGCTCCATGCCGGCGAAACGCCGTCCCTCGCTGATCGCTGCATAGAGCGCGTCGTCGCGGGAGGGTGCGCCGAACATCTCGATATAGGCACGGCGGAAGCGGCTGATCGCGTCGGGCGTCAGCGCGATCTCGCTCATCACATTGAGCACCAGCGCGGTGCGCTGGCCGGTGGTGCGCTGGCTCGCCACGTCGAAGGCACGGATGGATTCCAGCGTATCGCCGAAGAAATCGAGCCGCAGCGCTTCCTCGCTGCCGGGCGCGAAAAGGTCGAGAATGCCGCCGCGCACCGCATATTCGCCAACCTCGCGCACGGTCGCGACGCGCTCGAAGCCGCTGTTTTCCAGCCGTGCGATCAGCGCGTTCATGTCCACTTGGTTGCCGGGTTTCGCCGAAAATACCTGCGCTTCGATCGCCGCGACCGGCGACATGCGCTGCAACAGCGCATTGGTCGTCGTCAGCACGAAGGCGGGATGCGGCGTCTTGCGCAGCGCTGCCATGGCGGCCATCGCGTCGAGCCTTCGTGCCGCGGCATCAGCGCCGGGCGAGACGCGGTCGTAGGGCAGACAGTCCCATGCCGGCAGTTCCAGCACCGGCACGCCGGG
>DATMEV010000108.1:0-54454 GCA_035556795.1 Pseudolabrys sp. | reverse complement strand
CGGAGGCGCGGGCGACATGTCGCGGCAAGAGTTCAGGCGGCCGGCTGATGCTCGACGCAGATCGCCAGGCTGTCCGGCTCGTCCAGCGGCTCGTGCAGCAGCGCGCACCAGTGTGGTGCGCCATCCGGCGCGGTGCCGCGGAAATGACGGCAGGTGCGGCAGACGCCAAACGGCCTGCCGCCGCGGCTTTGCTGCAGGTGCCCGAGGATGGCGGCGAGGCCGCCCGCGGTCGCGTCCTGCTGCGGTGCCGGCAGTGCCGCCGCGGCACGTTTCAGTTCGGCTGCCGGGTCGTGCCGGGCAAGGGCCTGCCCCTCGGCGGTCAGCGCCAGCCGAACGACGCGTTTGGAGGCCGGATCGGGCTTGCGCACCAGCAGATTCTTGCGTTCCAGCGCGTTCAGGGTCTGCGAGACGGTACCCTTGGTGGCGTTGAGATACTGCGCCACCGCGCCCGGCGTGTTGGAGAAGCGGTTGCAGCGGGTCAGATAGCGGAGCGCCTCCCATTGGGCCGGATTCAGTCCCCCGGCATGGCTTTCCGCCCGCACCAGCCGCCCCAGCCGGTCGATCAGCTCGGCGAGGGTCGCCGCCGGTGTGGCGGACGCGGCAGGCATGTGGCGGCTCGTCATGATCTCTCGCATTCCGGTCTCTTGCGACCCCGAGGTGGCCTGCTCCCTGACGCAGCCCCTGGGAGCGGCGGCGATGCTCTCTCAGCGGAACCACTAAAGTATCGACTCGATATTTTTCTTGCAAGATCGTCCAGTCTTATATAGTATCGACTCGATACAGTATGGGAGCTGACGATGATCCGCTTGCTGACGACCGCTGCGCTCTGCGGCCTGTTTTCCGGAATGGCCACGGCCCACGACATCAAATCGGACCGCAAGGCAGGGGTACCGCCGAGCTTCGACATTCTGTCGGCATCGGCCCGCCAGAACGGCCGTGTCGTGACCTTCGACATGCATCTCGCCGGGCCAGCGGGCGCGGAGACGCCGGCCGCGACCGGCAAGCTGCCGGGGGCTGCGGTCTATGCTTATGCGTGGCCGACAACGCTTGACCCCGAGGTCGCCGGCTTTGCGAAGAAGTCCGGCATCCTGACTCTGGTCGTCACTTCGCACCCGGATTTCGACGATACGCCACTCTACGACGAGGATGGCGACGGCGATCCGGCGAATGACGGCAAGACCTGGCACAGCCACTGGGTGGTGTTGGCGAAGGATCCGGCCTGCGGAGCGGGCGGGATGAAGGTGCGCGATATCTCCCCCGGCGAAGAATTGCCGGCGAGTGCGCCCGGCCTGCCGCTGGCTCTCGACAGTCCCGGCTATACGCCGCTGATGAAAGGCCATGCGTTGACCGTCAACGGCACGACGCGCAATCCGCAAGCAAGCGCCGGCGCGGGCTTCGATGCCGTCACGGCCAAGCTCAAGGTCAACGATGCCGGCAGGGCGCCCCTGCTGTGCATCACCGAGGTGATGGACATCGCCTCCGGCAAGCTCGATCTGTCCGGCCGGATCATGGAGAAGAAGTAGCGGCGCGTGCGGCGAGGGCGTAGAGATAACAGGCGATGACGAACTATCAGACGGCGCCGGAACTGGTGGTCGAGCGCTGGTTCAACACGGCGCAGCCGCTGACGCTGGCAGCGCTGCGCGGCCGCGTCGTGCTGCTGCATGCGTTCCAGATGCTTTGCCCGGGCTGCGTTGCCCGCGGCACGCCGCAGGCGGCGAAGGCGCATCGGGTGTTCAGCGGCAATGACTTCCAGGTGATCGGACTGCACACGGTGTTCGAGCATCA
The DNA here is from genome assembly GCA_035556795.1 of Pseudolabrys sp. Taxonomy (GTDB): domain Bacteria; phylum Pseudomonadota; class Alphaproteobacteria; order Rhizobiales; family Xanthobacteraceae; genus Pseudolabrys. The sequence goes on along the minus strand of DATMEV010000108.1, from coordinate 52,669 downwards.
CCAGGCGATGACGCCGGTGGCGCTGGAAGCGTTCATCCACGAATACAAGCTGGGCTTTCCGATCGCCGTCGATCGCCCGGGCGAATCCGATCCGCTGCCGCATACGATGCGTGCCTACGGTTTTCAGGGCACGCCGAGCGCGGTGATCATCGGGCGCGACGGTGGCATCCGTCACCGCAGCTTCGGGGTCGAAGACGACATGGTGCTGGGCGCGCGCATCGCCGCGGCGCTGGCAGAGCCGGAGCAGTGACGGCGATCCTGTGCGTTAGCGCTGCGCCAGGGGCGGCACGGACTTGATCAGTGCGCCTCGTCCCAGTTGTCGGCGGCGCGCGCCTCCACCTGCAACGGCACGGACAGGCTCACCGCCGGCAGCGGCGCCGCTTCCATCACCTTGACGATGACCGGCAGGGTTTTCTCGACCTGCCTGTCCGGCACCTCGAAGATCAGTTCGTCGTGCACCTGCAGCAGCATCTGCGCTTCGAGTTTCGCCTGCGCCAGTTCGCTCTCCATGCGGATCATGGCGCGGCGGATGATGTCGGCGGCGCTGCCTTGCAACCGCGCATTGATCGCGGCGCGTTCGTTGAAGGCGCGGATCGAGGCGTTTGAATTCCTGATGTCGGGATAGTGGCACTTGCGCCCGAACAGTGTGAGCACATAGCCGCGCTCGCGACAGGAAGCTTTTGTCTCCTCCATGTAGTCGCGGATGCCGGGGAAGCGCTCGAAATATTTCTTGATATAGGCGCCGGCTTCCTCGCGTTCGATGCCGAGTTGGTTGGCGAGGCCGAAAGCGGAGATGCCGTAGATGATGCCGAAATTGATCGCCTTGGCGCGGCGGCGTACCTCCGCCGGCATATCCTTCACCGGCACGCCGAACATTTCCGACGCCGTCATTGCGTGAATGTCGATGCCGTCGCGGAATGCGGCGCGTAGCGTCGGCACCTCCGCCACTTCGGCGAGCAGCCGCAGTTCGATCTGCGAATAGTCGGCGGAGACCAGCTTGTTGCCCGGCGTGGCGACAAAGGCGCGCCGGATCTTGCGGCCTTCCTCGGTGCGGATCGGGATGTTCTGCAGGTTCGGCTCTGACGACGACAGCCGGCCGGTGCTGGTGGCGGCGAGCGCGTAGCTGGTGTGCACGCGCTGGGTTTGCGCGTTGACATAGGCCGGCAGCGCGTCGGTATAGGTCGAGCGCAGTTTCGATACCTGCCGCCAGTCGAGGATGATCTGCGGCAGCTTGTGGCCCTGCTCGGCCAGGTCTTCCAGTGCCTTGGCGCCGGTCGCCCATTGTCCGGTTTTGGTTTTCGTGCCGCCCGGCAGCTTCATCTGTCCGAACAGCACTTCGCCGAGTTGCTTCGGGCTGCCGGGATTGAGCTGCGTGCCGGCGAGCGCATTGATCTCCTGCTCGAGCACCATCTGTGTCTTGCCGAAATCGTTCGACAGCTTCGCCAGCAGCGGCTTGTCGATGGCGACTCCGCGCTCTTCCATACGTGCCAGTACCCGCGGCATTGCGCGTTCCAGCGTCTGATAGACGGTGGTCACCTGTTCGGCCGCGAGCCGCGGCTTCAGCGCCTGCCATAGTCGCAGCGTGACGTCGGCGTCTTCCGCCGCGTAATGCGTGGCCTTGTCGATGGGGATGCAGTCGAAGGTGACTTTCGCTTTCCCCTTGCCCGCGACATCATTGTACTTGATCGTCGTATGGCCGAGATGGCGCAGCGCCATATCGTCCATGCCGTGGCCGCTGCGCCCGGCATCGAGCACATAGGACATCAGCATCGTGTCGTCGTAGGTGTTGATGTCGATGCCGCGGCGCGCAAAGATCAGCCAGTCATATTTGATGTTCTGGCCGATCTTCAGTACCGCCTGGTCTTCGAGCATCGGCTTGATTGCGGCGAGTGCCTCGGCTTCGGGAATCTGTCCCTCGCACGGCTTGCCGGCGAACAGGCTGTCGCTGCCGCCTTCCCCGCCATCGCGATGGCCGGTCGGCACGTAGCAGGCTTCGTTCGGCGCCACCGCCAGCGAGAAGCCGCACAGATGCGCCTGCATCGGGTCGAGACTGGTCGTCTCGGTGTCGACGGCGACGAAGCCCGTCTCGTAGGCGCGCGCTACCCAGCGCTCCAGCCGTTCCAGCGTGCTGACGGTTTCGTATTTCGTATGGTCGATCGTCTGGCTTTGCAGCATCGCGGCGCGCTTCGCCGCGAGCGCGATCGGCGTAAAGACCGCATCTTCAGAGGATCTGTTGTTCGTCGGTTTGCCGTTCGATCTGCCGGTCGCCGGCGCGTCGGCGGCCGGCATGGCCGGTTCTTCTTCGTCGTCCGCGAGCGGCGTCGGCGGCGGACTGGTGATCGCGATTTCGTGCGACACGAGGCGCGGATCGGCCGCCACGGCGCTGATGTCGATGTCGCCTTTTTCGGCGACGCGTCGGGTCAGCGTGTTGAACTCCATCGCCTTGAGGAAAGCGATCAAGGTCTTGTAGTCGGGTTCATGCACGGCGAGTTCGTCGGCCGCGACATCGAGCGCGACATTGCTGTCGAGGGTGACGAGCTGCTTCGAGAGCCGCGCCTTCTCGGCATTGTCGATCAGCGTCTGCCGGCGCTTCTGCTGCTTGATCTCGTCGGCGCGCGCCAGCAGCGTTTCGAGGTCGCCGTATTCGCCGATCAGTTGCGCCGCCGTTTTCACGCCGATGCCGGGTACGCCCGGCACGTTGTCGGTCGAATCGCCGATCAGCGCCTGAACCTCGATGACCTTGTCAGGCGTCACGCCGAATTTCTCGATGACCTCGGCGATCCCGATGCGCTTGTCCTTCATCGTGTCGTACATGACGACGCTGTCGCCGACGAGCTGCATCAGGTCCTTGTCGGAGGACACGATGGTCGTCGTTGCCTGTGCCTCGCAGGCGATGCGCGCATAGGTGGCGATCAGGTCGTCGGCCTCGAAGCCGGCCTGCTCGAGACAGGGCAGTTCGAAGGCGTGCACCGCCTCGCGGATCAGCGGGAATTGCGGAATCAGGTCGTCCGGCGGCGCCGAGCGGTTCGCCTTGTAGTCGGGATACATCTCCGTGCGGAAGGTCTTCTCGGATTTGTCGAAAACCACGGCAAGATGCGTCGGCCGCTCCTCCGGCTTCATCTCGTTGAGCAATTTCCACAGCATGTTGCAGAAGCCGAGCACAGCATTGACCTGCAGACCGTCTGACTTGCGGGTCAGAGGCGGCAGCGCGTGATAGGCGCGGAAGATGTAGCCCGATCCGTCGACGAGAAACAGGTGATCGCCCTTTTTCAGGGGGCGCGCGAAGGAGGGCGGGGTCGCGGAGGCGACGGATTTTTTCGATTTTGCGGCTGTCGGCATGGGCCGAATGTGGGCTGCCCGGCGCGCTGAATCAACTGGATGATGGCGCCATCAACGGCCGTTTGCAGGATGGGGATGCGGGCGGAGCCAGGCCTTATTCCGCCGGCTGCAGCGCGGGTGCCGGTTTGACCGGTTTGGACTCCAGCCAGAAGCGCTGCGGCCGCTCGTAGAGAAAGGCGAGCGGCGTCGGGCGTAGTGCCCAATAGAGCAGCAGCGAACCAATGACGCCGCTGGCGGTGACCAGCAGCGAGACGGTTCCGATATCCGCGATCAGCCCGGTCTTGAGCAGCAGCACCCGGCTCGCCGCCATCGGCAGGAAGAACGCCAGATAGATGACGATCGAATGCTCGCCGCAATAGCGCAGCGGCGCGAAGGCCGGCACCTGCGAGAGCAGCACCGCGATATGGATCACCGCGCCGGCGCCGATCAGGCCGAGCGCCAGCGATACGAACGGCAGGTCGGCGTAACCGGCGAAGACCGCGAAGCCGTTGATGGCCGCCCAGGCCGCAAGCGCGGCGACGCCGGCCAGCGGCGCTGCCTGAATGCGTTTTGCGGTCCGGAAGATGTAAGGCGCGAAGATATAGCCGCTGTAGAAGAAGACGAAGCGGCTGGCGAATTCGTCGATGACCGTCCAGCCGGTATGGATCGGCAGGATTTCGAGCGCCGCGGCCAAACCCCAGATCACCGCCGGATTGGTCCGGCGCGCGAGCTTGGTGATGACGAAGAAGATCGGCAACAGATAGATGAACCACAGCGTGCCGAATGGCTCGATATAGCTTTCCAGATACATCAGCACGGTTGCGGGGAGGCCGTTCGCGGCGACGAGGCCCGGCGCCTTGAAGGCGAACTGGATGGTCACCCACAGCGCATAGAAATAGGCGAAATGCACGACTTTGCGGTCGAGATAGGTGCGCCAGCTCCGGTCGATGACGGCGGCGAGGAACAGGCCCGAGATCATGAAGAAATCGGGCATCCGGAACGGCTTGGCGAAGGCGACGAGGTAATGCATCCAGCCCTCGCGACCGGCGGCCTGCTCGACGCCGAGCGTCGAATGCATCATCACCACGAAGATGATACAGAATCCCTTGGCGTAATCGACCCAGTCGACCCGCTGGCGCGTCGTAGCGGTTGGTGTGGTGACCTGCATAGGACGGTGTTTTTAGCCGTGCGTTTCTTGCCGCCCCGTTTACGCGATCATCGAAAGTCGGGGGTATCGGTCCTGACGGCTGTGCTCGCCAGCCGGTGCGACCTCTGCTATGAGACAGCGCGCCGGCGTCAGCGACGGCCGGTTAACCCTAACGGTTTGACGGGGCGATAGCGACGATGCGGGTGACGATGATCGGCGCCGGATATGTCGGGCTTGTCTCCGGCGCCTGTTTTGCTGACTTCGGACACGACGTCGTTTGCGTCGACAAGGATGCCAGCAGGATCGCGGCGCTGCGGCGCGGTGAGACGCCGATCTACGAGCCCGGACTTGCCGAACTGATCGCCGCCAATGTGGCGGCGGGTCGTCTGACCTTCACCACCGAACTCGAACCGGCGGTGGCGCAGGCCGATGCGGTGTTCATCGCGGTCGGTACGCCGTCGCGGCGTGGTGACGGCCACGCCGATCTGTCCTTCGTCTATGCGGCGGCGCGCGACGTTGCCGTCGCAGCGACCGGTTTCACCGTCGTCGTCACCAAATCCACCGTGCCTGTCGGCACCGGCGATGAAGTCGAGCGCATCGCGCGCGATACGCATCCCGACGCCGATATCGCCGTTGTTTCGAACCCGGAATTCCTGCGCGAGGGTGCGGCGATCCGCGATTTCAAACATCCCGACCGCATCGTTATCGGCACGGACGACGCGCGCGCGAGAGAGGTGATGACGCAGCTCTACCGGCCGCTCTATCTCAACCGCGCGCCGCTGATGTTCACCGGGCGGCGCACCGCCGAACTGATCAAATATGCCGCCAATGCGTTTCTGGCGACCAAGATCACCTTCATCAACGAGATCGCCGATCTTGCCGAGAAGGTCGGCGCCGATGTGCAGGAGATCGCCCGCGGCATGGGTCTCGACAATCGTATCGGGGCGAAATTCCTGCATGCAGGCCCCGGTTATGGCGGGTCCTGTTTCCCGAAGGATACGCTCGCCTTGCTCAAGACCGGTCAGGATCATGACGTGCCGTTGCGCGTCGTGGAGGCGGTCACCGCCGTCAATGATACGCGCAAGCGTGCCATGGCGCGCAAAGTGTCGGCGGCGCTCGGCGGGCAGGTGCGCGGTGCGACCGTTGCCGTGCTCGGCCTGACCTTCAAGCCGAATACCGATGACATGCGCGAGGCGCCGTCGATCCCGATCATCCGTGCCTTGCAGGACATGGGCGCGGCGGTGCGCGTCTACGATCCGGCCGGCATGCAGCAGGCGCGCGCGGAGATCGTCGACGTCACCTATTGCGGCGATGCCTATGAATGCGCCACCGGCGCTGCGGCGTTGGTGATCGTCACCGAATGGGAGCAGTTCCGGGCGCTCGACTTCGACCGGCTGAAGACCTTGATGGCCCGGCCGGTGCTGGTCGACCTGCGCAACATTTATCGGGCCGACGAGATGGTGCGCTACGGTTTCGTCTATGAGAGCGTCGGGCGGCCGCGCGGCTGATACCCGTTCGCGCGGCAGGTGCCGCTTTTCGTCCCGCTCCCTCGGGGGAGAGGGCTCATGTATTGAGCCGCATGCAGCATTTTCCGACAAGTCTCCCGATCGATACGGTACTGCCCGAATTGACTGCGGCGCTGCGTGCCGCCAATGCCGCCGTGCTGGTGGCGCCGCCAGGCGCCGGCAAGACGACGCGCGTGCCGCTGGTTCTGCTCGACGAGCCTTGGGCGGCGGATAAGAAGATCCTCGTGCTGGAGCCGCGCCGGCTGGCCGCGCGCGCGGCGGCTGCGCGCATGGCGGCGACGCTGGGCGAAGATGTCGGGCAAACCGTGGGTCTGCGCGTGCGCTTCGGCTCGAAAGTGTCGAAGGCGACGCGCATCGAAGTGGTCACCGAAGGCATCTTCACGCGGCTGGTGCTCGACGATCCGGAATTGTCCGGCGTCGCGGCGGTGCTGTTCGACGAATTCCACGAGCGTTCGCTCGATGCCGATCTCGGCCTTGCTTTGGCGCGCGATGCGCAGCAGGGCCTGCGCGAGGATCTGCGGTTGCTGGCGATGTCGGCGACGCTCGACGGAGCGCGGGTGGCGGCATTGCTGGCCGACAAGCAACGCGGCGACGCGCCGGTGGTGACGAGTGAAGGTCGCGCCTTTCCCGTGGAGACGCGCTATCTCGGCCGCGATCCGCAGCAGCGGATCGAGAGCCAGGTCGTCGCTGCGGTGCTGCGGGTGCTGCGCGCCGATCCCGGCTCGGTGCTGGTGTTCCTGCCCGGTGCGGGCGAGATCCGTCGCACCGAAATGCTGTTGAAGGAGCGTCTCGACGATCCGGCTGTCGATGTCGTTGCTTTGTTCGGTGCGCTCGATGCGCGCGATCAGGATCGTGCCATTGCGCCGGCACCGAAGGGCCGCCGCAAGATCGTGCTGGCGACCTCGATCGCCGAGACCTCGCTGACCATCGAGGGGGTACGGATCGTGATCGACAGCGGGCTTGCGCGGGTGCCGCGCTACGAGCCGGATGTCGGGCTGACGCGCCTTGAAACCGTGCGGGTGTCGCGCGCCGCTGCCGATCAACGGCGCGGGCGTGCCGGGCGCACCGAGCCGGGCATCTGCTACCGGTTGTGGGACGAGCCGCAGACCGGCTCGCTCGAAGCCTTTACGCGGCCGGAAATCCTCGCCGCGGATCTGTCGCCGCTGCTGCTCGATCTGGCGCAGTGGGGTGTGAGCGATCCGGCGTCGCTGGCCTTTCTCGATCCGCCGCCGAAAGCCGCGCTTGCCGAGGCGCGAACCCTGTTGACCGATCTGCAGGCGCTCGATGCGGATGGCCGCATCACCGAACAAGGCCGCATGTTACGCCGGCTGCCGCTGCCGCCGCGGCTGGCGCGCATGGTCGTCGATGCCGCTGCCGGCGGGCAGGGCGAGGAGGCCGCAGCTATCGCCGCGATTCTCACCGAGCGCGGGCTCGGCGGCGACGATGTCGATCTGGCGCACCGGCTCGATCGGTTCCGCCGCGATCAATCCGGCCGCTCCCGTGATGTCCGGGCGATGGCCGCCCGCTGGGTCGCGTCTTTGCCGCGGAACGCCGCGTCGCCGGCGGGTCCTGAACGTTCCCCGGGCGCGCTGCTGGCGCTCGCTTATCCGGATCGGGTGGCCAAGAACCGTGGCGGCGCGGGCATGTTCTCGGGCGCGTTTCTGCTCGCCAATGGCCGCGGCGGCAGCGTCGATCCGGCATCGTCGCTGGCGCGCGCGCCGTTTGTCGTCGTTGCCGATTTGTCCGGCACGGCAGCGCAGGCGCGCATCCTGCTCGCCGCTGCCATCGCGCCGGAGGAGATCGAGCGCGACTTCGCGCCTCGTATCGAGGCCCGCACCGAGGTGTTCTTCGATCCCGCCGCCGCCGCCTTGCGGGCGCGCGCTCGTCGCCGGCTTGGTGCACTGGTGCTCAGCGACCGGCAATTGCCGGTCGAGTCCGACATCGATACGGCCAGGATTTTTGCGGCTGGCCTGGTGGCGCTTGGTCTCGAGCGGCTGCCGTGGAGCAAGGCGACGACGCAGTTCCGCAACCGCGTGCAGTTCTTGCGCCGTGCGGAAGGCGAAGACTGGCCCGATCTGTCGGAGACGGGGTTGGCCGCCGCTGTCGCCGACTGGCTCGCACCGCTGCTGATCGACAAGACGTCGCTGTCGCAACTCGCCGCCGAGGACGTGGCGTCCGCGGTCATGGCGCTGCTGCCATGGAATCTGCGCCGCCGCCTCGACGTCGAAGCGCCGACGCATTTCACCGCGCCGTCGGGCTCCAGCGTGCCGATCGACTACGAGGCGGAGGAGGGGCCGAAACTCGCCATCCGCGTGCAGGAACTGTTCGGCCTTGCCGCGCATCCGGCGATCGCCGGCGGCCGCGTGCCGCTGGTCATCGAACTGCTGTCGCCGGCGCAGCGGGCGGTGCAGGTGACGCGCGATCTTCCCGGTTTCTGGCGCGGCAGCTATGCCGACGTGAAGACCGAGATGAAGGGGCGCTATCCGCGGCATCCGTGGCCGGACGATCCGGCGCGCGCGCCGGCGACCCGTCGCGCCAAGCCGCGCGGAACGTGACGGCGGCGCCCGCCTCGTCGGTTGCGGTCGATCCGTGCCTTAATCCCGGCCGCTTTTCAGGGCATCGGGCTTGCAGTAATCATTCCGTTCCGCACGCCCCCATTCGTCATCAGAGGCTCTCGATGTTTCCCAAGCCGCGGCACGCACTGTCGCCCAACACCTATGCCTATGAATCGAGCCCGCTGGTGAAGCCCACCGGCTTCCGCGAATACGATGCGCGCTGGCTACTCGAAAAAGAGATCAACCTGATGGGCGTGCAGGCGCTCGGCATGGGTCTCGGGACATTGATCCGCGAGCGCGGCGTCAAGCCGGAGATCGTCACCGGGCATGATTTCCGTGGCTATTCGGCTTCGGTGAAAATGGCGCTGATCTCTGGCCTGATGGCGGCCGGCTGCAAGGTGCACGATATCGGTTTGGCGGTGACGCCGATGGCCTATTTCGCGCAGTTCGATCTCGATGTGCCCTGCGTCGCCATGGTCACCGCCTCGCACAACGACAATGGCTGGACCGGCGTCAAGATGGGCGCCGATCGGCCGCTGACCTTTGGTCCCGACGAGATGACGCGGTTGAAGGAGATCGTGCTCGAAGCGAAGTTCGATCTCAAGGGCGGCGGCTCCTATGTCTTCGTCGAGAATTTCCCCGACCGCTATATTGCCGATCTCACCAATCGGCCGAAGCTCAAGCGGCGGATCAAGGTCGTCTGCGCCTGCGGCAACGGCACTGCCGGCGCGTTTGCCCCGAAGGTCCTGGAGGCGATCGGCTGCGAGGTGGTGCCGCTCGATTGCGAACTCGACCATACTTTCCCGCGCTACAATCCGAATCCCGAAGACATGGAAATGCTGCACGCGATGCGCGACGCGGTGCTGGCGCACAAGGCGGATGTCGGGCTCGGCTTCGACGGCGACGGCGACCGCTGCGGCGTTGTCGATAATCACGGCGAGGAGATTTTCGCCGACAAGATCGGGGTGATGCTGGCGCGCGATATCTCCGCGCTGCATCCCGGCGCGCAATTCGTCGTGGATGTGAAATCGACCGGCCTGTTCCTTACTGACCCGGTGCTGCAGCAGAACAAGGTCAAGATCGATTACTGGAAGACCGGCCATTCCTACATGAAACGCCGCACCAATGAACTCGGCGCGCTGGTCGGCTTCGAGAAGTCCGGACACTTCTTCTTCCGCGCGCCGTTCGGCCGCGGTTACGATGACGGTCTCGTCTCGGCGCTGGCAGTTTGCGACATGCTCGACCGCAATCCGGGAAAGAGCATGGCGGATCTCAAGGATGCGCTGCCGAAGACCTGGGGCTCACCGACCATGTCGCCGCACTGCGACGACGAGAAGAAATACGGCATCGTCGAGAAGGTGACGCAACACTTCCAGAATGCGCAGGCGAAGGGCGACAAGGTTGCCGGCCAGACGATCCGCGATCTCGTCACCGTCAACGGTGTGCGCGTCGTCACCGAGGATGGAAGCTGGGGGCTGGTGCGGGCGTCCTCGAACAAGCCGGAACTGGTAGTCGTCGTCGAGAGCCCCGTGTCTGAACAGCGGATGCACGACATGTTCGCCGCCGTCGACGGTGTGCTGCGCACGCACCCGGACGTCGGCGAGTACAATCAGAAGATTTAGAGCGTTTTCCAGCGAAGCGCGCCCTCGGGCCTGTCTCGAGGGCGGCATCGGTTCACGTCAAGACAACGTGTCAAATCAAGAGCCGGAGCCTTTCAGCGTTTCAATGAAACGGTGAAGCGCAGCCGCCGGTTTCCAGACCGTCGGCCGTTGGACTTCTGCATCCAGGCTGTCGGTGCTCAGGAGGCCTTGAACGTCTTCCTGAATTTATGTGCCGGATAGACGCCGAGGATCTTCATGTCTTTGGAGAAGAACTTCAGCTCTTCCAGCGCGAACGCGACATGCTTGTCGTCCGGATGGCCGTCGATGTCGGCGTAGAACTGCGTGGCGACGAAGCTGCCGTTGATCATGTAGCTTTCGAGCTTCGTCATGTTGACGCCGTTGGTGGCGAAGCCGCCCATCGCCTTGTACAGCGCCGCCGGAACGTTGCGGACCTGAAAGACAAAAGTCGTCACCAGCGGGGTCTTGCCGCGCGGCGCCCATTTCTTGTCGCGCGACAGGATGATGAAACGGGTGGTGTTGCGTGCGTCGTCGGCGACGTCTTTCTTCAGCGTCTTCAGACCATAGATCTTTCCGGCCAGCGCGGTGGCCAGCGAAGCGCGGGTGTTGTCTCCGGCTTCCGCCACTTCGCGTGCCGAGCCGGCGGTATCGGCGGCGACCACGGCCTTGAGACCGAGCTGGCGGATCAGCTTGCGGCATTGGCCGAGCGCATGGACGTGGCTCTCCACCGTCCGGATGGTTTTCAGCGTCGCGTCGCTGGTTGCCAGCAACTGGTGCTGCACCGGCAGAAACCATTCGCCGATGATCTGCAGGCCGGAATGCGGCATCAGGTGATGGATGTCGGCGACCCGCCCGGCGAGCGAATTGTCGATCGGGATCATGGCCAGGTCGGCGCGTCCCGAACGCAGGGCCGCGAACGCGTCCTCGAATGTCGGGCACGGCAGCGGTTGATAGCGCGGATAGGCTTCATGGCAGGCGATGTGGGAATTGGCGCCCAGCTCGCCCTGGAATGCGATCTTCTTGGTCATGATGAGGTGATGCTGCCCAGACTGCAGGTTGCTGTCGCGCAAGGCAGGCGGGCTGTCAACAACGATGCAGGTTTCAGCGCTCGGCGAGCGCGGCACGCGCCTTGTCGAGGTCGGCAGGCGTATCGACCCCGAGCGGCACGCTGCCGACGATGCTGATATCGATGCGCATGCCGGCGTCGAGTGCGCGCAATTGCTCCAGCCGCTCGCGCTGCTCGTTGGCGGAAGGGGGCAGCTTGACGAAACGCTCCAGCGCCGCCCGTCGATAGGCATAGAGGCCGATATGGTGATAGTGCGGGCCGGGGCCGGTCGCGTTCTCGCGGGTGAAACGGCGCGCCTGCAGCCGTCCGGGCGCGACCGGATCGCCGATCGCCTTGACCACGTTCGGATTGGTCCGTTCGCCGGGATCGGTGATGACGGCGGCGAGTGTCGCGATATCGACCGCCGGATCGTCGAGTGGCCGCAGCGCCGCCTTGAGGTCGTCGGGCTCCAGGGTCGGCAGATCGCCCTGCACATTGACGATGCGGCGGAATGCGCCCTCCGGGTCGAGCGCCTCCAGCGCCTCGAAAATACGGTCGGAGCCGGAAGGGTGGTCGGCACCCGTCAGCATCGCCCGGCCGCCGGCTTTTTCCACTGCGGCGACAATGGCTTCCGCATCGGTGGCGACGATGACATCGCCGACGCCAGCGGCCTCGGCCCGGCGCAGGACCTGGACGATCATCGGCTGCCCGGCGATGTCGATCAGCGGTTTGCCGGGCAGGCGGGTCGAGGCCATGCGGGCGGGGATGAGGATGACGGTGTCGGAAGCCATCGTGATGCCGGTTTCGGTCGCGGTTTCCGCAGGATTTGCCGTGGGGACGAGCGGTTTCGCCATTGAACGAATGTCGCAGGTCTCTGTGGGTATACGGGTTGCCATCGGCAAGGCAAACCGGGTATCTGTCCGCTGCGGCCGGACCCCGGCGCTGTTTCGGCTTTTTCGTGCCTTCTGTGGCTCCGGATCCGACAGTCCGGATCGGCGATTTTGGACCTCTGGCGATGAACTCCTTTGAATTCAACAAGATTTTAGGTGCGGTTCTCGGCATCTGTCTCGCGGTGCTGGTGCTCAATATCGCAGCCGGCGCGATCTTCACGCAGGACAAGCCCGGCAAGCCCGGCTTCGAGATCGCGGTGCAGGAAGAAGCCGCCGGCGGTCAGGAGAAGGCCGCGGAAAAGAGCCAGCCAATCGAGGTGCTGCTTGCCTCGTCGAACGCCGAGAAGGGCGCGGCGGCGGCCAAGAAGTGCGCGGCTTGCCACACCTTCGAGAAGGGCGGTGCGAACAAGGTCGGCCCCAATCTCTACGGGATCGTCGGCGACGAGAAGGGCCATGGTCGCAACGGCTTCAACTTCTCGGCAGCGATGAAGGCGAAGGGCGGCACCTGGACCTTCGAGGACCTGAATGCCTTTATCGCCAGCCCGAAGGGCTTTGTCCCGGGGACGGCGATGAGCTTCGCCGGCATCAGCCGCGATAGCGAGCGCGCCGACCTGATCAATTATCTGCATACGCTGTCCGATAGCCCGCTCCCGCTGCCGAAGGCGGCGGAAGCCAAACCGGCCGAGAACAAGCCGGCGGAAGCGCCAGCCAAGTAAGGCGCTGCGGCAGGACGCCGCGTGGCGGGTCTGCGCTCGTTGCGTCTGGGATGCGTCGCACAAAGCTGACTGGGTCGCTATTGCCGGCCGGCCTCTCGCGGGCCGGCCGCTGTCGTTTCGGCGTGCCGTCTGCGGCCATTCGCTGGCAAACATCGGTTTATCGCGGGCGTATGTCGGTGGACATTTGCCGCAGACCCGCCCTGCGATCCGAAAACAGTCCGAACAAACCGTCCATCGGGAGGCTTGGAGGTCGCCACGGTCTGGATATCACCTCGGCCTGGACGTTTTACGGGCCCTTGTCCGGCTGTCGCGAGTCGGCTTGGTTGTTTCGACTTGGGCTGTTTCGACTTGGCTGTTTCGATTTGGCTGTTTCGGCACTGCTCCGCTTCGATTGATCGGCCATATCGTCGCGCTGGGTGAAAGACGATCCAAAAACCGACATAATCCGTCCGGTTTGTGGGGGATGTTCGTGACACAGGAGCGCCGCCGTTGAAGTTCACCCGCCGATGCGTCATCCGCAATGCTGCCGCGCTCACCGCTGTTCCCGCAGCCGCGCCGTTGGCCGCGATCCTTGCTCCGGGCGGAATGCTGCGACCGGCCCTGGCACAGACGGAGCCGGCCTGGCGGCACGCGCTGTCGCTGTTCGGCGATATCCGCTATGCGCCCGGATTCAAGCATTTCGACTACGTCAATCCGCAAGCGCCGAAGACCGGCGTGGCGCGGCAGATCGCCTTCGGTACCTTCGACAACTTCAATCTCGTCGTTGCGGGCGTGAAAGGAAGTGTGGCCCTCGGCGTGGTCTATCTGAACGACACGCTGACCACTGGCTCGCTCGACGAGGTCTCGACCGAATACGGCCTGCTGGCCGAGGCGGTCAGCTATCCGCCCGATTTTTCGACCGTCACCTATCGGCTGCGCCCGCAGGCGCGCTGGCATGACGGCAAGCCGGTGACGCCGGAAGACGTCATCTTCTCGATGGATGTCTTCAAGAAGCACAGCCCGCAACTCGGCGCCTATTATCGCCACGTCGTCAGCTTCGAGAAGACCGGCGAGCGCGACGTTACCTTCACTTTCGATCAGCCGGGCAATCGCGAACTGCCGCAGATCGTCGGTCAGCTTACGGTGCTGCCGAAGCACTGGTGGGAAGGCACCGACAGCAGCGGCAGGAAGCGCGACATTACCGCGACGACGCTGGAGCCGCCGCTGGGATGCGGTGCTTACCGGATCAAGTCGTTCTCGCCCGGCCGCACATTGGTGATGGAGCGCGTTCCGGACTACTGGGGCAAGGACCTCAACGTCAATCTCGGTCGTCATAATTTCAATGAGCTGCGTTACGAATATTTCCGCGACTCGACGGTGGCGCTGGAAGCGTTCAAGGGCGATCAGGTGGACTGGCGTTCGGAGAACAGCGCCAAGAACTGGGCGACCGCCTATGACTTCCCGGCAGTCAGGGACAAGCGGGTGGTGCGGGAGGAATTCCCGATCCGCAATATCGGGCGGATGCAGGCCTTCGTGTTCAATACCCGTCGCGACAAGTTCAAGGACCGGCGCCTGCGCCGCGCCTTCAACTTCGCGTTCGATTTCGAGGAAATGAACAAGCAACTGTTCTTCGGCCAGTATCAGCGTATCGACAGTTATTTCGACGGCACCGAGCTTGCTTCCTCCGGTGTGCCGCAGGGAGCCGAACTGGCGATCCTCGAAACGGTGCGCGACAAGGTGCCGGCGGAACTGTTCACAACGCCCTATTCGAATCCGGTCAACGGGGATGCGCAGAAGGTGCGCGCCAATCTGCGCGAGGCACTGCGGCTGCTCAAGGAAGCAGGCTACGAGGTGCGCAACCAGAAGCTCGTCAATATCGGCAGCGGCGAGCCGTTTACGGTCGAGTTTCTTGCCTCTGATCCGAGCACCGAGCGGTTTCTGTTGTTCTACAAGCCGTCGCTGGAACGGCTCGGTATCGCCGTCACGGTGCGAACCGTCGACGATGCGCAATACGAGAATCGCCTGCGGCAGTGGGATTACGACATCATCACCGCGTCGTGGCCGCAGTCGCTGTCGCCCGGCAACGAGCAACGCGGTTTCTGGGGCTCGCGGGCCGCCGACCAGCCGGGTTCGCGGAATTTTGCCGGCATCAAGAATCCGGCCGTCGATGCGCTGATCGAACGGGTCATCTTCGCCAAGGACCGTGCCGATCTGGTGGCCGCGACGCATGCGCTCGATCGTGTGCTGCTGTGGAATGATTATGTCGTGCCGCAGTGGACCTATCCGTTCGAGCGTACGGCGCGCTGGGATCGCTTCTCGCATCCGTCCGAGATGCCGAAATACGGACTGTCCGCATGGCCGACGATCTGGTGGTGGGACGCAGAGAAGGCAGCGAAGGTGCCGGTGCGCTCGTGAGGCCGACACGCCGCCATGCTCTGGCGTTGGCCGGCGGCGCGCTGACGCTGGCTGCCGCGCCGCGGCTATTATGGGCGGCGGACGCGGAGGGCGGCCAGGAACGACATGGCGAGGAACGACATGGGATGTCCGCCTTTGGCGATCTGAAATATCCTGCGGACTTCACGCATTTTTCCTATGTCGATCCGAATGCGCCGAAAGGTGGCGTATTCTCGCAGATCGGTCCGAGCCGGCAGTTCAATCAGAACTTCCTCACTTTCAATTCATTGAACAGCTACATCCTGCGCGGCGACGCGGCGCAGGGCATGGAGCTGACTTTCGCGACGCTGATGGCACGCTCCGGCGACGAGCCGGATGCCATGTATGGTTTCGCCGCGCGCGCCGTCGCGATCTCCGATGACGGCCTGACCTATCGCTTCATGCTGCGCCCGCAGGCGCGGTTTCACGACGGCGCGCCGCTGACCGCGCATGACGTTGCCTTTTCGCTGAACATCCTCAAGGAGAAGGGGCACCCGATCATCACGCAGTTGCTGCGCGACTGCAAAGGTGCGGAGGCGGAAGGCGACGGCACTGTCGTCGTGCGCTTTGCCGAGAAGCGCGGGCGCGATGTGCCGCTGTTTGCTGCGGGGCTGCCGATTTTTTCCAGGGCTTATTACAGCGCGCGGCCGTTCGATGAATCGACGCTCGACATTCCGCTCGGCAGCGGCCCCTATCGGGTCGGCCGTTTTGATGCCGGGCGCTATATCGAATATGCGCGGGTCAAAGAGTGGTGGGGCGCCGATCTGCCGGCAATGCGCGGGCAGAACAATTTCGATACCCTGCGTTTTGAATATTATCGCGATCGCGATGTCGGCTTCGAGGGCTTCACCGGGAAATCCTATCTGTTCCGCGAGGAGTTCACCTCGCGTACCTGGGCAACCCGCTACGATTTCCCCGCCGTCAAGGACGGTCGCGTCAAGCGCGAAGTTCTTCCAGACGATACACCGTCGGGCGCACAAGGCTGGTTCATCAATACGCGCCGCGCCAGGTTCAAGGATCCCCGGGTTCGCGAAGCGCTGATCCACGCCTTCGATTTCGAGTGGGTCAACAAGAATCTGATGTATGGATCTTACCTGCGTACGCAGTCGGTGTTCCAGAATTCGCCGATGATGGCGCAGGGCAAGCCTGGCCCCGACGAACTGGCGCTGCTGGAGCCGTTCCGCGGCAAGGTGCCGGACGAGGTGTTCGGCGAGCCTTTCGTGCCGCCGGTCAGCGACGGCTCCGGACAGGATCGGACCCAGTTGCGCAAGGCGCAGCAATTGCTGCAGGCGGCCGGCTGCGCGATCAAGAACGGCAAGCGCGTGCTGCCCAGTGGCGAGGCGCTGGCTATCGAGTTCCTGCTCGACGAGCCGACGTTCCAGCCGCATCATCAGGTCTACGCCAAGAACCTGGCGCTGCTCGGCATCGATGCGACGATCCGCATGGTCGACCCGGTGCAATATCGCGCGCGGGTCGACGACTTCGACTTCGACCTGACGGTACAGCGTTTCGGTTTCTCCGAGACGCCGGGTGATTCGATGCGCACCTATCTGTCGTCGCAGGCGGCGCGGACGAAGGGCTCGCAAAATCTCGCCGGCATCGCCGATCCGGTGGTCGATGCGCTGATCGAGACGATCATCGCGGCCGATACGCGCCCGGCGCTGGTGACGGCCTGCCGCGCGCTCGACCGGGTGATCCGCGCCGGCCGCTACTGGGTGCCGCACTGGTACAAGGGCACGCACTGGATTGCCTATTGGGACGTCTTCGGACACCCGCCGCAGAAGCCGCGCTATTCCCGTGGCATTCCGGAGACCTGGTGGTATGACGCTGCGAAGGCGCAGCGGCTCGAACGCAGGGGATAGCGTCTGCAAAGTCGATCGCCCTTGCCGCACCGACTGACGAGAGGATACTGACGCATCCATGGCCGCCTATATCATCCGCCGCCTGCTGTTCATGGTGCCGACGCTGCTCGGCATCCTGTTCGTCTCCTTCGTCGTGGTGCAGTTCGCGCCGGGCGGTCCGGTGGAGCGGGTGATCGCGCAATTGTCGGGTTCGGATACCGGCGCCACGTCGCGCATCTCCGGATCGAGCGGCGGCGACTTCGGCGCGCGCGGCCAGTTGCAGAGCGGTGGCGGCGTCGATGCGGTCTCGTCGAAATATCGCGGAGCGCAAGGGCTGGACCCCGAATTCATCAAGAATCTGGAGAAGCAGTTCGGCTTCGACAAGCCGGCCTATGAACGCTTCTTCATCATGCTGAAGAATTTCGCGCTGTTCGATTTCGGCAAGAGCTATTTCCGTGACGTCAGCGTTCTGCAACTCATCAAGGAAAAGCTGCCGGTGTCGATGTCGCTTGGCATCTGGATGACGCTGCTCACCTATCTGATCTCGATTCCCCTCGGCATCCGCAAGGCGGTGTCCGAGGGTTCGCGCTTCGACACGTGGACGTCGGGGATCATCATCGTCGCCTATGCGGTGCCGGGCTTCCTGTTTGCGATCCTGCTGATCATTTTGTTCGCCGGAGGCTCGTTCTTCGACATCTTTCCGCTGCGCGGGCTGACCTCCGACAACTGGTCGGCGTTGCCCTGGTATTCGAAGATCCTCGATTATTTCTGGCACCTGACGCTGCCGATCGTGTCGATGGCGCTCTCGGCTTTCGCGACGATGACGCTGCTGACGAAGAATTCGTTCCTTGACGAGATTCGCAAGCAGTATGTGCTCACTGCCCGCGCCAAAGGCTGTACCGAGCGCCAGGTGCTCTATCGTCATATTTTCCGCAACGCCATGCTGATCGTCATTGCCGGATTTCCCGGCGCATTCGTGCACTCGTTTTTCACCGGCGCGCTGCTGATCGAGACGATCTTCTCGCTCGACGGGCTTGGCCTGCTTGGCTTCGAGAGTGTGCTCAACCGTGATTATCCGGTGGTGTTCGCGACGCTCTACATCTTCTCGCTGGTCGGCCTTGTGGTGAACCTCTTGTCCGATCTCACCTATACCTGGGTCGATCCGCGTATCGACTTCGAGACGCGGGAGGTGTGATTTGGACGCTCTCGCGAAAGCGGCGCAGAACGGCCGGCAGCCGGAGACCCAGGCTATCGGGCCGGGCGGGTTGGTCGTTCCACCGGAGCGTCGGCTGCTGGCGTTGTCGCCGCTGAACAAACGGCGCTGGCAGAACTTTAAGGCCAACCGGCGCGGCTACTGGTCGTTGTGGATCTTCATGGTCCTGTTCGTCGTCTCGCTGTTTGCCGAACTGATCGCCAATGACAAGCCGTTCTTCATCTATATGCAGGGCAAGGCCTATTTCCCGGCGGTTGTGTCGTATCCGGAAACGGCGTTCGGCGGCGATTTCGAGACGGCGGCGGATTACCGCGATCCGTTCCTGCAGAAGCTGATCGCCGAGAAGAACGGTATCGTGCTGTGGCCGCCGATCCGCTATTCCTACGACACGCACAATCTCGATCTGCCGACTCCGGCGCCGTCGCCGCCGACCTGGATGCTGACCGAGCAGCAGTGCAAGGCGGTGGTCGAGCGCAAGGGACTGAGCGGCTGCCGCGACCTCGAATATAACTGGCTGGGTACCGACGATCAGGGCCGCGACGTGGTGGCGCGGTTGATCTACGGCTTCCGCATCTCGGTGCTGTTCGGGCTGATTCTTACTATCGTTTCCTCCGTGGTCGGCGTCGCCGCCGGCGCTGTGCAGGGCTATTTCGGTGGCTGGACCGATCTTCTGTTCCAGCGTTTCATCGAGATATGGACGGCGATCCCGTCACTTTATCTGCTGCTAATCATTTCCTCGGTGCTGGTGCCCGGTTTCTTCGTGCTGCTCGGCATCCTGCTGCTGTTCTCGTGGGTGGCGCTGGTCGGACTGGTGCGTGCCGAGTTCCTGCGCGGCCGGAATTTCGAATATATCCAGGCGGCGCGAGCGCTCGGCGTATCGAATGCCAAGATCATGTTCCGCCATCTGCTGCCGAATGCCATGGTTGCCACCATGACGTTTCTGCCGTTCATCCTGTCGTCGTCGGTGATGACCCTGACCTCGCTCGACTTCCTCGGCTTCGGCCTGCCGCCCGGTTCGCCGTCGCTCGGGGAGATGCTGTCGCAGGGCAAGGCGAATGTGCAGGCGCCGTGGCTCGGCCTGTCCGGCTTCATTACGCTGGCGGTGATGCTGTCGCTGCTGATCTTTATCGGCGAAGCGGTGCGCGACGCCTTCGATCCGCGCAAGACATTCCGGTGACCGCATGAGCGCCAGCGATCAACCCATCACAAGCGCAAGCGGCCCGTCCGGTATGAGCGCAGATGAGCAGCCTCTTCTGAGCGTCAGGGATCTCTCCGTCGCCTTCGGCAGCGGTAGCAGCGAGGTGCTGGCGGTCGACCGTATCTCCTTTGATATCCGCAAGGGCGAGACCCTGGCGCTGGTCGGCGAATCCGGTTCCGGCAAATCGGTGACCGCGTTGTCGATCATGAAGCTGCTGCCTTATCCGGCGGCGCATCACCCCTCCGGCAGCGTCCTGTTCAAGGGGCAGGACCTGTTGCCGATGCCGGAGCGCGATATCCGGCACATGCGTGGCAACGACATCACCATCATTTTCCAGGAGCCGATGACCTCGCTCAATCCGCTGCACACGATCGAGAAGCAGGTCGGCGAGATCCTGCTTCTGCATCGCGGATTGACCGGCGAAAAGGCGCGTCAGCGCATCATCGATCTGTTGACGCAGGTCGGCATCCCCGATCCGGAAACGCGGCTGCAAAGCTATCCGCATCAATTGTCCGGCGGCCAGCGCCAGCGGGTGATGATCGCCATGGCGCTTGCCAACGAGCCCGATCTGTTGATTGCCGATGAGCCGACGACGGCGCTGGATGTCACGGTGCAGGCGCAGATTCTGGCGCTGCTCGGCGACATCCAGAAGCGCCTCGGCATGGCAATCCTGTTTATCACCCATGATCTCGGCATCGTCCGCAAGCTCGCGAACCGCGTCTGCGTGATGAGCAAGGGCAGGATCGTTGAGCAGGGCGAGGTCGAGCGCGTCTTCACCGCGCCGGAGCATCCTTATACCAAGGCGTTGCTCGCTGCCGAGCCGAAGCCGGATCCTGCGCCGCCGATGCCGGATGCGCCGGTGGTGGTGCAGACCGACGATCTCAAGGTCTGGTTCCCGATCAGGCGCGGCGTGATGCGCAAGGTCGTCGGTCATATCAAGGCAGTCGACGGTATCAGCATCGATATCCGCAAGGGGGAGACGCTCGGCGTCGTCGGCGAATCCGGTTCCGGCAAGACCACGCTTGGCCTCGCCATTCTGCGGTTGATTTCGTCTGCCGGCCCGGTCGCCTTCATGGGGCAACCGCTGCAGGGCCTTAATTTCAAGGCCATGCGGCCGCATCGCCGCAACATGCAGATCGTCTTCCAGGATCCATATGGATCGCTGTCGCCGCGCCTGTCGATCACTGACATCGTCGGGGAAGGGCTTGAGGTGCATCATCCGTCGATGAGCGCGACAGAGCGCGAGCAGCGGGTGATCGAGGCGCTGGCCGATGTCGGGCTCGATCCGCAGACGCGGTTCCGTTATCCGCACGAATTCTCCGGCGGTCAGCGCCAGCGTATCGCGGTTGCGCGGGCGATCGTGCTGGAACCCACCTTCATTGTGCTCGATGAGCCGACAAGCGCGCTCGATATGCTGATCCAGGCGCAGATTGTCGATCTACTGCGCGATCTGCAGAAGCGGCGCGATCTGACTTATATGTTCATCTCGCACGATCTCAGGGTTGTTGCCGCGCTCGCCAGCAGGCTGGTTGTGATGCGTAACGGAAAGGTGATTGAACAAGGTGCGGCTGCCGACTTGTTCAGGAGTCCGAAAAGCGATTACACGCGCGCATTGTTTGCGGCGGCGTTCAAACTGGAGACGGCGCCCTTGGACGTGGTGGCGCAATGATTCGCATTCTTACGGTGTCGATCGCGTTGATGTTGGGCGCGGTTGCGGCGCATGCGGCGCAGTTCGGGCCGTCGCAGTATAAAATTACCGCCACCGACGGCGCCGATATCACCAATTTTGATCTGTCACCTGATCTGGCGCAGCGGATGCAGAAACTGGATGCGCTGGTCCCCGTCGGTAACCTGAACGGCGACGTAACGCTCTACCAGTTCTACGATCTCAACTGTCCGTTCTGCCGCGAAGCGTCACGCGACGTCGACAAGCTCGTCAAATCAGACCCGAAGCTGAAGCTGGTCTTCGTGCCGTATCCGGTTCTGTCGGTCGACTCGGTGCGTGGCGGCATGGTCGAGGTCGCCGCATCGCGGATGTTGAAGCCGGAAGCGTTCCTCGAACTGCACCGGCGCATCTATGCCGGCCGCGGCGTTATCGATGGCGACCGGGTGCTGGAAGCCGCAACGGGACTTGGTCTCGATCGCGACAAGCTGATCGAGGCAGCGCAGAACGAGGCGACCCTGAGCGTGCTCAAGAGTCATGCCGATTTCGGCAGCGCCGCACGGCTTAACGCAACGCCTGCCTATGTCATCAGCGGCGTCGCCATTGTCGGCCACCCTGGCCTCAAGCCGTTGCAAAAGGTGGTCGCTGCGGTGCGCGCCTGCGGCAAGGTCGTCTGCTGAGGCCGATGCGCCGGTTGTATGTCTTGATGTGACGCGCTGTTCCCACGCGAATCAGTATCGCGTTTCGCGCGGGAACGCTCTAGCGGCGCGCGATCCGCTTAACGCTTGTCACCTCGCTGCCGCCTGCCGCGATCCGTGCCACCGCCTCGGCAATCGGCTCGATAGCAACCGCCATGTGGAACGCATTGGCGTGAATGATAGTCGTCGTATCGCGGACGATGGCGACATGGCCGCGCCAGAAGATCAGATCGCCGCGATGAAAGCCGGTGGGCGGAATCTGCTCGCCAAGCGCGCGCTCCTGCATGTCACTGTCGCGCGGGCAAACAGCGCCCGTCGCCTGCAATGACACCTGCACCAGCCCCGAGCAGTCGATGCCGAGCGAGGTCTTGCCGCCCCATAGATAGGGTGCGCCGAGAAAGCGCTCGGCGACGGCAACGAAATCGATTTCTCTGCGCTTGAGCGGCGCCAGATGGCGTGTGGGTACGAAATAACCGCCGGCGGTGGCGGCAAGGGTGCCGGAGCGCGATCCATGATCGGCGAGCACTTCGACGCGCGCACCGAACGGCAGTGCCATGGCCGGCGGCAGCTTGATGTCCGGCCCCGGAAAACCGAGCGTACGTAGCGCGGTCACCTTGTGCGTTGACGCGCCGGCGGCGGGGATCAATGCGCTGAGCGGCAGGAAGCCGACATAGCCGTCGCGTTCGAGCTGACCCCAGGCCCAGCCTTCCGCGTCGTGCTCATAGACGATGACGCGCTCGCCGAGCAGCGCCTCGGTGTCGAGCGGCGCATCCGGGCGCGGCTCGCGGCGCAGCGGCGCCGTCGTCTCGATGACCTGGTAAGCCATGCCGTCCACATATTGCGGTGCCTGCACGATATTGCGCAGATGCGACGCCGCCAGATCGGGCCGGTATGGCGTGGTACGCGGATCGGGAGCGGACATCCTGGCTCAGCCGTAGCGCACGGTCAGAAGATCGTAGAGTGCGCGCGCCGCCTGGCATTCGCCGCCTTCCGGGCGGCCAGGCTTGGCGGACGGCGTCCAGGCGAAGATATCGACATGCAGCCAGGCCTTCGGATCGTCGACGAAACGGCGCAGGAACAGCGCCGCGGTGATCGAACCGGCAAAGCCGCCGGACGAGACATTGTTCATGTCGGCGGCTTTCGAATCGAGCATCGATGCGTAAGGCTGCCACAGCGGCAGCCGCCATAGTGGGTCGTTCTGCGCCATCGCATGCCGGCCGATTTGATCGGCAAGCGCGTCGTCGTCGGTGTAGAACGGTGGCAGATCCGGCCCGAGCGCGACGCGCGCCGCGCCGGTCAGCGTCGCCATGTCGACGATCAGCGCAGGTTTTTCCTCGGCGGCAAGCGCCAGCGCGTCCGCGAGCACCAGCCGGCCTTCTGCGTCGGTGTTGCCGATTTCGACGGTGATGCCCTTGCGCGAGCGGTAGATGTCGCGCGGCCGGAATGCGTCGCCGGCGATGGCGTTCTCCACCGCCGGGATCAGCACGCGCAATCGCAACTTCAGTCGCCGCGCCATGATCATATGCGCGAGCCCGAGCACCGTTGCGGCGCCGCCCATGTCCTTCTTCATGTTGAGCATGGCGTTGTCGGGCTTGATGTTGAGGCCGCCCGTATCGAAGCAGACGCCTTTGCCGACCAACGTGATCTTCGGATGCCGCGGATTGCCCCAGGTGAGATCGATGAGCCGGGGCGCACGCGGTGAGGCGCGCCCAACCGCGGCGATCAGCGGAAACTGCTTCGCCAGCGTGTTGCCGGAAACCGTACGGATACGGGCGCGATGCGCGCGCGCCAGCTTGCGCGCGGCGCCTTCCAGTTCGGCCGGTCCCATATCGTTCGATGGCGTGTTGATGAGATCGCGGGCAAGCGCCACGCCCTCGGCGATGCGAGTGACGTCGCCGCCATCGACGCCTTCTGGCACGACGAGACGCGCTTTCATTGCCTCCGTCTTGCGGTAGCGACTGAAGCGATAGGCTTCGAGCAGGAAGGCAAGCGTGGCGAGCCGCGCATCGGCGGGCGCATTGGCGAAGTGCCAGGTTCCGGCCGGCAGCAGCGCCGCGAGTTTGCCGGGAAGAAACGGGTCTTTCACCGAGGCTGATGCTGCTTCGATGCCGAACAGCGCGCCTGTGGCTGCACCGTCCGGCCCCGGCAGCAACAGGAAGCGTCCGGGTCTGGCGGTGAAATCGGCGTCCGCTATGAAGGCCTGTGCCGGACGGTTGAGGCCGCGCAGCACGCTGTCAAGGGTCTGCGTGGTCACGAACCAGATCGGCAGCGTGACGGCTCCGCCGCCGCTTTTGGCGTGGATCCCGGTTCGGGTCTTGGCCGAGGTCTTGCGGGTGAATCGTCCGGCAGCGTTGCCGGTGACAAGGAGAGGATGCATCGTTGAGTCCATCGGATGCGCAAGCGTGCGACGATCATGTCGCCTCATGAAGCTCTAGCACGACGCTCGCTCAGGGTGAAAGCGGCGGCCGATGCAGGCTGCATCTGCGAATGCGCGCCGCCGACGGTTGTCGGGACCGCGTATTATCCGCCGCGATTGTCGTAAGGGTCTTCTTTGGAGCCGGCGTCATCGACGGACTGCCGCGCCGTCGTTCCCAGATGTTGCTTGAGCTTTGCCAGTGCATCGGACGTCCAATGCCGGATGTCGGCTACTGCAACCCAGGCATCGATATAATGCTCCGGTGCGTAGACATGTCCGTAGCCCATTGGCGTGCCGGCGGCGAAGCCCATGTCGAGTGCGAGTTGCAGCATGGTGACCACGGGGTACCACCGTAAATCCGGCGAGACGTCCGGTCCACGCGGCGCATCCATCCAGGCCGGGCGCCGGTAGAGATCGTGATAGCTGAACAGCACGATCGGATCGCTGGCATATTGCAGATAGACGATACGCAGCGGGCCCCAGGGCGTGTCCGGTGACACCGTCGGGCCGTTCTGATTCATGAACCGGACGAAACGACCATCGCGGAATTCCGGCAGCCATTCGGGAGAGCCGGGATTGCGGTTTGTGGTGATGGTACGCCAGATGCGGCTGGCGAACGGCGGTCCGCTCCACAGCGCGCCATCGATCGGATCCCCGATCATCTCCAGGAGCTCGATAGACAGTTGGGAGTTCATCGCGCCGAGGCTCAAACCGTGTAGATAGAGTTTCGGCCGTTTGTCTTTCGGCAGTGTCGTCCAGTAATTGTAGATCGCGGTGAACAGGGCGCGGCCCGACTCCGCGCCATACTCCGGCTGGATCAGCAGTGAAAGCGGGCTGCTGAGATAGGAATATTGGACCGCCACGCTGGCGATGTCGCCATCCTGCAGATATTCGATCGCATCCATCGCAGAGGGATCGACCCATCCGGTGCCGGTCGGGGTGACCACCACCAGCGCCGAGCGGTCGAACCCGCCCTGACGCCTCAATTCATCGAGGGCAAGTTGCGCGCGCGCCTGTGCCGTAGCAGCGCTGCGCTGGCCGACATAGACGCGGATCGGTTCTTGTGCCGGGCGCCCGGTGAGAGCGGCGATTGTCGTCGCATTGGGGCCGGACGCGACGTATTCCCGGCCGGCGCGCCCCAGTTCAGTCCACTTCAGCAGTGACGCGCTGCTGCCGGTCTTGCCTGGTGCCGTTGGCTGCGGGCGATTGGGTTCGATCAGCGCGTCATATTGGCGATAGGATGAATCGAGCGCTCGGAGCACGCCATGCAGGATCAGATCGTTGGTAGCTGACCAGAACAACAGCGCCGCGGCCGCTACGCCCAGCACGTTCGCGAGGCGTCGCGGCATGAAACGATGGATGCGCGTGGCGAGAAAGCCCGCGATCCAACGGAAAAGTCGGGCCAGAGCCAACAGCACGCAGAATGTGACGAGCGCGATCGCGCAGAGCTTGAACGGATGCGCGCTATCCACTGGCGCCATCGCCATCGCAGAGCGGACCGAATTCTGCCAGCCTGCTGCGCGCCAGAGACAAATAATGACGATAACGAAGCTGCTGGCGGCGATCAGTCGGTTGGCGGCGAAGCGCAAGCGGGCCGCAGGCTCCGGCAGTTCGAGATAGCGCCACAACCAGCGCCAGAATACCCCGGCGGCGTAGCCGATGGCGAAGCAGCCGCCAGCTAGTGCGCCCTGCGCGAGATAGCTGCGCGGCACCAGTGTCGGTGTCAGCGCCGCGGCGAAGAACACGGTCCCAAGGACAATTCCGACACCCGAGAGGGATCGGAGCCAGCGAACGATGACGCCGGTGGGGCTGCTGATGGTGGGCACGGGGCGAGGGATACTCCGGCGGGAACGGTCGGGCCGATCATAGTTCCGTCGATGGGCGCCACAAGACCTTGCGGCGCTGCGGCGGGCCTGGCGTTCTCGCCTCGCCCCGACGTCGTAAGGGTGAGACTGCGGGGCCAATAAAATTAACCTCTCGTTAGCGTTAATATTTTATTGCTGGTCCGCATGATGCGACAGCCATCGACACGCGCCGCGCGCTTTCTCGTCTCCACGGCGCTGGCCGCCGTGCTGGCGCTTTCGCTTGCCGCCTGCAAGACCACCGGGAGCGACGGCGACGTGACCGGCTCCATCGGCCAGCGCAGCGATGGCGATTTGCGGCGCTCGGTCGAAGATTGGAGCGGGCGCTATCGTTCGAACTCCAAGGACCCCGACGTTGCCATCGGCTATGCGCAGGCATTGCGGGCGACGGACCAGAAGACGCAGGCGGTTGCGGTGCTCGAACAGGTCGCGGTCCGCCATCCCGAGAACAAGGCGGTGCTCGGAGCCTATGGTCGGGCGCTCGCCGATGTCGGGCGCCTCGATCAGGCGCTCGATGTGCTCTCTCGCGCGCACACGCCGGATCAGCCGAATTGGCGCATCCTGTCGGCGCAGGGGGTGGTGCTCGACAAGATGGGGCGGCACGCCGAGGCGCAGACGACCTATAACAATGCCCTGAAGATCAAGCCGGACGATCCGACCGTGCTGTCGAATCTCGGATTGTCCTATGCCTTGTCGAAGCATCTGACGCAGGCCGAGGCAACGCTGCGGCGCGCCGTCGGACAGCCGGGCGCCGATGTGCGGGCGCGGCAGAATCTTGCGCTGGTGCTCGGTCTGCAAGGTCGCTTCGGCGAAGCCGAGGCGATGGCCCGCGCCGACCTGCCGCCGGAGGAAGCCGCCGAGAATGTCGCGCTGTTGCGCCAGATGCTGGCCGAGCACAGCGAGCGGAGCCGTGCGGCCGCCCCGCGGCCGGTGCGCGACCGGAGCTGAGCCTCTCGGCCGCTGTGAGCCTTCGGTCGTCCTGTTTGGAAGGCGCCGCCTTATTTGATGGCCATCACCTGAATCGCTGCCGGGCCGAGAATCACGATGAACAACACCGGCAGGAAGAACAGGATCATCGGTACCGTCAGCTTCGGCGGTAGTGCCGCGGCCTTCTTCTCGGCTTCGGTCATCCGCATATCGCGATTTTCTTGCGCCATGACGCGCAGCGTCGTGCCGAGCGGCGTGCCGTAGCGTTCCGCCTGCTGCAGCGCCATGCAGACCGATTTGACGCCGTCGAGATCGGTCCGTCTGGCGAGGTTTTCGTAAGCCATGCGCCGGTCCGGCAGATAGGATAATTCGGCGTTGGTCAGCGTCAGTTCCTCGGCGAGCGCCACTGATTGCGAGGCGATTTCGTCGCTGACGCGCTTCAGCGCCGCCTCGATGGACATGCCGGATTCGACGCAGATCAACAGCAGGTCGAGCGTGTCGGGGAAGGCTCGTTTGATCGAGAGTTGCCGGCGTTGGATCTTGCTCTTCAGGAATTGCAGCGGCAGATGCATGCCAAGATAGGCGGCGGCGATACAAATCCCGAGCTTGACCGTCAGCGGCTGATCGAGATCGAGGACAACAAAGATATAGAATGCCGCGCCGATACAGGCGGCGATCGGCGTCACCATTCGCGCGAACAGATAGGTCACGTAAGGTGCCTGGCCGCGATAGCCGGCCTGCACCAGTTTCAGCCGTGCTTCCTCCTGTCCGACCCATTTCGACAGATTGAAATGCTCGACCACGCGCTGGATGAATTGCTTCGGCGACTGACGCAGCGTGACGCGCTCGCCGCGCGCCAGTTTTTCGCGTTCGCGTTGCCGGATCTTCTCGCGCTCCAGCGCCACCGATTTCATCCGCTTCTGCAGCGAATCGCCGGCGAACAGCGGCATCGCCAGCGTCAGCACGGTGGCGCAGGCGGCAATCGCCGCCAGAACCATGGTCAGGGTCTTCGGGTTGATGGCGTCGATCAGAGCCTGCATCATGGCGTTCGGCCCTAGAAGTCGAAGTTGATCATCTTGCGCATCACCAGCACGCCGATCGTCATCCAGCATGCGGATGCTGCCAGCATCATCCGGCCGAGCGGTTCGGTGAAAAGCAAGCCGATGTAACTGGGACTGGTGAGCGAAACGAGTCCCATCACCGCGAATGGCAGGCTGCCGATGATCGCCGCGGACGCCTTGGCCTCCATCGACATCGCTTGAATCTTGCCCCGCATCTTCTTGCGGTCGCGCAATACCCGCGACAGGTTGCCGAGGGCTTCCGACAGGTTGCCGCCGGATCTCTGCTGGATACTGACGACGATGCCGAAGAAGTTTGCTTCCGGCAGTGGCATCCGCTCATAGAGTTTAATACAGGCTTCGCCGAGCGGCACGCCGATCGCCTGGGTCTCGACGATCTGGCGGAATTCTGTATTCAACGGCTCTGGCGCCTCGTTGGTGATCATCTTCAGACAGTCGAGCAGCGGCAACCCGGCCTTGACGCCGCGGACGATGACATCGACAGCATCGGGGAGCGCTTCAAGAAATTTATTTTCGCGGCGCTTCTTGAGGAATTTGAGCAGCCAGCGCGGCAGACCGAAGCCGGCAGCGAAGGCCATGGCCGCCGCCGCGGCCGGCCCGACATTGATCAGCCAGACGATGGCGAATCCCGCCAGCGCCAGCAGAGCGGAGATGACGTAGAAGCGCTGAACCGACCAATTCAAGCCTGCCTGCGAAATCCTCACAGGCAGCGGTAGCTGCTTCTGCTTCTTGTGCCGCAGCTCCATCTCGCGCAGCGTGTCTTCCACCTGTTCACGCCGCACGCGCTGCGTGCCACGCGCAACGCGAGCCGTCTGCGGCACCGTCTGGGCGACGCTGGCGCGCCGTCGCTCGGCCTGCCGTTCACCGGAAAGAATGGGATAAAGGAAGACCCAGGCGATTCCGCCGATGGCCACGGCGACCAGAAAGAACAAAGCCAGCGATTGCATCCCGCCTCCGCCTCGTTCGTCAGCTATGCTCGGGATCGGCCATGAGCGCTGCGTCGAGCGCACGCGCCAGCCGTTCGTGCTCGCCATAGTAGCGTGCCCGATCCCAAAAACGCGGGCGGCCGATACCGGTCGCCCGATGCTTGCCGATGATATTGCCTTTCTCGTCTTCGCCGACGATGTCGTAAACGAACAGATCCTGCGTGATGATGGTGTCGCCTTCCATCCCAACCACTTCCGTGACGTGGGTGATACGTCGCGACCCGTCACGCAATCGAGCTGCCTGGACGATGACGTCGACGGAGGCGACAATCATCTCGCGGATAGTGCGCGACGGAAGAGCAAAACCGCCCATCGTGATCATCGATTCGATGCGCGACAGCGCCTCGCGCGGTGAGTTGGCGTGCAGGGTGCCCATCGAGCCGTCGTGACCGGTGTTCATCGCCTGCAGCAGATCGAATGCTTCCGGTCCACGGACCTCGCCGACGATGATGCGTTCGGGCCGCATGCGCAGACAGTTGCGTACCAGGTCGCGCATGGTCACCTGGCCTTCACCTTCGAGGTTGGGTGGACGCGTTTCCAGACGGACGACATGTGGCTGCTGGAGCTGCAACTCGGCCGCGTCCTCGCAGGTGATGATGCGCTCATCGTCGTCGATGAACTGCGTGAGGCAGTTGAGCAGCGTGGTCTTGCCGGAGCCGGTGCCGCCGGAGACGATGCTGTTGACCCGGCAGCGGCCGATGATCTGCAGGATTTCCGAGCCTTCCGGCGTGATGGTGCCGAATTTGACGAGCTGGCCGAGCGTCAGCTTGTCTTTCTTGAATTTGCGGATGGTCAGGGCCGGGCCGTCGATCGCCAGCGGAGGGGCGATGACGTTGACGCGCGATCCGTCTGGCAGACGGGCGTCGCAGATCGGCGAGGATTCGTCGACGCGCCGGCCGATCTGGCTGACGATCCGCTGGCAGATATTCAGCAATTGCTGGTTGTCGCGAAAGCGGATGCCTGTCCGCTGGATCTTGCCGGCGACTTCGATATAGACGGTGCCCGAGCCGTTGACCATGATGTCGGCGATGTCGTCGCGCGCCAGAAGCGGTTCGAGCGGCCCGAAGCCGAGCACATCGTTACAGATGTCATCGAGCAATTCTTCCTGCTCGGCGATCGACATCACGATGTTCTTGATCGCGATGATTTCGTTGACGATGTCGCGGATTTCCTCGCGCGCCGAATCGGTATCGAGCCGGGCAAGCTGCGCCAGATCAATTGCCTCGATCAGCGCGCCGAAGACGGCGCCCTTGGTCTCGTAGTAGGATTCCGAGCGGCGGGAATCGACGGCTGTCGGGATCGTGGCAGCGGCGCGCTGCGGCGGCGTCGGTGCGTGCACGACGTTGGCGCCGAGCCCTTCGGAGGCGAGCGCCGACCGTCCGGTCGTCACCGGTGCGACCGGTGGCGCTGCAACGGGCAGCGTCTCGGTCACCGAGGCGGGCGCCGCTGGTCGAAGATCGTTGATGGTGCGCTTTCCGAACAAGAGCGGACGTCCTCGTGGTGCCTCAGGCGGTTTTGCGGCGCAGCCTGCCGAGCAGCGGCATCAGCATGCTGCCGCGCGATTTCCTGGCTTCGGCGCGGCCGGTCATGGTCTGGGCGATGGTGCGGAACATCTCCACGGACTTATGGCCGGTGGAAATTTCCGCTATCATCTGGCCGTTATTGGCGGCGGTGCCGAACATTTGCGGATCGAACGGAATGACCGCGAGCGGCTCGTCCGCCAGCGCCTTGGCGAACTCTGCCGGCTTGATCTCCGGCCGCTTCGGAATGCCGACCTGATTCAGACAGTAGTAGGGGCGGTGATCGTTCGGCCGCTCGGCGCGCAGCAGATCCATCAGGTTCTTGGCGTTACGCAGATTGGCCAGATCGGGGCCGGCGACGACCAGGATGTCGTCGGCGCCCGTCAGCAGCCGTCGCGTCCATCCCGTCCATTGATGCGGAATGTCGAGAACGATGCAGGGCACACTGGTGCGCAGTGAATCGAGGATGGCGTCGAATGCGTCGGTCCCGAAATCGTAGACGCGTTCCAGCGTCGCCGGCGCCGCCAGCAGGCTGAGATGATCGGTGCATTTCGACAGAAGACGATCGACGAAATTGGTGTCGACCCGGTCGGGCGAAAACACCGCATCGGCGATGCCTTGCGGCGGATCCTGATTGAAATCGAGGCCGGCGGTGCCGAAGGGCAGGTCGAGATCGGTAACCACCGCGTCGAGCGCGAAGTCGCGGGCGATCGACCACGCCATATTGTGCGCAATGGTCGAGGCGCCGACGCCGCCCTTGGCGCCGACGACGGCCAGAACGCGGCCGACCGGCTTGGTGCTTTCGGCGGAGAACAGGCCGCAGACCGAGCGGACGATGTCGAGCGTGCCGACGGGTGCGATGAGGTAATCGCTGACGCCGCGTCGGGTAAGATCGCGATAGAAAGCGATATCGTTGATCCGGCTGACGACGATGACGCGGGTGTTGGCGTCGCAGACCTCGGCGAGCTGGTCGAGTCCGGCGAGGATATCGTTGTCGCGGCTCGCCGATTCCAGAACGATGACGTTCGGCGTCGGTGAGTTGCGATAGGCTTCGAGCGCGGCGGCGATGCCGCCCATCTGAATCTTCAGATGCGTTTTGGCAAGCCGGCGGTCGCTGCCGGCGGACTGCACCGCGGCGGCCGTTTCGACGGTCTCGCAGAAGGCCTGCACCGAGACGCGCGGCGCCGGCGCGATATGTTCGTCGGAGGCGACGGTGTCGACCGGTACCTCTTCGTGCATCTCGACGAGTTGCTGTGCGTGTCTGATCATTTTCCGAGGTCGCTGATCTTGCCCTGTTGATAGCGATCGTAAATTCCCGCGGGGTTCTCACCCTTGCGGTATTTGTCGAGCGCCACGGAACGGCGCGCCGTGTAGGCCGGTGCTTCGGCGCGCGGCTGGATGAGATCCGACGGATTCTCGACCATGGCTGCGAGGTTACGCTGATTGGCGCAGCCGAGATTGTACATTTCCCGGTTCTCCGTATAGGTCCGGCCGAAACTTGGGCCGGTGTCCTCGGGCCAGAGACCGCATGGACCGGCCTGTGCGGTGAGCTTCGGATAGCGCAGGCGGATTGCCGGCAGTTCCTGATCGCGCTTGTGATACTGCGCGACCCGCACGCCGCTGCGCGGTATGCCGGATTGCGCGAAGATCGAGTGAATCTGGCGCAGCGAATCGTGGACCGAGTGCTTCAGCGTCGGATCAGATGGCACGTCGATGATGACGCCGCCGCTCGCCTCGCGCTGCCAGGAGCGGGCAAAAGCCAGCGTGTCGGCTCGTTGATCGGGGCTGAGGCCGCCACGGTTGCGGCTGATGAACAATTCGACCGTTTTTTCACCCTGCTGCAGGGTGATCGGATGGCGGTCGCGATAGTCGACAGGCGGTGCGACTTCAGCCTGCCGCGTCGAGGAATAGCAGCCCGCCAGCGTCAGCGCGACGCCGAGGCCGGCGGCGGTACGCATCAGCGCGGCGATTGCCAGGCGGGGGGAGTTCATCGGCAGGTTCTCCTGAACACGGTCAGTCGAGATTGAAGCCATACTTGCCGCGATAGGCATGACGCGGCGTCGTATCGCCGCGCGTGCCATAGATACGATTGAGCCGGCCGAGCAGCACTGTCGACTGGTCGCTCGGATCGGCATATCCGTCGTCGGGCCGCGACAATTCCTTCTGCGCCACGGGCTTGACGATGTAGGGCGTCACCAGCACGACGAGTTCGGTCTGGTTGTTGATGAAGTCGCGGCTCTTGAACAGCGCGCCGAGCACCGGAAGCTGCATCAGGCCGGGCACGCCATTGATCTGCTGCTTGGTCTGCTCCTGGATCATGCCGGCCATCGCCAGCGTGCCGCCGGATGGGATTTCGACGACGGTGTCGGCGCGACGGGTGCGGATCGAGGGAATCGTCAGCGAGGTGGTCGAGCCCGGCGGCTGCAGGGTGATCGCGTTCTCGCTCGACAGTTCGGAAACCTCGGTCAGCACTTTCAGGCTGATGCGCCCACCGGACATGACGACTGGCGTGAACATCAGGCTGACGCCGAACTTCTTGAAGTCGATCTGCGATTGGCACACCGGTGGCGATTTCGTCGTGTCGCAGGAGAGGCCGGCAGGAATGGGGAATTCGCCGCCGGCAACGAAGCTCGCCGTCTCCCCGGAGATCGCCGTCAGGTTCGGCTCGGCCAATGTGCGGATCAGGCCGGCACGGTCCATCGCCTTGAGCGTCGCGGTGACGCCACGGATCGGCGAGCCGCTGAGGGCGGTATCGCTGAGCGCCATGCCGGTGGCGGAGAACGGGTTGCTGGTGTTGAAGTTGACGACATTGCTGCCGTAGCCGACCTGCCCGGTGAGGTTGACGCCGAGCTGCTTGATGACGTTACGCTGTACTTCTGCAACATTGACCTTGAGCATCACCTGATCGCGGCCGCGCACCGCGATGCCGTTGACCACCTTGTCGTCGCCGGCAAGTTTAACCGCAAGATCGTAGGCCTGTTGTGCTTCGCCGGCATTCATGGCCGTGCCGGAGAGCATGATACCGGTACCGATGCCGTTGACCCGGATGTCGGCTTCCGGAAATGCGTGTCGCAGGGCCGCGCGCATGCCGTTGAGATCGCGGGTGACGGCGATGTCGAAACCGGCGATCTGCTGGCCGTTTGCATCGAAGAAGAAGACGTTGGTCTGCCCAACTTTGACGCCGATGATGTAGGCGCGTCGGGTGGAGCGCACCACGGCATTTGCGGTTGCGGGGTCCGCCACCAGCACGTCCTTGATGTCGGCCGGCAGGTCGATTGCGACCGATTTGCCGACGCCGAGCGAGACCGCGCGCGAAGTCGAATCGGCGGCGGCGACCGAAATGGTCGAGCCGCCACGCGGGTCTGCTGCGGATGCCGGCGTCAGCGCTGGCGCGCTCGCCAGCATCATCAAGACCGCCAGTCCGGCTGCGCGCCGCCACATCGACTTTCGCATTGCGCTTCTCCTCAACAGATCATTTCGTCGTTGTCGGCACCGTCACGCCGTAGCGCACGACATTGATGGACGAGCGAGTGGCGTTGTCGTCGACCGACGGTTTGCTGTCGGCATCGGTAATGCTGCGCAGCGCCAGCGCCAGCGTGCCGAGCTGCCGGGCCATGGCCAGCGTCTCCGCCTGGTTCGGCGTCAGTTCGAGCGTTGCCGTCTTGCCGACCACAACCTTCTGTCCGTTCTTTTCCTCGACGGTCTGGTCGATGGCGAGAACCCGGACATTGGTCAGGATCGTCTCGCTGGCGCGAACCTCGCTGGTCACCGGATTGCGTTCGCGGTGACTGAGGATCACGTCGACGCGGTCATTGGGCAGAATGAAGCCGCCGGCGCCGGTTTCCGGCGAGATTTCGGTCGATACGGCGCGCATGCCGGAGGGCAGGATCGCCGCCATGAAGCCTGAACCTTTGGCTTTCACGAGCTTGCTTTCCCGCATCGGCTCGCCGGCCACGAACGGCGCGCGGGCGATCGACCCGGCCAGTGTCTCGATGGCGTCGGGACGATCTTTTTTGACGATGAAAGTGCCGTTGGCCGTCGATGCAGGCCATGCCTGCCAACTCATGTCGCCGGCGGCGACAACATTGCCGAGGCCGATATCGTTGCTGGCGACGAGAACATCGGCGGTGTCGAGCTTGGGGCCGTTTTCGACGACTGGCGCCGGCGGCGGCTTCGATTCGCGGCCGGCCAGGACGGCTGCCAGACCGCCGGCAACGACCGCCACTCCCAACACCACAAGACGCGCGACTTTCATAACGCAGTCACTTTCTACTCACGAACGACGGCACGCCGCCGTCTCCACCCAGATGGGTGTTCGTTCGGTGTCTCGTGCGGCCACACCGCAGCGCGTGGTGATTTCACCACCGAAAGGTCAAGGCATGGTTAAGCGGCGGTATCTAAAACGAGTTAATAGTCGCTTTCCGCGTACCGTTCGGGTGTCGGAACGCCACTGCCGACGCGTTTTCGGCTCGCGGGCCAGGATGATTCGTCAACAATTCGTTAATGCGTGGCAGCGCCGGCGGATATGCTAGAAGCCGCGCTATCGGGTCGCGATGCGGAACGTCAATGCAGACCGTTATGCGGATTGTCACGACAGGATTGATGCTGCTCGTCTGGCTCTGCCTGGCGTGGCCGGTAAATGCGCGGATGGCTGCCGACGCGCCGCATCGCGTCGTGTCGTTCAATCTCTGTGCCGACCAGCTTGTCGTGGCGCTGGCCGACCCGCAGCAGATCGCGGCGCTGTCGCCTTATGCCGCCGATGCTTCGCTATCGGCCGTCGCCGATGCGGCAAAGCGTTTTCCGCAGCTCGACTGGCGTGCGGAAGGCACGCTGACGCTGGATCCCGATCTGGTGCTGGTTGGTACCGACGACCGGACGGCGACGCAGCGCATGCTGCGACGGTTCGGGCTCCGCTTTTTCGAGGTGCAACTGGTCACCGGTTTTGCCGCCGCCCGCACCCAGATCGCCGAGGTTGCGGCGCGGCTTGGCCATCCGCAGCGCGGCGCGACGCTGATCGCCGAGCTCGATGCCGCCGAACGGCGGCTCGCCGCTGCGCCACGTCCGCCGTTCAGGACCGCCCTGATCCTCGATCGCGACGGCTATACGCAGGGCGGCGATAGCCTGGCGGCAGCATTGATCGCGAAAGCGGGCTTGTCGCCGCCGCCCGGCGCGCCTGGCGGCTATGGTGGTTTCGTGCCGCTGGAACGAGTGCTGACGCTGCATCCGGACGTGCTGGTCCTGCGTGATCCGCCGCGGACGGCCACCGATCAGGGCGCGCTTCTTCTGATGCATCCGGCGCTGGCGGCGCTCTATCCGCCGCAGCGACGCATCGCGCTGCCCGCACGTTTCAGCCTCTGCGGTGGGCCGGCGCTCGTCGCGGCGGTCAATTATCTGGCCGACGAACTGACCCGGTTGTCGCGGGACTGGCCGGGGGCATCGCGACGGTGAGAAGGGCGATTGTGCCCGATTGCTTATCCCAGCAGGTCGATGCTGCCGGCTGCTGCCACCTTGCCATGCTCGATGCGCACCACCTGGTCGGCGATGCGCTTCACTTCGTCCGGCTGATGGCTGACATAGATCATCGGCAGCGTCTCGGCCTGAAGTCGCTCGAGATAGGGCAGGATTTCGCCCTTGCGCGCCGCGTCGAGCGAGGCGAGTGGCTCGTCAAGCACCAGAAGGCGCGGCTTCGACAGCAGCGCGCGGCCGATGGCGACGCGCTGCCGCTCGCCACCCGACAGTCGCCCAGGCCGCCGCGCCAGCAGGCTGCCGAGATCGAGCAGGGCAATGACGCGGTCGCGGTCGCTGTTGTTGTGTGGCAGGCCGTTCATTCGTCTGCCGTAATCGAGGTTGCGCGACACCGTCATATGCGGGAACAGCCGGCCTTCCTGGAACACATAGCCGATGCGGCGTTTATGCGCCGGCACGTCGATGCGCCGGACGCTGTCGAACAGCACATCGTCGCCGATCGCGATATGGCCGGTGTCCGGCTGCACCAGTCCGGCGACCACATTGGCAATCGTCGTCTTGCCGGAGCCGGACGGCCCGAACAGCGCGATGATGCCGTCTCCGGAGAATGCCACATCCAGCGTGAAGTTCGGCAGGGTCCTTTTGACGTTGACGGCGAGCATCATCACTCTCCGTGGAAGCGTTGTCCGGCGCGGCGCGACAGCCACTCCGAGGCGACGAGCGCGATCAGCGCGATGATGATGGAGACGATGACCAGCCGTGCAGCGGCGGCGTCGCCGTTCGGGATCTGGGTCAGCGTGTAGATGGCAGCGGAAATCGTCTGCGTCTCGCCGGGAATATTGGAGACGAAAGTGATCGTCGCGCCGAATTCGCCGAGCGCCTTGGCGAAACCCAGCAGCGTGCCGGCGATCAACCCCGGCAACGCGAGCGGCAGCGTCACCGTCAGGAACACCACGAAGGGCGGCGCCCCTAGCGTCGATGCGGCGTCCTCGAGCCTGCGGTCGATGCTCTCGAACGACAGGCGCAGCGGCCGCACCAGCAGCGGGAACGACATCACCGCGCAGGCCAGTGCCGCACCGGTCCAGCGGAATGCGAAGCTGATCCCGAACACGTCGTAGAGGAATGCGCCGATCACGCCCTTGCGGCCGAACCAGATCAGCAGCAGATAGCCGGTGACGACCGGCGGCAGCACCAGCGGCAGGTGAATGATGCCGTCGAGCAGCCCTTTGCCCCAGAAGTTCCCGCGCGCCAGCAGCCAGGCGATGGCGATGCCGACCGGCAGCGAGCAGATCGTCGCCGTGATGGCGATGCGCAGCGACAGCATGATCGCTGTCCACTCTTCGGGCGAAAGCTCGAACATCGGCTTTTGGTCTCTATAGGTTGTCGGCTTTGCTCGTCAGGGCAAAGCGGCCTCTCTCCGGTGGGAGGGAGGCCGCATCTGCATCCGGTTCGTCAGCGAGTCTCAGCCGATCCGGCTCAGGACTGCTTGCCGAGAACGGTGAAGCCGTACTTCTCGAAGATCGTCGTCGCCTGCGGCGAGCGCAGGAACGAGAAGTACTTTGCCGCGTCTGCCTTGCCGTTCACCGTCTGCCCCGCCGGATAGACGATCGGCGGATAGGATTCCTGCGGGAAGGCGCCGACGATCTTGACGTTCGGCTCCACCTTGGCGTCGGTCTCGTAGACAATGCCGAGCACTGCTTCGCCGCGGCCGACGAGCGCCAGCGCCGCGCGCACATTCTCCGCCATCGCCATTTTCGGCTCGGCCTTGGCCCAGACGCCGAGCTTCTCCAGGGCCGCCTTGGCATATTTGCCGACCGGCACGGCGCGCACGTCGCCGGTGGCGATGCGGCCGTCGCCGGCCAGCCCGGCGATGTCGAAGCCTTGCGTTATCTTCACGTCGTTGATCTTGGAATCCTTCGGCGCGATCAGCACCAGCCGGTTGCCGAGCAGGGCGAAGTCGCTGCCGGGTTTGATCGCCTTTTTCTCTACGCCGTATTTCATCCAGTCGAGGTCGGCGGAGATGAACACATCTGCCGGCGCGCCGGCCTCGATCTGCTTGATCAGCGCCGAGGAGGCGGCATAGCTCGCCGTCACCTTGATGTTTTCTTTGGCGGTGAAGGCTTTGTTGACGTCGTCGAGGGCGTTCTTCATCGACGCGGCGGCGAAGACGGTGAGATCCTGGGCGGCGGCGAGCTGCGGCGTCCCGAGTGTCGCGGCCGCAAGCAGGGTGGCGGCAAGCGAAACGATACGCAGCGTATGGAGCGGACGGACATGCATGGCGGTTCTCCTCGGGGACGGATCCGCCCCGGTTCGTCAGGATTCGGTGATGACGCGTCGGAACCGCCGTTCCGCCACCTCGTCCGCACGCCCGGTGCGTCAAGGGTCAACCGGGATTTAACAGCCTGTGCGCGCCAGTGCCAAGGGGTTATTGGCCGAAGGGCTGATCGAGTGACGTCTATTGGCGTGCCGGCCGGTCGGATGCGGGCGCCTGCGTAAAAGCAAATGCGACAATATCGCTCTCGACGCCGCTGAATTGCACCACGGCGGCGCTGCCCGACAGGCGGAACGACAGACTCTTGCGCAATCCGTCGCAGCCGCGCGCGCCTTCCGATGCAACCGGTCTGACGAAGCGATTGTTCTCGATGACATCGATCCAGGCGTCGACGGGAACGGTGATCCGATAGAGGCCCGGCGCCGGTGCGCCAACCGAAATGTAGCCGGCATGGCCTCCGGTCATGGCCGGTGCCCGCTCCGGCTCCTTCGGCAGCGGCGCATCGGCAAATGGCTGCAACGCCAGGCGGACGGCACGGCCGGGAGTATCGAGCGTGCTGCCGGAAACGACCGGCGGCGCGTCGATGGTCGCGAGCAGTGATTGCTCCTGCGCGAGGGTCTGGCCGAGCGCGGCGCAGCGTGCGTTGTCCGCCGATGCCGGCATGGGCAGCAGCGCCACGGCGGCAATAGTGAAAATCAATCGTCTGATCACGCCTTCTCTCCTGATACGGACTGCCGACATACCGAAAGTCCGAAAGGATTCCCGCCGCCGGATGGAGGCTGAGCATTCTCGGATGTCGGGATGAGTGCCGGAACCGCCGTTCCGTGCTGTCGGCGCGGGTGCAACGCGCCGCGATCTACATTCAACTTAGCAATTCCGGTGGCGACAGGTAAAGTTGTCGGAAGAGCGGAGGGATCATGTCGCAGACGCAGGCGGTCGAAGGCGATTTCGATTTCGTCATTGTCGGCGCCGGCTCTGCCGGCTGCGTGCTGGCCAATCGCCTGTCAGCCGATCCGCGCCATCGCGTTTTGCTGCTCGAAGCCGGCGGCCGTGACAACTGGGTCTGGTTTCACATCCCCGTCGGCTATCTGTTCGCGATCGGCAATCCGCGCGCCGACTGGATGCTGAAAACCGAACCGGAGCCGGGACTCAACGGCCGCAGCCTGATCTATCCGCGCGGCAAGGTGATCGGTGGATCGTCGGCGATCAACGGCATGATCTATATGCGCGGCCAGGCGGCCGACTATGATCACTGGCGGCAACTCGGTCTGCCCGGCTGGTCGTGGGACGACGTGCTGCCGTATTTCAAGAAGCACGAGAACCATGTGCTGGGTGACAGTGCCCTGCATGCGACCGGTGGCGAGTGGCGGGTGGAACGCCAGCGACTGCACTGGGATATTCTCGATGCGTTCCGCGATGCGGCCGTCCAGTCCGGTATCCCGCCGACCGAGGACTTCAACACCGGCGACAATACCGGCGTCGGGTATTTCCACGTGAACCAGCGCCTCGGTCGGCGCTGGTCGGCGGCGCGCGGTTTTCTCAAGCCGGTGCTGCACAGGAGCAATCTGCGGCTGGAAACCGGTTGTCAGGCGCAGGGCCTGATCTTTGATGGACGCCGCGCCGTCGGCGTGCGATGGCGGCAGAACGGCGAAGCGCGCAGCGCCCGCTGTCGCGGCGAAGTGATCCTCGCCGCCGGCGCCATCGGATCGCCGCATCTGTTGATGCTGTCCGGCATCGGATCCGCTGCCGATCTGGCGCCGCTCGGCGTTCCGGTGATTGCCGACCGTCCCGGAGTCGGCGGCAATCTGCAGGATCATCTGCAGTTGCGGATGATCTACAAGGTGTCGGGCGTGCGCACGCTCAACACCGATTATGCGTCGCTTTACGGCCGGGCGCTGATGGGGCTCGATTATGCGTTCCGCCGGCGCGGCGCGCTGACCATGGCGCCGTCGCAGCTTGGTCTCTTCACGCGATCCGACCCGCTGCGCGAGCGCGCGAATCTGCAGTATCATGTGCAGCCGCTGTCGCTGGAGAAGTTCGGCGATCCGCTGCATGGGTTTCCAGCCTTCACCGCCAGCGTCGCCAATCTGCAGCCGACGAGCCGCGGCGCGCTGCGGCTGGCGTCTGCCGATCCGATGCGGCCCCCCGCAATCCAGCCGAATTATCTGTCGACGCCGGAAGACCGCGAAGTCGCCGCCGCTTCGATCCGCATCACGCGGCGCATCGTCTCGCAACCGGCACTCACACCCTATCGGCCGCAGGAATATCTGCCGGGCGATGCCGTGCGCGATGACGACGAGGCAGCGCTTGAAAAAGCCGCCGGTGATATCGGCACGACGATCTTCCATCCGGTCGGCACAGCGCGCATGGGCCGCGACGATGATGACCGTGCCGTCACCGACGCGCGGCTGCGCGTCATCGGTCTCGAACGGTTGCGTGTCATCGATGCTTCGGTGATGCCGTCGATCACCTCCGGCAACACCAATTCGCCGACCATCATGATCGCCGAGAAGGGCGCGGCGATGCTGCTGGACGATGCGCGGCGCTGAGGTCGGACATTGCGCAGCGGCGCCGCCTTTGCGAGGCTGCGCGTGACGGCATGATGCAGCGGGGCACTCGACGTGAGCAGTGTATCGGCATGAGCGGTGCGTCGGCATGATCGGCGACTATGTGGTGCTCGGTCTGATCGGCTTCGCCGCGCAACTAGTCGACGGCGCGCTCGGCATGGCGTTCGGCGTCATCTCGACATCGGCGATGCTGGCGATGGGATTGCCGCCGGCCCATGCCAGCGCCGTCGTGCATACAGCAGAGATTTTCACCACCGGTGCCTCGGCGGCGTCGCATATCTGGCATCGCAACGTCGACTGGCGGCTGGTGATACGGCTCGGTGTCGCCGGCGTGATCGGCGCGGTGCTTGGTGCATGGTTGCTGTCGAATGTCGACAGCACGGCGGCACGGCCGCTGATCGGACTCTACCTGCTGGCGATGGGCATTTTCATTTTGCTGAAGGCGTGGCGGTTGTCGCCGGCCCGCGATACGCCGGCGAAATGGGTGCCATCGGTCGGCTTCGTTGCCGGTTTTCTCGATGCGAGCGGTGGCGGCGGCTGGGGGCCGGTCGCCACCTCGACGCTGATCGGCTCGGGCCATGCGCCGCGCACCGCTGTGGGGTCGGTCAACACCACGGAGTTTTTCGTCACCACCGCTGCCGCCACGACATTCTTCATCGAGCTTGGCGTTGCGCCGGTGCAGGAACTGCTCGCGCTGGTGATCGGTGGCGTGCTGGCTGCGCCGCTCGGTGGCTGGATGGTGAAGCGGATCCCGGCCCGCGTGCTGATGCTCGGCGTCGGCGTATTGGTCGTGGGTCTGTCGGCCTGGCAACTGGCGCGGTGGCTGCATCTGGTGTGATCCCGGCGAGAACGCTTGCGCCGCGTCGCCGGCGGAACTCCCGTGCCGCTGCTGGAAATCTCGATCCGGACGAACGATGCCGGGATTGACAGCCGACTACCGCTTCTTTATTTAACGTATAGGTTATATAACGTATTAGCTAAATAAAGACGATTGCCGGCTGCGGTTTCCTCCGAACGAGGCCCGCCCGATGCAAAATCTGGAACGGCAGAGCCATGACCGACCGTCTCAGCATTGCCTTTGCCGCGCTTGCCGACCCCACGCGGCGCGCCATTCTGGCGCGGCTGGCGCTCGGTGAGACGACGGTGAGCGAACTCGCCAAGCCGTTTGCAATGAGCGGTCCCGCCGTATCGCGCCACCTCAAGGTGCTGGAGAACGCCGGGCTCATTTCGCGCGGCCGCGAGGCGCAATGGCGGCCGTGCCGGATCGAGCCGGCGGGGCTGAAGCAGGTCGATGACTGGCTCGAGCGCTACCGGCAATTCTGGGAACAGCGCCTCGACCGGCTGGAGGCCTATCTGCACGAATTGCAGGCCGAAGACGCCACGGCGTCGGCAGGTTCAAAATCTTCGAGGTCAAAATCTTCGGGATCGAAGGCTTCGGGGGCAAGAGCCCCAGGACCGAAGTCGTCCGGAGCCCGTTCCCTGCAAACCGGGAAACGCCGGCGGGCACCGTAAATCGCTCGCCGTCACCACCCGGTCATCAAAGCGCCGGGAAAGACCAGGACGTTTGTCGAGCCACTCGTATATCGAAGGGAGAGTCTGATGTTGGTGCAGCCCTATCTGTTCTTCAATGGTCGTTGCGAGGAAGCGATCGAGTTCTACAAATCGGTGCTCGGCGCCAAGGTTGAAATGCTGATGCGCTTCAGCGAAAGCCCGGAAAAGCCCCAGAGCCCCGACTGCGTGCCGAGCGACCCCAACAAGATCATGCACGCCTCGATCCGCATCGGCGATTCGATGCTCATGGGATCGGACGGTATGACCGGCGAGAAACCGGAGTTCAAAGGGTTCTCGCTGTCGCTGACGGCGAACGGCGAAGCGGAAGCAGAGAAGACGTTCAATGCGCTTGCGCAGGGCGGTCAGGTTTTCCAGCCGTTGGTCAAGACGTTCTTCTCGCCGCGTTTCGGCATGGTGCAGGACAAGTTCGGCGTCGGCTGGATGGTCATGGCCCTGCCGGCCGGTCAGTGAACATACAAGATCAGGAGGGTACGATGAGCAACGCCGCAGCGCCGCATGACGACGCTCTTGCCGTCGGTAAGGACTTTGTCATCTCCCGCGTCCTCGACGCGCCGCGCGATCTCGTGTGGCGGGTCTTCACCGAGCCGGAGCACATGAAGCAGTGGTGGGGTCCGAAGGGCTTCACCGTCGCCGTCGCGAACATGGAACTGCGACCCGGCGGAACTTTCCATTATCTGCTGAAGGCGCCGGACGGCACGCCGATGTGGGGCCGTTTCGTCTATCGCGAAATCGTGGCACCGGAGCGCATCGTCTTCATCAATTCGTTCTCCGACGAGGCGGGGGGCGTGACGCGCCACCCGTTGGCGCCGGACTGGCCGCTGGAAATGCGATCGGTCTTCACCTTCGAGGAGGTGCCCGGCGGCAAGACCCGTTTCACCGTGCGCTGGACGCCGCACAATGCCACGCCACGCGAGCGGGAGGTTTTTGACAGCGGCCATGCCAGCATGATGCAGGGCTGGAGCGGCACGATGGAGCAGCTCGAAACCTATCTCACGTCGATCCGCTAGCAACGCTCGGCCGATGGTGAGGTGCCGGTGACGTCCGCTTACACGAAGAATGCGATCGTGCTCGGCCTGTTGTCGGCCATCGGGCCATTCGCGATCGATATGTATCTGCCGGCGCTGCCGACGATCGCCGCGGACCTGCGGGCTTCGCCGGCGGCGGTGCAGATGACGCTGATGTCGTTCTTCGTCGCCTTCGGTGTCTGCCAGATCGTCTACGGTCCGGTGTCGGACATGGTCGGGCGCAAGCCGCCGCTCTATGCCGGGTTGGGGCTGTTCATCGTCGGATCCGTGGGCTGCGGGCTGGCCTCCGGCATCGAATGGCTGATCGCTTTTCGCTTCATCCAGGGCATCGGCGCATCGTCGGTGATGGTGATCCCGCGCGCCATCATCCGCGATCTGCATACGGGCGTCGAGGCGACGCGGCTGATGGCGCTTGTCATGCTGGTGCTCAGCGTATCGCCGATCCTTGCGCCGCTCACCGGCAGCGCGCTGATCGTGCCATTCGGCTGGCGTGCGGTGTTTGCCGGCGTCACCGTCGTCGCGGTCGTCGGGCTCGTCCTGCTCGCGGTTTCGCAGCGCGAGACGCTCGCGCCGGAGAACAGGGTTGCCGTCGGCCTCAAGGATGTGCTGTCGAGCTTCGGCTATCTGCTGACGCACGGAAACTTTCTCGGTCTGACCTTCATCGGCGGCCTCAGCATGGCGAGCTTCTTCTCTTTCCTGGCAGGCTCGTCCTTCGTCTACATCGGTCATTTCGGCCTGACGCCGACCGAGTTCAGCGTTGCCTTTGCGATCAATGCGGTGGGCTTTATCAGCGCATCGCAGTTTGCCGCCTCGCTTGGCGCCCGCTTCGGCATGGCCCGCATGGTCATCGCCGCGGTGACGCTTTACACGATTTTCACGATGGCGCTTCTCATCCTGACGCTTGCTGGCATCGATCGCCTGGCGGTGATGATCGTGCTGCTGCTCGCGGGTTTCACCAGCATGGGCGTCGTCATCCCGACAACGATGGTGCTGGCGCTGGAGGAGCACGGGCCGATCGCCGGC
The DNA here is from genome assembly GCA_035556795.1 of Pseudolabrys sp. GTDB lineage: Bacteria > Pseudomonadota > Alphaproteobacteria > Rhizobiales > Xanthobacteraceae > Pseudolabrys. The sequence goes on along the minus strand of DATMEV010000108.1, from coordinate 8,113 downwards.
ATGGCCTCGGCGCTGGGCGGGACGTTGCAGATGCTGACCGGCGGGGTCGCGATCGTCATCGTCGGCCTGTTCTTCGATGGCACGTCGCTGACGATGGTGGCTGCCATCGCCGCTTGCGCGGCCGGCGCATTGATCGTCACCATTGCGACGCTTGGCCGAGGCGAGACGGCATCGCAGGCCGCGGAATAGAGCTAGGCGGCGCGCATGCGCCGCCTGCGAACCGGAGGAGAGCAGGCATGTCGCTGACGCTTTATTATCATCCGCTGTCGTCGTTCTGTCACAAGGTGCTGATCGCGCTCTATGAGAGCGGCACGCCGTTCACGCCGCATCTCGTCGATCTCGGCGACCCGGTGTCGCGTGACGCCTTCCTGAAGATATGGCCGATCGGCAAGTTTCCGGTGCTTCGCGACGATGCGCGCGGCGAGACTGTGCCGGAGTCGACGGCGATCATCGACTATCTCGGCCTGCACTATCCCGGTCAGGTCTCGCTGATTCCGGCGGCGCCGGAGGCGGCGCAGCGTGTTCGCCTGCTCGACCGCATCATCGATTTGCATCTGCATCTGTCGATGCAGAAGGTGATGGGCGATAATCTGCGTCCCGCCGACCGGACCGATCCCTATGGCGTCGAGCAGGCGATCCGCTCGATCAACACGACCTGCGATATCCTCGAACGGGAAATTGCCGGAAAAACGTGGCTGACGGGCGACGCCTTCACCATGGCCGACTGCGCCGCAGCACCGGCGCTGTTCTACGCCGACATGGTGGTGCCGCTCGCCGGTCCCTATCCGCAAACGGCGGCCTATCTCGCGCGGCTGAAACAGCGGCCGTCCTATGCGCGGGCGCTGAAGGAGGCGCAGCCTTATATGCATCTGGTACCGCGCCAGCGCCGGGTGGCCTGAACGGCGCTACGCCGGCGGCAGCGCCCAGATGCGGTAGTGGTGCGCCGGGCCGGTGATGCCGAAGAGGCTGCGGGCGACGGTGACATCGACCGGTGCGGTTGCTGCATGCGCGATGCCGGCGCGACGCTGCGCTTCGGCAAGGCAGGCGGCATTGTTGGTATTGCAGACCATGACCATTCCGTCGCGGGCGACGCGAGCCTCGTCGATCCACATCGCGATGCGCGTGTTGAATTCGGGGAAGGCGCTCGGCCGGTCGTCCATATAGAAGGCGATGCCATAGGCATTGTCACCGGCGACGATGCGCAACGGCGCCGGCGTGGCGGCCCGCCACGCCGCCTCTGCCGCCGGTGCAACAAGGCTGCCCTGTGTCTGATCCGCCGGTAAGGCACCGCGCTGGATGACAGCGGCGATGATCGGCGAGGCAACGAGCATGACCACCGGCACGGCCACCGCCAGCGCGACGATGCGGTCGAGCGCCTGTCGCGGCAGCATGACGCGCGGCGAGGCGAGCAGCATCACCGGCAGCAGCGCGAAAGCCGCCATGCTCCAGATCGAGGTGATCTCGGTCGCCATTGCGATGGCCCCGAAGGCTGGCAGGACCAGCGGCCACCAGAAGGCGCGGGCGGCAAGACGCCGCTCCGGCGATGCCGGCCACAGCATGTCGTGCAATGCGGCGCGGTCCGGCCGTGCTGCGGCGAGCACCAGGATCAACGGCAATGCGACGTAGCCGGCCGAGCCGAGGAGGTAGGTGACGGCACTGGTGGCGGATGCGGTCAGCGTTGCCGGCGGGTGCGCCGCCGACACATAATGAAGCGGCGGGAAGTCGTTCTGGAACAGCCAGACGATATGCGGTGCCAGCAGCAGCGCGCCGACCGCGACGGTAACCCACGGTGCCGGCGAGCCCAGATAGATCCAGCGGCGGCGGTCACCGAGCGCCGCCAGCACCAGTCCGGCGATAAGAAAGATCGACCAGTATTTGGTCAGCATCGCCACGGCGGCACCGATGCCGGCCAGGATTCCCCACAAGATGCTGCGCCGCTCGAACGAGCGCAGAAAACACACAGCGGTCGCTGCCCAAAGTGGAATCAGCACGGTGTTGACGTTGAACTTCAGCGCCAGCACGCCGAAGAACGGCGTCAGCGTCAGCAGCGCCACGCCAACGATGCGGCGGTCCGCATCGAGATAGCCGGCGCTGCCGCGCCAGACGATCCAGAGCGCCAGCGACGGCATCGCCGCCGCTAGCAAATAATAGGACCAGTCGGCGACGGGAAACACCGCGAACCAGGCTGCCGTCAGCCAGGCGGCAAAGGGCGGATGCTTGAAATAGCCGAGCGCCGGTTCGCGCGCCCAGACGACCAGTTCGGTCATGTCGGGATGCACGTCCTGCCCGCCCTTGGCGATGATGCCGTAGAGCGTCCAGACAAGCGTATACAGGACGAGCGTCAGCACTATCCACCGGTTGCCGTGCGCCGGGTCGGCCATCACCGCACGCAGGCGCCCGGCGGCGGCTTCGACGGCTGCGAATGGGCGCAGCAGGGGGTGGTGCGAGGGGGAGCGCAAGGGTGAAGGGCTCGGAATCATGTCATTTGGCATCATCCCGACCGCTTCTCGCATGACGGGAGCGGGGCGTCCACGGCGGGGCGCCGGCGCAAGGCCTGACCCCCGGTTCCGCCGTTCAGAAGAAACGATGGCGACGGCTGGCCGGATTTCTTTCAGGTCAGCTTGAAGCCCCATTGCGCCAATGTTATCTCGCGCCCATGACGAGTGCCCCCATCACCAATATCCGCAACTTCTCCATCGTCGCGCATATCGACCATGGTAAATCGACGCTGGCCGACCGGCTGATCCAGGCCACCGGTGGGCTCGACGCGCGCGAAATGTCGGGCAAGGAGCAGGTGCTCGACAATATGGATATCGAGCGCGAGCGCGGCATCACCATCAAGGCGCAGACCGTTCGCCTCAACTACAAGGCGGAGGATGGCAATACCTACATCCTCAATCTGATGGACACGCCCGGCCACGTCGACTTCGCATACGAGGTGTCGCGGTCGCTGGCTGCCTGCGAGGGCTCGCTGCTGGTGGTCGACGCCTCGCAGGGTGTCGAGGCGCAGACGCTCGCCAATGTCTATCAGGCACTCGATGCCGGCCACGAGATCGTGCCGGTGCTTAACAAGGTCGATCTGCCGGCGGCCGAACCCGAGAAGATCAAGCAGCAGATCGAGGACGTGATCGGTCTGGATGCTTCCGACGCGGTGCTGATCTCGGCGAAGACCGGGCTCAATATCCCGGCGGTGCTGGAAGCCATCGTCAAGCGGCTGCCGCCGCCGAAGGGCGACCGCGAGGCGCCGCTGAAGGCGTTGCTGGTCGATAGCTGGTACGACGCCTATCTCGGCGTTATCGTGCTGGTGCGTGTCGTCGACGGGGTGCTGCGCAAGGGGCAGCGCATCCGGATGATGGGCACCGACGCCGTCTACGAGGTCGATCGCGTCGGCTATTTTACGCCGAAGCTGCTGCCGGTCGGCGAACTCGGGCCCGGCGAGGTCGGCATGCTCACCGCCTCGATCAAGGAAGTCGCGGATACCCGCGTCGGAGACACGATCACCGACGAGAAGAAACCGACGGCGCAGGCGCTGCCGGGCTTCCGTCCGGCGGTGCCGGTGGTGTTCTGCGGCCTGTTCCCGGTCGACGCCGCGCAGTTCGAGGATCTGCGCGCGGCGATGGGCAGGTTGCGGCTCAACGACGCCAGCTTCTCGTTCGAGATGGAATCCTCCGCCGCCCTCGGCTTCGGCTTCCGCTGCGGCTTCCTCGGCTTGCTGCATCTGGAAATCATCCAGGAACGGCTGGAGCGCGAATTCAATCTCGATCTGATCGCTACCGCGCCGTCGGTGATCTACAAGATGACGTTGCGCGACGGCTCGCAGATCGAGATTCACAACCCGGTCGACATGCCGGACGTGATGCAGATTCTTGAAATCCAGGAGCCATGGATCGAGGCGACGATCCTGACGCCGGACGACTATCTCGGCGCAGTGCTCAAGCTGTGCCAGGACCGGCGCGGCGAGCAGCTCGAACTGACCTATGTCGGCGCGCGCGCCATGGCGAAATATGCACTGCCGCTCAACGAAGTGGTATTCGATTTCTACGACCGGCTGAAGTCGGTGTCGCGTGGCTATGCCTCGTTCGACTATCACCTGACCGATTATCGCGCTTCCGATCTGGTCAAGATGCAGATCATGGTCAATGCCGAGCCGGTCGACGCGCTGTCCATGCTGGTGCACCGCACGCGTGCCGAGCAGCGCGGCCGTGCCATGGTCGAGAAGCTGAAGGAACTCATTCCGCCGCACATGTTCCAGGTGCCGATCCAGGCGGCGATCGGCGGCAAGATCATCGCCCGCGAAACGGTGCGGGCACTGCGCAAGGACGTGACGGCGAAGTGCTATGGCGGCGACATCTCGCGCAAGCGCAAACTTTTGGACAAGCAGAAGGAAGGCAAGAAGAAGATGCGCCAGTACGGGAAGGTCGACATCCCGCAGGAGGCGTTCATCGCCGCCCTGAAGGTCGACGTCTGATCCTTCGCGCCAGCCGCGGGCCGGAACCGTGGCGATTTTAACCTGACATGCCGGCGCGAAGCGGCTACATCTGGGCGCCATGCACGGGCGCGGCCTCTCCCTCATGCTGACGCTGGCGGCGGTTCTCGCCGTTCCGTCTGTCGTCGCGGCGCCGAATTCGCCGGCTGTCGCGCAGTCGAAGCGCGCGGACCTCGAAGCCGAAAAGAACAAGCCGCCAAAAGGTCAGGAAGACGCGGCGAAATACATGTTCGCGGCAAAGGAGATGCCGTCGCCGGGGCCGGCCGCGGCGATCGGCTATTATCCGCGTGGCTGCCTGCAGGGTGGCGTGGCGCTGCCGATCGACGGCCCGCACTGGCAGGTGATGCGGCTGTTCCGGAATCGCAACTGGGGGCACCCGTCGCTGGTGCGTTTTATCGAGCAGTTCTCCGCCCGCGCGGCGCAGGCGACCGGCTGGAACGGGATCCTTGTCGGCGACATGGCACAGCCGCGCGGCGGGCCGGCGCCGTCTGGCCACGTCAGCCACCAGACCGGTCTCGATGTCGATATCTGGTTCGTGCCGATGCCGAAGGAGCGGCTGACGCGCGAACAGCGTGACGAGATGTCGGCCAACAATCTCGTCGCCGCCGACTGGAAGCACGTCGATCCGCAGGTCTACACGCCGCAACACATGGCCTTCATCAGAACCGCGGCGCAGGCGCCGGAGGTCGAACGCGTGCTGGTCAACGCCGCGATCAAGAAGAAGATGTGCGACACGGCGACCGGCAACCGCGCATGGCTTGCTAAAGTCCGGCCATGGTACGGTCATCACGACCACATCCATGTCCGCCTGCGTTGTCCGGCCGGCAGCACCGCCTGCAAGAAGCAGCCGCCGGTTGATGGCAGCGAGGGCTGCAGCGACGCGGACTTCAAATTCTGGTTCACCAAGGCGCTGGAGCCGAAGAAGCCGTCCACCAAGCCGCCGGCCTATCTCAAGCTTGCCGACCTGCCGGCACAGTGCAAAACCGTGCTCGCCGCGCCGGACAGGTAATAGCGCGATCCACCGGCAATGACGCCGGCTTCGGTCGCCGCGATATCCAGAAGATCAGGCGTTCGCGGCGCGGCCATCCGATATTCAATGCCGCCCTGCATCTGTGGTTTGCTGCGGCCCGCTGCGGCATTTTCCCCAACGCAGAAATGGATCGTGCGTTGGACCGAATCATTGCTATTTTTGCAAGACACGGCGCTGGGGGGCGAATCGTGGCGAAGCAGAATGCGGGCGGCTGCCTGCGAGCGGCCGTTTTTTTATTGAGCTCGACCGCGTTGGGCGCGGGCATGATGCTCGTTCCAGATGCTGCCACCGCCGACGACGTGGGCGTCGCCACGCGGAAGACCGCCAGGACTTTATCCGCAGCGTCTTCGCCTGCCGGATCGTCAAGAACCCGATCGTCGAAAACCAGGACGAAAGCGTCGTCCGGACCGATGCTTGCCGCCGATCTGGAACGTGCGATCAACGCCTCGGTACGTGCCGGAAGGCATGGTCTGATCGCCAGCGTCTTCGACAGCACGCACCGCCAGCCGGCGCAGCGCGACGCGGTGCTGGCACATGCGCGCCAGCTCGCGCCGGGACTGACGCGCGACCTTACCACTGCCGCCGATCTCGGCGTGCTCACGACCGGTCATGATCTGACGCTGTCGCCGCGCAGCGTCGCCGCGTTCAGTGCACGGACCGCGGGCGCCACCAGCATGTCGGCCGCAGCCGTCCCCACTGTCGCTCCCCCTGACCCTCCCGGTCCGTTCGCGCCGCCGAACATGCCGCCGGCTGCCGACCAGACCTGGCACCTCGACATGATTCATGCCGGTGCAGCCTATGCGCGCGGCTATACCGGCGCGGGCGTGACCGTCGCCGTCGGCGACACCGGCTTTGACACCAATCATCCCTCGCTGACCGGCGTCCTTGACCTGACACGCGCCTACTCCAATCTCTTCGTGAAAGGGGAGACCTACGACAGGAGGAACGTCGGCATCCAGTCGATCGACGACAATCACGGCACGCACGTCTCCGGACTGATCGCCGCGAAAAAAGATCCATCGCTGTCGGATTCGCACGGTGTTGCTTACGGCGCAAACGTCGTCCCGATCCGCATGATCTTCGACCTGGACATCATAAAGAAAAATCTCGGCCACTACGTGACCGACTTTCCGATCGCCGACGGCCTCGACCATTTCACCTCGCTGGCAAATGTGAAGGTCATGAATGCCAGCTTTGGAATGGGTGTCGACGAGAATGCGAGAAATTTCAAAGTCTGGGACTTTAGTTCTTTCCCGATTGAGGATTACGAGGCGGCGCGACGCGCGCTCGCGGCCGACAAGATCATTGTCGTCGCCAACGGCAATGATCGCGCCGCGCATCCGATCGCCGGCAGTAATCCGAACAGCCTGGCGCTCGCGCCCTTCATCCGGCCCGAACACGCCAATACCGGCGTCTATGACGACGGCGGAAACAATTTCGATTTTTCTCAGTTGTTGAATCAGTCCGGCCTGATCATTGGCGTTATGTCGGTAGGCCGCGACAAGACCGCCGCCTCCTACTCGCAGTATTGCGGCGTCACCGCGAGCTGGTGCGTCGCTTCGCCGGGCGGAGACCAGGAAACTCCCGAAGATCCAAGACACGACGGCGGCGTCTTCGGACCGGTTCCCGTGAATCAATACGACTACTTGCAAGGGACTTCGATGGCGACGCCGGTCGCCTCCGGCGCGATCGCGGTGCTGATCAGCGCGTATCCGGATTATTCGGCGCGCGACCTCGCGCAAGTGCTGTTCTCGACCACGGAAGACCTTGGCCTGCCCGGCCTCGACGCCGTCTACGGCCACGGCCTGATCCGGCTCGACCGCGCCACCGACGGGCCGGCAGGGCCGATCGTCGACGGCCACGTCGAGCCGGTCGCCAAAGACGACACCATCTACTGGAGCCAGCCGGTGACGACGGAGGGCGCCTTCACCAAGAGCGGCGAAGGCATCCTGACGATCGCTGGCCGCACCGAGGCGCCGGGTAACGTCACCGTCGATGCCGGCACGTTGGCCGTCGACGGCACGCTCTCCGTCATCGGCGCCAATCATGCGCTGGTCGTCAATCAGGCCGGCACGCTCGCCGGCATGGGCACCGTCAATGGCGACACGACGATCGCCGGCACGCTGTCGCCCGGCAAGATGGCGAATGTGCAGGACCTGCTGCTGAACGGCTCGATCACCAGCCCGTCGCAGGTGGTCGGCAACTCCGCCGGCCAGCTTACCTTCAACGGCAATGTCACGCTGACCGATACGGCGACGACGCAGATCGACATCGATGGCTGGTATCTGGTGCCAGGCGGCCCCGGCACCCACGACCGAATTATCGTCAGCGGCGCCGGCTATGCTTTCACCGCCAACGGGACGCTGACGCCGGTGCTGCGCGGCAGCGTCGGTACGCCAAGCAACTATACCCCGGCAATCGGCTCCAGCTTTCAGTTTGTCGAAGCGATCAACGGCGCACACACGGCGGGTGCCTTCGCCTCGCTGGTGCAGCCGGCCGACGGCTTGCCTGCGAATGGACGCTTCGACCTGATCTATTCGCCGTTCGCGATCACGCTCGCGGTGACGCCGCTCAGTTTCGCCAGCCTTGGCGAGGAT
>DATMEV010000107.1:0-36560 GCA_035556795.1 Pseudolabrys sp. | reverse complement strand
TTCGTCCTGCTCCCATGCCGTCGGCTCGTCGCCGGCTGCCAGCTTGTTGGCGTCGAGCCATTGCGCGAAGCGGCCGGCTTCGCTGCGCTTGAGCTTGAGGAAATAATCCATGAATATCGGCCCGAGTTCGGTCCGCATCAGGTCTGAGGCTTCGAGCGCGTCGAGCGCCTCGCCGAGCGTTTTCGGCAGATGCGCGCGCTCGGCGGAATAGGGCTCTTCGCTGCGCGGGCCGGGGTCACGTTTGTTGTCGATGCCGTCGATGCCGCTGACGAGTTGCGACAGGATGAACAGATAGGGATTGGCGGCCGGCTCGCCGACGCGGTTCTCGATGCGTGCGGCCCGGCTGCCGGGACCGCCAAGCACGCGCATCAGCACGCCACGGTGATCGAACGACCAGGTGCAACGGTCCGGCGCCAGCGAATTCGGGCGGAAGCGGCGATAACCGTTGACCGTCGGCGTGGTGAACGGCGTTGCCGCGACCGCCGAAAGCATGAGGCCGCCGAGATAGGCCATGCCGAGCGGCGACAGCACCTGTCCGTCGTCGGAAGTGAATGCGTTCCGGCCGGTGCCGCTGTCGACCAGCGACTGGTGCAGATGCCAGCCGCTCGAATAATAGCCGGCCAGCGCCGGCCTCGGCATGAAGGTGACGAAATAGCCAAGTCGCCGCATCAGCTGGCGCGTCGCCGTGCGGAACAGCACGACATTGTCGGCGGTCTGCAAAGCCTGCTGCGGCGAGAACGTGCATTCGATCTGGCCGGGGCCCCATTCGTTCTCGATCGAGGTCAGCGGTAGGTCGAGGGCGGTGCAGGCGTCGGCCAGCGCCGACATCGGCGTCTGGATGAGATCGAAATTGGTTTCGGAATGCAGGATGAAGCCGGGCTCTGCCGGCCAGGTTTTCAGGGCGCGCCCGCGACGGCCGGGAATGCCGACATGGTCGGCGGTGAAATGGTCTTCCGCCGGGCGCAGCAGATACCATTCGATCTCGAGCCCGATGATGCTGTCGAAACCGCGCTCGCGCAGTTGCGCCAGCTTTTTCTTCAGCAACTGACGCGGCGAGAAATGAAACGGCATGCCGTTGTCGAAGAATTCGTCGCACATCACCCAGGCGATATCGGGCGCCCAGGGCAGCACGCGGAAGGTCGCCGGATCGGGCACGATGGTCAGATTGGGCGAGCCGGTCATCTCGGCGAGGCCCATGCCGCCGCCGCGCAGGAACGAGCCGAACACCCGGGCTCCGGCAAGATCGAGCGTGTGGGTCGCGACGTTGATGTTGTAGCCGTTGGTCAGCGCGCCGAGGAATGTCGGCACCGTCACCGTCTTGGCACGCGAGGCGCCGTGCGGATCCGCCCAGGCGAGACGCACGAGTTTGATATCGCCGGCGGCGATCCGCTGTCTGATGTCGTTTGCCTGCCGGTGCTGGTCCTCCGTCCACAGGCCGTGCCTGTCGATGAAGCCTGCTGCTTGGCTGCTCATGCGGTTCTCGCCGGACATGCCGTGGAGTTTGCGAAATTCGATTTAGTATAATCAAATGAATTGTTTGCTGCGAACCATGTCGATTTTGTCATATGTCGCCGAAGTCCGCCCGACCGCGTTCCCGCTCGCTCCGCCGCCGTATCCGCCTGCGGCAGCTTGAGCTGCTGGCGGCGCTCGACCATGCGCCGACGCTGAGTGCCGCGGCCCGCGAGGCCAATCTCTCGCAGCCGGCCGCTTCCAAACTCCTGGCTACGCTGGCCAGCGACCTCGGTATCGAACTGTTCGAGCGGGCGGGGCGGACCCTGCGACCGACTGCGTCCGGGCGCGCGCTGTTGCGCCGGGCGGCGGCCTGGGTCGGCGATCTCGATCGCGCGCAAGACGAACTGGAAGCGGTCGCCGACGGGTTGATCGGTTCGGCCAGCCTCGGCGCCGGCGTCGGCTCCTGCTATGCGCTGGTGCCGCGGGCGCTCGACCATCTGCTGCGCGATGCGCCGGAGATCGCGGTGACCGTGCGGGAGGGAACCGTCGAGGAACTGATCGGTGGCCTGCGCAGCGGCCATTTCGATCTGGTCGTCGGCCGGCTCGATGTCGGCTCGCTTGATCGGGCTCTGCTGGTCGAAGACCTTTACGATCCGCCGATGACGGTGGTGTGCGGGCCGCAGCATCCGCTGGCGCAAGCGGGCCAGCTCGCCTGGGCGGATGTGATGGCGAGCGAGTGGATCTTCCCGGAAAGCGGCACGCCGATGCGTGGCGGCCTTGAAGCTTTGTTCCGGCGGGTGCGCCGGCGGCCGCGGCGCAGCGTTGTCGAGTCCTCTTCAGTGCAGACCAATGTCGCGCTGCTGTCGCGTCGCGACATGTTGTGGGTGCTGTCGGCGGACATTGCCGGCTATTTCGCCGATCTCGGCGTGCTGCGCGTGCTGCCGCTGCCGCGTCTGGCTGGCCCGTCGCCACTTGTTCTGGCGCATCTGCGCGAGCGCAGCCTGTCGCCGGCGGCGCAGCGCCTTGCCGCGAGTTTCAGGCAGGCGACGCGTGAGCTGCGAGGCCGATCCGGCCGGCTGCTGCTGCCGCCGGTGACGTAAACCTCGCCGTTACTCGCTGATCGTCTTCACGACGCTCGACATCGGGCGGGCGTTCTCGATGCCGCCGCCGATTTCCTTCTTCACGATCTCGTCGAACTCCGGCAGCGATTTCAGCGGCTCCTTGCCCTTCACCTGCACCACTTTGTAGCCGCCCTGCTTGAGCCGGGCGAGCAGCGGGGCGATGCCGCGCGCGGTCGCCTGCTGGAAGTCGTGCATGAGGATGATGCCCTTGCCGTGCTTGTCGAGCTTCTTCATCACCGTCTCGACGACACGCTCAGGCTTGCGCGCCTTGAAGTCGAAGGAATCGACGTCGGTCGAGAACATCGCGATGTTGCGCGTGCCGACATAGGCGACCATCTCCGGCGGGTGGCGCAGGGCCGGGAAGCGGATGAACGGTGCGATCGGCTTGCCGCCGAGCGCGACGCTGACTGCACTGATGCCTTTTTCGATCTCTGCCTTGGCGTCGTCCGGCGAGAGCTTCTTGTCCGACAGATTCTTGTGCGACCAGGTGTGGGATCCGATCGTATGGCCGGCGGCCGCGACCTGTTTCAGAATCTCGGGATGCCAGCCGGCATGCTTGCCGATCGGGAAAAACAGCGCCTTGGTGCAATGATCGGCGAGCGCCTTGAGCACTGCCGGCGTGTGGCCTGGCCACGGCCCGTCGTCAAAAGTGAGAACGACTTCCTTGTCGCGCAGGAAGTCATAGGCCTTGAAATGCTCGAAGCCGAACCCCGGTCCGCCGGTGGTGTCGATCTCCACCACCCGTGAAACGCCGAGCGCCTCGGGATGCCCGACGCATTCATTGGCGGTGACGATTTTTGCGCCGTCGCCGTTCTGCGCCATCGCCGGCGCGCACAGCAAGGCCGTCGCGGCCGTCGCGAGAATCGCCAAACCTGTCCGCATGTGTCCTTCGTCCCCAGCCCGCAAGGTCGACCGACCTGCGACAATTACATGCGCGGCTTTAACCATCGGAGTCAACGAACGCCCGGGTGGCGGCCGAAAAGCGGGGATTCATCCGATTTCATGGTTAATGTGGCGGCGGCGCGGCGACGGCAGCAGACGCCGGATCGGCGAATTGGCCGCGGTTGCCGCTGCCCGCCTTCAAGCCTATGTGAGGCTTGAGCATTCGTGCGTCCGGCTCCCGGAAGACGTGCTAGGGGAAGCGCGGGGGCTTAAATGGGCCGGCCGTGATCGGAAGGCTCATGGAGTCGGAAGGCCCATGGAGTCGGAAGGCTCATGGAGGAGGACGGAATGTCGACCATGACGTCACCGGCGCGCTCGCCAGTCGTCTGGACCGGAATCGGGCTGGTCGGATTGCTGATGGCGGCTGCCGGATCGCTGTGGGCCTACTACGGTACCGCCGTATTCTTCGAGGTCATCCGCACCGGCCTTGCTGCCTGTTTTTAGCTGCCGCTGACCCGCAAGGCGGTGCCGGCGTTCTCAAGTCGATCAGAAAGCGAATAGCCTCAAGCCATGTCTCCGAAAGCCACTCGTATCGTTCTCGCTCTCGCCGCATTTCTGGTTGGCCTTGCTCTGTTCCTGTCGGCGGCCTTGCTGCTGGGTGGGCGCAGCGGCAATCAGGCCGTCGCGGCAATTGGCGGCCCCTTCTCGCTGACGGATCAGGATGGGCGGACCTTCACGCAGGATAACCTGAAGGGAAAACCGCATCTTATCTTCTTCGGCTTCACGCATTGCCCGGACGTTTGCCCGACGGCGCTGTTCGAAATGTCCGAACTGCTGCGCAGTCTGGACAAGGATGGCGACCGGATCGGTGCGGTGTTCATCACCGTCGATCCGGAGCGCGATACGCCGACAGTGATGAAAGACTATCTCTCCAGTTTCGATCCACGTCTGCGCGGGCTGACCGGCGATCCGGCGGCGGTCGCGACGGTGGAGAAGGCCTATCGCGTCTATTCCAAGAAGGTGCCGACGCAGGGCGGCGACTACACGATGGACCATACCGCCATCGTCTATCTGATGGACAAGAACGGTCAGTTCGTCCGGCCGTTCGATCTCAAGCGCAAGCCGGAAGAGGCGGCGGCCGATCTGCGCAAATATTTCTGATCCGAGACCGTCGTCGATCCGGGCGCGCGGGCGATTCCCGATATGAGCATGCGCATGCCACGGCGAAGCGGGCGATAGCGCGCGGCTGACAGTTCGTGCGCCATGCTCCGGCTGAGATGACGTTCGAGGCGGGCCAGACGGATGAAGACATGCGGATGGTCCCGTACGGACCGCGTCGTCCGTGCCAGGCCATGTTCGGTCTTTTCCCAATGGTAAGGCGTGCGGATCAGTTGAAGCAGCGCGCGCCATCCGGCGCAGGACAGCATCAGCCAGTGAAGCGGTGTGAGCAGCAGCACCCAGGACGTGGTTGTCAGGCGGCTGCGGACGAGGCCGCTCCAGCCGAGCGCGATCGAGCCAATATAGCCGGTCGCGACGGACGCGGAGAACAGGCCGATCGATAGCGCCGAGAGAAGGCCGCCATCGGCGAAAATCCAGCCATCGGTCAGCAACGCGTATGCGACCGCGACGAGAAAAGCCGGATGGATGAGTGCGGCGAGCACATTGCCGCCGACGATCAACTGGAACACCACGAACGAGAACAGCCCGAGCTCACGCAGCAGGCGCAACGGATGGCGCATATGCACCAGCCAGGTCTGCATCCAGCCCTTGAACCAGCGGGTGCGCTGCTGCAGCCAGGCGCGGAACCGGTTGGGCGCTTCCTCGTAGGTGACCGAATCGATGACGTCGGTGCGATATCCGAGACGCGCCAGCCGCATCCCGAGATCGGCGTCTTCGGTGACGTTATAGCTGTCCCACCCGCCGACCTTGCGCAGCACGTCGACGCGCAGGTGATTGGAGGTGCCCCCGAGCGGCAGCGGTGCGCGCAGCGCGGCCAGCGCCGGCAGGAACAGTTCGAACTGCGCCGCGTATTCCGCCGTATAGAAACCGGTGAGCCATCCGTCGGCTGTATTGTCGATCGAGAGACGCGCCTGCAGACAGGCCAGTTTGCGGGGATTGGCGAAGAACATTGCCGCCGCAGTGCGCAACTGGCTGGGCTCGGGACGATCCTCGGCGTCATAAACGACGGCGAAGGAGCCGGTGACGAACGGCAATGCCGCGTTCAATGCCTTGGGCTTGGTTCGCGGGCCGCTGGCAGGCGCGACAAGGATGTCGAATTCGGGCCGCAGAGCGAGGCGATCGAGCGCGTCGCGCGTCGGCAGATCGTCGGGCTCGAGAACGATCTTGATGTCGAGCTTCTCGCGCGGATAGTCGAGCTTCTCCAGCGCCTGCACCAGACCGGCAACGGAGGCGGCTTCGCGATAGAGCGCGACGATGATCGAGTAGGTCGGCAGGTCGCGGTCGGGAACGGGCGCGTGCCGTCGCACCGGTGGCGACATGAACAGCCCGACGAGACGCAGCACGACCCAGGCAATGAAAACCATCGCCAACGGCACTTCGACCGGAAGCCGCAGTTGCGCCGGAGCAACGATGATCGTGGCCAGCAGTGCTGCTGCGAGGCCGCTGTAAGCCATGAGACGGCGCGGCCGCCACGGGGATGGCTTTGCCGACATCGTCGGATGGCGCTCGGCGAGCGATCCAACGGCCTGTACGGCCAGCGCCTCTCCACCATGGCGCATGACGTAACGCTGCAGATGGCGGCGGGTGGTCAGACGGAAGTCTGTCGCCACGCCGGGATTGGAGGCGATGAAGCGCAGGAAATGCCCGATATGCGCGGGTGCAACCACGAGCACGCGCCCGCGATGCGTCCGCAATTGCACAGCGCCTGCGGCTGCGCAGGCGGTGAACAGTTCATCGTCGAGCGGACACGCCTGCCGGCTGGCATTGTCCAGCGGGTCGAACGGAACCCCGCAATGCCTTGCCAGGGCGCGCATGTAATCGTCCTCGCCCAGGATGCCCTGGGTGACGAGCACGCGTTCGGCGCTGATGTTCAGCGCTGCCGCGCGCCGCTGCGCTCTGGCGAGGATGGCCGGCGACAGCAGGCCGCGCAGACAATGCAGCTCGGCGGCCAACTCATTGCTTGGCCCCGGACGCGGCTCGACGACGCCGGCACTTCTGTCCACGCCTGCCCCCACACGCGATACAATTTATGATTGTAGGTCGGTCGCGCTGCGGTTGCGAGGGTTAAAACCACGCCTGGCGTCCCTTCGATGCCTCCTCTGCTCCGTTGCCGCGTCCGTACGTCGGCGCCGGTCGGCAAAGCCGCTCGAGCAGGCCGACCAAAGGATGACCGGCGCGGGCAAACGAGGATTGGTTCGTGCAATGTCCGGTGCTACATGGGCCGAATGGATGTGTTCCTCACCTATCTGGTGCAGATTGCGGTTGCTGCGGTCGCCGTCGTTCTGCTTCTCGGCCTCATCAATATGATGCGCGGCGGATCGCCGAACACGTCGCAGAAGCTGATGCGGCTGCGCGTGCTGCTGCAGTTCGTCGCCATCGTCATCATCATGACGGCGATCTATTTCCTGCACAGATAGGGACTGCGCCCGAGGATCCGGGCAGCCGACCTGCATGAGGGTGCGAGTCAGGTCCGGATGTATATTTCCGGACTGCCGGTGCCACTTTCCGGCATCATGTCCTAGACTGGTGCCGGCATCGGCGCCGACGGCGGCAGGCAGGCTCGGGACGGATCATGGTCGTTCTCAATCGGATTTATACGCGCACCGGCGACGACGGCACCACGGCGCTCGGCAGCGGCGTGCGGCGGAAGAAATACGATCTGCGGGTCGATGCTTACGGCACGCTCGACGAGGTCAATGCGACGATCGGGCTGGTGCGGCTGCATACCGCGGCCGATGCGGTGCTCGACGGCATGCTCAGCCGCATCCAGAACGACCTGTTCGATGTCGAGGCGGATCTCTGTCTGGCGGAAAAGGGGCCGGGCGGTGCGCGGCTCACCGTGACCGATACGCAGGTGGAATGGCTGGAGCAGCAGATCGACCGGTTGAATGCCGATCTCGCGCCGTTGCGTTCGTTCATTCTGCCGGGCGGCACGTCGGCGGCGGCCTATCTGCATCTGGCGCGCACGGTGTGCCGGCGAGCGGAGCGCATCATGGTGGCGCTGCGCGATCAGCCCGGCGAACATGTCGAGGCTCCGGCTCTCAAATATGTCAACCGGCTGTCCGATTTCCTGTTCGTCGCTGGCCGCCATGCCAACGACCGGGGCGCGCGCGACGTGCTCTGGGCTCCGGGCCAGAACCGTTGAGCCGGAGCCAACCCTTCAGACATGTCTGTGATGTGCAAGCCGGCCCGCCGGTCGCTGACGTTGACCCGGAAAACGGCGACCATTAGGGTGCGGCGCACCAATTTCGGCTCGATAACCTCGAAATGGCGATGTCCGCGGAGCTGCTGATCTCATGAAAATTCTGGTGCCCGTGAAACGGGTTGTCGATTTCAACGTCAAGATACGCGTCAAGGCGGACGGTTCCGGGGTTGATCTTGCCAATGTGAAGATGTCGATGAATCCGTTCGACGAGATCGCGGTCGAGGAAGCGATCCGTCTGAAGGAGGCCGGCAAGGCCAGCGAGATCGTGGCGGTGTCGATCGGGCCGGCGCAGGCGTCGGAGACGATCCGCACGGCGCTGGCGATGGGTGCCGATCGCGGTATCCTGGTCAAGGCGGAAGGCGCCGTGGAGCCGCTGGCGGTGGCCAAGATCCTCAAGGCCGTCATAGAGGCGGAGCAGCCGGGGCTGGTGATCCTCGGCAAGCAGGCAATCGACGACGACAGCAACCAGACCGGCCAGATGCTTTCGGCGCTGCTCGGCTGGTCGCAGGGCACCTTCGCATCGAAGCTGGTCATCGACGGCGATGCGGCGGCGGTGACGCGTGAAGTCGACGGCGGCCTGCAGACGGTGAAGCTGAAACTGCCGGCGATCGTCACCACCGATCTGCGGCTCAACGAACCGCGCTATGCCAGCCTGCCGAACATCATGAAGGCGAAGAAGAAGCCGATCGACGAGAAGACGCCGGCAGACTTCGGCGTCGATATCGCGCCGCGACTCTCGGTGGTGAGCACCGTCGAGCCGCCCGGCCGCAAGGCGGGGGTGAAGGTCGGCTCGGTCGCCGAGCTGGTGGGCAAATTGAAAGAGGCGGGTGTAATCTGATGACGACGCTGCTGGTTGCCGAACACGACAACAAGAGCCTGAAGGACGCGACAGCCAAGGCGCTGACGGCGGCGAAGGCGCTGGGCGGCGAGGTGCATGTGCTCGTCGCCGGCAAGGATGCCCGGCCGGCGGCCGATGCGGCCGCCAGGCTCGACGGCGTCGCCAAAGTGCTGCTCGCCGACGATGCGGCCTACGAACACATGCTGGCGGAGCCGGTGGCGGCGCTCGTCGTGTCGCTGGCCGGCGGCTATGACGCGGTCGTCGCGGCGGCCACCGCCAACGGCAAGAACATCATGCCGCGCGTCGCGGCGCTTCTCGACGTGATGCAGGTCTCCGACATCGTCAAGGTCGTGGCGGCGGACACATTCGAGCGGCCGATCTATGCCGGCAATGCCATCCAGACGGTGAAATCGTCCGACGCCCGGAAGGTCATCACCGTCCGTACGGCCGCGTTCCCGGCGACCGGCGAGGGCGGCAGCGCCGCCCCGGTCGAGACCGCCTCCGCCGCCGCCGATCCCGGCCTCTCGTCGTTTATCGGCGAGGATCTGTCGACTTCCGACCGGCCGGAGTTGACCTCGGCGAAGATCATCATTTCCGGCGGCCGCGCCATGCAGTCGCGCGAGAATTTCGGCAAATATATCGAGCCGGTCGCCGACAAGCTCGGTGCTGCCGTCGGCGCCTCGCGCGCCGCGGTCGATGCCGGCTATGCGCCGAACGACTGGCAGGTCGGCCAGACCGGCAAGGTGGTGGCGCCGGAGCTCTATATCGCGGTGGGCATTTCCGGCGCGATCCAGCATCTCGCCGGCATGAAGGACTCGAAAGTCATCGTCGCCATCAACAAGGACGAGGAGGCGCCGATCTTCCAGGTTGCCGATTACGGCCTCGTCGCCGACCTCTATCAGGCCCTGCCGGAACTGGCGGACGAACTGGGGAAGGTGGGCCGTTGACCATGCGGCTAAATAACGCCAGCGTCGGCAATTGCGAGACGGATGCCGGTGTTAAGCTTGCTGCATATCGGATCGATCGAGCAGGGTATCGGCCGGATTGAGACAATGACCGCGAACACGATAAAAACCGTTGGCGTTATCGGCGCCGGGCAGATGGGTAACGGCATCGCACATGTGTGTGCGCTGGCGGGTTACGAGGTGCTGCTCAACGACATCGCGCCCGAGCGCATCAAATCCGGCATCGCCACCGTCAACGGCAATATGGCGCGGCAAGTCGCCAAGAAGGCGATCTCCGAGGACGAGCGTCAGCAGGCGCTGGGCCGGATCAGGCCGGCGGAGACCTACGAGGCGCTCGCCGGTTGCGATCTGGTGATCGAAACCGCGACCGAGAAAGAAGACGTCAAGCGCAAGATCTTCACCGATCTGTGCGTGGGGCTGAAGCCGGAAGCGATCCTGGCGACCAACACCTCGTCGATCTCGATCACCCGCCTTGCGGCGATCACCGACCGGCCCGAACGGTTCATCGGCATTCATTTCATGAATCCGGTGCCGCTGATGGAACTCGTCGAACTGATCCGCGGCATCGCTACCGACGACGCGACGTTCGAGACGAGCAAGGCATTCGTCAGCAAGCTCAAAAAGAAGATCGCGGTCTCGGAAGATTTTCCCGCCTTCATCGTCAACCGTATCCTGCTGCCGATGATCAACGAGGCGATCTACACGCTCTATGAAGGCGTCGGCACCGTCGAAGCGATCGACACCGCGATGAAGCTCGGCGCCCATCATCCGATGGGACCGCTGGAACTGGCCGATTTCATCGGCCTCGATACCTGCCTCTCGGTGATGCAGGTTCTGCACGAGGGACTGGCCGATTCCAAATATCGCCCGTGCCCGCTGCTAGTGAAATATGTCGAGGCCGGCTGGCTCGGTCGCAAGACCAAGCGCGGTTTCTACGATTACCGCGGCGAAAAGCCGGTGCCGACCCGGTAACTCTTCGGCACGATCAGAATCGGTAGTTGATCCCGGCACGGATGATGTTCAGCCCGATGCGGCTGCGATCACTGATCGTGACCGGGCCGATGGCGCCCATCGTGCCGTCGATGCGGTCGAAGCCGGCGAACAGGTATTCGACTTTGCCGGTCCAGTTGGATGCCAGCATCAGTTCGATTCCGCCGCCCACGGTCCAGCCGCCGACGATACGACTGCGGTTGAGCGCTGCTGTGCTCGCCCCTGCGACGGCATATGCATCGGTGGCAATGCGCGCATAGGCGAAACCGCCGGTGGCGTAGATCACCGCGCGATCGAAGGCGTAGCCCGCCCGCGCGCGTATCGTTCCGAACCAGGAGATGCGCTGGTCGTAATGTGCGCTTGTCGGGGTCGCGCAGATGCCAGCGACACACGGCGTCTGCAGCGACGAACGCGCATTCGTCCCCTGGAAATCGGTTTCCAGGCCCAGAAGCATCGCGCCGGCCTGCCAATTGTAGCCTGCCTGGATGCCGCCGCTGACGCCGCTCATATCCGCGCTCGGCGGATGCAGCACGAGGCCGTTCGAGATCGGAAAGTCTGTTTGTGTCGAGCCGATGGGGCGGCCGAGATTGGCGCCGAAATAGAAGCCGCTCCAGTCGGCAACACTATCGGGGCGGCCCGGCTCCGGGCCAAGCCGCGGGAAATCCGCGGCGGACACGGTGCCCGGCAGGAGCAGAACCGTTACGGTGATGAATGCAAGAAAACGAATCGCAACGCCTTTCGCGTTCCGGGCCTGCTGCATACTGGCCGCGCCATGGCTAAGAATTTCATAAGAAGCGGCGCCGAGCTTTTGAGCGACCGGTCGCGTGGCGATGCTGACGGTCCGCGCGGAAGGCGCGGGAAAAGCGCGCCGCCGGCTTACTGCGTCTCGATCTCCTCGATCCCGAGCGCCAGCCATTGCGCGCGCTGCGAGGCCCACCACAGCCGCTTCGGTTTCGCGAAGGTCGGATCGGCGAAGCATCCCGACGACACCGCGGTGAGTCCCGGCAACGCCTCCAGCTTCGAGAAAACAGTGCTGCCGCAGGTTGGGCAGAAATGCACCTCGTTCCAGCGGCCGGAGTCGGATGGACCGCGCCAGGCGCGATGCTCGCCGCTGATGCGAACGGCGGCGTCGGCGAAGAACGAATTGTACGAGAAGGCGCTGCCGGTCTTGTGCTGGCACATCGCGCAGGAGCACGCGTGCACGTTACGCGGCGGCTCCGTCACCGTCGCCGTCAGCGCGCCGCAGGCGCAGGACGCTGTTCTCGGATAGGTGGCCGTCGGTGTCGTCTGCGTCACGCAATGCTCCCGCGTCCGGTTCAGGCGGACGCAGGCTGCCTTGCGGCGGGCGAAAAGAAAAGCCTGGACGCGCGCGCCGGCGTCAGGCGGCGACGCGCACCTTGAAGCCGCCGTAGATCATCCGCTTGGTGTCGAACGGCATCTTCTTCATGTCCATGCCGGCGAAGCGCTTGTCGGCCATCGCCTTCTTCAGCACCTTGTCGCGGTGCGCGCGCGATTTGTAGACGATCCAGGAAAAGATGACCGTTTCGGCATCCGTCGCCTTGACGCTGCGCGGGAACGAGGTGCGCTTGCCGTAGGGGACATCGTCGCCGACCGCCTCGCGGTATTCCAGCGCTCCGTGCTCCTTCCACACCTTGCGTGCGAGCCGGGCCAGCTTCAGATAGGCGTCGAGCTTGCGCCTGGGCACCGGCACGACAAATCCATCGACATACATGAGGCTTCCTCCTGGTGGACGATTGATGAAAACGCGCGAGGCGCGACAATGTTCTCGCGACCGATCGGCTCCCGCGACCGATTGCCGTGGTTCAGCCGGCGGCGGCCTTCTCCATTGCGGCGATATCGAGCTTGACCATCTGCACAACGGCGGCCATCACCCGATCGGTCTGCGCCTGGTCGCCGCCGAGGAGCTTCGGCAGGATCGATGGCACGATTTGCCACGAGAGGCCGAACTTGTCCTTCAACCAGCCGCACTGCACCGGCTTGCCGCCATCGGCGGTGAGCTTCGTCCAGTAGTCGTCGATCTCCATCTGGCTGTCGCAGTTGATCATGAAGGACACGGCCTCGTTGAGCGTAAAAGTCGGCCCGCCGTTAAGCGCCATGAAATCCTGACCGTTGATGGTAAAGGTGACCGTCAGCACCGTGCCCTTCGGCATCGGCATCCCGTCGCCGTAATGGGTAATGGTGTCGATCTTCGCGTTCTTGAATACCGAGACGTAAAATCTGGCGGCTTCTTCGGCATTGTCATTGAACCAGAGACACGGCGTGATCTGCTGCATGACGGACTCCTTCATGGGTCGCAGTCGGTATTTCGGACAGGTGCGCCGCGCTATTCGACGACGCGCGCCAGCTTCTCCAGCGTTCCGGTCCAGCCGGCCTTGTGGCCGTCGCGGGCCGCTTCGTCGAAGAACTGCTCGTGATGCAGCGTCAGGATGCAGCCATCGCCGTCCGGCTTGATGGTAACGATGACATAAGACTGGCGTTCCGGCATGGTGATCCATTGCCAAGTGAAAGCGAGCCGCTCGTTCGGCACCACCTCGCGATATTCGCCGCTGACATTGTGGCGTTCGCCGTCTTCGGTGCTGAACGAGACCGAGAACCGCCCGCCGACGCGCACATCGGTTTGCGCATCATGCACGGGGCCTCTGTCCGGCCCGAACCAGCGCATCAGTTGCGCGGGTTGCGTCCATGCGGCGTAGACTTTTTCCGCCGGCGCAGCGAAACGACGTTTGAGCGTGAGGCTTGGCTTGGCGATCGGCTTGACGGAGGTGTCGAGCTTGGAGGCGGGTGTTGGGGCGGACATGGGTCGTTCTCCACAAAGGCGGCGAGACGATCGAGTTGCCGGGTCCAGAACCGCTGGTAGCGCGTGAGCCAGTTCATCGCGTCCTCCATCGGTGCCGCTGTCAGCTGGCAGGCGACGATTCGGCCGGTCTTGTGGCGGGTGATGAGCCCGGCATCGGACAGCACGGCGAGGTGCTTCATGATTGCCGGTATCGTCACCGGAAACGGCTTGGCGAGTTCGCTGACGGAAAGGCCGTCATGTTCGTAAAGCCGCGCCAGCAAGGCACGTCGCGTCGGATCGGCGAGTGCGGCGAAAACCCGGTCGAGGCCTTGATCGTCATACTTTACCATATGGTAAAGTATATGTCCGGACCGACGGCCGCGTCAATCCGCATCCGCGTCAGGTCGGCGGAGGCCGCGCGGTGCGTTAACCGCATCGTCAGCGCCCCGGCGCTATGGTCCGTGCCGGAGGAACGAGCGGATGGATGTCGGACTGGTCAGCGGTTTGCTGAGTGCGCAGACGGCAAGGCTGCAGATGGCGGTTGCCGCCAGAATGATGCAGATGAGCGCCGTCAGCGGGCAGTCGGTGGTGCAGCTCATCGACGCGGCGCAGCAGAACGCCAAATCCCTCGCCAATGTTGCGACGGGGATCGGCGGCAATCTCGATATGTCGGTTTGAGCGGCCGCCTCTTTCGAGGCGCGCAAGCGGCGCGCCTCAGTATGACCGGAGAAGCAGCCCGTTTAGGCGCTACTTCTTCACCACCGCCTGCAGGAATTTCAGTGCATCGCTGCCGGCCCATTCCGCCGGCCCGGCCAGCGAGGCGATCTCGCAACCGGCCGGATCGACCAGCACTGTGGTCGGCATGCCGAAGGCGCGGCCGATGGCCTTGAGGTCCTGGAACACCGCGGCGCTGTGATCGGCGTAATAGCCGAGCGTATGGATGCCGTTGTCCTTGAGCCATTGCCGGGGTTTGTCGGTGTTGCGAGTGTCGATATTGATCGCCACCACCTGGAAGTCGTCGCTGCCGAGCTTGGCCTGCAAGGCATCGAGCGCCGGCATTTCTTCCCGGCAGGGCACGCACCAGGTCGCCCACAGATTGACCAGCACGGTGCGGCCGCGCCAGTCGGACAGGCTCTGCTCGCCGCCCTCGGCGTCGCGGAATTTCAGGTTGGGCAGTTTCAGCGGCGTATCGGCGACCTTCAGCGCGGCGATCTCGCCGTGCACCAGCGGGGCCACCCGTTTGGCGAGATCGGTAGCGGGCCGGCAGACCGGGTCGCCATTGCGCGTCAGGCCGCCGATCCCGTATACCCCGGCCACGCCGACGATGGCGGCAACGGCAAGCGCCGTGGCAAACAGCGTCAGGCGGCGGGTGATCGGGCGTTTGTCTTCGGTCTTCTCGGTCATGGTTCTCGGTTTTGGATCTTGGTTTTGGGTTCTTGGTTTTGATTCTTGGGCTTTAGGGTCGGATGAGATGTTCGGGATTTCAACGTCCCGGCTTCTAGAGGCTTCGGAAGGCGGCGCCTGGCGCGATCGGTTTTGGTGGACATAGCATGAGCAACAAGATGTGGGGCGGCCGCTTCTCCGCCGGTCCCGACGCCATCATGGAGGAAATCAACGCCTCTATCGAATTCGATCGTCACCTCTATCGCGAAGATATCGCCGCATCCAAGGCGCATGCCGCGATGCTCGCGAAGCAGGGCATTATTGCGCGGCAGGATGCCGCGCGGATTGCTCACGGTCTAGACACGATCCTGTCAGAGATCGAGAGTGGAAAGTTCCGTTTCAAGCGCGCGCTCGAAGACATCCATATGAATGTCGAAAGCCGGCTTGCGGAACTGATCGGCCCGGCGGCGGGGCGTCTGCACACCGCGCGCTCGCGCAACGATCAGGTGGCGACCGATTTCAAACTCTGGGTCCGCGCCACGATCGACACGCTGGATGCGGCGCTTGCGTCCTATCAGCGCGCGCTGGCGGAAAAGGCGCTGGCGCATGCCGCAACCGTGATGCCGGGCTTCACGCATCTGCAGAGCGCCCAGCCGGTGACCTTCGGTCATCATCTGCTCGCTTATGTCGAGATGGCGGCGCGCGATCGCGGCCGTTTCGCCGATGCGCGCAAGCGGCTCAACGAATTGCCGCTCGGCTCGGCGGCGCTTGCCGGCACGTCGTTCCCGCTCGACCGGTCGATGACCGCGAAGGCGCTGGACTTCGACCGCCCGACCGCCAATTCGCTCGACGCGGTGTCGGATCGCGATTTCGCCATGGAGACGCTGGCTGCGGCCTCGATCGCAGCCGTGCATCTGTCGCGCTTCGCCGAGGAGATCGTCATCTGGACCTCGCCGCTCACCGGGCTGGCGAGCCTGTCGGACAAGTTCACCACCGGCTCCTCGATCATGCCGCAGAAGCGCAATCCCGATGCGGCGGAGCTGGTGCGCGCCAAGACCGGCCGCATCATCGGCGCGCTCAACGGCCTGATGATCGTCATGAAGGGTCTGCCGCTCGCCTATGCCAAGGACATGCAGGAGGACAAGGAAGGCGTCATGGATGCGCTCGGCGCCCTGTCGCTCTGCATCGCGGCGATGACCGGCATGGTGCGCGACATGCAGCCGGATGCCGCGAAGATGCATGCCGCCGCCGGCGAGGGCTATGCCACCGCCACCGATCTTGCCGACTGGCTGGTGCGCACGCTGAAGATGCCGTTCCGAGAGGCGCATCACGTCACCGGCCGCATCGTCGCCCGCGCGGCCGCCGACGGCGTCGCGCTGCACGCGCTCGATCTTGCGGCAATGCAGGCGATCGAGCCGCGCATCACCAAAGCGGTGTTCACGGTGCTGACGGTGGAGCGCTCGGTGGAGAGCCGGGTGAGCTATGGCGGCACCGCGCCGAAGAATGTCCGCGCGCAGGCGCAGCGCTGGCTGAAAACGCTCGGCAAGGCGAAGGTGCCGGCGAGAAAAACTGCGGCGAAAGCGGCGAGCAGAAAGGCCGCGAAACGATGACGGCGTGTCTCGCGGCCTCATTGGCTTCCCCTTGGCGGTCGAACTGGTCGTCCACCTGATGGTCTCCGCGGCCATCTCTCTGGCTGTCGCCTTGGCTGCGCGATCTGCTAAGGTCCGGCCGATTTCAGGAGTTCTGGCGTGATCGGTGTTCGCAGACCAACCTTCCGGCATATCCTTATCCTCGGCGCGGCCATGGCGGCGCTGGCTGTGGCGGGGTGCGGCCGCAAGGGGCCGCCCGAACTGCCGCCATCGGCTGCCGCGGCGCCGCCCGCGCAGCAGCAGCAG
The DNA here is from genome assembly GCA_035556795.1 of Pseudolabrys sp. Taxonomy (GTDB): domain Bacteria; phylum Pseudomonadota; class Alphaproteobacteria; order Rhizobiales; family Xanthobacteraceae; genus Pseudolabrys. Next base: position 19,853 of record DATMEV010000107.1, on the reverse strand, counting down.
CAGCAGCAGCAGCAGCAACAGTCGCTATTCGGCGGGGCCCAGCCGTCGGAGCCGGAAAGCCAGCGCACGGCCGTCGGCGGTCGTTCCGGAATCGACAGCGGCGGTGGCGTGGTGGCGCCGGCCGGCGAGAAAAAGCGTATTCCGCTCGACGTCCTCATCGACTGACCGGCCGGACGCAGCATGAATCACTTCCATTATCGTGACGGCGTGCTCTGCGCCGAGGACGTCTGCCTCGATATGCTGGCGGCGGAAGTTGGCACGCCGTTTTACTGCTATTCCACCGCGACGCTGACGCGGCACTACAAGGTATTCGCCGGCGCCTTCGCCGACGTGCCGTCGCTCGTCTGCTACGCGATGAAGGCGAACTCCAACCAGGCGGTGATCGCGACGCTGGCGCGGCTCGGCGCCGGTGCCGATGTCGTCTCCGGCGGCGAACTCAAGCGCGCGCTGGCCGCCGGCATTCCGACGGAGAAGATCATGTTCTCCGGTGTCGGCAAGACGGCGACGGAACTGGCGCAGGCGCTCGATGCCGGCATCCTGTGCATCAATGTCGAATCCGAGCCGGAACTCGATCTGCTGTCGCGGATCGCGACGGAGAAAAACCGTGTCGCGCCGGTGTCGATCAGGGTCAATCCGGATGTCGATGCGAAGACGCACCGCAAGATCGCCACCGGAAAATCCGAGAACAAGTTCGGCATTCCGATCAGCCGGGCGCGCGCCGTTTATGCACAGGCCGCGAAGCTGCCGGGGCTGAAGGTCACCGGCGTCGACATGCATATCGGCAGCCAGATCACCGACCTCGATCCGTTCGGTGACGCCTTCACGCTGCTCGCCGGCTTCGTCCGCGATCTGCGCGCCGACGGCCACACGATCTCGCATGTCGATCTCGGCGGCGGGCTTGGCATTCCCTATCGCGACGATAGCGAGCCGCCGCCGTTGCCTGATGCCTATGCGGCGGTGGTCAAGCGCGCGACGCGCGATCTCGGCTGCAAGCTGATCTTCGAGCCGGGCCGGCTGCTGGTCGGCAATGCCGGCATCCTCGTCACCCGTGTCCTGTTCGTGAAGCGCGGCGAGGCGAAGAACTTCGTCATCGTCGATGCAGCGATGAACGATTTGATCCGCCCGACTCTCTATGAGGCGCATCACGAGATCCGACCGATCGCCGCGGCCGGTCCGGCCGGGCCGCTTATCCGTGCCGACGTGGTGGGGCCGGTCTGCGAAAGCGGGGATTTTCTGGCGCTCGACCGCGATCTGCCGGAACCACGGCCGGGCGACCTGCTGGCGGTGATGTCGGCCGGGGCCTACGGAGCGGTCCAGGCGGGAACCTACAACACCCGCCCGCTGGTCCCCGAGGTGCTGGTCGATGAGGCCGAATGGGCGCTCGTCCGTCCCCGCCTTGATGCCGACCAATTGATCGCGCTCGATCGTCTTCCGCCTTGGCTGACGGCCTGAAATAGCCTCTGCTGCGGTGTGATGCCCCGCATGGTACCGTGTGCCCCTGGACTGCGCACGGAACGGCGACGACGGAGCGTGTTTTTTGGAGGATGTGACCCCACCGCATGATGCGGCCCCGGCGGCGCGGGCGATGCCGCGTCTGGCGCGTGCCTTGCAACGGGCGCGGCTGGCCATCGCCTGGGAACGTCTGTGGCCGGTCGTCGCGGCGCTGCTGACGGTAGGCGGGCTGTTCCTGGCGGTGTCGTGGGCCGGGCTGTGGCTGTGGCTGCCGCCATTGGGCCGCGTGGCAGGACTGGTGATCTTCGCAGTGCTGCTGGTCGCGGCGCTCTTGCCGCTGCTCCGCCTACGCATCCCCAGCGAAGAAGATGGATTGAGCCGGCTCGACCGCCGCAGCGGGCTCGCGCACCGGCCGGCGAGCGCGGTTGCCGATCATCTCGCGGCCGGCGCCAACGACCCGTTGTCGCAGGCACTCTGGCGCGCGCATGTCGAGCGGATGCTGCTCAAGGCGCGGTCGTTGAAAGCCGGCTGGCCGTCGCCGAAGCTGGCGCGCCATGACCCCATCGCGTTGCGTGCGCTGGTTCTGCTGCTGGCGCTGGTGACGTTCGTTGCGGCCGGCGGCGAACGCGGCGAGCGGATCGCCGCGGCGTTCGACTGGCGCGGCGTAATGACGCCGGCGAATTTCCGCGTCGATGCCTGGGTGACGCCGCCGGCCTATACCGGCCGCGCGCCGGTGATGCTGCCGGGCCTGCGTCCGGGCGAGGCGCCACGCGCCGCGGCGACGATTGCGGTACCGGCCGGCTCGACGCTGGTCGTGCGGGCCAGCGGCGGCGTGACCGTCGATCTGACGCGCAGCGGCGGACTGGAGCCGGTGCAGCCCGCAACGGATAGCAAGCCCGATGGCAAGCCGGATGCAAAGGCGGATGCAAAGCCGAACGCGAACGCAGGCGTGAAGGCCGCCGACGCGAAAGCGGGCGCGGCGAAGACACCCGCCGGCGCGCAGGAACTGCATGTTGTGATCAACGGCGACGGCGCGGCGACCCTGCGCGGTGGCGGTGAGACGTTGACCTGGACCTTCACCGCCATTCCCGATCGCGCGCCGTCGATCGCACTGGCCAAGGACCCGGAGCCGCAAGCGCGCGGCGCGCTGCTCCTCGCCTACAAGGTCGAAGACGATTACGGCGTCGTCGAAGCCCATGCGACTTTCGCGCGCGATCAAACGGCGGAAAACAAGCAGACGACAGACAGCGCGCCGGCGACGGAGAAGGAGACGGCGCATCCGCTGTTCGATCCGCCGGACGTCAAGCTGGTGCTGCCGCAGGCGCGCACCCGCAATGGCGCCGGCCAGACCATCCGCGATCTCAGCGAACATCCCTGGGCCGGCACCGACGTGGTGATGACGCTCACCGCGCGTGACGAGGCCAATCAGGAAGGCCGCAGCGAGCCGTTCGCGTTCACGCTGCCGCAGCGTCTGTTCGTCAAGCCGCTGCCGCGCGCGCTGATCGAGCAGCGGCGCAATCTGGCGCTCGACGCCGGAGCGAAGTCCCTGGTGCTGGCCGCGCTCGATGCGCTGACGCTGGCGCCGGAGCGCTTCGAGCCCGACGTGAGGATCTATCTCGGCCTGCGTTCGATCTACTACGACCTGACGCTTGCCAGGACCGACGACGCGCTGCGCGATGTGGTGGCGCGGCTGTGGTCGATGGCGGTGGCGATCGAGGACGGCAACGTCTCCGATGCCGAACAGGCGCTGCGGCAGGCGCAGGAGGCGTTGCGTCAGGCGCTGGAGCGCGGCGCTTCCGAGGAAGAGATCAAGAAGCTGATGGACAATCTGCGCGCCGCGCTCGACCGCTTCATGCAGGCGCTGGCCGAGGAAATGCGCAAGAACCCGCAGCAACTGGCGCGGCCGCTCGACCGAAATGCGCGCGTGCTGACGCCGCAGGATCTCAAATCCATGCTCGACCGCATGGAGCAGATGGCGCGTTCCGGCAACAAGGATGCGGCGCGGCGCATGCTCGACGAGTTGCAACAGATGCTGGAGAATCTGCAGACGGCGCGGCCGGGCCAGCAGATGGACGGCGACGATGATATGATGTCGCAGCTCGACGAGCTGCAGGACATGATCCGCAAGCAGCAGCAATTGCGCGACCGTACCTTCCGTCAGGGACAGGACCAGCGCCGCGATCGTCAGCGTGGCCAGCGCGGCCAGCAGGGCGATCAGCAGATGGGCGCCTTGCAGCAGGACCAGCAGGCACTGCGCGACCGGCTGCAGAAGCTGCTCGATGCGCTCAAGCAGCGCGGCATGAACCAGCAGCCCGGCGATGACGCGCAACAGGGCCAGGGGGGCCAGGGCGAGCAAGGCGAAGACGGCAACAGCCCCGGCAATGCGCTCGGCGATGCCGACGGCGCGATGGGCGATGCGCAGGGCGAACTCGGCGACGGCGATGCCGACGGTGCGGTCGGTTCGCAGGGGCGGGCGCTGGAGGCGATGCGCAAGGGTGCGCAGGGGCTCGCGCAGCAGATGCAGCAGCAGGGCCAGATGGGCCAGCAGGGGCCGAACGGCCAGCCCGGCCGCGGCCAGGCGCGCGCCCAGCAGGATACCGATCCGCTCGGCCGGCCGCGGCGCGGCCGTGACTATGGCGACGACCGCACCGTGAAGGTGCCGGGCGAGATCGACGTGCAGCGGGCGCGGCGAATCCTCGAGGAATTGCGCCGCCGTTTCGGCGAGAGCGACCGCCCGCAGTTCGAGCTCGATTACATCGAGCGGCTGCTCAAGGATTTCTGATCGATCGCGTCCCCGCGCGAAGCGGTTGCCGGATGACGTGAACGCGGCGTCTGTCCGGCGCTATGCGCGCGCCGCCAGCGCGCCGTTCACCGCCTCGCTGAGCTGCGTCAGGGTGAAGGGCTTCGCCACCACATCGTGGATCAACTGGTCGAGGCCGTAGGCGCGCTCGCGCTGGTCGGCATAGCCGGTCATCAGCAGAATCGTCATGTCCGGGTGATCGCGCGCCGCGGTCAGCGCCAGCGCGATGCCGTCCATCACCGGCATCTTGATATCGGTGAGCAGCAGGTCGAAGGCCGCATCGCTGCCGGTCAGCACGTCGAGCGCCTCGCCGCCGTCACGCGCGGTCTGCGTGTCGTGGCCGTCGGCGTCGAGTGCGCGCTGCACGAAACCGCGCACAGCATCGTCGTCTTCGGCGATCAGGATTCGCGCCATCTCATGTCATTCCGCGTTATTTCGTTCCGGTCGCCAGATCGTGCTGGTTGAGAAATCGCACCACGACGTCGTTCCCGTCCGCCGGCGGCGAAGCGAGGCGGCTGCGGAACGGCATGGTCTCGCCCGGGTTGAGGGTGCTGCGCTCCGGCTGCGCCGTCCATGAATAGATTTCGGTGCCGGCGGTGTTGCGGATGGCGAAACGCAGCCGCGGTACCTCGACCGGCTTGCTGCTGATGCTGACGATACGGCCTTCGATCACCAGCACGGAGATGTTGTCGCTGGCCTCGCGCGAGACGGTGACCTGATCGAAGACCAGACCGCGGATATTGACCGGCAGGCCGATCGCGGAGAACAGCGAGGCGGTCTGCGGGACATGCCGCACCAGATCGTTGCGCCACAGCACGACCGCGCCGACCATCATCGTCAGCGCGGCGATCACGGCGGGAATCTGCATGCTGCGCTCGCGCCGGCGCCGCGCCGCGCGTTGCTGCGCCTGCCGCGTCGTGAAGTGTCCGATATTGTCGTCCTCGTCGTCCGATCCGGCGATGCGCGGCTCCGGCTCGACCGGCGGGACCAGCGGCGGGGCCTCGACGACGATGGTGGCTGATTCGTCGGTCAAGGCGGTATCCGCCCCGATTACCGACGGCGGCTTGCCCGATGTCCGTTCGCCGTCGGCCCGTTCGCTGTTGGCCAGTTCGTCGTTGGCCAGTTCGTCGTTGGCCATGGGCTCGGTCAGAGCGATTCCCTCCAGCGCCGCGCGGATACGGGCGAGGTCTTCTTCCTGGGCCGCCGAGAACGGTGGCGCGTCGGGAAGTGTGTCGGCCGCGATCGGATTCGACGGCGGCATGACGGATTCGGCTGGCTGGTGGGCCGCTTCGGCGATGACCTCGTCGGCATAGGCGGCCGCGGCGACGGTCGCCGGATCCGGCGGGGCGGCAAACCACTGGGTCTTGCAGCGTGCGCAGCGCACGGTGCGCCCGGCGCGGCCGAGCGCCGGGGCCTCGACCTGGTAGGAAGTCGCGCAATGGGGGCAAACGATCAGCATCGGTGGCGTCGCATTGGCTCCGTTGCGCCCGCCGTGGCAGTCGGCGCATATGCCAAGTCTACCAGCCGATCCGTTAATGGACCGGAAACCATGCCGGCCTCAGGGTTCCGGCATTGGGAGAGGCTTGATCATCCTGTAAAAGCAGCGTTCAAGGCCGTCAGCGGGCTTCCCTGAGCCGCGTTGGCCTCAATGGGTGCGCAAACCGGGGTCGCGTAAACCGGCGCGCGCACGGGTGGGGGTGGGGCCTGCCAGCGCGAACGCCAGCATCGGCGGCAATGGCCGGGGAGAAGCCGTGGTCCGATTCGAAAATGTGGGCTTGCGATACGGCCTGGGGCCGGAGATTCTGCACGATCTGACCTTCCGGATCGAGCCGCATTCGTTCCAGTTCCTCACCGGCCCGTCCGGCGCGGGCAAGACGTCGCTGCTGCGGCTGCTGTTCCTGTCGCTGCGCCCGACGCGCGGCCTGATCACCCAGTTCGGCCAGGACGTCGCGACCTTGTCGAAGGACGCGCTGGCGACGCTGCGCCGGCGCATCGGCATCGTCTTCCAGGATTTCCGTCTGCTCGATCACATGACCACTTACGAGAATGTCGCCTTGCCGCTGCGGGTGATGGGCCGCGACGAGGCGAGCTATCGCGACGAGGTGATGGAACTGCTCGACTGGGTCGGGCTCGGCGAGCGGCTCGACGCGCTGCCGCCGGTGCTCTCCGGCGGCGAGAAGCAGCGCGCCGCCATCGCCCGCGCGGTGATCGCGCGCCCGCAACTGCTGCTTGCCGACGAGCCGACCGGCAATGTCGATCCGAGCCTGGCACAGCGTCTGTTGCGGCTGTTCATCGAGCTCAACAAGTCCGGCACCGCCGTGGTGATCGCCACTCACGATATCGCCCTGATGGATCAGTACGACGCCCGCCGGCTCGTCCTGCATCACGGGCATCTGCACATCTACGACTAGCGCTTGCGATGGAAGCGGACACAAAGCGCCTGATCGTTGTTTCGATGCGTTTTCTGCACGCGAACCGGTAGCCACTTCGCTCGAAAACGCTATAAGGGCCGGGGATGGGCGAGAGCCGCGACGAACTGGATTATCCGCCACGCCGGGCGCCGCCGCGCCACGGCTCTGCCATCGTGCCGCGCAATCCGACCTCGGCGCGGGCGCTGATGGCGATCGTGGCCATCATGACATTCCTCGCTGCGCTGACCAGCGGCGCCGTCATGCTGGTGCGCGCTTCGGCCGGCGACTGGGAAGCCGACGTGGCGCGCGAGGTGACGATCCAGATCCGGCCGGCGGAAGGTCGCGACCTCGACGAGGCCGCGGTCAAGGCGGCGGCCATTGCGCGCGCCGCGCCGGGAGTCGCGAGCGTGCGGCCGCTGACGCGCGATGAATCGGCGCAACTGCTCGAACCGTGGCTGGGCAGCGGCCTGTCGCTCGACGATTTGCCGGTGCCGCGCATGGTGGTGGTCAAGCTCGCATCGGAGGCGGCACCGGACCTTTCGGCGCTGCGCAAGGCGCTCACCGAACAGGTGGCGGGCGCCAGCCTCGACGATCATCGCGGCTGGATCGAGCGCATGCGAACAATGGCGACAACCGCGATCTTCGCCGGCGGCGTCATCCTCGCGCTGGTTCTTGCCGCGACGATGCTGTCGGTGATGTTCGCGACGCGCGGCGTGATGGCGGCGAACCAGCCGGTGATCGAGGTGCTGCATTTCATCGGCGCGCGCGACCGCTACATTGCGGCGCATTTCCAGCGCCACTTTCTGGCGCTCGGCTTGCAGGGCGGATTGATCGGCGGTGGCGCGGCGCTGCTCGTGTTCCTCATCGCCGGCCTGATCAACCGCTGGTTTTCCGGCTATGCGGCAGGCGAGCAGATGTCCGCCCTGTTCGGTGCTTTTTCGATCGGAATTTTCGGCTATATCGCGGTGGTGTCGCAAATCGTGCTGGTCGCCGCGGTGACCGCGCTGACCTCGCGTCATACGGTCAAACGGACGCTGGAAGCGATCGACTGATGATATCGCGGATTGTCAGCATTGTCGGCTTCGCCACGATCGTGCTGTTCGGCGCCGTCACGGCGCTGCTGGTTGCCGGTTTCTTCTGGTTCGTCACCCATGTGCCGGAGCAGCAGGACGTGCCGCCGGCCAAGGCGGACGGCATCGTCGTGCTCACCGGCGCGGCGGCGCGGATTCCCGACGCCATCGAACTGCTGGCGACCGGGCATGGCCGGCGGCTGCTGATCACCGGCGTGCACCGGGCGACCAGCGCCGGCGAGATCGCGCAGCTCACTCCGGTCTATCAGAAGGTCTTCGATTGCTGCGTCGATCTCGACCGCTCGGCGCTCAACACCCTCGGCAATGCCACCGAGACGCGGCGCTGGGTGCGGGAGCGGGGCTTCCGCTCGATCATCGTCGTCACCTCGAACTGGCATATGCCGCGGGCGATGGCCGAGCTTGAGCATCAATTGCCGGACATCACGCTGATCCCGTTTCCGGTGGCGACCGCCAAGATCAAGAACGAGCCGTGGTGGTCGAGCGCATCGACGCTGCGGCTGTTGCTGGCGGAATATCTGAAATATGCCTTTGCCGTGGTGCGCATGCGCATCGATCCCGATTTCCCCTGATTGCAGCCAGTCTCCCGATGCTGATCTGGATCCGCTCCATTGTCTTCAACGTCCTGTTCTATCTGACGCTGGTCGCGATGTGTCTCGTCGCGCTGCCGACGATGCTGCTGCCATATCGCTATCTGATCGGCGTGGCGAAGCTGTGGGCGCGCATCAGCCTGTGGCTGCTGCGCATCGTCTGCGGCATTCGTTTCGAACTGCGCGGCGCGGAGCATCTGCCGCGCGGCGCGCTGCTGATGGCCGCCAAGCATCAGTCGATGTGGGAAACCTTCGCGCTGCTGCTGCTGCTCGACGACCCGGTCTATATTCTCAAGCGCGAGCTGATGTGGATCCCGGTCTTCGGCTGGTTCACCTGGAAGACCGGCATGGTGTCGGTCGATCGCGGCAAGGGGCCGCGGGCGCTCGTTGCGATGATGCAGCGGGCGCGCGAAGAGCTGGCGCGCGGCCGCCAGATCATCATCTTCCCGGAGGGGACGCGCCGCCCGGCCGGCGCCGAGCCGAAATATAAATTCGGCGTCGCGCATCTTTATGCGGCGCTCGGTGTGCCCTGCGTGCCGGTGGCGCTGAATTCGGGGCTGTTCTGGCCGCGGCGCTCGCTCATGCGCTATCCCGGCACCATCGTCGTCGAGATCCTGCCGGCGATCCCGCCCGGTCTCGACCGCGATGCGTTTTTCGCGCGCCTGCAGCAGGCGATCGAACCGGCGACTGCGGCGCTGGTCGCCGAGGGCCGCCGCTAGGGGCGGGGGGTCACAGGCGGAAACCGTGTCGCGCGGAGCGGTCTCAGCGCGCCGGCCGAAGCCGCTCGGCGAGACGGTGCAATTCGCCTTCGCGGTAGCCGAGCGTTTCCATCGCTTTCACTGTCTCGATGACGTAATCGGGATTGGCGCCGGAGATGCCGTGCCCCTGATTGATGAAACGCACCTGTTCGTCGAGCGTCAGCCGGCCGGCATATTGCGTGTGGCCGCGGTCGACGACATAGCACAGCGCCGAAACCTGCCGCTGCGGCGTATCCTCGATCCGCATCGTGCGCACGACCTCGCGATAGATCATCGTCGCCTGTTCGCGCTTGCGCAGATAGGCGATGGTCGCGTCGCGGTTTCGGGCGGCGACGCGGTAGCCGATGCCCCGGCAGGCGCCGCCGCGATCAAGACCGAGTACCAGACCGGGCTTTTCCGGCGTGCCGCGGTGGACGAAGGAATAGATGCACAGCGAGCGGTGGACGCCGGTCATCCGCGCATGCACGCGTTCGACATAGTCGAAGCCCGGCGACCACATCAGCGAGCCATAGGCGAAGACCCACAGATCGTCGGCGACATATGGCGGGCTTTTCATGACGGCAGGGAATCGACTACGGCTGGAACACCGGCGCCCGCTGCGCTAGCAGGGGAACGGAAACCACGCAATATCGCGGAATTGCCGCAATCGCGAGGTCCTTAACCTTTATGGCTCCCATGCCCGACGATCGCCCGGCCGGCTTTCCGCCCGACGCCTCATTCAATGTTCCGCCCGATGTTCCGCCTTTGCATCCGCTGACCCGCAAACGCAGCAGCGCCGGCAAATATATCGCGCTGCTTGCCGTTGTCGTCGCAGCCGCCGTCGTCTGGTCGGGCGTGTGGTTCTATGCCGCGCATCTGACCGAGGAGGCGCTGGCCGGCTGGCGGTTGCGCGAAGCCAAGGCCGGCAATGTGCACCGCTGCACCCGCGAGCAGTTGGGCGGCTATCCCTTCCGCATCGAGGTGTATTGCCACGGGCTCGACAGCGAGTTCCGCAATGTCGTGCCGCCGCTGCAGGTCGATCTGGCGGAACTGCACGTCGCCACGCAGATCTATCAGCCCAACCTGCTGATCGCCGAAATGCAGGGACCCCTGCGGATCGGCGAGATCGGCCGGCCGCCGGTGATGTCCGCCACCTGGGATCTGGCGCAGGCCAGCCTGCGCGGCACGCCGTCGGCGCCGGAGCGCCTGTCGATGGTGTTCGATACGCCGGTGGTCAGCGATCTGACGGCCGGGGTCGCCAAACCCTTTGCGCGGGCCAACCGGATGGAATGGCACGGCCGCATCGCCGAAGGCTCGGCCGCCGATCATCCGGTGATCGAGACGGTGCTGCGGCTGACGCAGGCGTCCTTTCCCGGCGTTCACCCGCTGACCATCGCCGCCATCGACGCCGACATCACCGCGCGGCTGACCGGTCTGCGCGATTTTGCGCCGAAACCGTGGGCGGAACGCCTGCGCGATATCCAGGCCGCCGGCGGCAGCATCGAGATCGTCGCCGCCCGCGTCGCCCAGGGCGAAACGGTCGCGGTTGGCAGCGGGACGCTGGGGCTGAAGGCCAATGGCCATCTGGACGGCCAGTTGCGTCTGACCATCGCCGGTCTCGAGCCGTTCCTCAAAACCATCGGCATCGAGCACAGCGCGCCGGTCGATCGCCTCGTCGGTGCACTCGACCGGTTCCTGCCGGGGCTCGGTGCCGCGGCGCGCGCCCAGGCCGGGGCCGGGGTGCTCGCCGGCATGGCGCTGATCGGCGAGCAGACCATGCTGGAAGGCCGCAAGGCGGTGACGGTGCCGCTGCGGCTCGCCGACGGCGTGGTCTATCTCGGCCCGATCCAGATCGGTCGCACGCCGCCGCTGTTCTGACGACAGTCGCGACGATGTGGCCCCTGGCGAACGCCGGGGATCCGATCCGATTGCGTTGAATCAGGCCCGTCGCCGATCTTTTTGTTTGGGCATGATCCTTCCCGAAAACCGGTGGCCACTTTTCGGGATCATGCTCTATTCGTTGTCCGCCGCGTAGGGCCGTGGCATCGGCTGCGCCTGCAATTGCGCATGGCCGCGGCCGAAATCCGGCGCCGCCGAATCCTGCCCGATGGTGACGATGCCCTTGCGGATCGCGCGCGTGCGCGTGAAGTGCTCGAACAGCGTATCGCCGTCGCCGTGGCGGATCGCCTTGGTCAGCGTCGCGATGTCCTCGTTGAAGCGCCCGAGCATCTCCAGCACCGCGTCCTTGTTGGCGAGGAAAACGTCGCGCCACATGGTCGGGTCGGAGGCGGCGATGCGGGTGAAGTCGCGGAAGCCGCCGGCGGAGAATTGCAACACTTCGGATTCCGTCACCTTGCCGAGCTCCGCTGCCGTGCCGACGATCGTATAGGCGATGAGATGCGGCAGGTGGCTGGTGACGGCGAGCACCAGATCGTGATGATCGGCGTTCATCGTCTCGACATTGGCGCCGAGCGCGCGCCAGAACGCCGCCAGCCTTTCGACCTGCTGCGGATCGGCGCCGTCCGGCGGCGTCAGGATGCACCAGCGATTGACGAACAGTTCGGCGAAGCCGGCGTCGGGTCCGGAATATTCGGTGCCGGCAACCGGATGCGCGGGAATGAAATGCACCGCATCGGGCAGATGCGGCGCCATGTCCCGCAGCACCGCGCCCTTCACCGAGCCGACATCGGAGACGATGGCGCCCGGCGCCAGATGCGGCCCGATCTCCCGCGCGACCGTGCCGCAGGCGCCGACCGGCACGCAGACGATGACGAGGTCGGCGCCGGCGACCGCCGCGGCGCTGGTCTCCACCACCTGGTCGGCGATGCCGAGTTCGGCGACGCGCTGGCGCGTCTGCGGCGAGCGTGCCGTCGCGACGATCGAGCGGACGACGCCCTGCGCGCGCGCGGCGCGCGCGATCGACGAGCCGATCAGCCCGACGCCGATCAGCGCCAGCCGGTTGAACAGCGGTTGATCTGCGCTCACGCCGTCTGCCCCAGGAATTCGCGCAGCGAGGCGACCACCAGCCGGTTCGCCTCCTCGCTGCCGACCGACATGCGCAGCGCGTCGGGCAGATGATAGGCCGCGACCTGCCGCAGGATCAGCCCGCGCCGCATCAGGAAGTCATTCGCTTCCGCCGCGGTCTTGCCCTTCGCCTGCGGGAAATGGATCAGCAGGAAATTGGCGACGCTCGGTGTCACGGTGAGGCCGAGCTTGCCGATCTCCTCCGTCAGCCAGGCCAGCCATGTCGCATTGAAGGTTCGCGCCATCTCGGCATGGGCCGTGTCGTCCATCGCCGCGATGCCGGCGGCGATCGCCGGCGCGTTGACGTTGAAGGGGCCGCGCACGCGGTTGATCGCATCGACGACATGGGCGGGGCCGTACATCCAGCCGAGTCGCAGGGCCGCCAGTCCGTGGATCTTCGAGAAGGTGCGGCACATCACGGTGTTGTCGGTGGTGGCGACCAGTTCGATGCCGGCTTCGTAATCGTTGCGCGTGACATATTCCGCGTAGGCGGCGTCGAGCACCAGCAGGATGTGCGGCGGCAGATCGCGGCGCAGGCGCTTGACCTCGTCGAACGACACATAGGTGCCGGTCGGATTGTTCGGATTGGCGAGAAACACCACCTTGGTTTTCTCCGTCACCGCCGCGAGGATCGCGTCGATGTCGGCGGTGAAATTCTTCTCCGCCGCCACCACCGGCTTCGCGCCGGTGCCGAGCGTGGCGATCGGATAGACGAGAAAACCGTGCGTGGTGTGGATCGCCTCGTCGCCATCGGCGAGATAGACGCGCGCGATCAGGTTGAGCAGATCGTCGGAGCCGGCGCCGCAGACGATGCGGTCGGGATCGAGCCCGTAACGCCTGCCGATCGCCGCGCGCAGTTCCGTCGCCGCGCCGTCCGGATAATCTTCAAGATGCGTTCCGGTCGTCTGATAGGCGGCAATCGCATGTGGGCTCGGGCCGAGCGGCGTCTCGTTCGACGAGAGCTTGAACACCTTGTCGACGCCCGGCGCGGAGCTCTTGCCGGGGACATAGGGCGCGATATCGAGCACGCCGGGGCGCGGTTGCGGACGCATTGTCGTCATGGGTCACCGTCGTTTCGGATGAACCCTCCTCATTTTGCTCCGGCCGCCCGGAAATGGCGGCGCCGGCGCTGGATCGCGCCCGGCGGGAGGCGGATTGGGGAGGAGATCGTCTCCTAGGTCTTGTTCGCCGTCACCGTATAGCGGGTCGCGTGGCTGCCGACGAGGGCCTCGGCGCGAATCGTGGCGCCGGCATTGACCAGCGCCTGCCGGACGTCGTCGAAATGGCCGCCTTGCGGGATCGAGATCAGCAGCGCCGCGCCGTCGAAAGCGCCATCGGGCGCGGCGACGCAGGAGACCGCACCGGGCAGCGCGCTGGCGGTGCGCGGTCCCCAGCCCGAGACATGCACGCTCCAGACCTCGACTTCCTTGACCATGGCGTCGCTCGACACGCGCGAGACGACGAAGACCGGCAGGTCGGCCGGATGGTCGGGCCGATCGACGAAAGGCAGCCGGGCGATGATCTTCGGCGCCTGCGGCGGTTCGAGTGCGCTCCACCAGGCGCCGGCGCCGGCAACATAGGCGGCCGGCACGAGGCCGAGATCGCCGCGCGAGGCGGCGACCGCGGCGACCACGGCGGTGGCGCTCATATGCGGCAGGAACGGCACGGTGAAGCCGAAATGGAAACGCGCGCTGTCGCGCATCAGCGCGTCGCCGGCGGACAGGTCGGCGTGCACCGAGAACGGTTGCTGGACATAGGTGAAGGTGGCGATGATGACTCGCCAGATGCTCTCGATGGTGTCGAGCGGCAGGATGCCGCGATGCCGCTGCACCAGGCGCCGCATCATGTCGGCCTCGCGCGCCGGCCGGAAGGCCGAGCCGGATTCCTGGCTGCCCTTGACGGTGATCAGCCGGTCGATGATCTCGCTGCGCTCGATCAGCAGATTGTGAACCGCTTCGTCGATGCGGTCGATCTCGTTGCGCAGCGTCACCAGAGACGGTGGAGCGGAAATGGAGCTCGACATCTGCAAACCTTCAAAGTTCCTGTACTTCAACGGTCGCCCAACCGGAGGGCGGCAACGCAGCGTCCCAAACGCAGCGCCCCAAACGCAGTGTCCCAAGTGGGCAGCGATTACGGGCGCGGCGAAGACCTCCTGCTTATGAAAGGCGCCGCCCGAAAGCAAACGCTGATCGGCAATATTGCCGCTTCTTGACGCCCCAGAACGATGCGCTTATGGTCCACTGACGTCGTGGTCATTTGAGCCGGCCGGCTTGCAGCCACGTTAAACAAATCGCTAAACTGGCCGAGGACAGCGTAGATCCCGGCCGAACTGATGTTCAGGTCGGGTTTTTTTATGACTCGGCTCGGGCTTGAAGAGCTGCCGAGGACGCTGATACCGAATGGCGCATGTCCAACCCGTCAATGCCCAGTCCGTAAACGATCCGGTTGCCCCGGAGCGCCTTGCGCGCGAGGCGGATCAGCCGCGTGCGTCGCGCGTCGCGCATTTCGACACGCCGTTGAAATTCGATGCGGGGGTGGAACTGCCGGCGCTGCAGATCGCCTACAATACCTACGGCGAGCTCAACGCGGCGCGCAGCAATGCGGTGCTGATCTGCCATGCGCTGACCGGCGATCAGCACGCCGCCAACCGCAATCCGGTAACCGGCAAGGGCGGCTGGTGGGACACGATGGTCGGCCCCGGCAAGCCGATCGATACCAACCGCTATTTCGTCATCAGCTCGAACGTGGTCGGCAGTTGCATGGGCACCAGCGGCCCGGCGTCGACCAATCCGCAGACCGGCAAACCGTGGGGACTGGATTTTCCCATGGTGACGATCCGTGACATGGTGCGGGCGCAGGCGATGCTGGTCGATCATCTCGGCATCGACACGCTGTTCGCGGTGGTCGGCGGTTCGATGGGCGGCATGCAGGTGCTGCAATGGGCGTCGAGCTATCCGCAGCGCGTCTTCGCGGCGGTGCCGATCGCCTGCGCGACGCGCCACTCGGCGCAGAATATTGCGTTTCATGAAGTCGGCCGCCAGGCGGTGATGGCCGATCCCGAATGGCGCGGCGGTCGCTATCTGCTGGAAGACACCAATCCGCGACGCGGCCTTGCCGTCGCGCGCATGGGTGCGCATATCACCTATCTGTCGGACGCGGCGCTGCACCGGAAATTCGGCCGCCGGTTTCAGGATCGCAGCGATCCGACCTTCTCCTTCGATGCCGATTTCCAGGTGGAGAGCTATCTGCGTCACCAGGGCATCACCTTCGTCGAGCGCTTCGATGCCAATTCCTATCTCTACCTGACGCGGGCGATGGATTATTTCGACCTCGCCGCCGATTGCGGCGGCGTGCTGGCCAATGCCTTCAAGGATACGCCGACGCGGTTCTGCGTTATCTCGTTCACCAGCGACTGGCTGTTTCCGACGTCGGATTCGCGCGCCATCGTGCGCGCGCTCAACGCCGGCCGGGCGCGCGTCTCGTTCGCGGAGATCGTCACCGACAAGGGTCACGATGCCTTCCTGCTCGAAGAGCCGGAACTGTTCGCCATCGTGCGCGGCTTTCTCGACGGCGCCGGCCATGCCCGCGGCCTGCCACCCGATCCGCAGATGCTCAACGGACGCTCGGGAGGGCGCGGCTGATGCTGTTCCGCCCCGAACGCGATCGCACCATGGCGGATGCGGCGCGCAGCGATGGCTCGCGCGTCGATCTGCTGGTCGTCGCCGGCATGGTCGAGCCCGGCTCGCGGGTGCTCGATGTCGGCTGCGGCGACGGCGAATTGCTGCAATTGCTGACGGATACGCGCGGCGTCGATGCGCGCGGCATCGAATTGTCGCGCGAGGGTGTCAACGAATGCGTCGCCAAGGGGCTCGCCGTGATCCAGGGCGATGCCGACACCGACCTTGCCGAATATCCCGACGATGCCTTCGATTATGTCGTGCTGTCGCAGACCATTCAGGCGACGCGCCAGCCGCGCGTCGTGCTGGAGCACATGCTGCGCATCGGGCGGCATGCGATCGTCTCCTTCCCGAATTTCGGCCACTGGAAGATCCGTCTCAAGCTGCTGCTGCAGGGGCAGATGCCGCAGACCGCCAACCTGCCTTATGCATGGTGGGATTCGCCGAACATCCATTTCTGCACGATCAAGGACTTCCAGACCTTGTGCGATGTCACCGGCGCCCGGATGGGCAAGGCCGTGGCGCTCAACGCCTGGGGCCGGCCGCTGCAGTTCAATGCGCCGTGGTGGTTCTGGAATCTGTTCGGCGAGCAGGGCGTGTTCCTGCTGAGCCGCAAGAACTGAAGTCCGGCGCCGCGGGCCGGCCCTTCATGCCGATCCTCCAAGCTTGATCGCCAAGCCTGATCTTCAAGCCTGATCTTCAAATCTGGTCTTCAAGCCCAAAAGCCCAAGCCCGGCTTTCCGGAGCCTGGTCCTGCAAGACTGCCTTGGTGGAACCTGCCGCCCGGGCCTTGCCGTCTGCCGGCCGGATAGTTCCGCGCTTTTTCTTTGGCGTTATTCTGATAAAGCGTGGCATCAAAGTATTTGTTGGTTGATATATTGTTGTTTTCTTCTGATACGTAGAATTCAATGAGCAAGTGGACTGGAATCCAATTTCAGCCATAGATATTAAGACAGCATAGCTGCATTGATTTCACGGAATACCCGGTTTCTGTTCACGATGATGCCATGTTTGTTCGGCGTCTACCCCCTCGGATTACGACCCGCGCTTTTTTGGTCGTATCTTTCAACTGGAACGAGGAGGGGATTTATTTCTCATGACTCCAAGAATGACGAAAACGGTGCTGGCCTCCACGTCGCTGGCGCTGTGCTCGGCGCTGTTGCTGGCGCTGACGACCTCCGCTGACGCGCGTCCGCGCCATCGGCACGCTGGCCATCAAGCCGGCCATCACGTGAAGCAACATGCGAAGCGTCACGCCAGGCAGGCACGCCTGCCGGTGCAGGCGCAAGGCAACGACATCGCGTTCAACAATGACGGCAAGCCGACCTATGTCGGCCCGGCGATGCAGAGCGCGCCAGCGGCCCGGACGACGACGCAGACAGGGCGCAAGGCGTCTCGCGGCGTTGCGGCGGCGCAGGCGCATGGTTCGGCAATCCCGTCGTTTACCGGGTCGGGGCTTGTCTCCACGGCGCGCGCCTATCTCGGAACCAATCCGACCAGCCGCCGGACGTTGTGGTGCGGCGCGTTCATGGATCTGGTGCTGCGCAAGAGCGGCCATGCCGGCGGCGGCAATCTGGCCAAGGCCTATGCGGGCTACGGCCGTCGTGTTTCCGGCCCGCAGGTCGGCGCCATCGCGGTGATGAACCGCCGCGGCGGCGGGCATGTCGGTGTCGTTTCCGGCGTCGATGCCAACGGCAATCCGATCATCATTTCCGGCAATCACAACCGCACGGTGGCGGAAGCGGTCTATCCGCGCGGCCGCATCACCGCTTATGTCGTGCCGAACTGATTGCACGCGACGCCGGGTGTGATGCCCGGCCGTCTTAAAAAACGCCCGGCCGGTTGCCGGGCGTTTTTATTGGGTCATTGCGATGGGGGCGACGCCGGGCCGATCGGATCGCCGACGGCGATGCCGCCGCCGGTCAGCACCTCGGCATAGACCCCGCAATCGATATGCCCGACGATCCGGCGCAGCACCGCCGGCACGTCGATATCGCGCACGCCGGTCGACGGATCGACCTGCGTCGCGGCACAGCGGACGATGCGCTTGAACACCTTTAGCCGCGCCTGTGGCCCGATGGCGATCTCGCGGTTCATCAGCTCGAACTCATGCCAGGCCGGCCAGCCGGCGACATAGAGATTGGCGCGGAAGCGCAGCGGATCGACCGGGCGGCCGACGGCCTTCTCGATCTCGGCGACCGAGGCGAGATTGATGATCGACACCACCTTGCGGGCGACGTCGGAGAAACTGTGGTGCCCGCCGTACAGGACCTTCGGCGGGCCGCGCAGTTCGCCGGCCATGAAGGTCTCGAAAAAACGCTCTACCGTCTGGCGGCCCTCGGCGGCCGCGAGGTCGGCGTCGACGATCTGCCGGCCCGCCTGTGCGATGGTCAGCCGGCGCGTCGCGTCGTCGTAGCGGGTGGCGAGCGCCGCCAGCCGCTCGTTCTTCATCAGCATCAGGAAGCGGCTTTTCGGGAAATAGGTCGGCGCGGCGGGATCGAAGCCGGTCGGGCCGTTCTCGATGGCGTAGAGCCGGTCGCCGGGAATGGTGCCGCCGGCGGCAAGCTGCGTGCGCGACAATGGTTCCGGCGACAAGCCTTTGACGGGATAGCGGTAAAGGGCGCCGATTTCGGCCGCGCCTTCCGTCGTGCTTTCAGCCCTGCCTTCAGGCGCGCCTCTGATCATGCCGCAGCAAGCCGCGCCGCTCGCGCATCGTCAAGAGGCTGCGGCGCGCTCTCCCTGCGACGGCGAGCCGGCCCGCGGGACGCCCGCCGTCCGGGAGGGGCGCGACGGCCGGAACCGGCGGCCGGCCGGCATCATTCTGATTTTACGGTCGAGAGCGCCGAAGGCCCTTCCGTTGCCCAATGGCCACACTATGTTTGCCATGGACGTTGTTTCGTACGCTGTTTTCGTGCGCCTCGCTCCACCTGCCGCCGCTTGCGGGGCAGGGCTGTCAATCACACGGCCGCCGATGGGCTTCGGACATGGGTGGCGGACAGGAGTCGTTTGATGAATTTCGAGAAGTATACCGACCGCGCCCGCGGTTTCGTCCAGTCGGCGCAATCCCTCGCCCTGCGCGAAGGGCATCAGCAATTCACGCCCGAACATTTGCTCAAGGTGCTGCTCGACGATCCGGAAGGCCTTGCCGCCGGACTGATCGACCGCTCCGGCGGCCATTCGCGGCAGGCGTTGCAGGCGACGGAAGCCGCGCTCAACAAGATTCCGAAAGTCAGCGGCAACGCCGCCGGCCAGATTTATCTGGCGCCGGCGACGGCGCGCGTCTTCGATGCCGCGGAAAAGGCCGGCGAGAAGGCCGGCGACAGTTTCGTCACCGTCGAGCGGTTGCTGCTGGCGCTGGCGCTCGAAAAGGACAGCGAGGCCGGCAAGATCCTTCAGCAGGCCGGCGTGACGCCGCAGGGTCTCAATGCCGCGATCAACGCCTTGCGCGGCGGCCGCACCGCCGACAGCGCCTCGGCGGAGAACGCCTATGACGCGCTGAAGAAATATGCGCGCGACCTGACGCAGGCGGCGCGCGACGGCAAGCTCGATCCGGTGATCGGCCGCGATGAGGAAATCCGCCGCACCATCCAGGTCTTGTCGCGCCGGACCAAGAACAATCCGGTGCTGATCGGCGAGCCCGGCGTCGGCAAGACCGCGATCGCCGAAGGCCTGGCGCTGCGCATCGTCAATGGCGACGTACCCGAATCGCTGAAGGACAAGCAGTTGATGGCGCTCGACATGGGCGCGCTGATTGCCGGCGCGAAATATCGCGGCGAGTTCGAGGAGCGGCTGAAGGCGGTGCTTTCGGAGGTCACGGCGGCGGCCGGCGGCATCATCCTGTTCATCGACGAGATGCACACGCTGGTCGGCGCGGGCAAGGCCGACGGCGCGATGGACGCCTCCAACCTGCTCAAGCCGGCCCTGGCGCGCGGCGAACTACACTGCATCGGTGCCACCACGCTCGACGAATACCGCAAATATATCGAGAAAGACGCCGCTCTGGAGCGCCGGTTCCAGCCGATTTCGGTGGATCAGCCGACGCCGGAGGAAGCGATTCAAATATTGCACGGACTG
>DATMEV010000106.1:0-22044 GCA_035556795.1 Pseudolabrys sp. | reverse complement strand
CTCGACGTCACGGTGGAGACGCGCGACGTGCAGCACGCGCAGGAAATTTCCGATGCGCTGGCAGCGGAAGGCTACGCACCGCAGCGCATCGAGTCCGGTGACGCGCTGGATTAGCGCACCAAAGACATTCGTTCCGCGAGATGACCCGGTTCGCGTTAGCTGGAGGTGCGTGCGGTTTGCTTCTTGGGACGACGCGGCCGGAACGACGACACGCCGTCGCCGCGCGCCGCTGCCGTTTTCTGCCGCTTTCCTCCGTCGCTCTCCTCCATCGCTTGCTTTCTTGGCCCGGCGGCATGTCGCGTGGACAGGTGTATTGACTTTATTCCTAAATGACTATAATCCTATCCGTGTCCTGCTCGGCGAGGGGCGCCATCTAGAGGCGTCTTGATGGCGGAGCAGCCGGAGGAAAGGCGGGGAGCAGGCTCAGGCTTGCGCCTTTGCCGGACCGCCGGGGTCCGGCCGGAGATGCGGCCATGGACCGTGACGCGGCGCCCGCGCGTGACGGTTCGCAGCCGTCGCTCCCGGGCGGCGCCGGGGATCCGCCCGGAGACACGACGATCTCCTGCGACGGGTTCGCTGACGGGTGAAGGCTTGCGCCCGTTCCGGGCATTGCGACGCGGCCACCCGACCTGGGGACTGGCGTCAGGATGCGGAGAGCGGACAGGCCCGAAACGAAAAGCGCGGCCCCGGTAGCCGAACAGACGCCGCACGACGAAGTCCGTTCCTTTGTCCGCAAAGGACGGGCGGAGCGCCGCAAGGCGTGCGCATCCTCACCGATGCGCGTTCGCGCTGTCACCGGCGCGGACAAACCACGACGTTGCGCCTTCGGCGCTCCGTCGCCCCTCGCTGTTGCCGAAACGCCGGGAGGGGCCAGTAGGAAACCGCCGGCGAACCCCGCGCCGCCAACAACAGGGGCGCATCCGCGCGCCTGCGCGTGGGGCAAGACCGCATCGGCGCGCAGGACAGGGCGACGACGGCGGGAACGCCGAAGCGGGGAAGCGTGCTGATGTAGGGAGATTTTAGGAGACTGGCTCCTCGGGCAGGATTCGAACCTGCGACCATTCGATTAACAGTCGAATGCTCTACCGCTGAGCTACCGAGGAATGCGAGCGCCTCATAACAAAGACCACGCGATTTGCAAAGGCTGTGATCGCGGCTTTGCCAAGTTTCGTAAGACGCCGCGTTTCGCCAAGCATCAATTCTCGCAAGGCGTTCCGAAACACGGCAAAATCTGGAGGCCACGCCCGGAATTGAACCGGGGTACGCGGATTTGCAGTCCGCTGCGTCACCACTCCGCCACGTGGCCGTCCGGCAGTCGCTATATAGGAGCGGACGATGACGGACAACCATTGTGGTTCCGAAATGGCGCGAATGAGAGCGACGAGAGAGGCGAGCACTCGCCCCCTGGTTGGCAGTCCTGAATAACCGTTCCGGTTGCTTGCCTTTTGCGCCGCGTTGCCGCAAAAGGCCGACGTTCCAGACGCTCGCGGGGCCCTCGATGCTCGATCTCGCTCTTGCACGCCAGATGATGGTCGATGGCCAGATCCGGCCGAATGACGTCACCGATCTGCGGTTGATTGCCGCATTTCTGGAGGTCGCACGCGAACAGTTCCTGCCGCCGCAGCAGGCGGAACTCGCCTATCTCGAACTCGATGTGGCGCTCGACGGCGGGCGTCCGCCGCGCGTGCTGCTCAAGCCGATGGTGCTGGCCAAGCTGATGCAGGCGGCGGAGATCGGGGCTAACGACACGGTTCTCGATGTCGGCGCGGCGACGGGATACTCCTCGGCGCTGCTGGCGCGGCTGGCCGGCGCGGTCGTCTCGCTGGAGGAGGACGCGACGCTGGCGCGCATGGCGGCCGAGATCGGGCGCTCCGGGCCGGGCGCGGAGAAAATCACCTTCGTCAACGGAACTCTGGCCGACGGCTGGCCGGCGCGCGCGCCCTATGACGTCATCCTGATGAACGGCTCCACCGATATTGCGCCCGACCGGCTCTGCCGGCAGCTCAAGGACGGCGGACGTCTGGTCTGCATCCTGGGCAGCGGCCCGGGCAGCAAGGCGATGCTCTACCGCAGGGACGGCGACGATATGTCCGGCCGGCCGCTGTTCGATGCAGCCGCGCCACTATTGCCAGGATTCTCCAAGGTTCCGGCTTTCGCGTTTTGACGCCGGCGATGTGATGCGTATGCTTTCGGCCTGGTGGGAATGACCGAAAGCAGATGGCTGTGTGGGACGCACATCTAGGGGGTGTGTCCGGCGTGTCGGCCGGTTATGGTTTCCGCAGAGATTCTTTTGGAGTCGCATGTTCGTTTCATCATTTCGCGTCAGGTCGATGACGGCGTGCCGGACGTTTCGGTCGGCGCGTGACGGCGCGCTTGCGGGCGCGGCGGCGACGCTGCTGTGCGTCGGCGGCGTGTCGGCGGTGTCCGCCGAAACGCTGCAGGCCGCGCTGGCTTCGGCCTATTCCAACAATCCCCAGCTCAATGCGCAGCGCGCCAATGTCCGCGCCATCGACGAGGGCGTTCCGCAGGCCTTGTCCGGCTATCGGCCGCGGATCACGGCAACCGGCAGCATCGGCCAGCAGTTCACCGGCTCGAACGGCAAGTCCACCACCACGTCGAACCAGTATCTCGACCAGTCCGGAACGATGACGCCGAGCGCCGTCGGCGTGACGGTGACGCAGACGCTGTTCAACGGCTTCCAGACGACCAACAGAACCCGGCAGGCGGAAAGCAGTGTCTTCGCGGCGCGCGAGGCGCTGCGCAATGCCGAGCAGACGGTGCTGCTCAACGCCGCCACGGCCTATATGAATCTGCTGCGCGACAGCGCCATCCTCGATCTGCAGCGGCGCAACGTCGAGGTGCTGACCGAGCAGTTGCGGCAGACGCGCGACCGCTTCAATGTCGGCGAGGTGACCCGCACCGACGTGGCGCAGGCGGAATCGCGGCTGGCCTCCGGTCGCTCGCAGGTGCTCACCGCGGAATCGAACTTCAAGACGTCGGCGGCGATCTATCGGCAGGTGATTGGCAATGACCCGGGCAAGCTGAGCGCCGCGACGCCGGTCGACCGGTTCTCGCCGTCCGATCTCAGGGGCGTCGTCGGCGTCGCGACGGCGCGGCATCCGAATGTCGCCGCCGCCCAATACGGCGTCGATGTCGCCGAATTGCAGGTCAAGGTCGCCGAGGGCGCTCTGGCGCCGACCGTGACCCTGCAGGGCAATGCGCAGCAGGCGTTCGAAACCACGCCGACGCAGTTGAGGACGTTCACTGCGTCGGTCATCGGTCAGGTGTCGGTGCCGATCTATCAGGGCGGCGCCGAATATTCCGCCGTGCGGCAGGCGAAGGAGACGCTGGGGCAGCGCCGCCTCGACCTCGACACCGCGCGCGATGCGATTCGCCAGGTCGCGGTGCAGTCCTGGGGGCAGCTCGAAGCGGCGAAGGCCAATATCGAGGCGACGCAGTCGCAGGTGCAGGCCGCCGAGATCGCGCTCAACGGCGTGCGCGAGGAAGCGCGGGTCGGCCAGCGGACCACGCTCGACGTCCTCAACGCGCAGCAGGAACTGGTCAATGCCCGCGTGGCGCTGGTGACGGCGCAGCGCGACCGTGTGGTGGCATCCTACACGCTGCTGGCTTCGGTCGGCCGTCTGGCGCCGCAGGTGCTTGGCTTGCGGGTGTCGACCTACGACGCGGCGGTGCACTACCATCAGGTGCGCGACACCTGGTTCGGGTTACGGACGCCCGACGGCCGCTGACGACGGGCTCTTCGGGCCAACCGTGGCCGGCGAAAGCGCCGGCGGAAAACAGTCCGGCAGAGCCGGTCTGACAGACAGTGGCGCGAAAGGGCTGGCCGCTTTAGCGGTCGCGCCTTTCCCTGCCTCGCGTATAAGATTGATAAATCAGGGCTGATTCGTCCGGCATGGCGCCGGCGATGCCCGTGCGCGAAGGCGGGGATGCAGCATGACGCACTCAGCGAAAGTGCAAGAGCCGTCGATGGAAGAGATTCTCGCTTCCATCCGGCGCATCATCGCGGATGACGATACGGGCAAGGTCACCGCTGAACTGCAGCAGGCGGCCGCGCCGGACGCTGCAGCCGATGCGGGGCGACCGCAACCGATGATGCAGCCCGGGCTGAGGCCTGTGCCGGCCGTAGCCGACAAGCCGCTCGACCAGAGCGCCATCGATGCCGTGCTGGCCGATGCCGATGCCGCGCAGGGTGGGGCAGAGATCCTCGACCTGACCGAAGCCATGGCGACGCCGGCTTCTGCGTCCGAGCCGAGCTTCCGCACGATCGACGGACAGCCTGATGTCGTGTTCAGCGACCGGCCGCCACCGAGCACGGCCGAGCCTGCCGCGCGCGCCGGTGAGGAGGCCCGCAAGCCCTATCAGCCGCAGCCATCGGTGGACCGTTCGCTGATGTCGCCGTCGACGTCGGCGGCGGTGGATTCGGCGTTCAGTTCGCTTGCCAACACCATTCTCGGTCAGAACGCCCGGACGCTCGAGGACCTGGTCAAGGAGATGCTGCGGCCGATGCTCAAGACTTGGCTCGACGACAATCTGCCCAGCCTGGTCGAGCGTATCGTGCGGGCTGAGATCGAGCGGGTGTCGCGCGGCCGGATGTAGCCGGTTCGCGACCTGTTTCGGCGCCCGCGGGCGGCACCGACCGGCGAACGTGCCGATCGGCGAATTCGGCGATCAGGGCGTGGTTTTCCGCATTCGTCGCGATGTCACCGTGACGAACCACAGCGTCTGGGCCAGCAGCAGGATGCCGACCGTAAGAAAAATCGGCACGCCGCCGTGGCGGTCGAAGACCAGCGCCAGAATGGCGACGCCGGCGGTCTGGCCGAGATAGAGCGAGGCCGAGAACAGCGAAACGGCGGTGCCGCGCGCCTGCGGTGTCATCTGCGTCGCGAAGGTCTGTAGCGTATTGTGGAACATGTAGAAGCCGAAGCCGATTCCCATCGTGGATAACGGCGTCAGCCACCAGACCGGTTCCAGCGCCAGCGTCACGTAAGCCAGCATCAGGGTGATGCCGCCGCCGATGGCGATGCGCATCTGGCCCAGTCGCCGGATCAGGACGCGAACCGACAGGCTGTAGATCAGGCCGCCGATGGCGAAGGCGCCGACGCAGAGTCCGACCACGGTGAAGTTCAATCCGAAACGCAGATGCAGATCGGCCCCGACATAGGCGAAGGAGCCGAACATCAGCGCGCTTTCCAGAAACGCCATCAGGATGACGAAACGTGCCCACGGATCGCGCAGCACGGCCTTGTAGCCGGCGACGATGCCGATTGTCTCGGTCTTCGGCGCGTTGCTGCGCCAGGTCAACGGATTGCGGATCAGCTCGACGACGAGCGCAATGGTGGCCAGGGCAAACAGCACCGCCAGGAAGAAGAACACGCGCCGCCAGCCGAGCCAGTCGCCGAGAATGCCGCCCGCCGACTGGCCGAATAGCTGACCGATGATCTGGCCGGAGAGGAAGGTGCCGAGCACCTGCTGCCGCCGGTCGTAGGGAATGACGTCGCCGATGAAGGCGAGCGACAGCGGGATGATCCAGCCGGCCGCAAGCCCGCAGGCGAGCCGGGCGGCGACCAGCGCCGGCAGCGATTGCGCCAGCCCGCAGGCGAAAGTCAGCAGCGTGCCGGCGCCGGCGGCAATGGCGATGCAGAGATATTTGCCGAAACGGTCGCCTACCGGCCCGATGATCAGTTGCACCGAACCGTGGCTGAGGACGTAAGCGGTGACGACGATCGAGGCGGCGCCGACGCTGACGCTCAGATCGGCGGCGATCTGCGGCAGCAGTGAGTCGGTGACGCGCACCATGGACTGCGCGGCAAAGGCGGCAGCCGCCAGCAGGAAAATGGCACGATAGATCCGGTATTGGGTGGTGGCGTCGGGCGTTTCAGTGAGGCGGGAGACGGACACGTTGACTCTCGTAGGGACGGCGGGCTTTCTACGCGCAAATCCGCTCAGACAACAGATTTGCACTGGCAAAGCGACAATGATCGAGAAAACCTACCAGCCGTCCGACGTGGAAGGACGAATCTCGCAGACGTGGGAACATGCAGGAGCGTTTCGGGCAGGCCGGCCCGAACGGGCCGCTGCGGAGCCGTACTGTATCGTCATTCCGCCGCCGAATGTCACCGGCTCGCTGCATATGGGCCATGCGCTCAATAATACGCTGCAAGACATCCTCTGCCGCTTCGAGCGGATGCGCGGCAAGGACGTGTTGTGGCAGGTGGGCACCGACCATGCCGGCATCGCCACCCAGATGGTGGTCGAGCGGCAGTTGATGGAGCGCCAGCAACCGGGCCGCCGCGAGATGGGGCGCGAGGCATTCCTCGAACGCGTCTGGCAGTGGAAGGCGGAATCGGGCGGCACGATCATCAACCAGCTCAAGCGCCTCGGCGCTTCCTGCGACTGGTCGCGGGAGCGTTTCACCATGGACGATGGCCTGTCGAAGGCCGTTCTCAAGGTGTTCGTCGAACTGCACCGCGACGGTCTGATCTACAAGGACAAGCGGCTGGTCAACTGGGACCCGAAACTGCTCACCGCGATTTCGGATCTCGAAGTCGTCCCGGTCGAGACCAAAGGGCACCTCTGGCATCTGCGCTATCCGATCGACGGCAAAGTCTTCGATGCCGAAGACCCGACGACCTATATCGTCGTCGCGACGACGCGGCCGGAAACCATGCTGGGCGACACAGCGGTGGCGGTGCATCCCGACGACGAACGCTACAAGGCTCTGGTCGGCAAACATGTGGTGCTGCCGCTGGTCGGGCGCAAAATTCCGATCGTCGCCGACGACTATTCCGATCCTGAGAAAGGCTCCGGCGCGGTGAAGATCACCCCGGCGCACGACTTCAACGACTTCGAGGTCGGCAAGCGGCACCAGTTGCCGCTGATCAATGTACTGTCGATCGAGGGCCGCATCGCGATCAGGGACAATGCCGATTTTCTCGCAGGCGCAGCGACCGAAGAACTGGCGCAGACGCTGGAGCTTGACGGCAAGGATCGGTTCGTTGCCCGCAAGGAAGTCGTCGCGCGCCTTGAGGAGCGTGGCCTGCTCGCGAAGATCGAGCCGCACGGCCACGTCGTGCCGCACGGAGACCGCTCCAATGTCGTCATCGAGCCGTATCTGACTGACCAGTGGTATGTCGACGCCAAGGCGCTGGCGCAGCCGGCGATCGCGGCGGTGCGCAGCGGCGAGACGACCTTCGTGCCGAAGAACTGGGAAAACACCTATTTCAACTGGATGGACAATATCCAGCCGTGGTGCATCTCGCGGCAGCTCTGGTGGGGACATCAGATTCCCGCCTGGTACGGACCGGACGGGCATTACTTCGTCGAGCTCAACGAGGACGACGCGAAGGCGGCCGCTCGCAAGCACTACGGCAAGGACGTCGAGCTGACCCGCGATGAGGACGTGCTCGATACGTGGTTCTCCTCGGCGCTGTGGCCGTTCTCGACGCTTGGCTGGCCGGAGCGTACGACGGAACTGCAGAAATATTATCCGACCAATGTGCTGGTCACCGGCTTCGACATCATCTTCTTCTGGGTCGCGCGGATGATGATGATGGGACTGCATTTCATGCGCAAGGAACGCCCCGATGCGCCGGTGAGCCAGTTGGTGCCGTTCAAGGACGTCTACATCCATGCGCTGGTGCGCGACGCCTCCGGCGCCAAGATGTCGAAATCCAAGGGCAACGTTATCGATCCGCTGCAGCTTATTGACGAGTACGGCGCCGACGCGCTGCGCTTTACGTTGACCGCGATGGCGGCGCAGGGCCGGGACATCAAGCTGTCGACGCAGCGCGTCGAAGGCTATCGCAATTTCGCGACCAAGCTGTGGAACGCTGCCCGCTTCGGAGAGATGAACGGCTGCGCCACGATCGACGGCTTCGATCCGAAAAGCGCGCGGGAGACGATCAATCGCTGGATCGCGCACGAAACAGTGAAAGCGGCCGGCGAGATCGTCGAAGCGCTGCGGGCCTATCGCTTCAACGACGCGGCCAGCGCCGCCTACCGCTTCGTCTGGAACATCTACTGCGACTGGTATCTGGAACTGGCAAAGCCGGTGCTGCTCGGCCCCGACAACGACGCCAAGCGCGAGACGCAGGCGATGGTCGCCTGGGCCCGCGACGAGATCATCAAGCTCTTGCATCCATTCATGCCGTTCATCACCGAGGAATTGTGGGCGGTGACCGCGCCGCAGCGTCCGCAGGTGCTGGCGCTGACGCCGTGGCCGCAATTTGCCGGTCTTGAGGACCATGCGGCGGAAGCGGAGATCGGCTGGGTGATCGACCTGGTCAATGCGATCCGCTCGGTGCGGGCGGAGATGAATGTCACCGCGCAGATTCCGCTGGTGCTGGCCGGCGTCCTGGCGGAAACCCGGGAGCGGGCGCAGCGCTGGTCGGAATTCCTCAAGCGGCTGGCGCGGCTGTCGGATATTTCTTTCGCCGACACCGCGCCGTCCGGTTCGGTGCAGCTTGTCGTCCGCAACGATCTGGCTGCGCTGCCGCTCAAGGGCGTTATCGATCTCGCGGCCGAACGCAGCCGGTTGCAGAAGGAACTCGCCAAGGCCGAAGCCGACATCAAGCGGGTCGACAGCAAGCTGGCGAATGAGAAATTCGTCGCCAACGCGCCGGAGGAGATCATTGAGGGTGAGCGCGACAAGCGCGACGACGCCGAAGCCCGCCGCGTCAAATTCGTCGAGGCGCTGGAGCGGCTGAAGGACGCGGTGTGACCGCGTCGCCGATGACGGTTTCCTCTGACGGTTTCCTCGCCTCGGCAAGGCGCCTAGTCTCGCTCCGTTGACCGGACTCGTGAGTGGAGCGTGAACGATGCGTATTTTCCTGGCCGGCGCGACGGGCGTTATCGGTCGCCGGCTGATCCGTCTGCTGCGTGACGCCGGCATGCAGGTGGTCGGCACGACGCGATCGCCGACCAAGGCGGCGGCATTGCGGACGCTCGGTGTCGAGCCGGCGGTGCTCGATGTGCTCGATGCGCCGGCGCTGCTGCGCGCGGTGGCGGCGGCGCGGCCTGATGTCGTCATCCACCAGCTCACCGATCTGCCGCAGACCATCGATCCGACGACGCTGACAGCGGCACTCGAACGTAATGCCCGCCTGCGCCGCGAGGCGACGCCGGGCTTGATGCTGGCGGCGAAGACGGTCGGCGCCCGGCGCGCCATCGTTCAGAGCGTCTGCTTCGCCTATGCCGAAGGCAAAAAGCCGTACCGCGAAGAGGATCCGCTCGACCAGTCGCCGGACCGCAAGGTGACGGTGGACGGCCTGATCGCGCTTGAACAGGCGGCCCTCGAGACTCCGGGAATCGAGGGCGTGGTGCTGCGCTACGGACGTCTCTATGGGCCGGGCACATGGACCGAGGTGCCGAAAGGCGACAG
Organism: Pseudolabrys sp.; assembly: GCA_035556795.1. GTDB lineage: Bacteria > Pseudomonadota > Alphaproteobacteria > Rhizobiales > Xanthobacteraceae > Pseudolabrys. Next base: position 12,644 of record DATMEV010000106.1, on the reverse strand, counting down.
CCCGCTGCATGTCGACGCCGCCGCACATGCAGCGTTTCTGGCGATCACCAAGGGCAGGGCGGGACTCTACAACGTCGCCGAGGACGACGGGACGGTCGCCACCGAGAAGGCGAAGCGCGATCTCGGCTTCGATGCCGGATTCAGGATCGATCCCTGAACGGTTTGCTCAGATAGCGGGAGCCTTTGAGGCCGAAGCGCCACGGATGCTCCACCGCCTTGCTGATGCCGATCCGCACGCCCACGGCAATGTCGGGTTTGCTGGTTCGTGCCCGCATCTCGAAAGGCGCGCGGTCGAGTCGCAGCCCATTATGGGCAATGGTGACGCCCATCGCCTGGCACAAACGGCCAGGACCGGCGCACAGCAGCCGTGGCTCCGGCAGGCCGCGCCGGCGGCGCATTGACGGTAGTCCGTGCAACGGCTCGATGGCGCGGATCAGTACGGCGCCGGCCGAGCCTTCCTCCTCGCAGACGCAGTTCATGCACCAGTGGATGCCGTAGGAGCGATAAACATAGGCAAAGCCCGGCGGCCCGAACATCACTGCGTTGCGCGGTGTCGGCCCGCCATAACTGTGCGCCGCCGGCTCGGTGTGATGATAGGCCTCGACCTCGACGATCATGCCGCCGACGCCGTTAACCGTGAGCGTTGCGCCGATCAGCTCCGGCGCGACCTCGAGCACCGGTCGATTGAAGAAGGTCTGGTTCAGCTTTGCGGGGCGCGTCATGGAAAAAGCAGAAGAACGATGGGCCGGACCATGGATTCTCTGTGTCCGGCTGGCAACACATTTAGAACATTTAACCTAAGGGACGCTAGACACTGGCATACGCCGCGATTTGGCCACACGGTTCTCCGAGATCGGAATGGCTCCAGGCAACGGGTCAATCTTCGGATCGCGTGTCGGGAGCCGTGACCCGTCGGGCTCCTGACGGACGGGCGTTTGCACTCAAGGACGGGTAGGGCCTGTTACCGACGATGGATGCCAAGACCAGTCCCAATGCAGCCGACCTGAAATCGAAGCTGCCCAGCCGTCACGTCACCGAAGGCCCCGAACGCGCCCCGCATCGGTCCTACTATTATGCGATGGGCCTGACGACCGCGCAGATCCATCAGCCTTTTGTCGGCGTCGCGACCTGCTGGAACGAGGCGGCGCCCTGCAATATCGCGCTGATGCGCCAGGCGCAGGCCGTGAAGAAGGGCGTGGCCGCTGCCGGCGGCACGCCGCGCGAATTCTGCACCATCACCGTGACCGACGGTATCGCCATGGGCCACGCCGGCATGCGGGCCTCGCTGCCGTCGCGGGAGGTAATCGCCGACAGCGTCGAACTGACGATGCGCGGCCACGGCTACGACGCGCTCGTCGGTATGGCCGGCTGCGACAAGTCGCTCCCCGGCATGATGATGGCGATGGTGCGGCTCAACGTGCCGTCGATCTTCATCTATGGCGGCTCGATCCTGCCCGGCACCTTCAAGGGCCGGCCGGTTACCGTGCAGGACGTGTTCGAAGCGGTCGGCAAGCATTCGGTCGGCGCCATGTCGGATGCCGACCTGGAGGAGCTGGAGCAGGTAGCCTGCCCGTCCGCCGGCGCCTGCGGCGCGCAGTTCACCGCCAACACCATGGCGACCGTCTCCGAGGCGATCGGTCTGGCATTGCCTTATTCGGCCGGTGCTCCGGCGCCGTATGAAATCCGCGATCGGTTTTGCATGACCGCCGGCGAGCAGGTCGTCGAACTGATCCGCACCGGTATCCGTCCGCGCGACATCGTCACCCGCAAGGCGCTGGAAAATGCCGCGGCGACGGTTGCTGCATCCGGTGGCTCGACCAACGCGGCACTGCATCTGCCGGCCATCGCGCACGAATGCGGTATCGAATTCACGCTGTTCGACGTCGCCGAAATCTTCAAAAAGACACCATATATCGCAGATTTGAAACCAGGCGGCCGTTATGTCGCCAAGGATATGTTCGAAGCTGGCGGTGTGCCGCTGCTGATGAAGACATTGCTGGAGCACGGCTTTCTGCACGGTGACTGCATGACCGTTACGGGCCGCACGATTGCCGAGAACCTGGCGGCGGTGAAGTGGAATCCGGATCAGGACGTGGTGCGTCCGGCAAACAACCCGATCACTCCGACCGGCGGTGTTGTCGGCCTGAAGGGTAACCTCGCGGTGGAAGGCGCCATCGTGAAGGTGGCGGGCATGACCAAGCTGACATTCACCGGCCCGGCGCGCTGCTTCGACGGCGAGGAGGCCTGCTTCCAGGCGGTCAAGGACCGGAAATACAAGGAAGGCGACGTGTTCGTCATCCGCTACGAGGGGCCGCGCGGCGGTCCCGGCATGCGCGAGATGCTGTCGACGACGGCGGCGCTCTACGGCCAGGGGATGGGCGACAAGGTGGCGCTTATCACCGATGGCCGGTTCTCCGGCGCGACGCGCGGTTTCTGCGTTGGCCATGTCGGCCCGGAAGCTGCGGTCGGCGGTCCGATCGCGCTGCTGCGCGACGGCGACATGATCACCATCGACGCCGAGAAGGGGACCCTGGACGTCGCGCTGTCGGATGAAGAACTTGCCCGGCGCAAGCAGGATTGGTCGCCGCGCGAGACCGATTACACCTCTGGTTACATCTGGAAGTATGCCCAGCAGGTCGGGCCGGCGCTCAACGGCGCGGTGACCCACCCGGGCGGTGCGCGTGAGAAAGTAGCGTATGCGGACCTCTGATCGCCTTCTGTACGCTCTTGCGTTCGGGATTATGTCGGCTGTCAGCTTTGCAGCCGCGACCCCCGCGCTGGCCTTTGACGGCAATCAGCCGTTGTCGCCGGGCGAAGCGGCGCTGACCCCGATGGAGGCGTTCCGTTCCGGCGCGCGGGCGCTCAAGACCGACAAGGCCAAGGCCGTCGTATCGCTCGAATATGCCGCCCAGAACGGCCACCCGATGGCCCAGTGGAAACTCGGCCGCATGTATGCCGAGGGCGATGGCGTTCCGCAGGACGATCTGCGGGCGTTCGACTATTTCAGCCGTATCGCCAATGCCCACGCCGACGACAGCCCGGGAACGCCCCAGGCGCGGTTCGTTGCCAATGCCTTTGTGGCGCTCGGTCACTATTACCTGGAAGGTATTCCGAAGACCCACGTGAAGGCGGATCCCGCCCGGGCGCGACAGATGTTCGCCTATGCGGCGACCTATTTCGGTGACCCGGAAGCGCAGTTCAATCTGGCTCGCCTCTATATGGACGGCAACGGCGCGCCGAAGGACTTGCGTCAGGCAGCCCGCTGGCTCAATGCCGCGGCGCATAAGGGCCAGTACGAGGCGCAGGCACAATTGGGCGCCATGCTGTTCGCCGGCGACGGCGTGGCCCGGCAGTCGGCGCGCGGACTGATGTGGCTGACCCTGGCAAAGGATGCCGCGCCGGTCGACCAGGTCTGGGTGACCAAGCTTTATGAGAGCGCCTTTGCTCAGGCGACCGACGACGAGCGGTCGTTGGCGCTGATGTATCTCGAGCGCTGGTTGAAGACCCGCCGCGATTGATGCCTGCGCCGGCCGGAACGGCTCAGCCGAAATCCAGATCGATCCAGACCGGAACGTGATCGGATGGCTTGTCCCAGCTCCGGACATGCTTGTCGATACCAGCCGATTTCAGGCGGTCCGCCGCCTGCGGCGACAGCAGCAGATGGTCGATGCGGATGCCGTTGTTCTTCTGCCAGGCCCCGGCCTGATAATCCCAGAATGTATAGATGTCGGGTGAATCGCTGGTCGCGCGGACGGCGTCGGTCAGTCCGAGGTTGATCAGCGCCTGAAAGGTTTCCCTGGTCTTCGGCAGGAACAGAGCATCTCCGGCCCAGGATTCCGGGTTGCGGGCATCCTGCGGGGCGGGGATGACGTTGTAGTCGCCGGCCAGAACCAGCGGCTCTTCCAGCTTCAGGCGCTCAAGCGAGAAGGCAATAAGTCTGTTCATCCATTTGATTTTATAGTCGTATTTTTCCGTCTGTGGGGGATTTCCGTTGGGCAGATACAGGTTCGCTACGCGAATTGAGCCGCGCGGATGCGACACCACCGCCTCGATGAAACGGGCCTGCTCGTCACTGTCGTCGCCCGCAAGGCCTGAAGCGACGTCCTCCATCGGGAACTTCGACAGCAGCGCGACGCCGTTGAAGGTCTTCTGACCGTGCACCGCCACGTTGTAGCCGAGGGATTCGATCGCCTCACGCGGGAATGCGTCGCTTACGCACTTGATCTCCTGCAGGCAGACGATGTCGGGCTCGCGCTCGCTCAACCACGCCAGCAGATTATCGAGTCTTTGGCGGACGGAATTCACGTTCCAGGTAGCAATCAACATGCGGGAAATGCCGGAGAGAAGAGGGCGGGCGGCTTGAGCGCAGGGTTTGGCCGGCCCCGCCGTTGAATGGGGTGACACGAAACGTGTTTACCAGCTAGCGGAGATCGATGCATATGGCGATGCTGATATGCTAAAAGCTGGTACATGCAGGGTGCGCGCGGCCATCCGCCGGGCCGTCCGCGAGAAGGGGAGTTCCGGCGCGGGACGAGGCCGGAACGGTAATCAAGCAGATGGCTAAGCGAACGTGGATCATCGCGCTCGTGGCACTCGCCGGCGTTGGTGGGTACCTTCTGGTGCGCGGCAATTCGGGCGTCGATGGAGCGGTTGCCCAGGCGCCGGCACAACGCGCCGTGGCCATCGAGACCGGACAGGCGGTTCGGAAAACGGTTCCGGTTCGCATCGAGGTGCTGGGTACCGTCACTCCGATCGCCAGCGTAGCGATCAAGGCGCGGCTCGAAACGGAAATCGTCGGCGTGCATTTCGCTGACGGCGCGCGGGTGCAGAAGGGCGATCTTCTGTTTACCCTCGACAGCCGGGCCATCGAGGCGCAGATCGCGCAGGCGGAAGGCGCGTTGGCACGCGAGAAGGCGCAACTCGCCGGGGCCGAGCGCGACGTCGCCCGCTATACGGAACTGGTCGCCAAGAATGCGACGCCGGTCACCAATCTCGACAATGCCAAGACCCAGGCCGATGTCCATCGTGCCGCCATTCTGTCGGCAACCGCCCAGATCAATAACCTCAAGGTGCAGCTGAGCTATTGCTCGATCCGTGCGCCGATCACCGGGCGGATCGGTGCCGCTTCAGTGAAGGTCGGCAATTTCGTACGGCCCGCCGATATTGCGCCGCTTGCCATCATCAACCAGATCGCGCCGGTCTACGTGTCGTTCACGGTGCCGCAGAATACGCTGCCCACCATCCGCCGCGCGCTTGCCGCGGAAACCGCGACGGTCGAGGCGGCGGCGCCGGGCGATAACCGGCGTGCCACCGGTCAGGTGGCGATGATCGAAAACACCGTCGATCCGACGACCGGCATGGTGACGATCCGCGCAACCATGGACAACACCGACGAGGTGCTGTGGCCCGGAACGCTGGTCAATGTGAGCCTTAATATCCGCGAGGAGGAGGCCGTTACCGTGCCCACCGCCGCGGTGCAGACCAGCCAGTCGGGGCATTACGTCTTTGTGATCGAGAACGGTAGCGCGCACGTCCGCACGGTCGAAATCGAGCAGACGATGGGCTCCGAAACAGCCCTTCGATCGGGCTTGAGCGGCGGTGAGACGGTCGTGACCGATGGCCACCTGCAGCTCACCGAAGGGGCGAAGGTGGTGGTGAGGACTCCGAAAGCGGGCGCCTGATCCATGCAGATTTCCGAAGCCTGTATCCGCCGCCCGGTGATGACGACGCTCATCACCGCATCGCTGATCGTCTTTGGGATTTTTGCATATCGACTTCTCGCCGTGTCGGCGCTGCCGGCGGTTGATTTTCCAACGATCTCGATCACTGCGACGCTGCCCGGTGCCAGCCCCGAGACGATGGCGGCTTCGGTCGCTGCGCCGATCGAGCGTCAGCTTTCCACCGTCTCCGGCATCAGCGCGATGACGTCGACCTCGTCGCTTGGCACCTCGACGATCACCGTCCAGTTCGACCTCAACCGCGACATCGACGGCGCGGCACTCGACGTGCAGACGGCGTTGACAGTGGCGGCGCGTCGTCTTCCGGTCGAAATGACGACGCCGCCGTTCTTCCGCAAGGTCAATCCCGGCGATTTCCCGGTGCTGTTCATCAGCATGAATTCGCCGACCCTGCCGATGTCGAAGATCGACGAATATGGCCAGATCGTGCTGGCGCAGCAGATCTCGCAGTTGCCGGGCGTTGCCCAGGTGCTGGTCTATGGCGGGCAGAAATTCGCCGTTCGCGTTCAGGCCGATCCGGTCGCTGCGGCGGCCCGCAATATCTCGCTCGACGACATCAAGAATGTTCTGGCCAAGACCAATTCCAATACGCCGGTCGGGACCATCGCCGGCGATACCAGGAACGTCACGCTGACGGCATCGGGCGCGATCAGCCACGCCGACGACTACAAGCGCATAACCATTGCCTATCGCAACGGCGCGCCGGTCAAGCTGGAGGACGTCGCCACCGTCATCGACAGCGTCGAGAACAACCGGATTGCCAGCTATTTCAACGGCAACCGCGCGATCGTGCTGGCAGTGCAGCGCCAGCCGGACGCCAATACCGTCGCGGTCGTCGACGCGATCAAGGAGCGCCTGCCGGCCTACCGGACGCAGATTCCGGCGTCGATCAATCTGCAGGTGCTGATGGACCGCTCGATATCCATCCGCGAGTCGGTCTTCGACGTGCAGGAAACGCTGGCCATCGCCATCGGACTGGTGGTGATGGTGATCTTCCTGTTCCTGCGCTCCGTGCCCGCGACCGTCATTCCGTCGCTGGCGGTGCCGATCTCGCTGATCGCGACATGCGCGTTCATGTATGCGTTCGGCTTCTCGATCAACAATATGACGTTGCTGGCGTTGACCCTGTCGGTCGGTTTCGTGGTCGACGACGCCATCGTCATGCTGGAGAACATCATCCGGCATGTCGAAGGCGGCATGCGACCGTTCGAGGCGGCGCTCAAGGGGGCCCGCGAGATCGGCTTCACTATCGTGTCGATCACGGTCTCGCTGATTGCGGTGTTCATACCCGTCCTGCTCATGGGGGGGATGGTCGGCCGCGTATTCCGCGAATTCGCGGTGACGATCGCGATGACCATCGTCATTTCCGGTTTCGTGTCGCTGACGCTGACGCCGATGCTGTGCGCGCGGCTGCTGCGTCAGCAGCACGAAGGCGAGAAGCAGAACATCGTGTTCCGTGCCTTCGAGCGGATGTTTGCGGCGTGGCTGCGGGGTTACGCCTATACGCTTGATCTCGCGATCAGATACAAGGCGTTCATGCTCGCCGTCACGGTTGCGACGATGGTCGGATCGGTGGCGCTTTACATCATCATTCCCAAGGGCTTCTTTCCGGTCGAGGATACCGGCTTCATCTCGGCGACCGTCGAGGGGCCAGCCGATATCTCCTTCCGTGCGATGACGCAGCGTCAGCAGGCGATCGCCGAGATCATTCGCCGGGACAAGGCCGTCGAATATGTCAACTCGACGGTCGGTGTCGGCGGCCCGAACTCGACCAACAATACCGGTCGTCTGTTCATTGCGCTGAAGCCCAAGAAGGAACGCGGCGAAACCTCCGACGCGGTGATCGCGCGGCTGCGGCGGGAGGCGAATACCGTCGTCGGCACCAGAGCCTATTTCCGGCAGATCCAGAACATCAATCTCGGCGGGCGCATCTCGAAGGGTGAATATCAGTACACGATGCAGTCCACCGAAACCGACCTGCTCTACAAGGCGTCGGACGAGATGCTGCAGAAGATCGCGGAATTGCCGTTCCTGCGCGACGTCAACAGCGACCTCTATATCAAGAATCCTCAGCTTTCGATCGAGGTCGATCGCGAGAAGGCCGCCGTCTATGGCATCTCGGTCGATCAGATCCGCCAGGAACTCTATAATGCGTTCGGCAGCCGCCAGGTCGGCACGATCTATACGCCGGTCAACGATTACCAGATTATCCTGGAGCTGAATCCCGAATACCAGGCGGATGCGAGCGGCCTGTCAAAGATCTATCTTAAGACCAACGTGCCGAATACGGCCGGCTCGGTCGGTGCCGGTGTGACTGGCACCGGCGTTCCAAATGGACAATCCATTCCACTGAGCGCGGTAACCAAGCTCGTGCAGGGCGTCGGTCCGCTGCAGGTCAATCATCAGGGCCAGCAGCCGGCGGTGACGATTTCCTTCAATCTCGGCCCGGGGACTTCGCTCGGCCAGGCGGTCGATGCGATCCAGCAAATCGAGCAGAACTCCAATTTGCCGGCCTCGATCACCACAGGCTTCCAGGGCAATGCGCAGGTGTTCCAGGAATCCCTGCAGGGGCAGGGCATTCTGGTGCTCGCCGCAGTATTCGCCGCCTTCGTGGTGCTCGGTATTCTTTACGAGAGCTTCATCCACCCGATCACGATCATTTCCGGCCTGCCGTCGGCAGGCATCGGTGCGCTGCTGATCCTGATGGCGTTCCGGATGGACCTGTCGGTGATCGCGATGATCGGCATCGTCATGCTGGTCGGTATCGTCAAGAAGAACGCGATCATGATGATCGATTTCGCAATCGAACGGCGGCATGTCGGGCTGTCGGCGGAGGCCGCGATCCGGGAGGCCTGCCTGCTGCGCTTCCGGCCGATCATGATGACGACCTTCGCTGCGATCTTCGGCGCGCTGCCGATCGCGCTTGGGACCGGCGCCGGCGCGGAACTGCGCCAGCCGCTGGGCATCGCCGTGGTCGGCGGCCTGTGCCTGTCGCAGTTGTTGACGCTTTACATCACGCCGGTGGTCTATCTCTATCTCGACCGCTTCGACCGCGCCCTGAAGCGGCACCTGGAGCCGCAGCTTCAGCCCGTCGCCGAAGAACCGCAGCGCCCGGTGGTGGCGGCCGAATAGACAAGGATCGCGCGGGCGTGGGGCAGCGTCGTGACGCGATATATGCGTCGCGCGAGCGCGCTTTGGCGCGCTGCGCTGTAGCGCTGTGTGTCCTAGATGGAGAAACTCGTCCCGCAGCCGCAGGACGCGGTGGCGTGCGGATTGATGATCTTGAAGGACGCGCCGATCAGGTCGTCGACAAAGTCGATCTCGGAGCCGTCGAGATAGTTCACGGATACCGGGTCGATGAGCACGATGGCCTTGTCTCGGGCGATCACCAGATCGTCCTCGGCACGACTGTGTTCGACGTCGAACTTATACTGGAAACCGGAGCATCCGCCGCCTTCGACGCTGACGCGCAGCATCGCGCCGTCCGCTTCGGCGACGAGAATCTCGCCGATCCGCTTTGCCGCCCGGTCGCTGACCGTCACCGTCATGGCCATCTCTTTCCCAAGCTCTCGCGTCTTTTCTGCGCTCTCGAAATCACTGATCCGGCTCTTGGCAGACCCGTCGCTCGATAGTTAAGTGCGCTTCACCGCGAGTCAACGGAGTGCGGTCATCACATCGGATACCTTGGGACCTCTCGGGATACGCCCATTATGGCAGTCGAAACCGGCCGCAGCCGGGCCATCTATGCTTCCGATCCGGCGCAGAGCCGCGGCCGCCTCCGCGCCGAGCCGCCGAGCGCAACGCGCAACGTGTTCCGGCGCGACTGCGACCGCATCATCCATTCCAGCGCTTTCCGGCGACTCAAGCACAAAACCCAAGTGTTCATCTATCACGAGGGTGACCATTACCGGACGCGTCTCACTCATACGCTGGAAGTCGCGCAGATCGCCCGCTCGCTCGCCCGGGCGCTGGGGGCGGACGAGGATTTGGCCGAGTGCCTGGCGTTATCGCACGATCTCGGCCACCCGCCGTTCGGCCATGCCGGGGAGCGAGCGCTGGATCGCTGCTTGTCGGGCAATAACGGTTTCGACCACAATGCCCAGACGCTGCGCATCGTCACCCAACTGGAGAATCGCTATCCGGACTTCGACGGTCTTAACCTGACGTGGGAAACCCTCGAAGGGCTGGTCAAGCATAACGGACCGCTGACCGACCGCTTCGGCGTGCCGATCGGCCGCTACAGTGATCGCGGCGTGCCGGTGGCGATCATCGATTACAACCGCGTCCAGGATCTCGAATTGTGGAGTTTCGCCAGCATCGAGGCGCAGATCGCGGCCATCTCCGACGATATTGCCTATGATGCCCACGACATCGACGACGGGCTGCGGGCCGGCATGTTCACGCCGGAGGATATCGCCGCGGTGCCGCTGGTCGGCGATATTCTGCGGGAGATCGACCGGTGTCATCCGCAGCTCGATCACGGGCGGCGGGTGCACGAACTGGTGCGCCACCTGATCACCCGGATGATCGAGGATGTCATTGCCGAGACGGAACGGCGTCTCGCGGTCCTGGCGCCGCAGTCGCCGCAGGATGTTCGTCACGCCGAACATGCCTGCGTCGGCTTTTCCGAGGCGATGAGTGGGGGGGACGTCGATATCAAGGGCTTTCTCTATCCGCGAATGTACCGGCACCCGAGGCTCAAGCGCATCGTCACCGATGCGGAAACAGTAGTCTGCGATCTGTTTGCTCATTACACGGAAAACCCGACGACGCTGCCGGAGGAGTGGGCCGAGGTGCCGTCCGAACCAGCCGATTTTGCCCGGCATATCGCCAATTTCATCGCCGGGATGACGGATCGCTTCGCGCTGATCGAGCATGCGCGCTATTTTGACTCGACCCCCGATTTACGATAGGCCGCGCCGGCAATCGCCTGATAAACCATCGTTATTTGCCGGCTCAGGGTCGGCTCGCAAGCCTACCGTCAAGCGCCACAGTCAACCTCGGATATCATGCCTGAGACCGTTGCCCGACATCTGTTCGCCGATATTCTCGCACGCGTGCGGGCGGCTCTCGCCGCTCTGGCCGACGAGGGCCTGCTGCCTTCCGGCCTCGATCTGTCCAGGGTAGTGGTCGAGCCGCCGCGCGACCCGTCGCACGGCGATATGGCGACCAACGCGGCGATGGTCCTTGCAAAAGAAGCGGGGAAGAAACCGCGCGATCTGGCTGAAGCCATCGCCGTCAAGCTGCGTACCGATGCACTGATCGACAAGGTCGATATTGCCGGGCCGGGCTTTATCAATCTGACGCTGAAGCCGGCAGTCTGGTCGCTTGTTCTGCGTGCGGTACTGCAGGGCGGCGCCGAATACGGCCGCAGCACCATCGGCGGCCGCGCGCCGGTCAATGTCGAATATGTGTCCGCCAATCCGACCGGTCCAATGCATGTCGGCCATTGCCGTGGCGCTGTGTTTGGTGATGCGCTGGCGACGTTGCTCGATTTCGTCGACTTCGCGGTGACGCGCGAATATTACATCAACGATGCCGGCGCGCAGGTCGATGTGCTGGCGCGCTCCGCCTATCTGCGTTACCGCGAGGCGCTCGGCGAAGATATCGGAGCAATCCCGGAGGGGCTTTACCCCGGCGATTACCTTCAGCCGGTCGGCGTGGCGCTCAAGGCGGAGTATGGCGACGGGCTTCTCGGCAAGCCGGAGGCCGAATGGCTGGCGCCGGTGCGGGCCAAGGCCATCGCGATGATGATGGAGCAAATCCGCGCCGATCTCGCGGCCCTCAATGTCAAACACGACGTTTTCTTTTCCGAGCGCTCGCTGTCATCCGGCGACGCCGATGCCGTCGCCGCGACCATTGATGCGCTACGCGCGGACGGTCTCGTCTATCAGGGCCGGTTGCCGCCGCCGAAGGGCGCGCCGGTCGAGGATTGGGAAGATCGCGAGCAGACGCTATTCCGCTCGACGCAGTTCGGCGACGACGTTGACCGCCCGCTGATCAAGTCGGACGGCGGCTATACCTATTTCGCCGCCGACATCGCCTACCATAAATCGAAGGTCGATCGCGGCTTTACCGATCTGATCGATGTCTGGGGTGCCGATCACGGCGGCTATATCAAGCGGATGCAGGCAGCCGTGACGGCTGTCAGCGGCGGCCGTGCCGCGCTCGACGTCAAGATCGTGCAACTGGTCAAGCTGCTGCGCGGCGGCGAGCCGGTGAAGATGTCGAAGCGGGCAGGAGAATTCGTCACCCTGCGCGATGTAGTCGACGAGGTCGGTCGCGATGCAGTGCGCTTCATGATGCTGTTCCGCAAGAATGACGCGCCTCTCGACTTCGATCTCGCCAAGGTCATCGAGCAGTCGCGCGACAACCCGGTATTTTACGTCCAGTACGGGCACGCGCGCGGCGCCTCGGTGTTCCGGAATGCGCAGGAGCAGATGCCGGAACTGGCGATTCCGTCCGCTGGAGCGGCGCGCACCGCGTGGCTGGCCGATGCCGATCTCTCGCGTCTGTCGGATGAGGGGGAACTCGCCATTCTCAGGCGGCTGTCGCTCTATCCGCGCCTGGTCGAGGCGGCGGCGCTCGCCCATGAGCCGCACCGGATCGCATTTTATCTCTACGAACTGGCGAGCGAGTTCCATGCGCAGTGGACGCGCGGAAAAGACTTGCCTCATTTACGCTTCATTATCCAGAATGATCCAGATTTAACGAAAGCGCGCCTCGCTTTGGTCGAGGGAATCGTAACGGTGCTGGCGTCGGGGCTGGCGCTGCTCGGGGTCGAGGCGCCGGATGAAATGCGATAGTCGCTCGCTGCCGTTCTCGAAGCGGTCCACCGCGACGCTTGAACCGGGGCTTGAATGGCCGACAATCAGAACCAGCGTCTTTATGATGATCCGAACCGGA
>DATMEV010000105.1:0-4380 GCA_035556795.1 Pseudolabrys sp. | reverse complement strand
CGACGTCGAGCCGGCAAAGAATATCGTGCGCCGTTTCTCGACGGGCGCCATGTCGTTCGGCTCGATCTCGCGCGAGGCGCATACAACGCTTGCCATTGCCATGAACCGGATCGGTGGCAAGTCGAATACCGGCGAAGGCGGTGAAGAATCGGACCGCTACAAGCCGCTGCCAAACGGCGATTCGATGCGCTCGGCGATCAAGCAGGTCGCCTCCGGGCGGTTCGGCGTGACGACAGAATATCTCGTCAATGCCGACATGATGCAGATCAAGATGGCGCAGGGCGCCAAGCCCGGCGAAGGCGGCCAGTTGCCAGGCCACAAGGTCGACGCCACGATTGCGAGGGTACGCCATTCGACGCCTGGCGTTGGGCTGATCTCGCCGCCGCCACATCACGACATCTATTCGATCGAGGATCTGGCGCAGCTCATTTTCGACCTGAAGAATGTCAATCCGAGAGGCGATGTCTCGGTGAAGCTGGTTTCCGAAATCGGCGTCGGCACGGTCGCGGCGGGTGTCGCCAAGGCGCGCGCCGATCATGTGACGATTTCCGGCTTCGAAGGCGGCACCGGTGCAAGCCCCCTCACCTCGATCAAGCATGCCGGCTCGCCGTGGGAGATCGGTCTCGCCGAAACCCACCAGACGCTGGTCATCAACCGGCTGCGCGGCCGCATTTCGGTGCAGGTCGATGGCGGCGTCCGCACCGGTCGCGACGTCGTGGTCGGCGCCCTCCTGGGTGCAGATGAATTTGGGTTCGCTACCGCGCCACTGGTCGCTGCCGGCTGCATTATGATGCGCAAATGCCACCTCAACACCTGTCCGGTCGGCGTCGCGACGCAGGATCCGGTGTTGCGCGCGCGATTCAAGGGTCAGCCGGAGCACGTCATCAACTACTTCTTCTTCGTCGCCGAAGAGGTGCGCGAACTGATGGCGGCGCTCGGCTATCGCCGCTTCGACGAAATGATCGGGCAGTTGCAGATGCTCGATCAGCAACGCTTCGTCGAACACTGGAAGGCGAAGGGACTCGATTTCTCGAAACTGTTCTTCAAGCCCGATGCTCCGGAAGACGTAAAGCTCTACAAGTGCGAACCGCAGGATCACCAGATCGACAAAGTGCTCGACCGCACCCTGATTAACGGCGCGCAATCGGCGCTTGAACACGGCACGCCGGTGCGGCTCTCGCATCGGATCAGGAATACAGACCGCGCCACCGGCGCCATGCTCTCCGGCGAAGTCGCCGTGCGCTACGGCCATGCCGGCCTGCCGGACGACACCATCCACGTCGACCTCACCGGCACTGCCGGACAGAGTTTCGGTGCATGGCTTGCGCAGGGCGTTACCTTCGAACTCGAAGGCGAAGGCAACGACTATGTTGGCAAGGGTCTGTCGGGCGGGCGTATCGTCATCCGCCCGGCCGCCGACAGCGGCATCGTGCCGGAGGAATCGATCATCGTCGGCAATACGGTGCTCTACGGCGCGATCGCCGGCGAGTGCTATTTGCGCGGCATCGCCGGCGAGCGCTTCGCGGTTCGCAATTCCGGCGCGGCGGTGGTCGTCGAAGGCACCGGCGATCACGGCTGCGAATACATGACGGGTGGCGTGGTCGTCGTTCTGGGACCGACCGGCCGCAACTTCGCGGCCGGCATGTCTGGCGGCGTCGCCTATGTGCTCGACGACGACGATACGTTCAAATCGCGCTGCAACCTCGCCATGGTCGAACTCGAACCGCTGCCCGAGGAGGACGACATCGCGGAACGAGAATTCGGCAACGATCTTGAAAGTCATGGCCTCGTCGAGGTGATGGCCGACATGACGCGTTTCGATTCGGCACGCTTGCGCAAGCTGCTCGCCAATCACGCTCGCTACACCGGATCGACACGGGCACGCGCCATTCTCGACGACTGGCCGCGCTACCGCACGCTGTTCAAGAAAGTAATGCCCGTCGAATATCGCCGCGCCCTCGCCGAAATGGCAAAGGCGAACCTCCAGGCCGCCGAGTAGGGATCACGATCATGGGCAAGATCACCGGTTTTCTCGAGATCGACCGCAACGACCGCGACTACACGCCGGTCGAGGAGCGGATCAGGCACTACCGCGAATTCGTCATCCCGCTTGGTGATGTCGCAACGCGCGAACAGGCGGCGCGCTGCATGGATTGCGGCGTGCCCTATTGCCACGGTACCAACCGGATCACCGGCGCGCCGACCGGATGTCCGGTGAACAACCAGATCCCCGACTGGAACGACCTGGTCTATCGTGGGGAATGGGACGAAGCGGCGCGCAACCTGCACTCGACCAACAATTTCCCCGAGGTGACCGGCCGCATCTGCCCGGCGCCGTGCGAAGCCTCGTGCACGCTGAACATCGACAACAACCCGGTCACCATCAAGACGATCGAATGCGCAATCGCCGACCGCGCGATCGAGAAAGGACTGGTGCCGGAGCTGCCGGCGCACAAGACCGGCAAACGGGTCGCCATTGTCGGCTCCGGACCTGCCGGGCTCGCCTGCGCACAGCAGCTCGCCCGCGCCGGCCATGACGTGCATGTCTATGAGAAGCATGCGAAGGCCGGCGGCCTGCTGCGCTACGGCATTCCTGACTTCAAGATGGAGAAGATCCATGTCGATCGCCGCATCGAACAGATGCAGGCGGAGGGCGTCACCTTCCATTACGGCGCTTATGTCGGCGTCAACGTACCGGCGTCGGATCTGCTCGACGGCTACGACGCGCTCGCCGTCACCGGTGGCTCCGAGGCGCCGCGTGACCTGCCGATCCCGGGCCGCGATCTCGACGGCATCCATTTCGCCATGGATTTCCTGCCGCAACAGAACCGCCGCAACAGCGGCGAACCGCTCGACGGCATTGCTCCGATCCTGGCGACCGGCAAGCGCGTGGTGGTGATCGGTGGCGGCGACACCGGTTCCGACTGCATCGGTACGTCGATCCGACAGGGCGCGGTATCGGTGGTGAATTTCGAGATCATGCCGCAGCCGCCCGAGCACGAGAACAAGGCGCTGACGTGGCCACTCTGGCCGCTGAAGCTGCGCATCTCTTCGAGCCACGAGGAAGGCGCCGCACGCGACTTTGCGGTTACCACGACAAAATTCATCGGCGAGAACGGCCGGGTGACCAAGCTGCAATGCGCCCGCGTCGATACGGCGTTCAAGCCGATCGCCGGCAGCGAATTCGAGATCGATGCCGACCTCGTGCTGCTGGCGATGGGCTTCGTCCATCCGGTGCATGACGGCATGCTGAAATCACTCGGTGTCGAACTCGACGCGCGCGGCAACGTCAAGGCTGACCAGATCGCCTACAAGACGTCACGGGCGAAGGTGTTTGCTGCCGGCGACATGCGGCGCGGCCAGTCGCTGGTGGTGTGGGCAATCCGCGAAGGCCGCCAGTGCGCCCATGCGATCGATGCATTCCTGATGGGTACGACAAGCCTGCCGCGCTGAATACGAGACAGAAAAAGGCCCGGCGCAGAACTCTGCACCGGGCCGTCAGGATCTGATTCAAACGCGTTGAATCAGACCTCCTACCCATCCTGTGATTTGGATATGGTCTTTTCCGAAAGCCAATACCCGCTTTCCGGGATCATGCCCTACCTGAACAGCCCGAAGAAACCGTCTTCGAAACGAGGTGGCTGGCGCGGCGCCGGGCGTTGCTGCTGTTGCTGAGGAATGCCGGCCGGCGGGCGGATAACGCCCGACGAGCCGGCTGCATTGCCGCTTGCCGTGCGGCGCTCCGCCGGCGGCGCCCGGCGTGGCTGCTGATCGGCCGGGGCCGCTGACGCTGCCGGCTGCTGCGACCGCACCGCCGGTTTCTGCATCGGCTCGGCAGCCGGTGCAACTGCCACCGGTGCAACCGCTGGCGCTTCAGGGGGTGGGGCAGCCGCACCGGCGGCCGGCGCAAAATCCGAGTCGCTGCGCGGCCAAATGAAATTATCGGCACGCCCCGTGGGCGCCGCAAGGGGTTCGCCTCTCACCAGTACCCGTGCTGCCACGGAATCGCCCACACCGGCATTGCGCCCGCCGCCGAGCAACTCGCTGCCGGTAGCGGCAGCCCCGGTCAGCGGCACGACCGGCCCCGCCAGCGGCCGCCCGGTCGGCGTCTCGGCGTCAACGCCGGAGGCATCCGCAGGCAAGGCAATCGGCGTCGCGCGGCCGCTCATCAACCGGCGGATTTCACGATCTACGTAATGTGCAAGCTTGCGCGCGCCATAGGAAGTGAAGTGCACGCCGTCATAGGCACGCAGACGACGCGTCTGTCCCTCGACGTCCGGGCCGTGCAGCGAGTAGCGATTGTTCTCGTCGACGAAACCGTCCCAGACATCGACGTAAATAATTCCCGCCTTCTGGGCGCGGGCGCGGAACAGATCGTTG
>DATMEV010000104.1:0-48622 GCA_035556795.1 Pseudolabrys sp. | reverse complement strand
CACGATCCGGGTCGATCATCGCGGCTTCGAGGTCTTTCAGCTCGGCGGCCACCGCGCTGACCGGTCCGGCGCCGTCCATCACCTCGGCGACCGCGCTGCGGCCGGCCATTTCGCCGACGTCCTGACTGAAATAGCCGATGGTGACGCCGCGATCGACGGAGACCTGGCCCTCGTCCGGCGGCTCCCGTCCGGCGATCATGCGGAACAACGTCGTCTTGCCGGCGCCATTGGGGCCGACGAGACCGATCTTCTCGCCCCGCTGCAACGCCGCCGACGCCTCGATGAAGACGATCTGGTGGCCGTTCTGCTTGCTGATATTGTCGAGGCGGATCATGACAGGTCGATCTGAAAACGCGCATGCCGGAGCGGATCAGCGCCGGCATGCGCGTGTCGTTAGCTGAAAGGGGACGTCGTCAGCGCGAGAACTTCTTGTACTTGATGCGGTGCGGGATGGTTGAATCCGTACCCAGCCGCCGCATCTTGTCCTGCTCGTAATCCTGGAAGTTGCCTTCGAACCATTCGACATGGCTCTCGCCTTCGAAGGCAAGCATGTGAGTGGCGATGCGGTCGAGAAACCAGCGGTCGTGGCTGATGATGACGGCGCAACCGGCGAAATCCTCCAGCGCCTCTTCCAGCGCGCGCAACGTATCGACGTCGAGATCGTTGGTCGGCTCGTCGAGCAGCAGCAGGTTGGCACCGGAGCGCAGCATCTTGGCCAGATGCACGCGGTTGCGCTCGCCGCCCGACAGCGAGCCGACCTTCTTCTGCTGGTCGGCGCCCTTGAAGTTGAACGACGAGCAATAGGCGCGCGAGTTCACTTCCTTCTTGCCGACGAGGATGACGTCGTTGCCGCCGGAGATTTCCTCCCAGACGGTCTTGTTGCCGTCGAGCGCGTCGCGCGACTGGTCGACATAGCCGAGCTGCACGCTCTCGCCGATCTTGATCGTGCCCTTGTCCGGCTGCTCCTGCCCGGTGATCATCCTGAACAGCGTGGTCTTGCCGGCGCCGTTCGGGCCGATGACGCCGACAATGCCGCCGGGAGGCAGCTTGAAGGTCAGGTCGTCGATCAGCAGATTGTCGCCGAAGCCCTTGGTCAGCCCGTCGAAGTCGACGACATTGTTGCCAAGCCGCTCGGTGACGGGAATGGTGATCTGCGCCACGGTGTTGACCTTGGCGTTCGCCACCTTGAGCAGGTCCTCGTAGCGCTGATAGCGCGCCTTCGACTTCGCTTGCCGCGCCTTCGGCGACGAAGCGATCCACTCCTGCTCGCGCTCGAGGGTGCGCCGGCGCGCCTCGTCCTCGCGGCCTTCCTGTTCCAGCCGCTTCTGCTTCTGCTGCAGCCAGGAGGAATAGTTGCCCTCATAGGGAATGCCGCGGCCGTGATCGAGTTCGAGAATCCAGCCGGTGACGTTGTCGAGGAAGTAGCGGTCGTGGGTGACGATCAGGATCGCGCCCGGATAGTCGCGCAGATGGCCTTCCAGCCAGTTCACGCTCTCGGCGTCGAGATGGTTGGTCGGCTCGTCGAGCAGCAACAGGTCCGGCTTGTCGAGCAGCAGCTTGCACAGCGCGACGCGCCGGCGCTCGCCGCCGGAGAGCTTGGTGACGTCGGCATCGTCCGGCGGACAGCGCAACGCGTCCATGGCCAGATCGACCTGCGAGTCGAGATCCCACAGGCCCTGCGCCTCGATCTCGTCCTGCAGCTTCGCCATCTCGTCGGCGGTCTCGTCGGAGTAGTTGACGGCGAGTTCGTTGTAGCGGTCGAGCAACGCCTTCTTGGCGGCGACGCCTTCCATGACGTTCTCGCGGACGGTTTTCTCCGGATCGAGTTTCGGCTCCTGTTCGAGATAGCCGACGCGCGCGCCCTCCGCGACCCAGCCATCGCCGGTGAATTCGGTATCGATACCGGCCATGATCCGCAGCAGCGTCGATTTGCCGGCGCCGTTGACGCCGAGCACGCCGATCTTGGCATCCGGGTAGAACGACAGATTGACGTTATCGAGAACCTTCTTGCCGGCAGGATAGGCCTTGGTCAGGCCCCGCATGTGGTAAATGAACTGACGGCTCATCTCTTCCTCTTGCTGTCGTCGCGTCGTGCCAAATCGGGCGCAGGGTCAGGCGCGGGTGCGTCCGGCGCGGTTCCATGTGCGCACTGTCGGGGGATCGGGGGCTGATGTAGCCACCATGGTTCCAAAGCGCAAGCGAGCGGCGTCGCAGGGACGGCGGGGCTGTCGCGACGGCGCACATCCGGCGGTCCTCGGGTTGCTGCCGCAATCAATCCTGCGCAGCGCCACGGAACCTGTCGCTTTCCGACAACATGTCAGCAAAATGAGCCGCTTAAACGCTGCGGCTACACGCCGACGGGGCACGGGAAAAGGCGTCGTTAATACGCCGCCGCTAGGGTCTCTGCAGAGAACCACGTCGGTGCACGGGACGGCCGGCGACGGCAGGGTTCAGAGAGTAGCTGCCGCGCGCTGCAATGGCGCGGCAGGGCGTATCCGGGGAAGACCTTCATGCGTGCGATCATCAGGACGGCTCCTGCCATCATCGATCATCTGCCACGGACCTTGACGGGGCTGGCGACAAAGGCCGAGTCCGCGTTGCGGCAGATCTGGCGCCGCCTCGCCCATCCCTACCGGCCGGAGCAGCACTATATGCGCGGGCCGGGCCCCAAATCCCGCGCCAAGGATGTGGCTCCCGCCGGTCGAACGGATCGCGCCCGCCGCCGGCGCTAGCATACGCCCCCTCCCTTTGCCGGACTGACGCGGCTGCCCGGCCCGTCTATGGTACTGCGCCGCGGCCGACCGGTTCGGTGCCGACCGGCTGAATCACGAGGGGGCCTCAATCATGCGCGCCGCAATTCTCGACGACTATCAGAATGTCGCTTTGTCGCTTGCCGACTGGTCGGCGGTGGCCGGCGACGTCGAGACCGTGGTGTTCAACCGTCCCTTCGCCGACGAAGCAGAGACGATCGCGGCGCTGCAAGGTTTCGCCATCATCGTCGGCATGCGCGAGCGCACGCCGTTCCCCCGCCGGGTGATCGAGGCGTTGCCCGACCTGAAACTGCTGATCACCACTGGCGCCAAGAACAACTCCTTCGACGTGAAAGCCGCCGCCGAGCATGGCGTCATCGTCTGCGGCACCGGCACCGTCGGCACGCCGACCACCGGTATCGCCTTCGGCCTGATCCTCGAACTGACCCGTCGCATCGGCTTCGAGAATGCCCGGCTGAAGGCGGGCGAACCGTGGCAGGTCACGATCGGCCAGGACCTCGAAGGGCTGACGCTGGGCATCGTCGGCCTCGGCAAACTCGGCCAGCGCGTCGCTGCCGTCGCCAACGCTTTCGGCATGCGGGTGATCGCCTGGAGCCAGAACCTGACCGCGGAGAAGGCCGCTGCCGTCGGTGTCGCCGCCGTCGGCAAGGACGAGTTGTTTCGCAACAGCGATATCGTGACGATCCATTACGCGCTGTCGGAGCGCTCGCGCGGCCTCGTCAGCCACGCCGATCTGGCGCTGATGAAACCCACCGCACTCCTCGTCAACACCGCGCGGGCGCCGATCGTCGATCAGGCGGCGCTGCTCGAGGCGCTGCAGGCGAAGCGCATCGCCGGCGCCGGCCTCGATGTGTTCGAGAGCGAGCCGCTGCCGCGTGACCATCCCTATCGCAAGCTCGACAATGTCGTGCTGACGCCGCATCTCGGTTATGTCAGCGAACAGAACTATCGCGTCTATTTCCGCGATGCGGTCGAGAACATCCGCGCCTTCCTGGACGGCAAGCCGATACGGGTGATCAGCTAGCGCGGTTTCGAGCGAAACGGACATGGCGCGACGTCGGCGCCGCCGGCGTCGGGTCTTGCCACAAGACGACGCGCGATCTGTCAGCCGCCGCGCAGTGGCAGCGGCTGTTCGGCGAGCATGGCGTTTGCCACCGCACGATGCGCGACGTCGGGCTTGAGGCCGTGCTCGGCGATCAGGTCCTTGCAGTCGTTCACGATGGCGTCGGCGTCCTGCATGATCTTCAGCCGCTTGAAATGGTCTTCCTCGTGCAGGCCCATGCTGGCGCCGATGATCTCCAGCACGTTGAGGATGCGGAACGGCCAGTCGCGCTCATGCGCGCACAGTTCGCGGTGATCGACATGATAGACCGCGACCAGCGCATCGACGCCGGCGGCTTCCGCGGCTTCCAGCTCCTCGCGCTGCAGCTTGCGCTTGTAGTCGGGCAGCGCGCCGAGCGCATGGCTCATCAGGCCGATTGCCGGCTGGTCGAGATCGACGATCTCGATGCCCGGCACGGCATTGAGCAGCCGCTCCGTTGCTTCCACCACGCCCTTGACGCCGGGGTGGCGATGCAGCGCGATGCGCATCGGCACCGCCTGCCGTAGTTTCGGCCGCAGCGCCTCCATCCGCTCGGCGAGGAACAGCATGAACGGCGTCATCTCGAACGGCCGCGTGCCGCGGATCTGCTCCAGCGCCGGCAGCGTCGTCTCGGTCATCTGTACGTGGCAGCTCGGGCACCAGGACAAGACGCCGGCCTTGCCTTCCGACAGCTTGTCGATGGTGTTGGCGCCGACATTGCCGGACATTTCGGTGTCGCCGGTGCGCAACTGGATGACGCCGCAGCAATGCGTGGTGCCGCCCATCACCTGATAGGTGACGCCGAGTTCATCCATGATGTCGAGCGCCAGCAGCGCGATATGCGGCGTCTTGAGCACGTTGCAGCCGGTATAGAACACGAAGTCCGGCTTCTCGCCGGGCTTCGCCGTCGAGCCATGGCCGAGCCGGTCCCTGGTGCGCTGGCCGAGCCGGGTAAGCTCCTCGGCGGAGAGCTGCAGACGCGGCAGCGCATTGGCGCCTTCCGCCATGGTGCGGAAATTGGTGACGCCGCGCTTGCGCAGGTCGGCGAGCGGGCTCGTATGCTTGGCCACGGCGACGCGCGCCATCGCCAGCAGGAAGCGCATATTGACGCCGTAGTCGCAGGCGTCGATGCAGTCGCCGCTCAGCGCGCAGCCCTTCGCCCAGCGCTTGGCGACATCGCTGCCCTCGCCGTGGCGGACCAGATCGAGCACGCCGGCAACCACCTCGCCGGGCTTAGCCTCCGCGTCTACCGCGCCTGCCGCGTCGACGATCGGACACACCTCGTAACACTTGCCGCACAGCGTGCAGGCGTCGAGCATCTGCTCCGTCCGCGCCGCCAGCGCGGTTTCAAAGGTCTGCTCGGTCATCGTCCTGCTCCCTTGATTGCGCCCGCCCCGCATTACATCTCTCGCAGAGGCGGGCACCGCGATGCGTCGGCCTGGCGGCGCCAGCCGAGGCTCCCGGCTTCTCGTTCCGCCATCGGCCGATCTGCCGGGTGTAATTCTTCTGCAAACGTTTGCAGAATGCTTTATCCTCCTCATCCTTGTCAATCGGCGTTTCCGCAACGGCGTCAATCCAAGGATGCATCGCGGCTGCCGAACCATGATAGATTGCCGGCCGTTCAATGGAACCAGAGTCAGACGCTTGCGCAAGAAAACCGACCAGCGCGTCACGCTGAAGGACATCGCCAAAGCCGCCAATGTGAACGTGTCCACGGTGTCGCGGGCGCTCGATCCGAATCCGAAGCACAAAGTGTCGTCGGAGCTGGCGGAGCGAATCCGCAAGACCAGCAGTCGGCTCGGCTATCGTCCGAACGCGGCAGCCTATTCGCTGAAGACCAACAGGACGCGGGCGATCGGCGTCATCATTCCCGATATCACCGACCCGATCTTCCCGCCGATCATCCGCGGCATCGAGGACGGGCTGAACCGCCATCACTACATTTCGATCGTCGCCAACACCGATAACGACGTCGAACGCGAAGCCGACGTGCTGGAAAGCCTCAGCGCACGCGGCGTCGACGGGCTGATCCTGGCGACGACCAAGCGGCGCGATTCGATTGCCTCGCAGCTTGCCGGTGACCGCCCCGTCGTCACCATCATCCGCGCGATGGATCACATTCCCTGCTCGTCGGTGACACATGACGAGGACGAAGGCTTCCGCCGCATTCTCGGTCACCTCGCCTCGCTCGGCCACCGTGACGTCGCCACCATCGCCGGCCCGCAGGACGTGTCGACCGGCTTCATGCGCTACAGCTCCTTCGTGCGCTACTGCAAGACCTTCGAAATCAACGAGGACGGCACGCAGGTCGCCTTCGCCCGTACCTTCAGCGAGGACGAGGGCGAACGCTGCACCGAGGAACTGCTGATGAAGGGGCGACGGTTCACCGCGCTGGTCTGCGCCAACGACCAGCTCGCCATCGGCGCCATCGCCGCGCTGCAGCGCCGCGGCCTGATCTGTCCGCGCGACGTCTCGGTCACCGGCTTCAACGACATGCCCCTCGCCGGCCGGCTGCAGCCGCCGCTGACGACGATCCGCGCGCAGCACCACAAGCTCGGCCTCGAAGCCGCGCAACTCATCCTCGCCGCCTTGCAGGATCCGGAGACCGGTCAGCAGTCGCACCATATCGTGCTGCCGGTCGAACTGGTGGTGCGCGATTCGACTGCCGCGGCGCGCCGGGTCGAGAGCGCATCCTGACATCTGCCCGCGTATGATTCTCGCCGGCCACAGCGCAATGCTGCGCCGCGGAGCCGAACGGGGTCCGGGCCTGTTCAATGTCGCAAATCATGTTAGGCACAGGCGCGACAATCCGGGCCCGCGCAATGCCGAAACAACCAGACTGGACCCAGGTGTGCCTGGTCATCGCCGCCGGCGTCGTCGGTGCGGCGCAGATCGGCAAGGTGGCAATCGCCATTCCCGCCTTGCGCGAGCAACTCGACCTCAGCCTCGTCGCGGTATCGTGGATTTTCGGCGCCTATGCGATCCTCGGCGCTTTCGGCGGCCTCGGCGCCGGCATGGTCGTGGCGCGGTTTCCGATGCGCGCCGCCACCATCGCGGCGATCGCGCTGATCGGCATCGGCAATCTCATCGGCGCCGCCGCGCATGGCGCGACGCTGCTGCTGGTCAGCCGCATGGTCGAGGGCGTCGGCTTTCTCTGTCTGGTAATTTCCGGCCCGACCCTGCTGCGCAACATGTCGCTCGGGCGTCATCAGGACATCGTGTTCGCCTGCTGGGCCGCCTATATCCCGGTCGGCACCGCAATCATGATGTTTGTCGGCCCCTCGATCCTGCGCACCGGCTGGCAGGCCCTGTGGCTTACCAATGCCGCGTTGGCTGCGGGTCTCGTCGTGCTGATGCTGGTCCTGCGGCCGGCACCGCAGCCGACACGGCGGGCCGTCGTCAAGCCGCCGCTGACCGAGCTTGCCGAACTGCTCAAATCCGGCGGGCCGCCGCTGCTCGCCTGCGCCTTCACGCTCTACGCCATCCAGTATTACGCGCTGAGCACCTTCCTGCCGATCCTGCTGGTCGAGCGCATGGGCCTGTCGCTCGACACGGCCGGCACGATCTCGGCGCTCGCGGTGCTCGCCAACGGCGCCGGCAATATCGCCGCCGGCTTTATCCTCCGCTTCGGCGCGCCGCTGTGGGGCATCGCCGGCGCAGTCTTCGTCACCGTCGGTCTGACCGGCTTCGGCGTGTTCAGTCCCGGCCTGCCGACTATCGTCGTCGCGGCTGCTGCAGCGCTCGGCCTGGCGGTGACCGCGCTACTGCCCGCTTCGGTGATTGCCAGCGCGCCGCGGCTCGCGCCGACGACCGGCCAGTTGGCGCTGACCATGGGGCTGATCCAGCAGGCGGCGGCAATCGGCCAGTTCGCCGGACCGGTGATCCTCGCAACCTGGGTCGAGCATTTCGACTGGAGCGGCGCGGCCTGGCTGTTTCTGGCGATCGCCCTTGTCGGCCTCATCATCGTCGCGGCGCTGCGCCGGATCATGCGCGGCGTTCAAGCCGCGTGAGAGCCGTCAACCCGTCGCTACCGCGATGCATATTTGTCGCGGTCTCCATGATGATCGACGCTTGACTTGACGGCGCCGATCCCGATTGTCCCTCATGGTCGAAGCTGCACGAGCACCCGCCAAGCGGCTTTCCAGACATCACTGCCGTGCGATAAAGCCCCAGTTCCAGCACCGGCGCGGGACGACCGCGAAGCCGTTTGCAAAAGCGGCAGAACATCCAGATGGATGCTTGCTGGACAAGGCCGTCGGCAGCCATACTGAGCAGGAGATATTTCCTCCCGCAAGCCTGAGAACGAGCCTTTGCCGACTGCGGACAGCACCCTTCTGACCATCCTCACAGTGCTTCCCTTCGCCGGCAGCCTGATCGCCGGCTTTTTTCGCCCCAACGGCCGCAAGGCGGAAGCGTGGCTGGCCGGCGCAGTGTCGATCGCGGCGCTGGCAATCGTCCTATGGTACTACCCGAATGTCGCGGCCGGCGATGTTATCCGCAGCGAAATCGCCTGGATTCCCGAATATGGCCTGACGCTGTCGTTCCGGATGGACGGCTTTGCCTGGATGTTCGCGGGACTGATTTCCGCCTTCGGGTTCCTCGTCGTCCTCTATGCGCGATATTACATGTCGTCGGACGACCCGGTGCCGCGCTTCTTTTCGTTCCTGCTGGCGTTCATGGGCGCGATGCTCGGCGTGGTGCTGTCGGGCAACCTGATCCAGCTCGTGCTGTTCTGGGAACTGACCAGCCTGTTCTCGTTCCTGTTGATCGGCTACTGGCACCACAATGCCAGCGCCCGTGACGGCGCGCGCGTCGCGCTGACGGTGACGGCGGCCGGCGGGCTCTGTCTGTTCGGCGGCGTGTTGATCATCGGCGCCATCGTCGAGAGTTTCGATCTCGACAAGGTTCTGGCGTCGGGCGACATCATCCGCGCGCATCCGCTCTACCTCACCGCGCTGGTGCTGGTATTGCTCGGGGCTCTGACTAAAAGCGCACAGTTCCCCTTCCATTTCTGGCTGCCGCGCGCGATGGCAGCGCCGACGCCGGTGTCGGCCTATCTGCACTCGGCAACCATGGTGAAAGCCGGCGTATTCCTGCTGGCGCGGCTGTGGCCGGCGCTCGGCGGCACCGATTACTGGCTGTGGATCGTCGGCAGCGCCGGTCTCGCAACCTTCATCATCGGCGCCTATCTGGCGATCTTCCAGCAGGACCTCAAAGGTCTCCTCGCCTATTCGACCATCAGCCACCTCGGGCTGATCACGCTGCTGATCGGCCTCGACCGGCCGCTCGGTATCGTCGCAGCGATCTTCCACATCGCCAACCACGCCACCTTCAAGGCGTCGTTGTTCATGGCCGCCGGCATTATCGACCACGAAACCGGCACGCGGGATATCCGCAAGCTGAGTGGGCTTTATCGATACATGCCGGTCACCGGCACACTGGCAATGGTCGCCGCCGCCGCAATGGCCGGCGTGCCGCTGCTCAACGGCTTTCTCTCCAAGGAGATGTTCTTCGCCGAGACCATCGAAAACCACGACGGCTCGCTGATCGACGATGCGCTGCCCTATATCGTCACCATCGCAAGCATGTTCAGCGTCGCCTATTCGCTGCGCTTCATCCGCGACGTGTTCTTCGGGCCGCCGCCGACCGAACTGCCGCGCATTCCGCACGAGCCGCCGCACTGGATGCGCTTTCCCGTCGAATTGCTGGTGCTGGCGTGCCTCGTCGTCGGCATCGTGCCCGGCTATACGATCGGCCCGTTCCTCGGGCTTGCCGTCCACGCCGTACTCGGCGAGGCAACGCCGTCTTACAGCCTCGCCGTCTGGCATGGCTTTACGTTTCCGCTGCTGATGAGCACCGTCGCTTTCGTCGGCGGCGTGGCGCTGTATTTCATCCTGCAGCCTTATCTGGCAAAGGGCGAGGAAGGGGCGCCGCTGCTGCGCCGGCTGAAGAACAAGCGCATCTTCGAGCGGGCGGTCGTCGTCCTCTCCTGGCGCTGGGCACGCTGGCTGGAGGATCTGCTCGGCACCCGTCGCCTGCAGCCGCAACTGTTGCTGATCGTCTGCATCGCGCTCATGGCCGCCGTGGTGCCGTTCGCGCTGCACGGTTTCCAGTTCGGACCACGGGCCCAGTTGCCTGTCGATCCGGCCTTCGCGCTGGTCTGGGCGGCCGGTCTGACCTGTGCCGTCGGCGCCGCCTACCAGGCCAAATACCACCGGCTCGCGGCGCTGGTCATGCTGGGCGGCGCCGGCTTCGCCACCTGCATCACCTTCGTCTGGCTTTCCGCGCCCGATCTCGCTCTGACGCAGTTGCTGGTCGAGATCGTCACCACGATCCTCATCCTTCTCGGCTTGCGCTGGCTGCCGAAGCGCAACGAGGAAATCCCCGAGGCCAACCCGATCGCGGCACGGCTGCGGCGACTGCGCGACCTCGCCCTGGCGATCGTCGCCGGCGCCGGCATGGCGGCACTCGCCTTCGCGATGATGACGCGACCGCTCCCCGACAGCATCGCACGCTATTTTCTGCAGCATGCCTATAGCGAGGGCGGCGGCACCAACGTCGTCAATGTCATCCTCGTCGACTTCCGCAGCTTCGATACTTTCGGGGAGATCACCGTCGTCGGCATCGTCGCGCTCACGGTCTATGCGCTGCTGCGCCGTTTCCGTCCGGCGGCGGACAGCGTCGACATTCCCGAACAGCAGCGCAGCGCCGACGGCTCCGTCCCCGCCGGGCAGAAAGAAGCGCACTTCGTCGAAGAGATGCTGGTACCGGCGGTGATCATGAAGCTGCTGTTCCCGGTCATCGTGGTGATCGCGGTTTTCCTGTTCCTGCGCGGCCATAATCTGCCGGGCGGCGGTTTCGTCGCCGGTCTGACCATGGCGCTCGCCATCATCGTCCAGTACATGGCGAGCGGCGCGCGCTGGGTCGAACCGCGGCTGCGCGTGCTGCCGTTGCGCTGGATGGGCTTCGGCCTGTTCGCCGCCGCCTTTACCGGCATCGGAGCGCTCGCCGCCGGCTATCCGTTCCTCACCGCGCGCGCCATCGACGTGCCGTTGCCGCTGATCGGCCCGTTGCATCTGTCGAGCGTCATTCTCTTCGATCTCGGCGTCTTCGCCATGGTGGTGGGCGCCACCGTGCTGATCCTCATCGCACTGGCGCACCAGTCGCTGCGCAGCCACCGGACGCCGCGCACGCCAACGGCGCCGGCGACAACGCCAGCAGTCGGCACCGGGAGCCGCTGATGGAAACCGTCCTGGCGCTCAGCATCGGCGTGCTCACCGCCTCCGGCGTATGGCTGCTGCTGCGGCCGCGCACATTCCAGGTGATCATCGGCCTGTCGCTGCTCTCCTATGCCGTCAACCTGTTCATCTTCAGCATGGGCCGGTTGATGGTCGGCGAACCGCCGGTGCTCGATCCTGGCGGCACCGGCGATCTGAGCAATTACGCCGATCCGCTGCCGCAAGCGCTGATCCTTACCGCCATCGTGATCGGCTTCGCCACCACGGCACTGTTTCTGGTGGTGCTGCTGGCGTCACGCGGCCTGACGCGGACCGACCACGTCGACGGCCGGGAGCCGATGCCATGAGCGGCAGCCACATGCTCCTGATCGTCGCGCCGATCATCATCCCGCTGATCGCGGGGGCGATCTTCCTGTTCCTCGGTGACCGCCGGCACGTTCTCAAGGGCGCGATCAATCTCGCAGCGACGGCGACGGTGCTGGCACTGGCGATCGTGCTGCTGCGCGTGACAGCCGACGGACCGGTGACCGTGACGCTGCTCGGCAACTGGCAGGCGCCGTTCGGCATCGTGCTGGTGGCGGACAGGTTATCGGCGCTGATGCTGGTGCTGACCGGCATCCTCGCCTTCGCCACGCTGACCTTCTCGCTGGCGCGCTGGCACAGTGCCGGCGCGCACTTCCACTCGCTGTTCCAGTTTCTGCTGATGGGACTGAACGGCGCCTTCCTCACCGGCGACGTGTTCAATCTGTTCGTATTCTTCGAGGTGCTGCTCGCCGCCTCTTACGGGCTCGTGCTGCACGCCTCGAATCGCGCCCGCGTCGGCGCCGGGCTGCATTACATCGCCGTGAACCTCGCCGCCTCGCTGCTGTTCCTGATCGGCGTCAGCCTGATCTACGGCGTCACCGGCACGCTCAACATGGCCGATCTGGCGATCCGCGTCCCCGCTGTCGCCGCCGGCGACCGGGCGCTGCTGGAGGCCGGCGCGGCCATCCTTGGCGTGGCGTTCCTCGTCAAGGCCGGCATGTGGCCGTTGAGTTTCTGGCTGCCCAATACCTATTCGGTGGCCGCGGCGCCGGTCGCCGCCTTCTTCGTCATCATGAGCAAGGTCGGCATCTATATCGTGCTGCGCCTGTCGCTGCTCGCCTTCGGCGAACATGCAGGTGCCCTGGCTCAGTTCGGCGACCCATGGTTGATGGTCGGCGGCATGATGACCATCGTGTTCGGCTCGATCGGCGTGCTCGCATCGCAGGATCTGACACGGCTGGCGAGTTTCAACGTGCTGATCTCGTCCGGCACGATGCTGGCGGCGATCGGTCTCGGCGATGTCGGTGTCACCGAGGCGGCGCTGTACTATCTGGTCAATTCGACGCTGGCTATCGCCGCCTTCTTCCTGCTCATCGAGCTCATCGAACGCGGCCGGGCGCCGGGCGCCGATGTGCTGGCCGTGACGATGGAAGCCTATGGCGAGGACCTCGACGAGCCCGAGGAAGAGGTCGGCGTGGTGATCCCGGTTACCATGGCGGTGCTCGGCATCGGCTTCATCTGCTGCGCGCTGCTGCTTTCCGGACAACCGCCCCTTTCCGGCTTCGTCGCCAAATTCGTGCTGCTGGCAGCGTTGTTCCAGATTCCGGGACCGGAGGTCGACGGCTTCACCGTGGCATCCTCCTGGGCACTGATCGCGCTGCTGCTGATCTCCGGCCTGGCCGGCGTCGTGGCCATGGCGCGTGCCGGCATCCGTACCTTCTGGCTGCCGCTCGATAATACCATTCCGCGGGTGCGCGTCATCGAGATGGCGCCGATCGTCGTGCTGCTGGCGCTGTGCATCATACTGACGGTGCAGGCCGGGCCGGTGATGCGCTTCATGCGTGATACCGCGCAGAGTCTGCACGTACCGCAGGATTACGTGCGCAACGTCGTCTCGACCCCGCGTCTGCCGACGGGAGAACAGAGATGATGGTGCGCCTGCTTCCCTATCCGCGCATGTCGCTCAGCCTGCTCGCGCTCTGGCTGCTGCTCAACCAGTCGCTTGAGGCCGGCCAGATCGCCCTTGGCTTCGTTCTGGCGGTCATCGCGCCTTTCACTCTGAAGACGCTGGAAGTGCCGCGAACGGCGGTGCGGCGTCCGGCCGCCATCCTGCGACTGGGCTGGCGGGTCTTCGTCGATATCGTCCGCTCCAATATCGCCGTTGCCCGGATCATCCTGCTGCCGAAGCAGAAGCGCCTCACCTCCGGCTTCGTCACCATTCCGCTGGCCCTGCGCAACACCAACGGCATGGCAGTACTTGCCTGCATCATCACCGCCACGCCCGGCACGATCTGGGTGCATGTCGATCCGGACAGCGGCCAGTTGATGATCCATGTACTCGACCTGATCGACGAAGACGCCTGGATCGCATCGATCAAGAACCGGTACGAAAGTCTGCTGCTGGAGATTTTCGAATGAGCATGGCGATCCTCGGCTGGTCGATCATCATTTCGCAGATTCTGCTGGCCCTCGCGATGGCCTGCGCGACCGTGCGGATCCTGATCGGCCCGCGTGCCCAAGATCGGGTGCTGGCGCTCGACGCGCTGTATGTCAGCGGCATGCTGCTGATGCTGACCTTCGGCATCCGCACCGGCAGCGTGATATATTTCGACGTGGCGCTGCTGATCGCCGTGCTCGGCTTCGTCGGCACCGCGGCCTTCGCAAAATTCCTGATGCGCGGCGAGGTGATCGAATGACCGTCGCCGCCGACATTCCGGCCTGGGTTGCGCTGACGACGGCCGCACTGCTGCTCGTCGGTGCCGGTCTGACGATCACCGGCACGCTCGGCCTGTTGCGGCTGGACAATTTCTACAAGCGCGTCCATGCGCCGACGCTGGGCAGTACATTGGGCGCAGGCCTGGTCCTCATCGCCTCGATGATCTGGTTCACGACGCTACAGACGCGGCTTGTCATCCACGAAGTGCTGATCGCCGTCTTCATGACGGTGACGACGCCGGTCACTCTGATGCTGCTGGTGCGCGCCGCCTTCTCTCGCGACCAGAAAGCCAAAGAAGCCCACGATATCCTGGATGCGCAAGGCAAGGTCCAGGACGCTCCGGAGAATCGGCACGGCCGCGCGTCAGAGCCGTCCTGACGCTTCGGCGGTATATTCTTTTGGCGTCTTGCATATAGCGGCACCCCTCCTATACCGCAGACTATCGGTAAAACGGAGATCGGTATGTCGGGGCAGCCTCATCCGCACGCATCGCCAGCAGCCGTCGCCCATCCGCTGCGCGGCGAGCCGACCCGGATAGCGGTCGCGGGCATGGGCGCCATCGGAGCCGCGGTCGTCCGGGCCGTTGCCCACGGCGACGTGCCGAACAGCGTCATTTCAGCGGTCGCCGCCCGCGACGAGGCAAAATGCCGCCGCATCCTCGACGGGCTGGGCTGCGACGCGATGTTCATGCCGGTCGGCCGTCTGCATGAAGCTGCAGATATCGTCATTGAATGCGCGCCGGCGGCTATCTTCGACAGTATCGTCCGACCGACGGTTTCCGCTGGCAAGCGGGCCATCGTGCTCAGCGTCGGCGCGTTGCTGTCGCATTTCGATCTGGTCGACGTCGCCCGCGCCAGCGGCGGACAGATCATCGTGCCGACAGGCGCGCTGCTCGGCCTCGACGCCGTCGGCGCAGCGGCGCAGGGCACAATCCATTCGGTGACCATGCAGACCCGCAAGCCGATCGCCGGGCTGCTGGGCGCGCCCTACCTCGTCGAGAACAAGATCGAAATCGCCGGGCTGACAGAGGCGAAGCGCGTCTTCGTCGGCAGCGCGCGCGAAGCAGCGATCGGCTTCCCGGCCAACCTGAACGTCGCCGTGGCGCTATCGCTGGCCGGCGTCGGACCGGACCTAACGACGCTGGAAATCTGGGCCGACCCAGGTGTTACCCGCAACACGCACCGGATCGTCGTCGATGCCGATTCCGCCAGGCTCGATATGACCATCGAGAATATCCCGAGCGAGAACCCGAAAACCGGCCGGATCACGGCGCTCAGCGTCATCTCGACCCTGAAGAAACTGCATGCGCCGCTACGCGTCGGCTCGTGACGTCGATCACGGCAAGAACCGCATGCCAGCCAACCTCGGGACGAAGGGCGGATTGCCCAGCCCGGCGGCCGGCGCTAGAGCGGATTCGTTCTGATCCACATCAGAACCCGAACTGCTCTTGTCCAGGCACGTTTCCCGTGCGAGACGGTCAACGCTCGTACCGGGCACATCGCCGATACGCAGGGTCATGTCCATGGATCATTTCGCTCTGGTCACGCTGCATCTGTTCGCAGCGATCATGTTCGTCGGTACCGTGTTCTTCGAAGTCCTGATCCTCGAAGGCATTCGCAAACCGGTCGGTCGCGAAACCATGCGAACGGTCGAACTGGCCATCGCCCGGCGCGCCCGGCGACTGATGCCATTCGTCATTCTAGTGCTTTATCTCGCCGGCATCAGCATGGCCTGGCAATATCGCGAAACGCTGGCGCATCCTTTCGCCAGCAGCTTCGCTACCCTGCTGTGGATCAAGATCGTCCTGGCACTCAGCGTCCTGGCTCACTTTATTACTGCGATGACGCTCAGCGGTACCGGCAAGCTGAAATCACGCCATTTCAAGATCATCCATCTCAGCGTGTTCTGCCACGTCGTGCTGATCGTCTTTCTGGCCAAGGGGATGTTCTACATCACCTGGTAAAGCGTCTGCCTCGACAGCCGCCACCGCCTCACGAGCAGCAGCGGTGCGACATGGCGAGAACCGCGCGCTCCTCCGGCGTCAGGTGCTGGTGCTCATGCCGATGATCATGATCATGGGCATGCCCCGGAGGCGGCGCGATGGTCTGCGCGATCGGCTCATCCACGGGTAGCCCCTGCGCCGTCATTTCTGCCCGGCGCATGCCGGTTGCAGCCCGATCGATGACCAGCGAATCCGGCTCGAACGCGGCGCCGTAATATTTCTCGGCAGCCTCTTTCGAGACATAGCCGCCGTTGACGTCGCGCTGCAGCGCATCGAGATCGCGCTCCAGCGGCGAGCCGAAGCCGCCGCCGCCACCCGAGCGCAGGATATAGGCGTCCCCGGGCTTGATGACCTGGTTGAAGGCCTTGCCGTTCGGGAAGTGCTGTTCCTCAGGCTGGTTGAAGCGATGCACGGCAACCGAGTTTCCAAAACCGGACAAGCCGCCCTGCAATCCCCACGGTTTGCACTTGACCCGATCCATCTGCGAAGAAAACCGGATGTCGTGACGCGCCTGGATCACCTGCTCAACGCCGAGACCGCCGCGATATTTTCCCGCCCCGCCGGAATCCGGACGCAGCGCATAGCGCTCGACGATTAACGGGAACTTCGCCTCCACCTGCTCGGACGGCCCGTTGTGCGTGTCGCCATCATTGATGGCGATGACGCCGCTATTGCCATCGCTGTTGTGCTTGGCGCCCCAGCCGCCGCCGATCAGGCCGCCGCTGTAGATATAGAAGGAGTTATCCCGCGGCCTGCGGCCGTTGACACGCGCCACCACCAGATCAGCATGATGGCCCGCCGCCACTTTCTCCGGAATGGCCGGCTCGAGCGCCTTGAAGATCGTATCGATGATAGTCATCGGATAGGTCATCCACATCCGCATCGCGGCGGGCTTCTGGGCGCTGACGACGCGGCCCGGCGGCAGCACGATATTCAGCGCCCGAAACTGCCCATCGTTGATCGGCAGATCGAGCGCCGAGGTCAGGCACTTGAACGCCACCTGGCAGCATGATTGCCCGGCCGTGATCCCGGAATTGTAGAATCCGCCGACCTGCTTCGAGACCTCCGTCAGGTCGATCGTCATCTGGTCGCCCCTGACAACGACCCGTACATTGATCGGCACATGCTTGCCGACGCTGATGCCGTCGTCGTCCATGAACGACTGCGCGACATATTCGCCGTCGGGGATCTCGCGAACCCGCGCGCGCGTCACCGCCTCGCTCTGATCCATGATCGCCTCGATGCCGCCGATGACCGCGTCGTGCCCGTATTTGCGGATCAGTTCGAGGAACCGCTTTTCGCCCGTCTTGACCGCCGCAATCTGGGCGCGGAAATCGCCCATCGCACGATCCGGCAGGCGCACATTGGAGCGGATGATCGAAATCAGTTCCTCGTTCGGAACGCCCTGCCGATAGATCTTCACGATCGGCATCTGCAGGCCTTCCGAATAGATATCGGTGGTCGAACCGTCGAGCGTACCGCCGATATCCGGCCAGTGCGCCATGCAGCACGAGAAGCCGACGACCTTGCCGTTATCGAATACCGGCACCGTGAAGGTCATGTGATTGAGATGGCTGCCGGTGATATAGGCATCGTTGGTGAGCAGGATATCGCCCGGTTGCAGATCGCCGTCGAAATGGTCGATCTTGGCCTTGACCGTCTCGCTCATGCCGCGGATGAACATCGGCAGGCCGAGGCCGATCGACACCGTATTGCCCTGTGCATCGAACAGACCGACGGTGAAATCCAGCGCCTCGTAGATGATCATGTTGTAGGCGGTACGCATCAGATTGGTCTTCATCTCCTCCGTCGCGGCGATGAGACCATTGCGGATGATTTCGGTGATGACCGGATCGACCTTGCCGAGAACCGCCGGCTGCTTGGCTGCGATATCCATCGCTCAGCTCCTGAAAATTTCGATCACGAGATTGCCGGACGGGTCCACGGTGACGACATCACCGGGAAGGACGACGGTCGTCGACGCATGTTCCTCGATTAGCGCGGGACCTTCGATCCGGTTGCCAGCCTTCAGCCCGGCGCGATCGTAAGTCGGCGTCTGTACATATCCGGCTGCGGCGTCAAAGCAGGCGGGACGGTCGCCGCGATAGGCGGCGGCGTCGGGCTGCGGCCCGCCGGCGGCAATATGATCGAGCGATGGCTTGCGCATCAGCCCGATCACCGCGCAGCGCAGGCTGACGATCTCCGCCTTCTCCGTCGCCGAGGAAAAACCATAGCGAACCTGATGGACGGCATCGAAACGCTGCTTGACGCCGTCGCGATCCTGGCCGGCAAACAGTTCGGCCGGCAGTTCGACAGTCACCGCGTGTTCCTGGCCGACATAGCGCATGTCGGCGGCACGCTCGACCACGATGCCTTCAAGCCGGGCATGGCCGCGCGAGATCGTTTCGCGGCCACGCTCCTCCATGTCGGCGTAGAATTCTTCCATCCGCTCGAACGGCGCATCGTCGAGCGGCGTGAACCAGGTATTGACGAAATCGCGCCGCAGATCGGCGACCAGCATGCCGTAGGCGGAGAAATGCCCCGGCGCCCGCGGAATGATGACGGTGCGGCTGCGCAATTCGCGCGCCACCATGGTCGCGTGCAGCGGCCCGGCACCGCCATAGGCAACGAGCGCGAATTCGCCAGCGTCGAGCCCGCGTTCCGTCGTCACCCAGCGCACCACATGCGCCATCTTGGTCGCGGCGATACGCAGGATGCCATCCGCCGCAGCGGCCGGATCGATGCCGAGCGGCGTCGCAATGCGCGTCGCAATCGCCTGTTGCGCCTCGTCGAGATCGAGCGGCATCTCGCCGCCGAGAAAGCGGTCGGCGCCAAGGCGTCCCAGCACCAGATTGGCGTCGGTGATCGTCGGTTCCTGTCCGCCGAGCCCGTAGCAGACCGGCCCCGGCGAGGACCCCGCACTCTCCGGCCCGACGCGCAGCGCCCCTTCCTCGACGCGCGCGATACTGCCGCCACCGGTGCCGACCTCCTGAATGTCGATCATCGGGATCTGCACCGGCAGCCCGGTCGCATAGCCGCCGACCAGCGCACCGCCGGTCATCAGCACCTGCCCCTCGTGGATGACGCCGGCCTTGGCGGTGGTGCCGCCCATGTCGAAGGCGATGGCATTCGACAGGCCCAGGCTTTCGCACAAGGCACGCGTACCAATCACGCCGGCGGCCGGCCCCGATTCCAGCATCCGGATGCAGGACGAGCGGGCATCATCGAGATCGAAAAGGCCGCCGCTCGATTGCACCACCAGAAACGTGCCGTCGAAGCCCTCATCGGCGATATGCGCATCCATCTCGCCGAGATAGTGCCGCACGCGCGGGCCGACATAGGCGTTGGCCGCCGCAGTCGAGGTGCGCTCGTACTCGCGATATTCCTGCGACAGTTCGTGCGACGCGGTAACGAAGAGCTGCGGATAGGCCTCCTCGATAATCGCCTTGGCGCGCTGCTCGTGCGACGGATTGGCATAGGAGTGCAGGAACAGGATCGCAATCGCTTGCACGCCGGCAGCGACGGCGTTCGCCGCCATCGCGCGAACTTCGTCATCATCGAGCGGGATCAGCACCGTTCCCTGCGCATCCATGCGCTGGCGAATCTCGTAGCGATGCTCGCGGCGGATCAGCGGCTCGTGCTTGTTGAAGAACAGATTGTACGATTCCGGCCGGTTGACGCGACCGATCTCGTAGATGTCGCGAAACCCCTGCGTCGTCAGCAGCGCGCACGGCGCGCCGGTGCGTTCCAGTATCGTATTGATCGCGACCGTCGTGCCATGAAGAAACAGCCGTGCATCGCGGAATGACGAGGCGGCTTTGATCACGCCATTTTCTATTCCCTCGACCAGCCGCTTGTGGGTCGTCAGGGTTTTCCCGAGCCGGAGTTCTCCGGTCTTCTCGTTGAATGCTGCAACATCGGTAAACGTCCCACCGACATCCGCAGACAGCCGGATCTGGTGAGTATCGAACTGTGAGCCTTCCACGCGCGCCTCTGCATGTCTGAAGTGAATGCGCCGATGCGGCGCAGCGTTGACTCTGGCTCACTGTCTCCCTAACGTCAATTACACGAATTTTAGTTCGTTATCCGAACTAAACGAACGTGCCCGAGATCCGATGTCCGACGAACCGAATGCCAAGAACCTGGTGCAGTCGCTTGCCAAGGGCTTGCGTGTTCTGTCGGCATTCACGGCCGAACAGCCCGAACTGCTGCTGAGCGAAGTGGCGCGCTGCGCCGGCGTCGACAACGCCACGGCATTCCGCTTTCTCAATACGCTGGTGATGCTCGGCTATGTCGCCAAGGTCCCCGACACGCGCAAATTCCGGCTGACGCTGAAGCCGCTCGAGCTTGGCTTCAATGCCATCGCACGCATGGACCTGCGCGATATCGTGCGTCCGCTGCTGCGCTCGCTGGTCGGCGCAGTGAACGAAGCGGCCAGTTTCGGCATCCTGGAAAACACGGAAGTCGTCTATATCGAGCGGGTGCAGGCTGGCCTCATCCGGCTTGGTGTCAATGTTCGCGTGGGCACGCGCATACCCGCCTACTATTCGGCGATCGGCCATGCCATCATGGCGCATATGCCGCGCGACCAGGTTCGCGCCCTGCTGCAAGCAAGCAACCGCGTGAAGCTTACGCCCGAGATGCAGGTTTCCATCGCCCAGATCGAACGCAAGATCGAACAGGTCCGCAAGCGCGGCTACGCTGTCTCCGACGGCGACATCGCCAAGGGGCTGCGCATCCTTGCCGTCCCCGCACTCGACAGCAGCGGTTCCGCGCTTGGCTCGCTCAGCGTCGCGGCGCCGAGCATGCGGATGCCGCTCGATCAGTTTGTCGACGGCGCGCTGGCGCCGCTCCAGCAGGTCGCCCGGGATTTCAGCCGCGCGCTGAGTGCCGCCGGCCAGACGCTGCAACAATCGAATGCCAGATAAACCGGCACATCGTGAGGAAACACAGGGAGAGGCAATGAGTCTGTCGGCCACTATCGATCTCGCGTCGCCCGCGGTGCAAGCGGGGCGCGCAGCGCCGACGCCGTCCGACGCTCCGCTTATTCGCGCGCGCGGGCTGGTGAAAGTCTATTCGACGATATCCGGTGACCCGGTCGTCGCGCTGGATGGCATGGACCTGTCGATGGCGGATGGCGAATTCGTCTCGATCGTCGGCCCTTCTGGCTGCGGCAAGAGCACGATGCTCCGGCTGATCGCGGGCCTCGACAAGGCGGATGCCGGCGAGATGACGCTCGGGAGTCAACCGATCACCGGCCCGTCCAACGCCGTCGGCGTCGTTTTCCAGAACGCCACGCTGCTGCCGTGGATGACGGTCTGGCAGAACGTCGTTCTGCCGCTGCAGGTTGGCAGCGGCTATGACAAGAGCCGCAGAGACGCCGTACAGGTCCTTCTGGAGGTCGCCGGCCTCAAGGGCTTCGAGAACAAGTATCCCTACGAACTCTCCGGCGGCATGCAGCAGCGCGCGGCTATCGTCCGCGGCCTGGCGCGCGATCCGAAGGTTCTGCTGATGGACGAGCCGTTCGGCGCGCTCGATGCACTCACCCGCGAGCGGATGAATGTCGAGCTACAACGGATCTGGCTTGCCAGCAAGAAGACAGTCCTGCTGATCACCCACAGCATCGGCGAGGCGATCTTCCTCGGCGATCGCGTCATCGTCATGTCAGGGCGGCCAGGCCGGGTGCTGGAAAATCTGCGGATCAATCTGCCACGACCGCGCAACCACGCCGAGACCATCGCCGATCCGGAATATATCCGACTGGCGCGCGAAATCCGCCGCATGCTGGATGCCTGACCATGAGCAGCACCGTCAACGTCTCCGCTCCCCATTCGTTTGCCGAACAGACCACGAAGCGCCTTGCGGAAAAGCGCCGGCGAGACCGTATCAACAATATCGCGCTGACCATCGCCGGCGTGATCGGCCTGCTGCTCATCTGGAAAGCCGCGGTCGAAATCCTGCAGGTCCCGCCCTACATCCTCCCCTCGCCGGAGAATGTCTTCAATGCGCTGTGGTCGGGGCTCGCGGTGCCGATCGACAGCCGCGTCGGCTTCTATCTCCCGTTGTGGAATACGCTCAGCCATGCGGCGATCGGCTTCCTCATCGGCGCATCGCTCGGCTTGCTGCTCGGCTCCTTCATGGCGGAATTCCGACCGGTCGAGATCGTGCTGATGCCCTACGCCTTTGCGCTGCAAAGCCTGCCGAAGATCGCCATCGCACCGCTGATCATCGTCTGGTGCGGCTTCGGCAACGGCTCCAAGGTGGTGATGGCGGCGCTGCTGACCTTCTTCCCGATGCTGGTCAACAGCTTTGCCGGTATCCGCTCGACCGAACCGGAGCGCCTCGACCTGATGAAGGCGCTATCGGCATCGCGCCTGCAAACCTATCTGCGAGTGAAGCTGCCGACGGCAGCGCCCTATATTTTTGCCGGCCTCGACATGGGTGTCGTCTACGCATTGCTCGGCACTATCGTCGCGGAATTTCTCGGCGCCCAGGAAGGCATCGGTGTGGTCATCACCCAGGCGCAGGCGGTGACCGATATTGCCGGGGTCTTCGCATCGCTGGTGATCCTCGGGGTAGTCGGCATCGCGCTGCATCTGCTGATCCGTTTTACCGAACACCGCGTTGTTCACTGGTCCGACCGTCACAAATGAGGCAGCGCGGATCATACGGAGCGCATGCAGATCAACGATAAGAACAAACGGCAGGAATTTTGTCGCAAGCCATTCAACAGGGAGGTTTCACATGAAGGACATTTCGAGATTGAGCCGTCGCCAGGTCATGGCCACGCTCGGCGCCGTTGCCGCCACGATTGCCACGACCCGGCCGCGCTTCGCGCACGCGCAAACCGGCGAGAAGCTGCGCTTCGGCATGGGCACAAAGTCGATGAATGCGACCACCATCAACATGGTGATCGGCGAAGCGCTCGGCTACAATAAGCAGGAAGGCTTCAGCATCGAGCCAATACCGACCGGCGCGATCGCCAATGTACAGGCCGGCCTCGACAAGGGCGATTTCCAGTTCGGCGTCGGCGCCTACAGCTTCGCGCTGCCGCTTTACGCCAAGAAGCAACTGCCACCGATCGTCAGCTTCTACGAATACACCTATCCCTATAAGTGGGATATCGCCGTTCTGCCGGACTCGCCGATCAAGTCGTATGGCGACTTGCGCGGCAAGAAAATCGGCGTGTCGGGACTTGGCACGACCGATTATCCGGTTTCTCGCGCCGCGGTCGCGACACTCGGCATCGATCCCGACAAGGATGTGCAGTGGCTGGCGGTCGGCGAAGGCGTGACTGCCGGCGTCGCCCTGCAACGCGGCGCTATCGACGCGCTCGCCTATTTCGACACCGGTTTCGGGCAAATCGAATCCGCCGGCATCAAGACCCGGATGCTGCCACGCCCCGAGAAAATCCCGATGATCGGCGGCTTCTTCGTCAATGCGCGTCGCGATTATCTGGAAAAGAACCGCAAGATCGCCGTCGGCTTCGGGCGCTCCGGCGCCAAAGCATCCGAATTCATCCTCGCCAATCCGCAGGCCGGCGCCAAGGTCCTGCTCGAAGCCTATCCGGAACTGGCGCCACGCGGCGCCTCGCAAGCCGATGCGATCAAGGCGGTGCTGACACCAGTGCTGCGCCGCATGCAGTTGTTCCGCCCGCCCTATCCGAACATGAAGCTCGGCCAAATCAGCGAGGACGAGTTGCACCGCGAGGCTGAATTCCTGCGGCTCGACATCAAGGGCTTCAAGCCGCTCTATACCAACGAACTGATCGACGAGATCAACAATTTCGACAGGAAGGCTGTCATCGACGCAGCCAAGGCCTACAAGATCTAACGGATACATCGTCGATGAGCATCGGACAGCGACTCCCGGCGGAAAGCCGGGAGTTTCGTGACGAGCGGACCGGGCGGCGAGTGCGGCAGGTCACGTCGCACCCGTCGATCCACCATCATCCGTTCTTCTTTGTCGCCGCCTACGACACGGCGATGCGGCGGCTGCTGTTCGTGTCCTTCCGGACCGGCACGCCGCAGATCTATTTCGAGGATCGCGCCGACGGCTCGCTCGTACAGGTAACCGATCGTCTAGATCTTGCCGACTGGTCGATCATTCCCTCACTCGAGGGACGCTATATCTATTACACCGCTGGAACCGGCGCCTGGCGCACCGATCTCGATACCCTGCAGGAAGAACAGCTCGCAGAGTTCGGCGATGTCGAGATGCGCGAGAAGGGCATGGTCGGCGCGGCAATGGGCACCACGGCACTATCCACCAATGGACGCTGGTGGGCAGTGCCGGTCAAGGTCGGTGCGGTCTCCCGCTTTGTCCTGATCGATACGCAGAACGCCAAGTCGCGCATCTTTCTGGAGCGCGATACCATCGGCCATCCGCAATTCTGCCCCGACGATGACGACATCATTCTCTATGCCGGCCCGCTGACCGACCGCGTCTGGATCACGAACCGCGCCGGCGTGACGCGCCGCATCTACGAACGCAAGGACAGGATGCAGTGGGTGACGCATGAAAGCTTCATCCCCGGCCGCCGCGAAGTGGCCTTCGTCGACTGGCCGCACGGCATGAGTGCGATCTCGCTCGACACCGGGGCGGTGCGCCGCATCACGGATTTTCCGGCGTGGCACGCGGCCTGTGACCCGGCCGGCACGTCCTTCATCTGCGACACGAATTTCCCCGACCGGGGCCTGCATCGCTTCAGCGTGACGGGCGATGCCCCCGCCGAGCTGATTTGCCTGTCGCAGGCCAGTTCGCAAGGCGCGCACTGGGCACATCCGTTCCCCTACAACGACGGCCCGGTGGCGGTCGACGCCGCGCAGCATACCCACCCTCATCCGCGCTTTGCGCCAGACAATTCGCGGATCGTCTTCACCTCCGATCGGACCGGCCACGCGCAGGTCTACGAAGTCATGCTGGACGCTTCATGACCGAATATATCGATGCCTGGACGCACATCCTGCCCCGGCGCTATTTCGCCAGGCTCGAAACGCTTGGCTCCGCTTCCGGCCGGCTGAAGCGCTGGCTGACGCTGCGCAGCCTGTTCGATCTCGATGAGCGGTTCCGGATAATGGATCAATTCTCCGGCTACCGACAGTTTCTCACGCCGTCACTGCCGCCGATCGAGGACCTTGCAGACGGCGACGCCGCGACCGATCTCGCCCGGCTGATGAACGACGAACTCGTCGAGCTCGTTGCCGCGCATCCGGATCGCTTCGCCGGCTGGTGCGGGGCGCTGTCGCTGCTCGACCCCGATGCCGCGGTCAAGGAAATTCACCGGCTCGCCGAGATGGGCAGCGCCGGCGTGCAGATCATCACCAGCGTGCGTGGCACACCGCTCGACGAGCCGCACTTTGCCCCGATCTTCGATACCGTCGCGGAATACGGCATGTCGATCTGGCTCCACCCGGCGAGGGCACCGACCGTTCCGGATTACCCGACAGAGACGCTGTCGAAGTTCGAGATCTGGTGGGCTTTCGGATGGCCTTATGAGAGCAGCGCAGCAATGGCGCGGCTGGTGTTCTCCGGCCTGTTCGACCGCCACCCGCGGCTGCGGATCGTCACCCATCATCTCGGCGCGATGATCCCCTTCTTCGCCGGCCGGATCGCGCAGGGCTGGGGCAAGCAGATGGGCACCCGGACCCCCGACAGCGACGCGCATCTGCTGCCACCGCCGCTCAAGCGGGCGCCCTCCGATTACTTCAAGTTGTTCTATGGCGACACCGCGCTGTCCGGCAGCGCCGCGGCGACCCGCTGCGGCCTCGACTTCTTCGGCAACGACCAGGTGATGTTCGGCACCGACTTTCCCTACGATGCAGAGGGCGGCGCCATTCTCGTCCGCGAGACGCTGCGCGCGCTCGACGAACTGGCGCTGCCAGCCACCGTCCGCACAAAGATCGACCGCGACAATCTTCTGGCCTTCGCGGCGCGCGCACCATGACCCCGCCATGAGCATGCGTATCGCGCTGTGTAACGAGGTCTTGCGTCACCTGCCGTTCGAGGAGCAGTGCGCAGTCGCGGCGACAATAGGCTATGACGCGCTTGAGCTTGCACCCTTCACGCTTGGCGCATCACCACACCGGTTGAGTGCCGGCGACACATCAAATATCAGACGCGCACTCAACGACGCCGGCCTGGGGATGAGCGGGCTGCATATGCTGCTGCAGGCGCCCTCCGGCCTCTCGATCACGTCGGAAGCCCCTGAGGTGATCGAGCGGACGATGGAGGTCGGCAAACGCCTGGTTGCGCTCTGTGCGGAGCTCGGCGGCCGCTACCTCGTGCATGGCTCCGGGCAACAGCGCCGGCTGCGCGACGGCTCCGAAAAGGAGGATCGCACGCGGGCTCTCGCCTATTTCGAAACCATGGCCGTCGCTGCGGCGGACGCCGGCGTGATCTACTGCATCGAGGCGCTGGCACCGGATCGAACCAATTTCATTACTTCGATCGCGGACGCCGCCACAATCGTCGACGCCATCGGGGCTCCTTCGCTTCGTACGATGCTGGACTGTTCGCACGCGGCGGGAAGCGAGCAGGACAGTATCCCGATACTGCTGGAGCGTTATCTGCCGACAGGGCATGTGGTCCACATGCACGCCAACGAGGTGGATGGCGGCGGCCCCGGCAGCGGCGCGATCGACTTCGCAGCGATCCTCAAAACGCTTGCATCGCTGGGCTATGACGCGACCATCGGTGTCGAGCCGTTTGTTTACGATCCGGATCCGATCACCTGCGCACAGCAATCGATCCGGCATCTCCGAAGCTGCATGACGCCATAGACACGCCGTCGATCTGCCTGCCTTCGGCAGTCGCATTTTGCGCCATTCATCCGCAAGTCAGATCGGAACCTGACTCCCCCTTTTACGGCGGCCGCCGCCCATGACCGGCACGTTTCCGGCCATGGGCGGA
This sequence comes from Pseudolabrys sp., assembly GCA_035556795.1. Taxonomy (GTDB): domain Bacteria; phylum Pseudomonadota; class Alphaproteobacteria; order Rhizobiales; family Xanthobacteraceae; genus Pseudolabrys. Next base: position 21,879 of record DATMEV010000104.1, on the reverse strand, counting down.
TCAACAGCAACTCGCGATATCCGGATCATCGCCACCGCTAGTTCTGATAGAGACCGACGACGCGGTTCTGCTCGATGATGTTATCCTTGTACCGCTCGAGGAATTGCTCGCGCGTCGGCGTTCCCTCCACGCGGGTGTTGAGCGCATAAACCCAGAAATAATAATGGTGCAGACCGTGGCCGGCAGGCGGCTGCGGACCGTAATAGCTTGGCTGTCCCGCACCGTTCGGTCCCACGCGGAACTTGCTTTGCGCATCCGTCAGATCGGTTGCAGTCGGCGGAACGGCATAGAGCGTCCAATGGGTAAAGCCGCGCGGCAGCGGCGCGTCAGGATCATGACAGATCACCGCAAGCTCGACGGCTTCTTTCGGTACACCGCTGACCCTCAGACGGGGAATGACATTCCCCTTGTCGCCGGCATGCTGGTCCTTCATCCGGCCGAGCGGCTCGAAATCGAGGCTCTCGATCTTGAGATCTTTGATATTCAGCGGCATTCGAGGTCTCCGATTGAAAGTCGAGGAACGAAAGATCGCGGGGAGCGTCAGGCGCGCGTTTCAGCCAAGAACTCTTCGAGGGTCTTGCCGCCGACGCGCGCGTGGACGCGACCACCGGAAGCTACAGCAACGCAGATCAGCAACTCGTCGGGGCGCGGGGCATCCGGCACCGCGATCGAAATCGCGTCATAGTGCGAGCGGATGTAGAGCTCGTCCTTGTGCGCCAACGGAATATCGAGAGTCGATCCTGCCGACGCTGTCTTGGTGGCCGACGAAATCCAAGCTTCCCCGCCGCCAACCGCCTCGCGCAACGCGTCGCCGAAGACCGTCGTGACGCACGCCACCACATGTTCCTGCTCGCCGTTGACGCCGGCAATTCCACCCTTGCCGTAGCTCTGGACGTCGCGCCCTCCAAGCAACGCCCGGGCGCGACGGCCCATCGCGGTGCCGAGCGCAGCGCTCGGCTTGGTCAGAGGAGACAGATCGGCGACGTGCCGTCCGGAAAACGGGTTACGGATAACGACTGCAACCGCCGCTTTGATCAGCGCCGGCCCATGCGCACCGCCCTCATGAGCGATTTCCTGAATGACGCTGTGCCAGCTCCGCACATCGTAGGCTTTCGACAAGTCTGCTTCGTCACTCATGCGTCTCTCCAAAACAAGGTCGTCATTTCCAGCGATGACTCGACAGGCAGAATCCGTCGTCGGTTCGAAACAAGTCGGATTGTCGTGTCGTTCGGATCTCGCAGGCGCGGTTCCCTCTCACCAGGAAAACACGCGCCTGGTGGGGTCGTAGCGCGCTGTTTCCAGGGCGCGCGCGGTGAACTGATTGCCGAGCGATAGCGAGCGATTGGCCGCGTATTCGCCGGTAATTTCCTGACAGCGGTCGGTCAACGGCCGCATCCGTTTTTCCCATGCCCGAATGCCGTCCTCGACATCCGGAATCTCCTCAAGCTCCCGCGCGAGGCTATAAGCGTTGACCATGGCGCACCCCGCGCCCTGCGCGATCGCCGGGCACATCGCATGTGCCGCGTCACCGATGATAGCGACTCTGCCGCGCGTCCACGTGTCGAGCTTGGTCGTTTCATAACGGTCGTAGCGTGCAGTCTGATGTTTCGCGGCTTCGACCAGAACTGGCTCCAGAAAGGGAAACATGTCGACCCAGGATTCGAGCTTGAGCGGCACCCGAGATCCGTTTGGATCGTCTGCCGGCGCCATGAAGCCAAGGTAAAGCTCATCGTCATTGCACGGCGAATAGAGAATCCGCTGTACGCGCGGCCAGAAATTCCACATGTCGATGGTGTTGTCCCACTCGCCGTGGCCGAGCTCCTTTTTCTTGCGCGGCACCAGCAGGCGAATCAATCCATCCTTTGAGATCCAGCGGTCTTGCGCGAAGCCGATCGAATCGCGAACCTTGGAGCCTACACCATCGGCACCGATCACCAGATCGGCCTCGCGAACCTCGCCCGACGCAAGCGTGATCCTGCCCGACGGATCCGCGGCCACCACTTCCGAATTGACGACAATCTCCACGCCTTCAGCCAACGCCTTGTTGGCGATGGCATTGTGCAAGTGCTGGCGTGTCATGATACGCCATGGCAGGCCGTTAAAGGTCTCTCTCGATACGCTTTTGTTATGCATCCAGGTCTCGTAGACCGGCGGGGTATGCGAGCCGTTCAGCACGTCCTCGAGCGCTCCGATGCCTTCGAGGACACGCAGGCCGTTGTGCCAGAGATAGATCCCGGCGCCGAACGCCCGTAATTCCGGTCCCTTCTCGTGCAAACGCACACTCCAGCCGCGCTGCCGGAGCGCGACCGCCGCGGTCAGTCCAGCAAAGCCGGCACCCGCGATTTCAGCATGCTGCGTCTTGCCGCTGTGCTTATTGATGTTAGCCATACCAGTCACCATGCATAATGTATCGGGGAGAAGCCGGGGCCTGCGCCGGCAGCGCAGACCCCGCGCTTCAATTTACTTATCCTGCCAAACAAGAGACTTGAGGTCGGCCGTCGAACTGACGATACCTTCCTTCTTGGCCGCATCGACCCAGAACTGGATCTGCTCCGGCGGCACGTTCGCCTGCCATTTACCCAATCCCATTTTCTCGACGACAGCCGGCGGAATCTTGGTGTTCGCAGCGATAGTCTTGCGAACGATCGCAGGATCAGCGTAGTCGTCGAGGGCGCGATTGATAGCGCGGACGAACCGCCTCACGACATCCTTGTTGCTCTCGACATAAGGCAGCAGCCCGACAATACCCGACAGCACTACGGGCGATTGGACATCGGTGAAATAATAGCCCAGCACGCGTGCGCCCTGCTCCTTGCCCAGCGTGATAAACGGCTCGGTCGCACCGACCGCCGCCACCGTGTTGTTACGCAGAGCAGGCAGCATGTCCGGGAACGGGATTTCACGGAACGTGATCGATTTCAGATCGACATTCTGTTTGCGAAGCCACGCCCGCATCATGGTCCAGTCGGTATTATAGCTGAGATTGGTCGCGACCGATTTACCCTTGAGATCGGCAGCAGTCTTGATCGCGGGATCCACCGTCAGCACAGCGTGGACCGGATCGCTCGAGGCCTGCGAGAAATTGAACGACACATAAGTCGCCGGGATCCCGCCGTTGCGCGCATTCAGAACGCCAAGCGCATCGGAGATGCCGAACTGAAGCGCGCCCGACTGTAGCGCGGGAATGATTTGCCCACCGCCAGCCATCGGCACCAGTTCCACATCCAGTTTCTCGTCCTTGAAATACCCGGCGTCGCGTGCACGCCAGAAGTACGAGTAAATTCCGATCGGAATGTATCCGACACGAATCTTGGTCACTCCGGCATCCTGGGCATGCGCCGCACCGGCGGGAGCCAGGGCCGCAGCTCCCGCGGTCGCCAATACGGCAATCGCCGCCATCAAGGTTCTGGATATCATCCTATCGTTCTCCCTGTACTGTTGTTATGATGCGTTCTTCTGTGCCTGTCGTCGCACCGACGTGAAAACGTGATGGCGCAGCCGCAAAAACTCCGGCGATTCCTTGGTGATCAACTGATCGCGCGGATGTGGCAGATCGATCGTGATCTCTTCCACCACGCGGGCCGGCCGTGTCGAAAGAACGACAACCTTATCCGCCATAAAGACGGCTTCATCGATGTCGTGCGTAACAAGCAACGTCGACAGCGACATCTTCCTGCAGATGTCCATCACCATGTCCTGCAGATCGATCCGGGTTTGGGCATCGACCGATGCAAACGGTTCGTCGAGCATCAGCAGCTTCGGCTCGACAACGATCGAGCGCGCGAGAGCGCAGCGCTGCTGCATGCCTCCCGACAATTGCCAGGGATAGAGATCGGCGGCATGTTCGAGATTGACCGCGCGCAACGCTTCACCAACGCGGCGTTCACGCTCGCTGGCGACCATATCGCGAAGGCCGAACGCGACGTTGCGGCGAACGGAAAGCCAGGGGAACAAGCTGCGATTGTAGTCCTGGAATACGATCGACAGCCACGACGGAGGATCGCGAAACGTTTCACCCTGATGAAAGACCGAACCGCTATCGGGCTGCATCAGCGAAGCGCAACAGCGCAGCATCGTCGTCTTACCGCAACCCGACGGGCCGACGATGGCCAGAAACTCCCCCGGCTTCTGCTTGAACGAGACGCCCTCCAGCACCGGTAGAGCGCCCCCCGCATAACGCTTGCTGATATCGTCGACGAACAGGACGGGTTCACTCACTGCGGCCTCCATCCTCATGCGTTCCCGCTTGCGACTGTCAGCCCGCGCCAGCCGCGATGCCACGCCAGAACGCGCTTCTCGAACGCCAGCAGCCCGGCAGTGAGCGCCCAGCCAATGGTGCCGATGACGAGAACGCCCGCGTACACGCCGGCGGTCTGGAAAAGCCGCTGGCTGCGCAGGATATAGAATCCGATGCCATCATCGGCGGCAATCAGCTCCGAGATCACCATCATGATCAGTGCGAGACCGAGTGCGATGCGAATGCCCGCGAATATCGATGGTAATGCCGCCGGCATAACGACGCGCACGATCTGCTGCACAGTTGACAGGCCGTTGACACGGGCAACATCAAGCAGCGTGGGATCGACACGACGCGCACCGTCGATTGCAGCCAGCAGAACAGGGAAGATCGATCCAAAGGCGATGACAAAGATGCGCATCGCATCGGTCGGCCCGAGCAACAGCAAAGCCGCCGGCAGGATTGCTACCGCCGGAATGAACCGCAAATATTCCAAAATCGGGCGGACCCACGGATCGAGCGCACGCAGATAGCCGATGGCAAGGCCGGCAATCACCCCGAGCACGACGGCGGCAAGAAATCCGACCAGTAGCCGGTACAGGCTCGGCAGCACGGCAACGAACAACAGGTCGCCCTGCACCAAGCGCCAGTACCCCCTAGCAATGGCTTCCAGCGGCGGGAGATACGGCGCCGGATGGCTCAGCGCGGCCCACTGCCAGACAAGCACCAGGCTCGCGATGGTCGCGATCTGCAATACGAGGGAAACGATGCGCGCGGAGCTAGTGACCACGATTTTCCGGGCTCCAGGGCAGCGTGAGGCGCTCCAGCATCATGAAGGCGGCATTGACGAGATAACCGAGGACGCCGGTGACGAGGATCGCCGCCCACATCTCGGTCACCAGCCCGTTGAGACGGACATTCTGAAGATAGAATCCGATACCTGGTCTGCCGGTGAGCATTTCCACCGTGATCGCTAGCACCAGAGCAATTGCCGAGGCGGTGCGCGTTCCGGTTGCGACTGATGGCAGCGCATTGGGCAATACGATACGGACAATCTGGGAAGCCGTCCCCAAACCGAAAACCCGGCCGGTCTCCCGATAGCGCGGGTCAATACTTTCGACGCCTGCCTTGGTGCTGAACAGGATTGGCCACACACTGGCGAACGCGATCATCACCAGTTGCATTTCCATGCCGACGCCGAGCGTTAGCAGCGCCACAGGGATCAATGCCACCGACGGAATTGGCCGAAGGAATTCGAGCAACGGCCGCGTAGCGCTTTCGAGACGCGGCAGCAGCGCCAGCGCAACGCCGGCCGCAATCCCGATCACGACGGCAAGCAGGAGCCCGGGCGCCCACGACAGGATGGTTGCCAGCACGGCCCACGACAGATCGCCGCCTGAGAGGCCGTCCACAGCGGATCGGACGATAGCGAAGAACGAGGGAAGATCTCGGGGATCAACCCACCCCGACATCCGGACCGCTTCCCACAGCAGGATGGCGACAACGACGCCACCGATATTCTTCACGATCGTGGGAATTTCGGCCAGCACAGCCATGTCAGGCGGAAACCCCGCGAACCGACGACAAGTCAGGCCACGATCGACGCCTGATCGCCTCACAGCAAAAGCCGCGACAGGCAGGCATGCGACCTCCTCTTTCACCGGGTTTGACCAGGGCATGGGCGCATCACGGCGCGTTCAATGTTTGCGGGCGAAGTCCAGGATGGCATTTGCGATGACATCCGGCGCTTCTTCCGGGACGTAATGATCCGCATCCTCGACGACCAGCGTCGGCATATCCGGCCGCAATTGCTGCGTTTTCGCAAAAGCCTCGGCGGACAAGAGCTTGCTTTGCGCCCCGCGCACCAGCAGGACGGGACGAGTTACCGCCCTGAACGCCGGCTCGAGATCGCCACGCAGACCGTCTGCGGTCTGCGACATGGCACCCGGATCAGCAAGCGGCCGGATGTGGCCTCCCACCGGGTGATAGCCGTGCTCGGCGCGACGCCGCACCGCGTCCGGCGGCAACTTCAGATATCTGTTCTGAAGATAGTCTTCGACCTCCTGCTGCGAAGCGAATGCGCGATCACCGCCGTTCACACGCACCGCCAGCGTATCGAGCACCTCAGTTTCGATGTAAGGCGCGAAATCGATGGCAATCACACACCTGACAAGATCGGGTCGCAGAGTCGCGGCAACGACGCCGTTGCGCGCGCCAAGCGAGTGCCCAACGAGGATGGCCGGGCCGCCGCCGAGCATCTCGATCAACGCGAGGACATCCTCGCTAAAATCCTTCGCCGCATAGCCCGACGCTGGCTTTTCACTGAGGCCGTGACCGCGCTGATCGATCGCCACAGCGCGCAACGCCCCCTTGACCTTGTCGAGAACCGGGTCCCACACGGCGCCAACAGCCGTGATCCCGTGCATGAAAATCGCCACCGGCCCTTGTCCGACTTCCCGCGCATTGAGCGCGATGCGACTGGTCCGGATTCGATGCTCGCGGATCGAATCCTGCGAGCGCGATGAAACATCCGACAGCATTGATCCTGCACTCCGCTACGCAGACAGACACTCGCCCAGCCAAAGACCGGCTGGCCTTCGCGCAAAATACGCAAAATACCGAGATCGCACGGGCTCCCCCGCATCGCCTGCCCTTCGCTCTCAAGCGAAACACAGCCACAAATGTCAGTCAAGCAAATTGCCTGACAATCTGTCAAAAATAAAATATACCCAGACGGTGCCACGTTCGGCATAAGCCGAACATAAACACCAGAGGGTCCGCCTGATGGCAATGGTTTCACGCCGGAGACTGTGCGATTGAACCAACGCAAATCTGCGTCGTCACAATCCTGCTGCGCAATTACGTCCGCATAATTCCTCTCTCTCATTCATGAGTCCGGATCAAATCATGCCGCCCAAACTGGACCTGCGCGTCAACACCAAGACCGTGCAGCAAGGAACGGTTGAAAAGCTCAAGGATGCGATTCTGTCTGGCATGTTTCAGCCTGGCGATCGCTTGGTCGAAGCAAACCTGTGCGCCTCTTTAGGCGTTAGCCGCCCCTCGTTGCGTGAAGCACTGCGCAGCCTGCAGGCCGAGCGACTGATCGAAATCGTCCCCAATCGCGGCCCGCAAATTCCGGTGCTGTCGTGGAAATCCGCAGAGGAAATCTACGACGTCCGGGCCCTCCTGGAGGGCGAGGCGGCGGCACGCTGTGCGGTATCCATCGACGCACCCGATGTGGCGGCGCTGTCGGCCGCGCTGGCGGCCTTCCGGAAGGCAACCGGGATGGACGACCCCGGGGAAAGGATTCGAACGACCGCCGAATTTTACACCATCATCTTGCGCAACTGCGGCAATCAGATCATCGAACAGTTACTGGAGAGTTTGCTGGCGCGGATTAACTTTCTGCGTGCCAAATCGATGTCCCTGACCGGGCGTTCGAGAAAAAGCTATGAAGAAATGAACGCGATTTTCACCGCCATCAAGAAGAAAGATCCCGAGAAGGCAAGAGAGGCAGCAAGGCTCCACGTCGCGAATGCGCGGGATGCCGCAAAGAAATCATTCCAGGAAATGTAATCGCGCCCGGGCTATCAATCTTCGCCCCATAAAATTGGCGGCGTCAAAGATAAGTTCTCCGAGCATCAAAAGACACTTGTGGTGAGTCATGACGAAGCCGGGAAGCCTTCCCCTGGAAGAACACGATCGTCCAGAAAAAAACACGTCTTCCGGCAGACGGCCTATTGTGGCAGCAGCATTTCGGTGATCAGTCGCACGATCTCGACATAACTCATGGCTAGTATGCCGCCAGCAAATACAACCAGCGCGGAAATGACCACGGCAGGAAAAACTCCCAGCGGCAATGTAACCCACAGCGTGACGGCCGCGGCCACAAGTACAAACGTCGACGCACCAAGCCTCCCATACCGCACGATCAGAGCCAGCGTCGGATAGTCCTTCATCGCATCCATATTTCTCTCCAAACCGGATTGCGCTCTCTCACGCGTTCGCCTGTTCGGCAATTCGTTCAGCGGCGCGCAGACCGAATACCCCGGCTTTGATCAGCCCGCCGACATAAGCAAAATTGCCGCCCTCAAGACCTCCGGTGACGGCACCGGCCGCAAACAGACCGGGAATAGGCGCGCGATCGGAACAGAGCACCGCGCCGTGGCCATCGATCGACAGGCCCCCCATCGTATAGGTGATGCCGGGAAGCAGCGGAAAGGCGACATAGGGTGGCGTGTCGAGAGGCTTCGGTGCGATGCCCCGCATCCGCGGCGGCTGCAATGTGCCGGCGCGGCCGTCAACCAGCGCGGCGTTATAGTCGACCACCGTTTCTACAAGCCTGTCGGCGTCGATGCCGGCTTTCTCGGCCACGGCACGAATGGTACCCGCGCGGTGCAGCGTCGCTCCTGCATTGGCCATCAATGGATTAGCCGGAATGCGCGCGGTACGGCCCGGACCGTCCCACACCTTGGCATCGAACACGGTGAAGACCGGCGAGACATCCGCACGCGAGGCCAGCATGTTTGCAAGGCCGATGCCGCCGATGCCCTCGTCGTACAGACGGCGCCCCTGATTGTCGACGACGATGCCGGCGACCGCGAGTTCATCCGCCTGCGGATAGGGCCACAATTTCGGGTTGGAAAGGGCATCCCGATGCAACAGATGACCATAAAAACGGTCGCAGCGTGTCAGCGCCGCGCCGGCCTGCTGCGCCATACGGATGCCGTCGCCAAGCGCATTCGCCGCACCGCGCTGAAACACGGCCTCAAAGTGAGGGCCGATATTGGCGCGGAACAACTCGGGGCTGGATTGGAAACCTCCATCGGCGATGATGACAAAATCGCTGCGAAAGACCCTCTCCTGTCCACCGCACTCGGCCCGGACACCAACGCAGCGCCCTTCCTCCATCACCAATGCGTATGCTCTGGTGCGCAGTGAAAGACTACCACCACTGCCGACAAAGGTCGCAGCCAATCGCCGCAAGGTCACGTCAGGCCCTCGGCCCTGCCAATCAGTGCCAGGAATACGGCGACGCGGCGGAGCCATGCTCCACTTATAGCCTTCCTTGAAGTTGAAGCGCATGAAGCGTGTCCCATGCCCTTGGAGCCACCGCAGGAGACGCCGACCATCGCAGGCGATCGCATCGGCAATATCCGGATCAACATCGCCGCCTGTGAGACGATGGATAACGTCCATCAGTTGCTCACTGGGACGGTGAGGATCATGAAAGCCGATATGGACGATCCCCCCGGAATAACGGGAATTACACGGATAGCTCTCGCCATCCCCCTGTTCGAGCAGGAGGACGTTCAAGCCGAGTTCCTGCGCCCGTACACCGGCACACAGGCCAGCCAGCCCGCCGCCGACAACCACAACGGTACGCGATGTGGCTGTTCGAGATGCAACAGATTGAGGTGCTAACGTCATGGCCCGCCTACAGCTCACAAGTGCCGAATACCTCGGGGGCGGGTCATCTCAGGAAAACTTTGCAGGAAGCGAACAGGCGTCGGATAAGGTGACGACATGCCATATGTGTGCCTTGCCGACCTGAATCGGTTATCGGGGGAATGCAGCGACAATTTCAGCCACATCCTTCTGCTCCTCAAGGGTCATGACCAATGTCGCCAGCCGGTCAGCAACCGCATCGTCGGCGCCGGCGCCGATTGCAAGACAGGAGCGGAACTTCTCGATCAGCGCACTGTCCGGCAGCGGTGCGTCCGGGCCACCGAGAAGCACCGAATCCTCCCTCACCACGTTTCGGCCATCGCGTAATCGCAGCGTGATGCGTACCGGCCCCATGGCGATCGGATCCATTGCCGGATCCATCACCACCGTAATGCGTCTGGTTAGCGCCGCGATGGATGCATCGGTTATCTGGGGTCGCTGGAAGGTATGCAGATCGACCCTGCCATCCTGCAGCGCACGGGCAAAACAATAGGCCGCATTGAACTGCGCATGGACGACCGAATCGCGGCTCGCATCATATGGCAGGCCAACCGTGCGAAAATTCACAGATGGTTGCGCAATCTCTACGCTCTCCACCTGCTCGGGACGGATACCATCCTGATGGAGCCTGAGACCAACATCGATGGTACTGTGGCAGCAGCGACAGCAGGGAAACGCCTTGAAGCCATAGCGCATGGCTTCCCAGTGTCGACCAAAGTCCTGCAGCAGCCGGTCGGGAAGCACTTCGCCGCGCTCCTGCAAAAGGAACAGGCCGGCTTTCCCTTCCAAGGGGCGACTCGGGCCACTCAACCCGTCAGAGGACAGGAAAGCCGCCATCACCGCGGCATGCGCGGCGAAGCCCGGTCCTATGCGCTTGGTCAGCGCGCCATCAAGGATACTCTGCGCAGAACCGGATGCCAGATGATGCGCAAAACCGAGCGCACCGAGCATCCTGTCCACGTCCAATGACAGAAGCCGCGCCACCGCGACCGCGGCTGCCATGACACCCATCACCATGGTGGGGTGCCAGCCATGACCGAGACAGTTAAAGCAAGCCAGACCGAGCCGCGCATTCACCTCGATGCCGACCGCCATCGCAACGATAAAGTCACGGCCGGCGACGCCGCCAAGATCTTCCGCACTGGCAAGCAGCGCCGGCACAAGGACGCATGAGGTGTGAACGCGAGCCTCATCATGGATATCGTCGAAATCGAGAGCGTGAGCGGCCGCGCCATTGGCAAGTGCGGCATTGGGCGGCGAAAGGCGCAGCTTGTCCTTCAGCGCGGTGGCAGTGCCGGTCTTTTCCCACCGCTGCAGACGTGCGTGAAGGATATCGATGCCGGGAGCGGTTCGGCCGGCAGCGATGATGCCGAGCGTATCGAGCAGGAGCAATTTGACATTGTGGACGACGTCAACCGGCAGGTCTTCATACCGCAACATCGCAACATGTTCGCACAGACTGCGGCTCAGTCCCTCGATCTGCGTCTCCCGCAGGTCGATCTTGTTCGTGTCCATGACATTCATCGAGCGGAACATCCCATACGAACAAACGATCAGAAGCCAAGCGGCGATTTCGGCAACGACATGTCGGAGAAATAGATGAAGATGACATAGATGAAAGCCGTTGTGAGCACCGCGTGGACGACGATGCGCGGCCACGAAGCCTCGCCGAGCAGCCTATAGACCGTGAGGAAAAACAGCAGGCACGAAAAGGTGAAACCGATATATGGCATCAACCAAACGAACGCAGTAACGATCACCAGAACCGAGACGAAATGAGGTGGAGGCCAACGAAACAGTTCGGCAACGCTGACGCTGCCACCCTGGGCGGACGAACGCGCAGCCAGAAGCGCGCCAACCACGATCATGATGACGCTGAGACCGAGAAGATAACGGTCAGGCCCGACCGCATCGAAATTGCCCGTCGGGCGCACATTCGAGACGATACGCCAGCTGTCGTAGGACGACACGACACCCAACAGGATGAAGAGCAGGCCCTGGATACGCGTAAGCGTCATCATACATCCTCTGGCTTCGCGACGACCTTACCGTGCGCCGCAGCAACATCGTCTACGATGCTGCGATGCACATAAATCGTCCCTCCAATCACGCAATCGAACACATCGCAAGCGCCGTGCCAACGCGATAAGCGTGCTCGATCAGGTGAGAATACCCAATGTTTTTTTTGCACGACACGACGACCTGTCTCCGTTACGAACAGGACCCCGGAACGGGATGTCGTCACCATGCACAGTTGACGGTCGCACCCAGTCGGAAGTCACCGGATTTTCCCCGTGGCATAGGACTTGCGACGACAAGTTCAAAAAGCGCTGCCTCGAACAATCCACTCAGTGACGGAAATCCCAACGATGTTCGCTTATATTGTGCGCTGCAACTTCTCAGAACCCGCCAAGGAGCAATTCTGGAACGACTGGTACAGCGGCCCGAAGATCGGTCAGATGCTGTCCAAGCCGTATTTTCGCTCCACCCAGCGCTTCCGACGCTCTGACGGCACCGGCCGCAATTATCTTGCGCTTTGGATCATCGAGTCGCCTGAGGCATTCACGACAAAAGAATACACGTCCGATTGGGGCTTCTTCGAATGGAAACCCTACATCGTCGATTGGAGTCGCGACCTGTTCGACGGAGCAAAAATTGTCGAAGACAGCTTCTCCGTTTCGCCACAAGGCGCGCTGCACGTCGTCTCCTTCGACGGAATGGGTAAAGAAGAGACCGCGGCGGCGCAAAAAGCATTCGCCTTCATCCATCCGAACATGGCGTGGCTTGCCATCACCGGCCTGGACAAACATACCGAGATGATCGGCCTGCTGCCGGTGAGCGAACTGCCGCAATCGTGGCGCCCAAGCAACGCCGCCACGGGCGCGCAGGAAGCACTCTATCTGCCGATCTCGGACTTCCATCGCGCATCCGACTTCCACAAGGCGCTCTAAGGACCTGTATAATGAATGTCGGGATCATTGACGGCCTCCTCAACGCGCTGACGTTCGCCAATATCGGCTTCGCCATGATCGGCTGCCTGCTCGGGACGCTGGTCGGCGTCCTGCCGGGTCTCGGGCCTGCCTCGGCAATGGCAATCCTGCTGCCTGTCGCACTGTATCTACCGACCGATGGTGCGGTCATCATTATGGCAGGCATCTATTACGGCGCGATGTATGGCGGATCGACTACCGCGATCCTGATGAACATTCCTGGCGAAGTCTCGTCCATTGTTACTGCGCAGGACGGGTTCCCCATGACAAAGAACGGGCAGGCAGGGCAAGCTCTCGCTATAGCTGCAATCGGCTCGTTCCTTGCCGGCATCGTCGGCACGCTGGCGATCGCACTCATCGGGCCGCAGATTGCCGGCTTGGCGTTACAGTTCGGGCCTCCGGAATATTTCGGCCTGGTTCTGTTCAGCATGACGGCGCTGATCAGTTTTGCCGGCTCATCGTTGCTCAGCGGCCTTGCGCTCGGTGTTTTCGGCATGTGGCTCGCAACTGTTGGAACAGATCCCCTGACCGGCACACAGCGGCTGAATTTCGGCACCATCGAGCTGATGAAGGGCTTCGACATCATTCCAGTGTTGGTCGGCCTATTCGGCATTGCCGAGGTTCTCACCAGCGTCGACGAGAAGATCACAAAAATCTTCACTGGAAAGCTGGGATCGTGGTGGTCGATGATCCCGCGTGGCGCGCAACTCGTTCGCGGCATGTTCGCAGCCATTCGTGGCACGGTGATCGGCTTCGTGCTTGGCTTGCTGCCCGGCATGCTGCCCGCGCTCACAGCTTATCTTGCCTATGACGTCGAGAAGCAGATCTCCAAGACGCCGGAAAAATTCGGCACCGGTATGATCGAGGGCGTGGCTAGCCCGGAATCCGCCAACAATGCCACGGCGATGGCCGGCTTTATTCCGCTGCTGGCGCTCGGCATTCCAACCAGCCCCGCACTGGCAATCCTGCTCGGCACGTTGCTGATCAGCGGCGTGACGCCTGGTCCGATGCTCTTCGAACAGCAGCCGCTGCTGATCTGGACGGTGATCGGCAGCATGCTTATCGCCAATACGGCACTCATCGTGCTCAACCTGCCTCTGGTCGGTCTCTGGGCCCGCATCTGCCTCATTCCCTACAGCATCCTGGGGCCCGTCGTTCTGATCATCTGTGTGCTCGGCGCATACGCACCGCGCAATACCCTATTTGACGTGTGGGTCGCAGTTCTGTTCGGCATCATCGGTTACATCATGCGGCGACTCTCGATGCCGGTCTCGACGCTGGTGCTCGGTTTCCTGCTCGGGCCGATGTTCGAACAGGCACTCCGCCAGTCCATCGCCATGGCCGGGACGCCGATGGTCTTTATCGAGCGACCGATCCCATTGGCGCTGGTTATCGCCACAGCACTGGTCCTGATCGTCACCACTTATCTCAAGCGGCGATCACGGGCCGTTGCCAATCTGATCCGGGAAAGCACCAACGAAGCCTAAGCGTCCTCATACCAGTATATCTTGTCAGAAAATCCTGATTTTGGAGGAGAAAGACGGTGAAAGCGATTACCTGGACCGTCGCAGCTGCAGTAGGGTTATTGACGACTCTGCCGACGTCTGCACAAGAGAAGTATCCAACAAAGCCGGTCGAACTTATCGTGCCGTTCGCAGCCGGCGCATCGACCGATTCCGGCGCGCGTGTCATCGCCCAGGCGCTCGAAGCACGCTGGAAAGTGCCGATCAAGGTCGTCAACAAGCCGGGCGGCAATACCGTTCCCGCAGTCAACGATGTGATGACGGCGCGGCCTGACGGCAGCATCCTGCTGGTCGACGGTCCGCCGCAGAGCTCGATGCTCGACACGGTCGTCAAGAATCTCGCCTTCAAGGTGACAGATCGCACCTTCGTAGCAATTATGGCCTACACGCCGATGAACTTTATCGTCCCCTATGACTCACCACTGCAGACGCTGAGAGATATCGCCACTGAACTGCAAAAGAACCCGGGAGACTTCACCTGGACATCACTCGGCGGCGCCGGCGCACAGGACATGGCGTTCCGTCAACTTTTCGCTGCCGCCAATGTCGACGTGAAAAAAACGCGATCGGTTGCGCTCAAGGGCGGCTCTGAAGCAGTCACGATGACCGCCGGTGGCCACGTCAAGCTCGGCGTCGGCTCCTACAGTGCCATCGCCGCGCCGCTCTCGGCAAAAAAGCTGCGTGTCGTCGCTACTGCTGCGCCGGAGCGATGGCCGAACATGACGGAGGTTCCGACCGCGGCAGAAGCCGGGTTCCCGAGCGTCGAGGTGCTTTACTGGATCGGCATTTCGGGCCCACCGAATCTGCCGCCGCACATCGTCAAAACCTGGGACGAAGCACTGCGAGACGTCGTAGCCGACAAGACCGTTCAGGAAAAGCTGCTGCATGCCGGCCTGCTCGCCTCATACTTCAACGCCAAGGATATGGCCGCACGTGTCGCCAAGGAGCGCGCCGAAACTCAGAAGCTCTATTCTGTGCAGTAAATCGTAATATCGGCCGCTGCACATGCAGCGTCCGGCTCTTTCTGTATGATCGTCCGTTTCTCTTCGCGCTCACGCGTTATTGTCATTCCCGCAGGTGATCATGCGACTGATCGGCTCCACCACATCCCCTTACGTACGCAAGGTCCGTGTTTATCTTGAAGAAACCGGCCACGACTACGAGTTCACGACAGTCGACGCCTGGAATCCGGAGCCCTCGCTTCTTGACCTTGCTCCGGTCGGCAAAGTGCCGGTATTGGTGCTTGACCAGGGCCCGCCACTATTCGAATCCAATCTGTGCATCGAATATCTGGACAGCCTACTACCGGATGCGCAGCGGCTGATCCCCAGCAGCGGCGAATGGCGCTGGCAGGTCCTGCGTCTGCAAGCGCTGGCGAACGGCATGATCGACGCGACGGCGACCCGCACGGTCGAACTGCGCAAACCGGATGTCGCGCAAATGAAAACCGTGCTCGATCGTGAGACGAACCGGATTGACAGAATCCTGACCACCTTCGAACGTCTCGTCGACCCCAGCCACAAACTTGTCGGCGGCCGCCTCAGCAGCGCCGACCTCGTGCTCGGCGTCGCGCTCCAATACCTCGATTTTCGCTATACGGCGGACTGGCGCAAGACGGCACCGCGTCTCGCCGCCTGGTTCGCCCCCATGACCGAAAAGCCGTCGTTCAAGACAACCCTACCGCCGGGATTTACGCCCCCTGTCTGACTCGTTTAATAGCCGGCAATTCATCGTCGAATATAAAGACCATTATCGGCATTGACCTTCCAGCGACCGCACGGTTGGATCGGTATTATCACCCTTCGTGCCGCACAATCATTCATCCGGCACCGCATCGCCCTGCACTCAGAATTTCGGTATGATTCTGTTCGCCTGCAGCTCATCGAAATAACGGATGAACATTTCCTCGGTATCACAGAACTCGGTGAAACCGTATGTCCTGGCTTTCATCGTGCTGGAAATGACATCGTATCCGGTCGAAAAGACGTAGTCCCCGTAATTCCAGAGCACGATCTGTTCGTAAGAAACGGGCTGCAGTCCATATTCTGCGACCATGTGATCCCATAGAGGCCCCTTGTCCTTCATCATCTGGACAAGATTGATATGCTGACGATCGCCGAGTTTCATCCCGAAGTAATCGGCAAAACGCGGCCAGGTTCGCTCCCACCGGATGAGATCACCGTTTATGATGTTGAACGGTTGATTAGCGCATTTCGGATCTTGCGCCATCCAGAGCAGACCCTTGGCGAGAAGGCCACTGTCCGTGCATTGATAGAGCGCGCGATAGCTCGCATCCGTTCCGGGGAAACGCAGCGGCAAACCCAACGCTTTGGAAATTGCTGCATAGACAGCAATAACCATGACCAGGTTCATCGGATTACCGGTCGCGAAGCCACACACGGCATGCGGGCGTGCCGATGACCAGGTCCACGTCTTCCCCTTCTGCCGCTCCACGACCCAATCCTGCTGGCTGTGGTAGAAATTCGGCGGCATGTGGCGGGCATCGTCTTCCCGTGCCGGCGTTGGGAAGGGACCGAGATGATTGCCGTAAAACTTGGTGCCATGCATCAGATTGATGTGCTGCAACCGCGGTGACGTAGCTTCGACCGCTTCCACCACGTTCTCAAGCATCGCCATATTCGGAGCCACCATCTCCGCATGGGTCGGCCGCTCGACATAGGCGGAATAGAAGACATGCGTGAGGTCTAGCTTGTCGCCGAGCACCGCACGGGTCTGCCGCTTGTCGAGCAGATCGACCGGAAGATGGCGATACGCTCCCTCGATATCCGGCCTTCGCCTGGAAGCCGCGATGACGTCCCAGTCGCCAAGCGTCATGAGATGCTGCAGCAGGTTGCGGCCAACCACCCCGGTTGCACCTAGCACAAGAGCTCGATTCCGTTCCATCAATGACCTCGACACGACATAACTCGATCTGCGGCGTAGCAAGCCTCATGCCACACTCCGTATCGTAGCAACTGCAATTTTCCTTCCAGCACAAACGACGAGTTGTTTCTCCAGGAAGCAGTCCGTCCATCGCCGCAACAATCAAATACCGATCGGCGGTGGCACGACACTTGCGTCAACGACCTCGTGCAAATTACCCAACGCCAGCAAGAGCGACAGCATTGATTCGTTCAACGGAAGGAAACGACATGAAACCATCTGACTATCGATTACTCTGCCGGCTTGCCCCCGCCGCCATCATGCTGGGTCTTCTCACGGCCACGTCAGCTGACGCACAGAACAAATATCCGTCCAAAGTGGTCGAAATCATCGTTCCGTTCACCGCTGGTGGTTCTACGGACCTTGGCGCGCGCGTCTTCGCTGACGCATTGCAGCGACGCTGGAACAACCCGGTGCGGGTGGTTAATAACCCTGGCGGAAATACCGTTCCCGCGGTGAATTCGATCATGGGCGCCTCGCCGGCTGGCTATTCGGTGCTGATGGATGGGCCCGGGTCGAGCTCGATGCTTGAGATCACCGCAAGGAATATTCCGTTCAAGGTGGACGATCGAACCTATCTCGGCCTCGCCGCTCAGACCCCGTTGATGCTGGTCGTCGCCCAGGATTCGCCGTTCAAGACGCTTGCCGATGCGGTCGCGGCTGCCAAAGCCGATCCGTCGAGCTTCTCATGGACTTCAGGACCTGGCACAACGGACCTCACCTTTCGAAAGCTTTTCAACCTGATCGGCGTCGATCATCACAAGACACGCGCGGTCGTGCTACGCGGCGGCTCCGAGGCGATCAACATGACCGCCGGAGGTCATGTCGGGATCGGCGTCGGCTTTTGGGGAAGTATCGGGACACTGGTTTCGGCGAAACGCCTGCGTGTGCTGGCAGTGGCCGGTCCCACACGCTTCGCAGCGATCCCCGACGTGCCGACAACAGCGGAGGCGGGATATCCAGACCTCGTCATCCTGCAATGGATCGGCTTCTCCGGTCCGCCGAAGATGGATCCGCTGCTGGTCGAGGAATGGGAAAAGGCGATCGCCGAGGTGAGCAAGGACCCACAAGTGGTCAGCGGGCTGACCCATATCGGCCTCATAGCGTTTCCGAGCACTTCCGCAGAAATGCAAGACTATGTTCTCAAGGAACGAGAAGTCGTGAAGAAGCTCTGGGTTAACTAACCGCGGAATCCGCCGCTGCTTTCCTCCTCCCGTACGCGAACCCGCTGTCCGTATCGCGGCGGACAGCGGGTCCTGACGAATTCCACAAAAGAAATGTGGAGCTATCAGCCACCATACAGTTTCTTGGTTTCCACCGCTTCGCGCTTGACACGCTCCACCATGGCCTTGGCATTCTCATGCAGCGGCAACAGGCCTATCCGCAGGAGACCCTCGCGATAAGCATCGGTCTTGCCGATCTCGCTGAGAGCCTCGTCCCAAATCTTCGCGATATGCGGCGGCAGGTTCGGTGGGCCGGATACGCCGATCCAATACAGAACTTCCACCGACGGAAAGCCGGCTTCCGCCGTGGTCGGAACGTCTGGCAAGTTTGGCCAGCGCTGCGGCGCAGCGACTGCGAGCAGACGAATACGCTTGGCGTTTAGTGGCGCCGCTATCGAGCTGTACGAACCGACCCCCAGCTTCACATGACCCCCAGCTGTCATCGTGATCGCTTCGGACCCGCCCTTGAGCTGAATTGCGCGCGTCTTGCCCGCCTCAACGCCGATGGCCTGGAAGAATTGCCGGAAAGTCATGTCCTGCGCGCCAGCGCCGCCAAGCGACGTCCAGGTGAAGGACGAAGGATCGCTTTTGACCGCCGCTGCGACATCCTTGAGGGTCTTGAACGGCGAATCATACGGCACGATGAACTTCATCGGCGTATAGGCCGTGACGCCGAGAAACGTCCGGTCGAGAACCTTGAATGGCAGGTCCTTCACCACGGTTTCCAACATCGAACTGGCCGGAGGGCCGTCCATCAGCAGAGTGTAGCCGTCAGGTTTTGCCCGCATCAGCTCGCTGACCGCTGGAACTGTATTGCCGCCGGGTTTATTGACGATGCGAACCGGAACGCCCCATTTCGCCTCGAGCTTCTGAGCGAGCACACGGCCGCCCAGATCGGTCGAACCGCCTGCCGCAAACGGCACGATGATCTCGACCGCTTTTGTCGGATAGGCATCCTGTGCTGTCGCGCTGCCTATTCCTGCGAGCAGCAGGACCGCGACTGCCGTTAGAGTCGTCCTCATAAGCATTCCTCCACGATAGACATGAGTATTGTTCAATTTGAATGAGCGCACGATCTCTCTGCCTGTCGGAACAGAAACCCTCTCCTTTCGGTAGGCTGCGGCGTAGACAAACTCCCCACTGAAGCATCGATGCTTCAGTAGATATTCGAGCGTTCATATTGAGTCGGCCATTGAATATCGGCGCGCAATGCGCGTGCCGCCTTCAATGGCCAATAAGGCTCCGCCATCAACGAGCGACCCAGCACCACGAGATCTGCCTGCCCGTTGGCAACAATCTGCTCGGCCATATCCGCGCCATTGATCAGGCCCACCGCGCCCGTGGGCATGCCGGACTCGCGCCGTATCATTTCCGAGAGCGGAACCTGATAGCCCGGATGAATCGCAATCGTCTGGCGCGGGTCGTTACCACCGCTTGAGCAGTCGATCAGATCGACATCGCCACGCGCCCTCAAACGGCGAGACAATGCAATACTCTGCTCCAGGTCCCAGCCGCCTTCGACGTGATCGCTTACCGAAATACGCACGAAGAGCGGCAAGTCATCTGGCCACTCGGCTCGGACAGCGTCGATGGTTTCCATCAGCAGACGAATTCGATTCTCGAATGAGCCGCCATACTCATCGCTACGACGATTGCTCAGAGGCGAGAGAAACTGGTGCATCAGATAACCATGCGCCGCATGAACTTCGACAACCTGAAAGCCAGCCTCGCGCGCATATCGCACCGATCGAGCCATTGCCGCGACGGATTCATCAATATCCGACCTGCTCATCACTGCCGGTGTCGGGAATCCCTTGGCAAAAGCAAGCGCACTCGGGCCGATGACGGACCATCCACCATCTTCGGCCGACAGCGGCTTTGAACCTTCCCACGGCCGCATAGTCGACGCTTTTCGACCAGCATGCCCGAGCTGGATGCCAGCTACAGCGCCCTGCCCCTTAACGAAAGCGGCGATGCGTGCGAATGCGTCACGCTGCTGTTCGTTCCATAAACCCAGGCAATATTTGGTGATGCGTCCACGCGGCTCCGTATGAACGGCTTCGGTGAAAACGATACCAACACCGCCTACAGCGCGAGAACCTAAATGGACCAAATGCCAGTCATCCGGCACTCCGTCCGTCGCACAATACTGGCACATCGGCGACAGCATGATACGATTTTTCGCTTCAACCCCACGAAACCTAATTGGCTTGAGGATATGCGGGTGCCGATCTCGCTTCAGGATTCGTCTTTCATCCTCGCTCAACGCTATTCTCCATATGAGAGCATTCAGCTCCCCTCTTGAGCCATTTCACTCCCGATGGAATCAGAAGTGGAGCTAAAGCTGCCTGCGCAGGCGCATTGCTTCACGCGAACTGGCATCTGGTTCAAAAGCACCGTACGGCCGGGTCCAAAATTATTATCTAAATCAATTCACCGCGGGACGAATTCCCTGATTTTTTCAAACACGCCGTGCCGACGAACCGTCAGATGTGGCCGGATCTCTGTCAGCCAATCACCGTGGTTCGATGCCGTCTTCCAGGCATCCGACTTCGGAACGTCAGCATGGTCGACCTCGTAGACCGCGAGGTATTCCGGCATCTGCTCGCTATCGCTCCAGACGAGTCTGTGACGAACACAAGAATGCACGCCCGGCACTTGCATCAACGAGGGGATGTGCTCCCTATCGTAAAGCTCGGCAAAGCGTTCCTCCAATTCCTTTGGGATAGAAAGCTGCGCGATATACAAAAATCGCGTGACCTGATCCGGCATGGCGTCCCACGAAGTTATCGTTTTTGCTAAAGTCCTCGATAGCAAGGACCGTACCAAGAGCTCAGGCAAGCAGACATCACCTGCAACACGATCAAGGCCTTGATCAGGGCCTTGATCAGAGGCTGTTCCGGACAGGTGGGCGCAACTCCGATGCTGCGCCTAGCCGTTCCGATTCTATTTCAGGCGCAGCCTGTCCTCGTCGCACGCATATGTCCCTCCAGGCGACATAATCAGAACGACCACTCCTCGCCCTCTGCTGCTGGCCTGGTGATTAAGCTTGAGTACATTGGCTTAGGAATTATCGGTTGAGGGCATCTAGGATGCAACGGAGAATATACCCATCGCCATGACACTGCTCACGATACCGTTGATCACCCTATCAGCCGTCTAGCGGCGCCAACGCAGTATCGTCATCCCCCGGGCCCGACCGGGCCAGCATCGCTGGCACAAACATTGCTACAAACATTGTTATCTAAGACTTTGCTACATGATTACATGGACTAACCAAATAATCGTCGTTGCGACCCTTGATCCGATAGTGACGCCGAGTGGAGAGAGACACGATGCGCTTTTTCGATTTTCGCGTGCGGCCGCCCTACAAGGGCTTTCTTAGCATGGTCATGTATGCGCAGCCGGACAGACGAAACGGCTTCACCCGCAATCTCAAATTCGAACCATCGCCTGCTGCCGAAAAGCAATCGGTCGAGATGATGATCGAGGAAATGAAGCAGGGCAACATCGAG
>DATMEV010000103.1:0-13389 GCA_035556795.1 Pseudolabrys sp. | reverse complement strand
GCAAACTGGAAAGGGAGACGATGAAGGGCATTGCCGTCGCGTTGCTGGCGCTGATCGTCGGCGGGACATCCGCCGCTCTGGCGCAGAAGACGGATATCCGTGGATCGTCGGATCACCCGCTGGTCGGACGCTACCAAGGGTCGGTCATCACCGCCTTCGAGCGCAAGGCCTACGAGGAAATCAGCCTGCCGGACCGGCCGATGGCGCGCGGCAACGCCAAGGCGCCGGAGACGTGGCGCAAGCCGGTCGCCGGCAAGCTGACGGCGTTCCGCTACGAGGGGCCGGGCGAGCGTTCCCTTCTGGAAGTCATGCGCAACCACGAACAGGCGCTGCGCGCCAAGGGATTCGAGATCACGCTCTTCTGCCGTACGAAGGACTGTGCGGTCACGGACGTGTCCACGTTCTGGACCGCCGGTCGCGGCCCTGTCGGCCTGCCGCCGACCTGGGAATCCCTCATTTATCTGCTTGCCGAGCGCAACGATGCGCAGGGCGTGGTGACAGTCGCGATGCTCGGTGTGGAAACCAAGGCGAGCGGGTCGACGCCATTGACGCCGCATCTGGCGGTGACCATCGTCGAAGGCAAGCCGATGGACAGCGGCAAGATCGCGGTGGTGAAATCGGACGAGATGCAGCAGAAGCTGGCGCGCGACGGCCGCGTTGCGATCTACGGCATCTATTTCGATTTCGACAAGGCCGAGATCAAGGCGCAATCGCGCGAGCAGATCGAGCAGCTCGGCATGCTGATGAAGAACAATCCGAAACTCGATGTGCTGATCGTCGGTCACACCGATGCGCAGGGCGCCTTCGATTATAACCTGTCGCTGTCGCAACGCCGGGCGCAGGCGGTGGCGCAGGCGCTGGCGGCGGATTTCGGCATCGCCGCGCGCCGCGTCACCGCTGCGGGGGCGGGGATGATGGCGCCGGTCGCCAGCAACCGCAGCGAAGACGGACGGGTGAAGAACCGCCGCGTCGAGATCGTCGAGCGGGTTGCCGCCAACTGAAAGGGCGGCGACGTCTCGCGTTGCCTCCTGGCGGGATTTGCTCCGGCCAGCCGTGACGCTGCATCACGAGGAAAACAGGGGCGCCGCCGGCTACGGCTCCCAGGCGGGGGCGGTGGCGCGACGCTTGCCGTCGGGCGTGCGCTTGACGGCGGGGCCGAGCGCCTCCTTGTCCCACAGTTTGCAGGTGACGGCCTTGTGCTTCTGGTCGAGGCCCTCGCAGTAATTGGTGTATTCGCACATCCGCACCTCGTCGCCGCGGCCGAGGCGGATCTTGCGCGCCCAGTCGGGATCGGCGAGCGCCTGACGCGCCGCGCCGGCGATGTCGCAGGTGCCGTCGGCGATGAGCGCCTCCGCCATTTCGAAATTGTGGATGCCGCCGGCGCAGACCACCGGCGTTGCCAGCCCGGCGGCGCGGATCGCGGCGCGGATCTGCTTCGTCGGCCCGACATTGCGGCCGAAGGGGCCGCGCGCATCGGAGATGTATTGCGGCATGCATTCGTAGCCGCTCGGCCCCGTATAGGGATAGGCGGCGGCGCCGACGCCCGGCTGCTTGGCGTCGTCGAACTTGCCGCCGCGCGAGGTGGAGATGAAATCCATGCCGGCACGCGCGAAGGCGACGCCGAACCAGGCCGTATCGTCGGTTTCGTTGCCGCCGGCGATGCATTCCTCCGCCAGATAGCGGCAGCCGACGACGTAATCGGCGCCGACGCGCCGGCGCACCGCGGCGAAGACTTCGAGCGGCAGCCGCGCGCGGTTCTCGCGCGCGCCGCCATATCCGTCGTCGCGCGTATTGGTGCGCGAGAGGAACGAGGCCATCGTATAGGCGTGCGCATAGTGAAGCTCGACGCCGTCGAAGCCGGCATCCTGCGCGCGGCCGGCGGCGTCGGCGAACAGGCCGGGCAGCACGCGCGGCAGGTCGGCGATATAGGGCAGGTCGGTGTCGGTGACGCGCTCGCGATGGCCGAACTGCAGGCTTTCCAGTTCGCGCGGCGAGAGCACGCGCGCGAGAGCGTCGTCGTCTAGCGTCAGCAGTTGCGCACGGATCGCCGCGTCGTCGGTGAGGTTGAGCGCGGCGCGGTGCGCATCGGTGATGGCGAGGAAGCGGGCGAGGAACTTGTCCTTCGCCGGGCGGCGGCGGATCGACAGGAAATCGATGATCTGGATGAACAGCTTCGTCTCGCCGCCGCTCGCCTTGCGCACCGTCTCGACGAGGCGGCGCAGGCCGGGCAGGAAGCGGTCGTGGCCGATGCGCAGCAGCGGGCCGCTCGGCACGTCGCGGATGCCGGTGGCCTCCACCACCAGCGCGCCGGGGCGGCCGCGGGCGAAGCGCTCGTACCAGTCGATGACGTCGTCGGTGACGAAGCCGTCCTCGGTGGCGCGCCACGGCACCATTGCCGGCACCCAGGTGCGCTGCTTCAGCGTCAGCTTGCCGATGGCGACCGGGGAGAACAGGCGCGAGGCGGCGGCTTCCGCCTGCGTCGGCACATGGCCGCGCGTCGGCTGGTGCTGGATGCGTTCCGGTGGACGCCACATGGCAAAATCATCCAGAGTGTGAACCCTGCCGGATGCTACCATGGATGCGCGGCCCTTATCGATGCTCGATCCTTCCGCCTTTCCCGACAGCTTCGCGCGCGACCGGTTGCCGCCGGCCGAACTGTGGCCGGTGTTCCATCCGCCGCCGGGCGGTGACTATCCGCGCCGGATGAACGCCGCGACGGAACTGCTCGATCGCGCGGTGGCGGCGGGGCATGGCGCTCGGCCGGCGCTCGGCACCGCCACCGAAATCTGGACCTATGCCGAACTGCTCGATCGCGCCAACCGCATCGCCGCGGTGCTTACCGACGATCTCGGCCTGGTGCCGGGCAACCGCGTGCTGCTGCGCGCCGCCAATTCGCCGATGCTCGCCGCCTGCTGGCTGGCGGTGCTCAAGGCCGGCGGCATCGCGGTTGCCACCATACCGCTGCTGCGGGCGCGCGAACTGTCCTATGTCGTCGACAAGGCACAGATACGCTTCGCGCTGTGCGACGCGGCGTTGCGCGACGAACTCGACGCGACCGGCGCGCCGCTGCGCATGCTGTGCTTCAACGGCGATGCGGCGGACGGGCTCGAAGCGCGCGCGGCAAGGAAGAGCGGCACCTTCGACGATGTCGTCGCCTCGCACGACGACGTGGCGCTGATCGCCTTCACGTCGGGCACCACCGGCAATGCCAAGGGCACGATGCATTTCCATCGCGACGTGCTCTCGATCTGCGATGCGTGGCAGCCGGTGCTGCGCACCACGCCGGACGACGTGTTCGCTGGCAGCGCGCCCTTCGCCTTCACCTTCGGGCTCGGCGCGCTCTTGCTGTTTCCGCTGCGCCACGGCGCTTCCGCGGTGCTGCTGGAACAGGCGAAGCCGGAATTGCTGCTCGATGCGATGGCGCGCCGGCGCGTCACCACGCTGTTCACCGTGCCGACGCTCTACCGCACGATGACGCCGCAGGTGCCGGATCACGATCTCGGCGCGCTGCGCACCTGCATCTCGTCGGGCGAGCACCTGCCGGCGTCGGTCTGGGAGATGTGGCGCGCGGCGACCGGCCTGCGCATCCAGAACAGCATCGGCTCGACCGAGATGCTGCATGCCTTCGTGGCGATGCCGGCGGGGGAGGCGACGCCCGGTCCCTGCGGGCGGCCGCTGCCCGGCCACGCGGCGCGCGTCGTCGACGAGGCGATGAACGACGTGCCGCCAGGCACCGTCGGGCGGCTCGCCGTGCGCGGCCCGACCGGCTGCCGCTATCTCGACGACACGGATCGCCAGCGCGCCTATGTGCGCGACGGCTGGAACCTGACCGGCGACGCCTTCACCGCCGATGCCGAGGGCTGCTTCTGGTATCACGCGCGCACCGACGACATGATCGTTTCCGCCGGCTACAACATTTCCGGCGCCGAGGTGGAGGAGGTGCTGCTCGACCATCCGGCGGTCCGCGAATGTGCGGTGGTCGGCGTGCCCGATGCGGCGCGCGGGCAGATCGTCAAGGCGTTCGTCGTGCTCGCCGATACGGCCGCCGCCGGCGAGGCGCTGACGCTGGCGCTGCAGGAGCGGGTGCGCGCGTGCATCGCGCCGTATAAATATCCGCGCGCCATCGCCTATGTTGCGGCGCTGCCGCGCACGCCGACCGGCAAGATCCAGCGCAACCTGCTGCGCGACGGCGCGGAGTAGGGCGCGGCGGCGGCTTCGCGTTCGACCTTGTGTTCGGTTTTGTCCGTGCCCGGCTCCCTCCGTGTCCGGCTGTTCATGGCAGGCCCGCGCCGGTCGCCCATTGCCAAGCCGCCAGCGATGCGTCATTGCAGGCGCCCATCCTCGCGTCGCCGGTTCCGTGCCTTTGCCATGACCGCCAGAACCCCCGATCATCCCGCGCCGCGCGACAAGGCCCGCGACAACGCCGCCGCCGAAGCGCCGGCCCGGCACACGCCGGCCAAGGTGCTCACCCATGTCGAGGTCCGCGGCGTCGTCATCGGCATCGGCGTGGCGATGTTCCTCGGCGCGCTCGATCAGACCATCGTCGCGACGGCGCTGCCGACCATCGGCCAGCATTTCGGCGACGTGGAGAATCTCGCCTGGGTGGTGACCGCCTATCTGCTCACCGGCACGGCGGTGACGCCGCTCTACGGCAAGCTGTCGGACATTTACGGCCGGCGGCGGCTGATGCTGGTCGGCATCGCGATCTTCGTCGTCGGCTCGGTCGCCTGCGCGCTGGCGCCGAACATGCTGGCGCTGATCCTGGCGCGCGCGCTGCAGGGGCTCGGCGGCGGCGGGCTGATCGCGCTTGCCCAGACGATCATCGCCGACATCGTCACGCCGCGCGAGCGCGGTCGCTATCAGGGCTATATCAGTGCCGTGTTCGCCACCTCCTCGGTCGGCGGGCCGGTGCTCGGCGGTTTCCTCACCGAACATATCGACTGGTCGCTGATCTTCTGGATCAATCTGCCGATCGGGCTGGCGGCGTTTGTCGCCTGCAATTACGTGTTGCGCCGCGTGCCATATCAGCCGCGCCGCCATTCGCTCGATCTCATCGGCGCGGCGCTGATGATCGTCGGCGCGGTGCTGCTGCTGCTGGCGCTGACCTGGGGCGGCCGTCGCTACGACTGGATCTCGGTGCCGATCGGCGCGCTGCTGCTCGGCTCGCTGATCGCCTGGCTGCTGTTTTCGCTGCGGCTCGTCACCGCGCTCGAGCCGTTCCTGCCGCTCGCCGTGCTCGGCAATCCGGTGGTGCGCAGCGCCGCGCTGTCGGGCGCCTGCGCCATGGGCGCGCTGGTCGGCATGACGATCTTCGTGCCGCTGTATTTCGAAGTGGTGCAGGGGCTGTCCGCCAGCCAGTCCGGGCTCGCCTTGATTCCGCTGATGAGCGGTACCGTCATCGCCTCGACCATCGCGGGGCGGGCGATGATGTATGTCACGCATTACAAGCGGATGGGCATCGCCGGCTTCTTCGAGGGGATCGTCGCGCTGTCGGTTCTGGCGCTGTGGCCGGAGACGCTGCCGATGCCGGTGGTGATCGTGCTGCTGGCGATCACCGGGCTCGGGCTCGGCCTGGTGTTCCCGATCGCCACCGTGGCAATGCAGAACGCGGTCGCCGCCTCGCAGATGGGGATCGCCACCGGCGCCGGAAATTTCTTCCGTTCGCTGTTCTCCTCGATCGTTGTCGCGGCGCTCGGCGCCATCGTGCTCGGCGCGCTGAGCGGCGACACCAGCGGCGTCATCGTCGAGTCGCTGGCGCAGGCGGCAGCGGGGCACGATCTCGCCACCGCCTTCCGCTTCGTGTTCCTCGCGGTGGCGCTGGTGCTCGCCTTCGGCATCTGTTTCCTGATCGCGATGGAAGAGCGGGCGCTGCGCGGCCCGGCCGCCGCGCCGCCGCGCTTCGGGCGCAGGAAGAAATAACGAAATCGAAGACGGGGCGCCGGGGGCCTTTCGCCGCCGGCGGAATCGGCAGCCGTCTCGCGCGACGACGCGACCGGAAAACGGTTTTGACGGCGTTTGGTGCTGCGCTACACTGGCCGGCACACGAGGGGTCGCCAGCATGGGGCCGGTTTCACGTCACCGATACCGTCTATCGCGCGTGCTGCGGCATATGTTTGCCGGGCTGGCGCTTGCCGCCGTTGCCCTGAGCCTCGGCGGTTGCTCGAAATGCGGATTCTTCTGGGACGATCTGGGCAGCAAGCCGGCGTCCTGCCATAGCGTTGCGCCCCGCTAGTTTTGCGTTGCGCGTATAACGCGCAGTGCGCCGGGCCTGGAAGATTTGGAAGACTTGAAAGATCTGGAACGGAGCGTGCGCAACGCCGCGCACGCCATCGGCGCGCCATGCATGCAGTCGGCGCCGCAGCGTTCGCCCCGCTCTCGCGGGACGAACGCGGAAACGAAGCTCAGGCCTTTTTGTGCGGTTTCTTGCTGAACGCCGTCGCGACGTCCTTTTTCTTGATCCGTTTTGATGGGTCGCCCCGTTCACCGAGGCTCTGTTCCTCGGTGCCGTCTCCCATCATCCCCATGTGCGAGATGCCGGAGTGCTTCTTCGTGGGGTGGTGCGACGTATGTTTGTGAACGCTCGTCATAACGGTCTCTCCACGCGCAGATGCGCGTCTTTCAACACGGGAGCCGCCGGTGCGGTTCCGCCGCCGCGCGGACGCGGCGCGCCCCCGGAAGCCTTGAGATGCGGGCGCGCCGGGTGAGGCGTCCGGCCGTCCACTCCGTCAGACGCCCCAGTAGCGCGGCATCCGGTAATAGTTCCGCAGCGCGATTTCGGCGGAACGGTCGCCCCAGTCGAACTCCTCATCGGCGGCATAGGACGGAGCCTTCGCCAGTTCATCGTCGGTGAGGTTGAGTTCGTAGGCTTCGAGCTTCGGATTGAACTTGATGAGCGACCACGGCACCGGCAGATGCTGCGTGCCGACGCCGAGGAAGCCGCCGAAATTGAGCACGGCATAGGCGACCCGACCGCTCAGCTTGTCGATCATGATGCGCTGGATGGTTCCGATCTTCCTGCCGTTCGAGCGTCGGACCGGTGTTCCTTCGATCCGGTCGCTGGCGATCAGGGCGTGATGCGGGGCATGATCCTTGTGCGCCGGCTGCGGGGCGGGGGAAATGCTGGTTTCTGTCTGCATGGTTGCCTCCGGAATGGCTGCCTGCAAAGCCGATCAGGCGACGACGCCGGCCGCTCCGCGCCGATCAAGGCGTTCCACGAGCCGCCAATCCCGGGCGGGAAGTGCCGTGGCGTTCTCCATCGACAATAACACCGCGCCGCCACGCTTCGTTGCCGGCCTCAAACATTTGATCCGCCGATGGAAACACGGGCATGGCCGCCGGCGGAACCGTCGCGGCAATAAAAGTAAAAAATCCTAGGAAAATAGTCTTGACAGCGTAACGCTGGTCGGGTAGGGTTTGCACATGCTCCACACATGCATCTGAACGCTTCCGTCGCGCCGGACGTTGTCGTCGCGACTGCATTTGATCGTTCAAGGGCGGCTGAATCGACGGCCGCGAAGCGAGGCTGCATGGTTCAGATCACACGAGAAGGCCGAATCGTCGAAACAGCCAGGGAAGCGCGGCAGGGCGAGCGCGGACCGAGCGTGCTCATTGTATTGACGGTGAGCATGGTGGCGGTTGCCGTGGTTCTCGCCGTGCTCTGGTATCTGTTCATCACCTGATCGTTGCACCGCGCGATCCCGCGCGGGTCATGCACGCACACGCATCGGCGCCATCCGCGCCGGTGCGTTTTTTGCGGCCGTGCCGATTGCCGAAGAGGAGATTGCCGATGCCGTCCTTGCCGCCGTCCTTGCCGCCGCCTGCGTCATCCGCCGCTGTGACCGGCGCGGGGCATGCGCCCGGCAGCCGCGCCGCGCTCGTCGCCTCGTTCTTCAGGACCGCGACATTGCAGATCGAGGAGATCGAGCGTCGCATCGGCGAGGCGGCGCGCACGCCGGCGGAATGCGAACGCGATGCGCGCGTTCTTGCCGCGCTGGCGAAAGTGCTGCGCGACCTCAGCAACCACGATGCCGAACAGGCCGGGCCCGACCATGACGACAGCAACGACGACCGCGGACCTCGCGATATCGACGAGTTCCGCCTGGCTCTTGTCCGAAACATGGAAGCGATTATTGCCCGACGAGAAGCTGGAGCTCGCGGCGATGCTGCCGACGGGCTGGATCGGCCGGTGGACAGCGGACTGGAGACAGTTCGCCCATCCGCATCAGCGCCCGCCTGACGCGGCGCAGGGCGGCGGACAATGGACCACCTGGCTGGTGCTCGGCGGGCGCGGCGCCGGCAAGACGCGGCTCGGCGCCGAATGGGTGCGCGCGCTGGTCATGGGCGACGATCCGGACTTCCTCGCCTCGTCGGGCCACATCGCGCTCGTCGGTGAAACGGAACACGACGCCCGCGAAGTGATGATCGAGGGCGTCTCCGGCCTGCTCGCCGTGCATCCGCGCTGGGAGCGGCCGGTGTGGACGCCCTCGCGCCGCCGTCTCGAATGGAAGAACGGCGCGGTGGCGCAGGCCTTTTCCGCGGAGGATCCCGACAGCCTGCGCGGTCCGCAATTCTCGGCCGCCTGGTGCGACGAGATCGCCAAGTGGCGCCATGCCGAAGCAACCTTCGACATGCTGCAGTTCGGGCTGCGCCTTGGCGTGCGGCCGCGGCAGGTGATCACCACTACGCCGCGGCCGATCGATTTGCTGAAACGGCTGATCGCCGATCCGGCGACTGCCGTCACCCGCGCGGCGACGCAGGACAACGCTTTTCATCTGGCGCCGGCGTTTCTCGACACCGTGGTGTCGCGCTATGCCGGCACGCGGCTCGGGCGGCAGGAACTCGACGGCGAGATCGTCGAGGAGCGGCCGGATGCGCTGTGGTCGCGCGCTGCCATCGAGGCCGCGCGCGTGCGCGGGGTGCCGCCCGAAGTGCCATCCTTGGCGCGCATCGTCGTCGCCGTCGATCCGCCGGCCTCGTCACGCGAAGGCGCCGACGCCTGCGGCATCGTTGCCGCCGGCGTCACCGGCGAGGGCGATGTCTATGTGCTCGCCGACGACAGCGCCGGCGGCCTGTCGCCGGCGGCGTGGGCGGCGCGCGCGGTGGCGCTGTGGCGACGGCTCGAGGCTGACGCGCTCGTCGCCGAGGTGAATATGGGCGGCGAGATGGTGCGCGCGGTGATCGCCGAATGCGATCCCGCCGTGCCGGTGATCGCGGTGCGCGCGACGCGCGGCAAGCGATTGCGCGCCGAGCCGGTTGCCGCGCTCTACGAGCAGGGCCGCGTGCGCCACGCTGGTACGTTTCCGGCGCTGGAAGACGAACTATGCGACTTCGGCCTCGACGGCCTGTCCTCCGGCCGCTCACCCGACCGGCTCGACGCGCTGGTCTGGGCGCTCACCGCGCTGTGCCTCGGCCCGAAAGGACGCCCGCGCGTGCGGGGGCTGTAGCGGATACCGATAGAGGAGCTACTGAAGAGAACCCGTCGACGAAATCAAATAGGTAATTTTTTCCAACTTGGACTTCTGAGCAGCTCTCAGGTAGCTTTTTTCAATCGATTCTCGCTAAGGTTGCCATGTCTCTTGTTCAGCTTCTAAATTCTGACGGCTCGTACAACCGCTTGAAAACGGGATGGCGCCAGCAATGCGAAGACGTGGGAGAAGATTTTGATTTATATGCGCAAGGCACATTTCTAGTTCTCGACCAACTTGCTGCCAAGCCGGAGGAGCGGGCAGGCATTTTTGCGGTTCAGAAAGGAGATGATCTGGCGGCTGTCATATGCCAGGCCAACTGTACCCCACTACCGGGGCATCCAGAGCCGGTGCTCCGTGTCCGTATGGTTACGGTATCCCCTGAACTCGATTTCGGAACATTGGCAACGACGGTTTATATTGACTGTCTAGTAGACTTATTTTTTGGAATAATCGAGCTTTCTCAAGGGGTTATGATAGCCCGTGAGATAAAGCTTCATCTCCGAAGTCCAGAGGATTTTAATTTTTTCCGCGCTGTGCGGGGCTCTCTTGCAAAAATTTCACGTTTTGAAAGTGTTGAGATGCGAGGGGCATGGCTATATGTCACTCGTGCGCCATAGCTTTTTGTGTAACTAAAGCGTAGCGAATGTATTGTATTGAGGTTCGCTGCAGGAGTGGAGATCGTCATGAGCCCAATTGAGAAAACGGAATTTAGGGCCGCTCTGTGGAATGCGTTTGCCACTGCAATTGAAGCTATTGGCGTAGATGCATTTAAGCGCACCTCATTTTTCGGCTCTAATGATCCAGCTTGTAAAGCCGCCAAACTCGCTGAGAATCTGAAAAAAGCTGCTTAAACGTCTTTCGCAGAAGATTTGAAAACCCGCCGGTTTGGCGGGTTTTTTATTTTCGTATCCTTAGGCTTTGATTGCTCCGCATTGTTGTTGTGGCAAGTCAGCCAGCAAAAAATCATTCGCCGTAGATTTGGTCCGCGCATCCATCGCGCTCGCGGCGTTCAACAGAACCTGTTCATCAACACCTGCAATGCGTGCGCCGGCATGAGCCGGCGGCGACGCATCGTGTTTGCACGACATCATCGAGGATCGTCCCATGCTCCACCGTCTCAGACATCTGCTTGCGCCGACCGAATCCAAAGCCTCGCGCACCGCGCAGGTGCTGGCCTTCGAGCCTGGCGGCCGGGCGCGATGGACGCCGCGCGATTACGCGGCGCTGGCGCGCGCCGGCTATGTGAAGAACGCCATCGTGCATCGCGCGGTGCGGCTCGTCGCCGATAGCGTCGGTTCGGTCACCTTCATGTTGCACGAGGGCGCGCGCGAGCA
Source organism: Pseudolabrys sp. (assembly GCA_035556795.1). GTDB lineage: Bacteria > Pseudomonadota > Alphaproteobacteria > Rhizobiales > Xanthobacteraceae > Pseudolabrys. Next base: position 2,588 of record DATMEV010000103.1, on the reverse strand, counting down.
CGATGCGCATCCGCTGCTCGATCTTCTCGCCGCGCCCAATCCGCGCCAGGACGGCGCGGCGTTTCTGGAAACCGTCGCCGCGCATCTGCTGCTCGCCGGCAATGCCTATGTCGAGGCGGTGACGCTCGACGGACAGGGGCCGGTGCGCGAACTGCACGCGCTGCGGCCCGACCGCATGCGCGTGGTGCCGGGCGCCGACGGCTGGCCGGAGGCATATGATTATGCCGTCGCCGGGCGTGGCCTGCGTTTCGACCAGAGCGCGCCGCCGCTGCCGCCGATCCTGCATCTGTCGGCGTTCAATCCGCTCGACGACCATTACGGCCTGTCGCCGCTCGAAGCGGCAGCGGTGGCAGTCGACACGCACAACGCCGCGGCGAAGTGGAACAAGGCGCTGCTCGACAATGCGGCGCGGCCCTCCGGCGCGCTGGTCTATTCCGGGCCGGACGGCGCGGTGCTCTCCGACGGGCAGTTCGAGCGGCTGAAGAAGGAATTGTCCGATCAATATCAGGGCGCGGCGAATGCCGGCCGGCCGCTGCTGCTGGAAGGCGGGCTCGACTGGAAGGCGATGGCGCTCTCCCCCAAGGACATGGACTTCATGGAGGCCAAGCACGCCGCGGCGCGCGAGATCGCGCTCGCCTTCGGCGTGCCGCCGATGCTGCTCGGCATTCCCGGCGACAATACCTACGCCAATTATCAGGAGGCCAACCGCACGCTGTGGCGTTCGACGGTGCTGCCGCTGGCGACGCGGATCGGCGCGGCGCTGACGCAGTGGCTGGCGCCGGCGTTCGGCGCGTCGCCCGACCTGCGGCTTTCGGTCGATACCGACCGCATCGAGGCGCTGTCGGCCGACCGCCTGGCGCTATGGCAGCGCGTCACCGATGCGCCGTTCCTGACCGTCAACGAGAAGCGCGTCGCCACCGGCTACGGCGAGATCGAGGGCGGCGACGTCTTCGGCTGAAGGAACGGTGCCTGCGGCATGAATGTGCGGATCAAAGCGCGCATTCGCCGTTTCGCTGAGTCCGTCATGCCCGGAATCGAACCGGCCATGACGGCGGGATAAACGCCCATGTCCGACCTGATCGACATCTTTGCCGCGCGCGGCGACCTCGCGCATGTCGCGCTGTTGCTGTGGGCGCTGACGGCGAGCGCGCTCGCCTGGTTCGCGCTGCGCGAACTGGCGCAGGCGGCGCGGCGCTTCGACGACTTCGTGCGCGAGCTGGCGCGCTTCAACGACACGTTCAACAACCGCTAACCGAGGCAGGCATGGACACGCTTCACACCGTTCTGCGCAGCATCAGCGAAACCAAGAGCGCGAAGCCGCCATCGAAAAACGGGCGCGACCATCTGGTCGTCTTCCGCGAATTTCTTCGCCATCTCGACCGCGCGCAGAAGCGCAACGCGACCAAAATGGGCAAGGCGGCGGGCAGGGTGAGCAGAAACGTCAGGCCGAAGCGCGCACGCAAGAGCTGACGTCCGGCCGGCGCCGCCGCCGGAAGCGGCGATCCATCCGACGTCGTTTCAACGACATCGCTTTTCCATCTTGGCTGGCTGTTCGACGCCGCCGGAGTCCATCCGGCGCGATGGACGGCTGTTGTGCGCGAGGCCGTCATGCTTGCTCCTGCCGATCCGACGATCGTCAATCTCTTCCGCCCGCGCACCAGCATCGATGCCGACGGCAATGTCGAAGGCTATGCCTCGCTGTTCGGCGAAATCGACCAGGCGCGCGATATGATGATGCCCGGCGCCTTCGCCGCGAGCCTGCGCACGCGCAATATCCGCCGCATCCCGATGCTGTTCCAGCACGATCCGGCGGAGCCCGTCGGCGTGTGGCTCGAACTGCGCGAGGATCATCGCGGGCTTTATGCGCGCGGTCGGCTCATTCCAGATGTGCAGCGCGGGCGTGAATTGCTGTCGCTGGTGCGCGGCGGCGCCATCGACGGATTGTCGATCGGCTTCAAGACGGTGAAAGCGCGCATCGATCCGAAGACGCGCATCCGCAAGCTCGACATCGTCGATCTGTGGGAGATTTCCATCGTCACCTTTCCGCTGCTCAACGGCGCGCGGCTGCATGCTCTCAAACAGGATGCGCTGAAACAGGCGCCGCGGCCTTCGCGCGCACGCGCCGATGCGGAACGCCGCTTCGCCGTGCTGTGCGGAGGGAAGGCGGCGGAGCCGCTGCCGCGCCGGCGTCGTCCCGCATCCGCGCGGTCACCGATATGACTTGCAATTTTTCTGACGATGTCATCACGCGGCAGCGCCGCCGCTGGCTGCGTCCGACATCTCTCTGGCTCGGGCCGGATGCCGCGCGTTTCCTGCGGCCGGAGCCGTTGGCGCGGTTCGCTTTGATCGATCCCCGCTGGGATCCGCTCGGCGCAGCCGAACAGAAATACAGTCCGAACCAGCCGCGCGTCCCGGCCAGGCATCCGGACGGCGGATAATGGACGAGCGGCGCGATTGGTTTGCCGGAAGTCGTGGTCGGCGCGAACGATTCCGGCTCAAATAATAACAATGAACTTGATGAACTTCTTTACGTTCAGCTCGCCGGCGATATGCCCACCGGAGATGCGCCGCCGGAATTTCCCGAAAAA
>DATMEV010000102.1:0-34976 GCA_035556795.1 Pseudolabrys sp. | reverse complement strand
TACGCGGCTGAACTGTTCCTGCGACAGGGTGAGGGCGCGCTGGAACTGCTCTTCGGTTGCCTCGCGGATCTGTTCGAACTGCTCCGCCACGGTGCGGGTACCCTCGGCGCTGCTGTCGGAGACGACGCGGGCAATGTCGCGTGCGCGCTGTGACGCGGCATCAAGCGACTGGTCGAGCAGCGACTGGAAGCGCTGCAGCCGCTGGTCGAGATCGCCAGTGCGCATGTCGAGCGTGGAGACCAGTGCGTCGAGCGCCTTGCGCCGCTCGTTGACCGCCGTTTCGGTACGCTCGTTGCTAGTATCGACCAGTGCCACCGCATCGGCAAGTGCACGGCCATGGGTGTCAAACTGCGTCGCGATCTGGTTCAGGTCGGTCACGACGCGGCCGGCGAGATCGCGGAAGGTGGCGACGCTGTTTTCCATCTGCATGTTGGCGGCGCCGTGCGTCTTGTTTACCTCGTTCATCGCCGAGACGAAATCGGCGACGCGCGACATGATCGTGTGTTCCAGCGCACTGATGTTCTCGTGCGAGCCGGAGAGCACCTCCTGCAACATCAGGTTGGCTTCGCGCAGCCGCTCGAACATCGCGGTGGTGTCGGCGCGCAGCATGCCGTGCGTTTCCAGGATCTCGGAAACCGCGCCGGATGCGGTCTGCTTTGACTGCTCGATCGCGGCGGCGGTGACAGCCTGCAATTCGCCGAGCGTGCGCTGGACCGTGCTGCTGGCATCGTTGCTGGCGGCGCTGAGCGTGCGTGCCAGATGATCCGCGTTTTCGGCGATGGAGCGGGCAAGGCCGACGGTCTTGGCCTCTATTGCCTGCACCGCACCGATGCTCGCTTCGCCGATCTCGGCCGCCAGCGATGCGCCCTTGTCGTTGAGCACGGCGACCACCGCGCTGCTCTTTTCGCTGAGCAGGTCCGCCATGTCGCGGCTGCGCGCCGCCATGATATCGGTGATCTCGTCCGCCTTGCCGGTGAAGGCACGGGCTACCTCGGTGCTGACATCGAGCAGCCTGCGCTCGACCTCGCCGGCATTGCTGCGCAGCGTCTCGGCAGTCGAGGCTGTGAGTGCGCCGAGCGACTTCTCCGCTTCGCTGGTCTGACTCTGGATCGTCAGCGCGAGCTGCTGAGCGCGCGCACTGAGCGTGTCGGCAGCATTGCCGGCGCGCGCCTCGATCTGGCTGGCGACGGTTTCGGTGCGGCCGACGAGCAACTCCTCGAAGCGGTTGATTCGCTGGTCGAGGCTGCTGGCGACGTCCTGCGCGCGGCTGCCGAGCGTCTGGTCAATCTCGACGATGCGGGTGCCGAGCAGGTCGGTGACCGCGCTGGTGCGGGTATCGATGGCGCTGCCGATTTCGGCGATGCGCTGGTCGAAAGCGCCGATGACCTCCTGCGCGCGGGAGCCGAGCGTGTGGTCGATCGCGTCGATACGCGAGCCGAGCAGGCCGGCGACTTCGCCGGCGCGGGCGTCGACGACCGAACCGATCTCGGCGATGCGCCTGTCGAAAGCGCCGGCTATTTCCTGCGCCCGGTGGCCGAGCGTGCGGTCGACTTCGTCGATGCGCGAGCCGAGCAGGCCGGCAACCTCGCCGGCGCGGGTGTCGACGAGTGAACCGATCTCGGCGATACGCTTGTCGAAAGCGCCGGCGATCTCTTGTGTCCGGTCGCCGAGCGTGCGGTCGATCGCGTCGATGCGCGAGCCGAGCAGACTTGCAGCTTCGGCGGCGCGGCCATCGACCAGCGTGCCGATTTCGGCGATACGCTTGTCGAAGGCGCCAAAGACCTCCTTGCCGCCTTCGGCGAGCGTGGTGGCTATGCTGACGACGCGCTGCCCCATCGCGGCTTCGAATTGTCCCAGTCGCTGGTCGAGCGTGGCTTCGATCTCTTCGGTTTTGGTGGTGACGCGGCTGTCGAAGGAATCGACATAGGTGCGCATCGCCTCGGTGATGCCTTGCGTGTGCTGGCCGAGCTTGTCGACCAGTTCGCCGCCATAGGTCTTCACCGTGCGGTCGAAGTCCGCGATGTTGCGGGTGATCAGCGTGCCGAGCGTCTCCGTGTCACGCATGATGCGGCTGCTGAGCTCGGTGGTATTCTTGTTCAGCATGCTGTCGAGTGCCTGCTGGCGCTGGCTCAGCATGTCGCCGACCGCGTTGGCGCTGCGGTCCATGAGCGCGGCAAGCCCCTCGGCGTTTTCGGCGAATGTCTCGGCGGCCGTGCCGCCGCGCGCGATGATTGTATCCGTGACGCGGCTGCCGGTCTGTTCGAGCTGGGCGATCACATCGCCGCCGCGCTGTACCAGGTCGCGTACCAGCGTCTCGCCGGCGCTGCGCAAGGTGCCATTGACGTCATCGACGCGCGCGGCGATGTCGGTGGCGGCACGGTTGCCGGTCTCGGCGAGCGCCTCGTTCATCTCCTGCGAACGCGCCGCCATCTGCTCGACGACCGCTGCGGACTGCTGCGAGAGCGACTGTGCGATCTGTTCGAGCCGCGACGACAGCGATTGCTGGACGTCGTCGGCAAGTTGCGTGAATTCGCTGCGCACCTCGTCAGACCTGAAGGTCAGGCTGGTGTTGAGCCTGTCGGTGGCTTGCGCGATGGCGCTGTTGGCACTTTCACCGGTGCTGTGCAGGCGGTCGAGCAGGGTGCCGCCGCGTTCGCCGAGTGCATCGATCATGCTGTCGCCGGCGTGTCCCAGCGCCAGGGTGATGTGTTCGCCTTTTTCGGTCAGCGTGCGAGTGATGCGCTGCGCTACGTCGCTGACCTTCTCGGCGACGACGTCGCCGACCGAGGTAAGGTCCTGGGTGACGTCGGCGTGCAGGCTGGAAATGGCGCTGCGCACCTTCTCCGCCTGGGTGACGAGTTGGTCGCGCTGCGTCGACAGTTCGGTGAGCAGGACGCGGATGCGCACTTCGTTGTCGTTATACGCGCGCTCCAGCGCCGAGACTTCGTTGTGGACCAGCGTTTCCAGTTCGGCCGCGCGCGCCAGCGCCCGCTCGACGCCGTCGCCCATGGCGGCGACCTCGCGACGGATGGCATGGCCGACGGTAACGATGGAATCGCGCGCGGCGACTTCGGGCTCGGCGAGCCGCATGGCGACTTCCGCCATGGTCTGGGCGATCAGCCGCAGATCGGCGGCGCGTGCCAGCATGTGGGCGACGGCATAGGCAAGCAAGACCGGGATGACGGCGCCGGCGGCAATCCCCGCCCACGGCACCAGGTGCAAGCCCGGCTCGCCGATCAGATTCGACAGTTCGGCGCGGTAAAGCCAGGCGAGGGCTCCGCCACCGGCCAGCCAGACGACGGAAAACACGGTGGCCACCACATAGGCGGTGCGGCGTGTGCGGTTCTGCAGCGCTTGCAGCATGGCACCCATTGCTGCGCGGTCGTCATTGGCGGCGCGGTGCGCCGGCTGGTCCTTGTTTCGCCAGTCGTCGGAATCGTGGGATTCGGAGAACAGGTCGGCGACGGCTGGCGGCGGATCGTCCGGGTCTCGGCGCGGCTGGTCGCGGGTCGCCGCATCGCGCAGATTGATCGCCTCGGCAATGGCGTTCAGCGCCGCTTCGTTTGCGTCGGCCTTGATCGGATTCGTCGCCATGGAGAACTCGCCTTGTCTTACGCCGGCAGGCTGATGCGGACGCGCTCTATGCGGCCGTACCCGAACGCGAAAACCTGCTTCCACTACCCCCAGGAGCCTCGCCCGGCGGCTCTTAACCAATCCTATCGGCTTGTCAGAACGATGGAAACCGGACCGGTAAGGTCTCTTTAATCATCGTTAACGATGATGTTAACGGCCCGCCCACAAGGCGCGCGCCGACGCTAGCGAAGCCTTAAGTCCGCTGTGCCATGACTGGACACATGGTCAGCATACGACGAGCGCAACGGGCGCTGAAGGGCGGGCAGCAGGAATTTGCTGCCGAGGCTTACCTTGATACCTCAAATGCGGTGCTCGACCTGACCCACCTGCGCAGCATGACGGCTGGCGATCGGGCGCTGGAAGTCGAGATTCTTGGTCTGTTCGCCGCTCAGGCACAGGCCTTCGCGGTGGCGCTTGCCGCCGATGCCAAGGGGGCAGCGACGCCGATGGCGTTGCACACCATCAAGGGAGCGGCACGCGGCGTCGGAGCTGGTCAGGTGGCTGGACTGGCCGCGGCGGTAGAGCGGACTGTCCGGCCGCAGGAGCGGGTGACAGCGGTGGCGGAACTCGCCGCGGCGCTCGCCAAGGTGCAGGCAGCGATTATCGCGCATCTGCAGTTGCTTTAAACTTAAAATAAATCGCTCTGGCATCGCCCGCCGCGAGCCTTTATGAGGGGAGCGCGATCCCTCACCCTCCCTCAATTCCTCTGTTTTCCCTGATTTTCATGGTCAAGATTACCTATACCGACTCGCAAGGCACTGCGCGCACCGTGGATGGCGAAATCGGCGCGACGGTGATGGAAACCGCCATCAAGAACAATATCCCGGAGATCGAGGCGGAGTGCGGCGGCGCCTGCTCCTGCGCTACCTGCCACGTTTATGTTGACGAGGAATGGCGCGGGAAGGTCGGCGATCCCAACCCGATGGAAGAGGATATGCTCGATTTCGGCTACGACGTGCGGCCAAATTCGCGGCTGTCATGCCAGATCAAGATCACGCAGGAGCTTGACGGCCTGAAGGTGGCGACGCCGGACCGGCAGGCGTAAGCGCGAATGTCGCGGCGGCAAGCGCGGCGACACCGAGGGTGAATGGCTGAGATTGACGTGGTGAGCGCGAAGCGATGAGTGAGCCGATCAAGACTGATGTTCTTATCGTCGGCGCGGGGCCGGTTGGCCTGTTTGCCGTGTTCGAACTCGGGCTGCTCGATATCCGTGCACATCTCGTCGATATTCTCGACAAGATTGGCGGACAGTGCGCCGAACTCTATCCGGAGAAACCGATCTACGACATTCCCGGCTTGCCGAAAGTCTCGGCGCAGGGGCTGGTCGATAATCTGATGGAGCAGATCAAACCGTTCGATCCGAAATTCCACCTCAACGAGATGGTGGAGACGATCGAGACGATCGGCGACCCGGGTTTCCGCGTCACCACCGACGCCGGCACCGTGTTCGAGTGCAAGGTCATCGTCGTCGCGGCCGGTGGCGGCTCGTTCCAGCCGAAGCGGCCGCCGATTCCCGGCGTCGAGGCTTATGAAGCGAAGTCGGTGTATTACGCGGTGCGACAGATGGAAGCGTTCCGCGGCAAGCGCCTGCTGATCGCCGGTGGCGGCGACTCGGCGCTCGACTGGACGCTCAATCTCGCGCCGGTCGCTTCGCATATCACGCTGCTGCACCGGCGGCAGGAATTCCGCGCTGCGCCCGACAGCGTCAACAAGATGCTGGCACTGGTCGAGGCCGGGACCATCGACTTCGTCGTCGGCCAGGCGACGGCGCTGGAAGGGACCGACGGTCAGGTGTCGGCGGCAATCGTCAAGCGCAACGATGGATCGAGCGTCAGCATCGCCTGCGACGCTATCCTGCCGTTTTTCGGGCTGACGATGAAACTCGGCCCGGTGGCGAACTGGGGGATCGCGCTGCAGGACAATCTGATCCCGGTCGAGACCGCCTCGTTCGAGACCGACGTGCCGGGCATCTTCGCCATCGGCGACATCAACACTTATCCGGGCAAGCTGAAGCTGATCCTCTCCGGCTTCCATGAGGGCGCGCTGATGGCGCAGAAAGCGCACCGCTATGTCTACCCGGACAAGCGGCTGACCTTCCAGTACACGACCTCATCGACCAGCCTGCAGAAGAAGCTCGGCGTCAGTTGAAGCCTTTCAGGCTTTAACGGAGAATGCCTGAAGTTCGTCATTGCCAAGCCAGACCCGGCAACCCATCCCCCCTTCAGGAAGGACGGATGTCCGGATCAAGTCCGGGCATGGCGATGGCTTTTTCCGTTGAAATTGAAATAGCCTGCATGCGCATCACGCGCACGAAAGCGGAGAACCATGATGACCATTGCCCTGCTTGCCGTGCATGTGCTTGCCGCAGTGTTCTGGGTCGGCGGCATGGCGTTTGCGTATCTGGTGCTGCGTCCGGCGGCGGGGCCGCTTGATGCGCCGGTGCGGCTGGCGCTGTGGCGGCGGGTGTTCCAGCGGTTCCTGCCGTGGGTCGGCATCGGCATCGCGGCGCTGCTGGTCAGCGGTTATGCGATGATCTTCTCGATGTTCGGTGGCTTCAAGGGGCTGCCGCTTTATATCAATTTGATGCAGGGCGTGGGTATCGTCATGATGCTGCTCTATCTGCACATGACCTTCGCGCCGTGGAAACGGTTGCGCATTGCGCTTGACGGCGGTGACGTGCCCGCCGCCGGCCGCTGCCTCAACCAGATCCGCATGATCGTCGGTGTCAACCTGCTGCTCGGCGCCGTCGTCATCCTGATCGCGACGACGGGGCGCTACTGGTAGCCGTCATTGCCCGGCGGCGGGTGCTAGCGGCGCGGCCGTCACCTCTGGTGGCGTATCGAGATCGAGCAGCGCGCGGGCGGGCGGTAATACGGCATCCGCCATCGCCGCATGACCTTCCGCGGTCGGATGGATGGCGCCGCCATAGACGGCGCTCACGATGCCCCACATCGCGTCGTGGATGTCGCGTGGCTGCAGCAGCGCCGGGAGGCCCTCCGGATAGGTCATTGCGGTGAAATAACTGTCATTGGCGGTGCGGACCCAGCGCGCGCGAGAGGCATAGGGCCGATAGTCGCCGGGCCGCATGTCGCAGGCGAGCGGGCTTTCCGCTGCCGCCGCCTGGTCCTGTTCGAAGCTCTCGCCGGTCGGCGAGAAGCAGTTGCGGTCGAAGACTGGATCGCTGTCGGCGCGCGCGCAGAAGCCATGTTCGGCGAAGGCTGCCTGATGCGCATCGACGAAAGTCATCCGCTCGGTCGCCGGATCTTCGCACAGCGTGCCGGCGCTGCAGGTGGCGAGTGATTTGATTGCTGGCAGGAAACGCGTCGAGACGAAGTCCGATACGTCGCGCAGCCGCTGTGCGCCGGCATCGAGCGCCGGATGCACGTCGAAGCCGTCGCGGCCGCCGGGACAGGCGACGCCTTGCCCCTGCAGCGCCGGATGGCCGTAGGTGGTGTAGACAACGCGGCGCAGATCGCCGCCGACCAAGGGCTTGAGCGCCGCGCGCAACTTGCGGAAAGCGCCTGGTAGCTTCGTCTTCAGCAGGTCGTCGGCTTCCGAGGCGGAGACGACGAGGCCGCCGCGCCGCGACAGCGCCCGTTCGGTGGTCGCCTCGACGATGACGTCGCCGACGAGTCCGGAGAACTCGACGTCATTGGCGCCGATCGTCAGCAGCATCAGGTCGAGGCCACGGCCGGAGCGCTTGAGCAGGTCGCGCAACCGCGTCAATTGGCCCGGCACGCTGCCGGCGCAACGCCCGCGCAGCGGACATTCGCGTGCCGTCTGTTTGTCGAACAGGCCATCGGCGATGGTCGCGCCGCTGCAGGCAAGCGGCAGGAAGGTGACGGCGACATGCGGGTTCTCTACCGCCAGAGCGAGCGCCGCGCGCATCTGGTAACCGTAGAGCGAGGCGTGGCAGGCCGCATTCATCCAGCGGGCGCCGCGACTGCGCCAGTCCTGCGTGTCGGCAGAGGAGGCGGTGCCTTCCGGCCCGGCGGCGCAGGACTTGTCGCCGCGATAGCCGGCACGGCCGGGACGATAATACTGACTGGTGCTGGCTCCGAGGAAGCGACGGAAGCAGAAGCCGTCATCGCCGAGTGTCACCGGCTGGTCCGGGTTGCCTTCGCCGGCGGCGATGGAATCACCGAGCCCGGCAATCAGCAGGTCGCGCACCGAGATATCGGTTTCGGCGTGGCGAACCGGGCCTTCCTTCGGAATCACGTCGAGCCGCGCATGAGTGACGCGGCCGGCCGGTACTCGCATCGTCACCTCTTCGGCGCAGTCGATGGTGAGTTCCTGCGACGGCAGCTCGGTGTCGGTGAAGGTCCAGGCGCAGGTGGCGCCTGGCATTGACGGCCCGTCGAGCGCGACGCGCACGGCATAGTCGGTGGGCGCGAGATAGGACTCCTTCTCGCCGTCGCGCTCGCAGCTGTCCAGCAATTTGCCCGTGCCGTCGACGCATAGTCGCGTCACCACCTGCCGCGCCCAGCCGCGCCCGTCGCTCCCGCGTTCGAGCCGACGCTCGGCCGCGAGCACGCCGAGCGCCGCGCCATTCTCATGCATCGCGGCGACCTGCTGGACGAAGTCCTGTTCATCGCGGAACAGGCGGAAGCGATTGCGTACGCTCCAGCGGATGGTGGCGGTCTCCGTCGCTACGGGATGATTTGTCGTAGCAGCGGGATTTGCCGGCCGCGGGTTCTGAGAAGATGGAACAGGCTGCGCGCGGGCTGTCTGTACCGGCAGAGCGAGCAGCAGCGACAACATTACGCCTCCCAGCATCGCGACGGCCAGACGACGGGCGGCAGGGAATGGTTCGGGCAACATGGTCTGAACAGATGCGCCGGACGCTCCGGCGAAAGCGATGGATGCCGTCGGATTAGCCTTGCCGATGCGGCGGAATGAAGGCCGGCGCTGACGTTATCGAAGGGGTATGACGGTTACAGCACCGTCGCTCAAAACAGGTTCACGCTTTTGGCGCATATTCTACGTCTACGCGGAACTGCCGGCGCGCAACAGTATCCGGCGGACACCACATGGCAGCCGGGTGAGTGTGCGCTTCAGCGACGGCAGCAGCGGCGCCAGCGCCAGCCCGATGCCGCCGACACGGGTCAGCGCCATCGCGTAGTCGTTGAGGACGACGGCGTCATGCGCGATGGCGCGCTTGTAGGGGTCGCTCGGCGCCAGCAGGTCGTAGACGGAGATGCCGCGATCGCGGCAGGCGGCAATCGTCTCGGCCATTTGCACGTGGCCGGGACCGGCTTTCTCGAATTTCGCCGCACGCGCACCGATGAAGGCGTGCCAGCGACCGCCATGCAGCAATGCGACTTCGAGCGCGGCGGTGCTGCCGCCGACGCTCAGCCGCGCGACGCGCACGAGACCGGCATCGCCGGCCATGGCCACGATCGCATCGTCCCAGTCCGCATTGCCGATGACGCTGCTTGGCAGGCCGCGCTCGGCGAGCCATGCGCGCTTGAGCGTCAGCGCCTCGACCGTGGCGCGACGCGCATCCTCGCCGGCCAGCAGCGTGAAGCGGCATTCGCCGCGCTCGGCAAGGCGGCGGCGGAAACGTCGCAATTCGCGCTCGTCGCGAGGATGGCTTTTCGGCGCGGCGCGAAGATCGATGAACGGCGCCGCCTGTGTGGCAATCGGTGTGCTTTGCTGCGCGAGAAGCGACGCCAGCCGTGCATCGGCGCGCACCTTGCGCAGCAGCATCAGTGTAGCGTGGCGAGGATCGGCGGCGGCGCGATAGGCTGCGGCGATGGCTTTGGTGCTGGTGCCGGGCGCGGCGACCACATCTCCATACTGGATCAGCGGGTCGCCGAGGAAGCGGATGATCCGCAAGCCGCCGAAGCGGCTGATCGCGGTCGGAAAGATGACGGCCGGGCGGCCGTTCTCGCGCACCACAACGATGCGCACCAGATCTCCGCGCCGCCGATGTGCGGCAGCCGCGTGTTCGGCAAGCGCCAGCGTCTGGAATGCGGTGCCGGCACCGTTCCTCGCTTCCAGCGCTTGCCAGTCGGGGGCAGCAAGCGCGACGGCGTCCTCGCCTTCGGCGATATCGATACTGTGTCCGGCTTCCCGGCGCGGCGCCGTCCGCTCGGCCATCGCCGCGCTCGCACCCCACAGCGTATCGTAGGCAAGCTCGATGAGGAGCGGCAGATCGCCGACAAATCCATACGGCACAGACGTTTCCCCGGTTTGCGACGCAGGAAACCAGACGCCTGTGTAGAATGGGTTACGGCCGGGCCGGGGCGTGACAATATGCAGCGGCAGCGGCTTGACCGCAGCGCAGGTTCGGCGAAAGTGCGCCTATGTTTGTCAGCTTTTTCCATCAATTGAAGGCGGCCGGCGTGCCGGTGTCGCTGCGCGAATACCTCACCCTGATGGAGGCGATGGAGGCCGATCTCGCGGCGCGCCGTGTCGAGGATTTCTATTATCTGGCGCGCGCTGCGCTGGTGAAGGACGAGCGCAATCTCGACAAGTTCGACCGCGTCTTCGGCCATGTCTTCAAGGGACTCGATTTTGTCGCCGACGGCGTCGAGGCAGAAATCCCTGCGGAGTGGCTGCGGAAGCTCGCGGAGAAATATCTCACCGAGGAAGAGAAGCGGCAGATCGAGGCGCTGGGCGGCCTCGACAAATTGCTGGAGACGCTGCGCCGGCGCCTCGCTGAGCAGAAGGAGCGGCATCAGGGCGGCAACAAATGGATCGGCACGGCGGGGACGTCGCCGTTCGGCGCCTATGGCTACAATCCGGAAGGCATTCGTATCGGCCAGGACGGCAATCGCAACTTCCGGGCCGTGAAGGTGTGGGACAAGCGCGAGTTCAGGGATCTCGACGATGCGGTCGAACTCGGCACGCGCAACATCAAGGTGGCGCTGCGGCGGCTGCGTAAATTTGCCCGCACTGGCGCGCCGGACGAACTCGATCTCGACGGCACCATCCGTGGCACCGCGCACAAGGGTTATCTCGATATCCTGTTGCGGCCGCAGCGCCACAATGCGGTGAAGGTGCTGCTGTTCTTCGACGTCGGAGGCTCGATGGACTGGCACATCCAGACGACGGCGGAGCTGTTCTCGGCGGCGCGCGCCGAGTTCAAACACATGGAGCATTTCTACTTCCACAACTGTCTCTATGAGAAAGTGTGGAAAGACAATCGCCGCCGCTTCGAGGAAACGACGTCGACCTTCGAAGTGATGCACACTTATCCGCACGACTACAAGGTGATCTTCGTCGGCGATGCGTCGATGTCGCCCTATGAGATCGCTGCGCCGGGCGGCTCGGTGGAGCACTTCAACGAGGAGGCGGGCGCTGCGTGGATGGAGCGCATCATCCGCACCTATCCGGCTTGCGTGTGGCTCAATCCGGTACCGGAGGGTGAATGGGACTATACGCAGTCGATCCGCATGATGCGTCAGCTTCTGGGCGACCGCATGTATCCGTTGACATTGGACGGGCTTGATCGTGCGATGAAGGAGCTGTTGCGATAATTCCTGCTGCTGCAGAGCCGCAGCGGCGACGTCATACGTGCCGGTGCATCGCCGAATGCTTCTTTGTGTCGCGCATGGTGACGTAAACGATCAGCGATACGCCGATCATCGCCGTCAGGTAATAGTAGAACCAGGTCTCGTGGCCGATCGACTTGAACCATAGCGCCACCGAATCCGCCGTGCCGCCGAAGATCGACACCGTCAGCGCATAGGGCAGGCCAACGCCGGTGGCGCGCACGCTGGTCGGAAACAGTTCCGCCTTCACCACCGCATTGATCGATGTGTAACCGGAGACGATCATCCACGCCGCGCAGATCAGCAGGAAGGCGGCGAGTGGCGTCCTCACCGATTGCAACGTCGTCAGGATCGGGACGGTGAACAGTACGCCGGCGACGCCGAAGCCGATCAGCAGCCATTTGCGGCCGATCTTGTCGGACAGGGCGCCGTAGATCGGTTGCAGGATCATGCCGAAGATCAGCGAGCCGGCGGCGACGTAGGTCGTCTGGATGTCGGTGAGGCCGACCGACAGCTTCAGGAATTTCTGCATATAGGTGGTGTAGGTGTAGAAGGCGGCCGTGCCGCCGGCGGTGAGGCCGACGACGAGCAGCACCTCACGTGGATAATTGAGCAGCGCGCGGATCGAGCTTTCGCGCTTCGCCTCCCGTTTTGCGGCGTTGAAGGCGTCGGTCTCATGCAGGTTGCGCCGCATCACCGCGGCGATGATGGCGAGACCGGCGCCGATGACGAAGGGAATGCGCCAGCCCCATGCCCTCAACTGCTCCGGCGTCAGGAAAACATATTGTAGCGCCAGCAGTACGACAATGGCGCAGAGCTGGCCGCCGATCAGTGTCACATACTGGAAGCTGGAATAGAAACCGCGATGCGCCTGGTCGGCGACCTCGGTGAGATACGTAGCGCTGGTGCCGTATTCGCCGCCGAGCGACAGGCCCTGGATGATGCGCGCGGCGGCGAGCAGCACCGCCGCCCAGACGCCGATGGTGTCGTAGGTCGGCGTCACCGCGATCATCAGCGAGCCGAAGCACATCATCACCACGGACAGCATCAGCGCATTGCGCCGCCCGTAATGGTCGGCGAGATGCCCGAAGAACCAGCCGCCGAGCGGCCGGACGATGAAGCCAGCGGCGAACAGCACCGCCGCGTTGAGCTGCTGCACGACCGGATCATGGCCGGGAAAGAACGCGCCGGCGAAATACAATGCGAACGCCGCATAGGCGTAGAAATCATACCATTCAACGAGGTTGCCGACCGAGCCGATGAAAATCGCCTTGAGACGCGCCGCCGGGCCGGCGTGCTCGAAATAGGAATCATGCAGAGGAGCAGTCTCGTCGATGGCGGTCATGGTGGACTCTTTGGCGGAGGTCTCCCCGGACGCCCAAATGTGCTTATGCAAACCAACAGCCAAAGCCGCATCGGGTTGCATCGTTCCACGGCAAAATCCGCAGGACGGCTGTCCGCGGATTTTGCATGGCTCGGGCTCAGGCTTTCTGAAGCGGGATCAGGCGGCGTTGGCAGGCGTTGGCGTCGGGTCGGGTTCCTGCGCCGTCTGGCGCCGTTGCAGCGCCATCACCTCGTGCATCACCCGTGCCAGATCCTTGCGGCCGGCTTCCAGCGCGCCCTCCAGCATCGCTCGCTCGGCATGCGCGCGGGTAAGCGCCGCCTTGGCGTCGTCGAGCTCGCGCGTCAGGGCAAGGCGCGCAGCGTCGGTCTGCATGTGCAGGCTCGCCAGCGTATCGGTCAGCATGGCCAGGCGGTCCTCGGCACGGGCGAGCGCGGTATCGCGCGCCGCGAGGCTGTGCGTCAGCGCCGCCTGACGTTCGTGGAGCACAGCGCGCGCCTGTTCGAGTTCGTGGATTCTGGCTTCGCCTTCGTTGCGTGCATGCTCGGTTGCAGCAAAGCGATTCTGCAGCGTGTCATGCGCGAGCGCCAGATCGTTCGACTGCCGCTCCAGCTTGCGCACCTCGTCGGCGCGCGCCGCCAGTTGCTCGCGCGTCTCGGTCAGCAGCTTTTCGGCGGTGGCTGCGCGCGATTTCATTGCGTCGAAGCGCATCGTCTGCGCGGCTGCCTCGGTATCGTGCCGCTCGCTGGCCTGCGCCAGCGCCGTAGCGAGACGAGTGCGCTCGGTGGTGAGCTCGGCAAGCTCGGTCTCGGTCTGCCGCAGGCGCGTCTGCGCGGCGGCCAGCAGGTTCTGTGCTTCCAACTGCCGGCGCGACATCCGTGCCGTCTCGTTAATCGCCTTTTCCACCGAGGCATGCAGGCTGCGCTTCTCGGTGTCGGCGATGGTGAGTTTCTGCTTCACGTTCGATAGTTCAGTTTCGAGCGCTACTGCACGACGGTCGGCGGCAGCGAGCCGTGCGTGATGCCGTTCGCCATCCTCGCGCAGGCGGCGCGTCTCGGCGGTTTCGAGCGCAATGCGGTGTTCGAGATCGGCGGCCTGCTGGCGTGCCGCCATCAGGCTGCCGTTCAGTTCGGCCCTGGCGGTCTCCTGCGCCTTCGCATCGCGCTGCGCGGCGGCGAGTGCGTCGCGCAGCCGGACGTTCTCGGCGGCGGCGGTCTCGGCCTGCTTGTCGCGCGCCGCCAACTGGTCGCGTAGCGACTGCTGCTCGGCCTGCAGTGCTTCCAGCGTTCGTTCGAGAACTGTCTTTTCAGCCTTCTCCACATCGAAGGCACGCAACGTCCGTGCGACCGGACCGATCAACCCGGCGACAGTGGCCTTGATCGCATCGAGTTCCTCGATCTTGCGGCCGGCCTCGGTCAGCAGAAGGCGAATAGCATCGCTGTCGCCGCCGGCGCGCGGGCCCTGCATGGTGAACAGATCGTCGTCGAGATCGAGAGCGGCGGTCGGCGCCGGATCGGTCTCCGGGCGAGAACGGGCGGTCTCGTCACTGCCGAATCGGTGTGTCCGCAGGCCGAGGGACGCTGTCATAGGCGCAAACCCCGTGGCATGAACCCCGTGGAGATAACGCGGTTGCCGATCATACTGTGATGACGCTGCGGTGGCTCGCCTGGCGGCAGCCTCCTGTCGACCGATACGCCTGTCATGCGATGCCGAATCACCGTTAGAAGGACCTTAACCCAATCCAGGAGGAAGGGGAATCAAGGCCTTACGACGGATTGCAGCGTCGCATGGTGTTCGATAGAAGCCGGGTTACGATGCGTGCCGGTTCGCGGTCGCGTGTCAGCGGTGTTGTCTGCAACGCACTGGCATCGGCACGCGCCGAGCCGCAACGGCTCGTACAGAAACTGATAACAGGAGACGTTGATGAAGAAGTGGATCATTGCAGCGGCCGGCCTGATCGCCGCCGTCGCATTCACGGCGCAGAGCGCCGATGCGCATGGCCGTCACCACCGCAAGGTCGGCAAGGGCGTCAAGGCGGCGGCAATCGTTGTTCCGGCTGCCGCCACGACGGGCTATTTCTGGATCAATGACTGGAAGTGGAACTGGCGCGGCACCGCCGTCAACGGCATCAGCCAGACCGGTGCGATCGCTGCGACGAGCATCGGCTGCATGGCCGTGTCGCCGATGCTGGCGAGCGCCATCGAGGGCCGCGAGTTGACGCTGCGCGAGGCGGGTGTGCTGTTCGGCTCCTGCGTCGTGCCGATCGTCGGCGGCCTGCTGGTCAATGCGGCGTGGGATGCGAACCCGCAGTGGGAGCGTTTCGAGAAGCAGCCGCGCGCCGTGAGCGTCCGGCATCGGCATCACCAGCATCACCGCAAGCATCATCGTCATCGCCGCTGATCACGGCAGCGTCGCAGGAGTCAACGAGCGGCCGCATGGCCGCTCGTTTTCCGTTGTGGTTTTGTGATCGCGACGGTCTTGTTGTCACCGTCCCCGGTCAATAGCATTCCGGTTAACAGAGCCATCCAAGACTCGGCATCGGACAGCAGGAGTGAAATGTCATGGCGAATGACATGAAGCGCGTTCTCATCAAGGGCGGATCGGTCGTCAGCATGGACGCGCAGATCAAGGATCTGGCGCGCGGCAACGTGCTGATCGAAGGTGGCAAGATTGCAGCCGTGCGCCCATCGATCGCGGCAGATGACGCCGAGATCATCGAGGCGTCGAACATGATCGTGCTGCCCGGATTGATCAATGCGCATGTCCACACCTGGCAGAGCGCGTTGCGCGGCGTCGCCGCCGACTGGACGGTGGCGAAATACATGCAGTCGATGCATCGCGGGCTCGCCGGCTATTTTCGGCCAGACGATCTCTATATCGCCAACCTGATGGGGGCGCTGAACCAGTTGAACAGCGGCGCGACGACGCTGGTCGACTGGTGCCACAGCAACCGCACGCCGGAGCACACCGACGCGGCGATCAATGGGCTCGCCGATTCCGGCGCGCGGGCGCTGTTCCTGCACGGTTCGCCGAAGCCCGACCCGAAGCCGGGACAGAAACACTACAGCGAAGTGCCGATGCCGCGCTCGGAGATCATGCGCCTGCGTAAGGGACGTTTCGCCAGCGACGACGGGCTGGTGACCTTCGGCCTGGCGATCCTTGGGCCATATTACTCGCTCTACGAGGTCAGCCGCACCGATCTCAAGCTGGCGCACGAGTTCGATCTGATCGCCAGCATGCATGTCAGCGGCGGCTTGTCGATGAATCCGGATGGTTTCAAGCGGCTGATCAAGGAAGACCTGATCGACGGCAAGATCAATATCGTACACGGAAACGACCTGGATCACGACGACGTGCGCGCCATCGCCGACAGGGGCGGCACATTCACCGTCACCGCCGAGATCGAATTGCAGATGGGCTACGGCGATCCACTGACCGGTGTGCTGCAGGACTGCGGCTCTCCGATGTCGATCGGATCGGATGTCGAACCGTCGGCGCGCGGTGACATGTTCACCGCGATGCGGGTGACCCTGCAGCACGAACGCAACCGCCGTATCGTCGAACTTGGCAATACCGAGGCCGGCAAGCCGTTTGATATCCCGGTGACCGTGCGCCAGGCGCTGGAATGGGCGACGATCAACGGCGCGAAGATGGCGGGGCTCGACCACCGCGTCGGCTCGCTGACGCCGGGCAAGGAGGCCGACATGCTGCTGCTGCGCGCCGACGACATCAACATGCAGCCGGTCTGGGATCCGGTTGCCTCGGTGGTGATGCAGGCGGGTGTCGCCAATGTCGATACGGTACTGGTCGCCGGCCGCGCGGTGAAGCGTCACGGCAAATTGCTGCATCCGGATATCCCGCGCAAGGCGGACGCGCTGCGCGCATCCGGCGAGCGCATCCTCACGGAGTTCGGCTGGCTGCCGCGTGAGGCAGCCTGACGGGGACGGGAGTGTAAGGTAGCGCTTCCGGGCGCGTAAATCTGTCCGGCGGAGGCGCTTAGCGGTTGTCGTTGCGGGGCGTCTCGCCGCCGGCTGCATCGTCATAGCCGCGGCGACTACTGTAAAACACCAGCGCCATCAGGCCGCAGCCGACCACCAGGGAAAAGATGACGCCGCCGATCATGGCGTAATAGCCTTCGGGCGGCATTGGATCGCCGTCGAGCGCGGTCCATGCCATGGACGCGAACCATAGCGAACCGATCAGCAGCAGGAAAAGCGGAACAGCGACATACCACCAGCGCATGGCCTCAATATAGGCCGGTTGCGGCGGTGCCCAAGGGGCTGGCGCATCATCACAAAGGAGGGGGCGGCATTTTGGCATCAGGCGCCCGCTTTGCGGGCAGACCTTGCGGCTGGGTCGGTCCGAGCCCGGGCAGCCGCTACGGTTTGACGATCGGCTCGACGCCGCCGGCGCGGGAGGCCGCCACGGGCGCAGCCGTCACCGCCGGCTCCTCGGGCACCGGTGCGCGACGCAGTGCCGCACGTAACGAACCGACATCGCTTTGCAGGCGTGAATTGTCCTTGCGCGCGGCTTCCAGCGCGCCTTCCGCCACCGAACGCTCCATCCGCTCGCGCTGCAGCGCGGCGGCGAGTTCTTCCACATGTCGCTCGACGCTGGTGCGGTTCACCTGGATATCGGCTTCCAGATGGCCGACGCGGTCGGTCAGCTGCTGGATCTTCTCCTCGGCGCGCGCCAGCGAGGTTTCGCGACTCTTCAACGTCTTGGTCAATGCATTGGTGCGCTCGACCAGCGCCGCGCGCGAGGTATCCATGTCGCGCATTTGCCGCTCGCGTTCCTCCTGCGCGGCAGTGAGCGCCGCGAGCTTCTTCTCCGCATTCGTATGGCCGATCGTCGCCTCGACGGCGCGGCGGTCGAAGGCGCGTACCTCTTCGGTGCGGGCGATCAGGTTCTGCCGCGCCTCCGACAGCATCTTTTCGGCGGTGGCGGCGCGCGATTGCAGCGCGTCGAGCCGCACATTGAGCGTGTTGCGCTCCGACTGGTGCTGTTCCTTCGTCTCGTCGAGCGCCGCCGACAGGCGGCTACGCTCCGCATAGGCTTCGGCGAAGTTGGTCTCCACCTTGCCGAGCTGGGCGCGGGTGGCGGCAAGACCATTCTCGCTTTCGGTCAGCCGGCGGGTGAGGCGCGAATTGTCAGCCAGCGACTGGTCGAGCGAGGCCTGCAGCGAGCGCTTGTCGTCTTCGAGCAGTGCGCTCTTCTCGCGCAGTGCCGCGAGTTCGGCCTCCAGTTCGACGATGCGCTTTTCCGCGGCGTCGAGCTGGTCGGTCAAGCTGCGGCGGTTCTCGGCCAGCATTTTCCGCTGCGAGGTTTCCTGTGCCAACTGGCGTTCGAGCTCGGCAATCTGGGCGCGGTCGGCGGTGATCTCGTTGGTCAGTTCGAGGCGGGTACTTTCCAGCGCGCGCGCCGCCTCGCGGGCGAATTCAAGGTCACCGCGCAGTCGCTCGGCCTCGGTCTCGAATGCCGTGGCCCTCTTCTCGGTGACGTAGAATTCGCCACGCAACGTTTCGTAGGCCGAGCGACTTTCGTCGAGCGCGCCACGCAGACTCAGCGCTGTGGACTTTTCCTGTTCGAGCGCGCGCAGCGTATTGTTGAACGGCGCGACGATCTTGCTGAACGCGTCCTTCAGTTCGTCGAGTTCGGTGATCTTGCGGCCGGCGTCGACCAGCAGGTTGCGCAGCGCCTCGTTCTCCTCGCCCATGCGCGAACCGACGTCGGTCATGTTCTGCGGATCGTAGGCGCCAAGTGCATCGCCGCGATGCTCTGCGCCGTGGCCGTTTTGCCCGCTTGCCTGATCGGCTGACGGTCCTGCCGTGCCGTTCTGGTTCATGCCGATCTCGCCTCTGCCGATCTCGCTTTTCCCGGGCTCGCCGAAATTACCGAATCCGCCTCTGCCGAAAAAACCGGTCAGCTTGCTCATGACTGAAAAACCCCACCCGCACGCATGCCTCGCGTTGCAAGTTAAGGTATTTTGAAGAAAGGTAAACCGGAACGCGGTGACGGCAGTGCGGAGTCAACCGGCATTTTCGCAGTTAAGGCCGGGTTGCGATAATCGGTCGAATGGTGCGCGGTACGGCGTCGGAGAGGGGCTGGCTTGAGCAAGAGAAGCGGGAGCGGCATCGAGGCTGACACCGAAGCCAAAATCCAGCCTGATATTCAGACCGATATCCAGTCTGGAGGCGGGGAGAGCGGCGACCGCTATGCCTATAAGCCGTCATTGCGCGCTGCTGCCTGGAGCTTTGTTCTGGGTGTCGATACGCTCCACTGGAGCCGGGGTCGCTATGCCGGCGAGGTCCACTATCGCGATATCGCGCGGCTGCGTCTGTCGTATCGGCCGGTGACCATGCAGATGGCGCGCTATCAGCTTGAGATCTGGGCGCCGCAGGCGCCGCGGCTCGTTGTGGTCTCTTCGACCTGCCGCAGCTTTGTCGAGATGCAGTCGCAGGCTCCCGCCTATCGCGCCTTCGTCGCCGCCCTGCATCGGCGCATCGCCGCCGCCGGCGGCGAGCCGCGCTGTGAGAGGGGCATTGCACCGCCGCTCTACTGGGCCGGCATCGCCGTTCTTGGCGGCACGGCGTTGGCGCTGCTGGCGCTGGCGCTGCGCGCGATTGCTGTTGGAGCCTGGGGCGGCGCGGCGTTTCTGGCCATCTTCCTGGCGATCTTCGGTTGGCAGATCGGTGCCTTCTTCAGTCGCAACCGACCGGGCCGCTACGACCTGACGGGGGCGCTGCCGCAATGGCTCCTGCCGCGCCGATAAAGCGTTTTCGAGCGAGGTGGACACCGGTTCGCGTGAAGAAAAACGCGCCAAATCAAAATCTGGGGCCTTTCAGCGTTTCAATGAAACGATAAGGCACGCGGTTTTGCCGGCAGACGATCAGTCGCGCACCACCAGCACCGAACAGGTCGCGTAGCGCACGACATGGCCGGCATTGGAGCCGAGGAAGTAGGTGCGCATCGCCGGGCGGTGCGAGGTCATCACGATGAGGTCGGCGCCGATCGCCTTCGCCTCTTCCAGGATCTCGTGATAGATGCCGCCCTGCCGCACCGCACTGGTGATGCGGCCAGGCAGGCCAGCTTCTTCCACCAGCGCCGTCAGCTTGGCTTGCGCGTCATTCTGCTGGTTGGTGTCGAAGTCGGCTGGCACATATTCCGCCAGCATCACCGGCGTCAGCGACAACACATGCAGCAGATGGACGGTGCCGCCGCTGGTCTTCGCCAACTCGACGGCGCGGGCGATCGCGGGACGGGCCGTCTCGATGTCTTCGAGATCGAGGGGGACCAGGATATGCTTGTACATCGTGTCTTGGTCTCTGCTTCTTGAGCTCTGGCTTCGGTTTCCGGCTTCTCGGTCTCTGGGGTTTTTTGCCGGCGCCACGGGGCGCTGCCCTCCGGAGACTTACGGATCCAGTCTGGCATTTTTTGCTGCCCGTTCTAAAGCGGGCAGGGTGGTTCAATCCGTCGCAGCTTCGATGAGGCGCGGGTTCACGAAACGGATCAGCCGGCCGCCTTGCGGGTGCACGTCGCTCCATGCGCCGGCGGCGAATTCGATGACAGCCAGAGCCGCGGTCGGCAGGCCCTCGCGCAACTGTTCGCGGATGTCCGCCGGGCCGGCGGCGGTCAGCAGCAGCACCGCCTCGTGCAGACCCGGATTGTGCCCGGCAAGCAGCGGCCGGCGGGTCCCGGCCGGAAGGTTGCGCACCGCCGTCAGGATGGTATCGGCGGAGGCATTGTAGAGTTGCGGGACGTTGCGGGCTGGCGGCGCCTCGGCCAGCTCCGCGGCCGCGCAGGTCCAGGTCTGTTGCACGCGCGTCGCGGTCGACAGCAGGACGTGATCCGGTGTCAGGCCGTGCCGTGCCAGGTAGCCGCCGATGCGGGCGGCGTCTGCGCGGCCGCGCGCGGTCAGCGCCCGCTCGTGGTCGCTACCCCCCGGGGCGGGACTCTCCGCTTTGGCGTGACGCAAGAGTAGCAGGCGAAGCATGGGACTGTTCCGCTCCCAGCGTGTGGCGTCATCGGTCCTGTCTAGCACGGCTCCTCCGCTTTGCCTCTCCCGCCAAGCGTCGCGGCGTAGTAATAAGCCCGCGATGAATGGTCCCATTTCCTCCACCGGCATGTCTTCCACCGGCATGTCTTCCACCGCCGGCATAGCGTCGGGCTGGTATGCGCGTGAGGCGCAACCGTTCGAGCCGCGGGCGCCGCTGACGATAGACCTCGATGTTGACGTCTGTGTGATCGGTGGCGGCCTCGCCGGCCTCACTGCGGCCCATGAAGTGGCGCGGCGCGGCTGGTCGGTGGCGCTGCTCGACGGGGGCCGCATTGCCGGCGCGGCGTCCGGCCGCAATACGGGTTTCGTTCTGCCGGGCTTCGGCGAGGATCTCGACGCTATCGTCGAGCGTATCGGCCTCGATCATGCGCAGCGGCTCTGGGCGCTGTCGGAGGCGGGACGCGATTACGTCCGTCGTCAGGTGGCGGGGATGCCGCAGATCACCCCCCAGCCAGGATGGCTCTATATCTCGAAGACGCCGCAGCAGCGGCAGTTCACGCAAGACGTCGCGCTTCTGCGGGCCGCCGGAACCGAGGCGGAGCACTGGCCGGTGGAGCGCGTGCGCGCGGCGTTGCCGAGTAAGGAGTATTTCGACGCGATCTATTATCCGGCGGCCTTTGCCATCAATCCGGTTCAATATGCGCAAGGGCTGGCGCACGCGGCGGAAGCGGCCGGCGCGCGTCTCTTCGAGGCGACACCGGCGGTGGCGATCGACCTGGCCGGCGTCCGCAAGCGCATCGACACCCCGGCGGCGCGGCTGCGGGCCGCGCATGTCGTGCTTGCCGGCAACGTCGATATCGGTGGCCTGATGCCGCGGCTCGCCGCGACGCTGATGCCGATCACCACTTACGTGATGGTCACCGCGCCGATAGGGTCGGTGCTGCGCGAGACGTTGCGCTATCACGGCACGGTCAGCGACGGCGAGCGCGCCGATCATCATTATCGCATCGTCGGCGGCGATCGTCTGATGTGGTGCGGGCGGATGACAACCACCCCTGCCGATCCGCGAAGCTATGCGCGGACGCTGGCACGCGACATCACCCGGACCTTTCCGCAGCTTGGTCCGGTCGAGCCGGAGCACGTCTGGTGCGGCACGCTCGGCATGCCGATCCACCGGATGCCGCAGATCGGCGAACTGATGCCCGGTGTCTGGGTGGCGAGCGGCTTCGGTGGCCATGGCCTCAACACTACGGCGATGGCCGGCGATCTGATCGCTCGCGGCATCGTCGAGGGCGATGAGACGTGGCGGCTGTTCGCACCCTATGAACTGGTATGGGCAGGCGGAACCTTCGGCCGGGTGGCAATGCGCTCGCTCTATCTTGGGCGGCGCCCGTTGGAGAGCGCGGCGCAAGCCTGGGCCCGCCATCGCGAGCGAAGCCGCGCCCGCAAGGCGGCGAAACGGGCGCGCAGCGCCGTGGCCGATGATGGCCGATCGCATGACTAACAAAGCCTTGCGGTTCGATTTGTAGCGAATCCTCCCGGATGCGAAGGTAAAAGCCGCGTTGCGCTGCGCAAAACGGGCGAAAACCGCTTCGACCAAACCGCAGGACGATGCTATCAAGGGGCCTGTACTGGCGGCGGAGTCATTAAGACTCGGCCGGTAGGGTTGCGGCAGGAAACGGCTGATACCGCGCGAACGCGGTGACGGGGGTGCTGTGAGACGTTTGCAATTCGTTCGCTGCGCGGGTGCCGTGGCGCTTGCCGTTACGATGGGGAACGGCGCCGCAGTTGCCGCCGACAGCGACTCGGTCGTCGGCTGGCTCTCGGGACCGTGGACGGTGACGCTCGGCGTCGAGGGGCGGGCACGGCCGCTGTTCGAGGGCGCCGACACCATGCGTTTCACGCCGGTGCCGCTGTTCGACATCCGCCGCGCCGGCAAGGCGCGCGGCTTTCAGGCGCCGCTGGATGGCGCCAGCATCGGCATTCTTGAGACCAACAATTTCCGTCTCGGCCCGACCTTCAAGGTCCGCCTGCCGCGCAAGGAGAGCGATGCCGCCGGCCTGCAAGGTCTCGGCGACGTGAAATACGGCATCGAGGTCGGCGGCTTCGCCGAATACTGGCCGACGCAATGGCTGCGCACGCGCGGTGAAATCCTGCAGGGCTTCCACGGCCATCATGGCCTCGTCGGCAGCCTCAGCGCCGATGCCGTCTATGCGGTGACGCCGCAGCTCACGCTGTCGGCCGGTCCGCGGGCGCGCTTCGAAAGCGCCAAGACGATGCAGACTTATATCGGCATCGACGCGCAGCAGTCGCTGCTGTCGGGCCTGCCGGTTTACAGTCCATCGGGAGGCTTCCGCTCCTGGG
The DNA here is from genome assembly GCA_035556795.1 of Pseudolabrys sp. Taxonomy (GTDB): domain Bacteria; phylum Pseudomonadota; class Alphaproteobacteria; order Rhizobiales; family Xanthobacteraceae; genus Pseudolabrys. Next base: position 12,142 of record DATMEV010000102.1, on the reverse strand, counting down.
GCGTCGGTGCGCAGGTCCGTTACGACCTGACGCCGCAGTGGTCGACGCATGTGTTCGTCGAATATGAGCGGCTGAGCAATTCGGCGGCGGATTCGCCGCTGGTGCGGCTGCGCGGTTCACGCGACCAGATCACCACTGGCATCGGCATCAATTACGCATTCGACGTCGGCCCGTTTTTCCGCTGACGATCGTCTGGTTGTTATCTCTAACGTCTCACGGGGCGCCGCATGTCGGCGCCCTTTGCGTTTACGACGGAACGCGGCGCGCCCGAACGCACATGGCGCTGCCCGTCAGCGTCCGTCGCGCCTTGTCATGAACGCAAGGCGCTCGAAGAGGTGCACGTCCTGCTCGTTCTTGATCAGCGCGCCGGCGAGCGGAGGGACCAGCTTCTTGGCGTCGCGCTCGCGCAGCGTTTCCGGCGTCACGTCTTCGACCATCAGTAGCTTGAGCCAATCGAGCAGTTCCGATGTCGACGGCTTCTTCTTCATGCCGGGCACGGAACGGATCTCGTAGAACAGTCGCAACGCCTCGGCGACCAGCCGCTGCTTGATGCCGGGAAAATGCACTTCGACGATGGCGCGCATCGCCTCCTCGTCGGGGAAGCGGATGTAATGGAAGAAGCAACGGCGCAGGAAGGCGTCGGGCAGTTCCTTCTCGTTGTTCGAGGTGATGATGACGATGGGCCGCTGCGCCGCCTTGATCGTCTCGCCGGTCTCGTAGACGAAGAACTCCATGCGGTCGAGTTCGAGCAGCAGATCGTTGGGGAATTCGATATCCGCCTTGTCGATCTCGTCGATCAGCAGCACCGGCCGCTGCGGGGCGGAAAATGCCTCCCACAGCTTGCCGCGGCGGATATAGTTGCGAATGTCCTTGACCCGCTCGTCGCCGAGCTGGCTGTCGCGCAATCGTGACACCGCGTCGTATTCGTAAAGGCCCTGCAGCGCCTTGGTTGTCGATTTGACGTGCCACTCGATCAGCGGTGTGCCGAGCGCGCGGGCGACCTCGATGGCCAGTACGGTCTTGCCGGTGCCGGGCTCGCCCTTCACCAGCAGGGGGCGCTCCAGCGCCACGGCGGCGTTGACTGCCACCTTCAGGTCGTCGGTGGCAACGTAGTGATCGGTACCTTCGAAACGGGCCATGGATTCTCGCAATCTGGGATCTCGCAATTTTGCGCGCCAAACTAGAGGGCTTGGGGCCTCGCATCAATGTGAAGAGGGGCCACCTCATGCCACCACCGGACAGCCGCGAAAGCCGCTATAACAGCATACCGGTTGAAGACAACGGCCGGGCTACGGAGGAGGCCCCCATGCTCGACCGCCGCACATTGTTGACCGGTGCCGCCGGCGCCGCACTTCTGGGTGTCGCCTCGTTCAGGGGCGGGCAGGCGGTGGCCAAGGCCGGGGATGCCGAGATCGTCCGGAGCGACGCCGAATGGCGCAAGCTGCTCACCCCGGAGCAATACGAGGTCCTGCGCAAGCACGGCACCGAGCCGCCGGGTTCGAGCCCGCTCAATCACGAAAAACGCAAGGGCGTTTTTGCCTGTGCCGGCTGCAGTCTGCCGCTCTATTCCTCCGAGACGAAATTCGAGAGCGGCACCGGCTGGCCGAGCTTCTGGCAGCCGCTGCCGGACGCCATCGGCACATCGGTCGACACTTCGCTGTTCATGACCCGCACCGAGGTCCACTGCCGCCGCTGCCTTGGCCATCTCGGCCATGTGTTCGAGGACGGCCCGAAGCCGACGGGCCTGCGCTATTGCATGAACGGTCTGGCTTTGACCTTCAAACCGGAGACGCCGGGCGCCACCTGAGCAATTCCGGACCGGCAAAAGCTGCCGTCACCGGCAAGAAACGGCCCGGCGCTACGCCGGGCCTTTTTTGTATCTATATGATCTATCTATCCTTTTTATTGGCACGAGGATTGCGAGGCGGCTCCTGCGGGATTGTGCGCGCCACCGGATGGCGGCGCGCTCCCAATGTGGAGAACGGCTTATGGGTATCTTTGGTGCGCTCAACACGGCGGTGACGGGTTTGCGGGCGCAAGCCTACGCGCTTGAAAACGTGTCGGGCAACATCGCCAATTCGCAGACCACGGCATTCAAGCGGATTGACACCAGTTTCCAGGACCTGATCCCCGACAATTCGGTGAACCAGCAGCTTGCCGGCAGCGTCGCCGCGCAATCGCGCACCACCAACACCGTGCAGGGCGATATCCAGTCGGCCTCGGTCGGCACTTTCATGGCAATCAATGGCGATGGCTTCTTCGTCGTCACCCGGCCGGACAGCTTCAACGGCGGCGATCCGAATTTCAACGATACCGAGCTTTACACGCGGCGCGGCGACTTCCAGCCCGACAAGAACGGCTATCTGGTCAATGGCGCCGGCTATTATCTGATGGGGATTCCGGTCGATCCGCTGACCGGGCTTGCCACCAGCAGCCGTCCGGAAATCCTGCAGTTCAAGGAGAGCTATCTGCCGGCACAGGCGACGACGCAGATCGACTATCACGCCAATCTGGCGCGTGACGCGGCGACGCTCGATACGACGCTCTTCCAATCGAACCCGATCAATGGCGCGCCGATCTCTGCGACCATCCTCGGGTCGGGCGCGACCATTGCCGGCGATGCGTTGCCAAAGCAGGTCGGCACGGTGGACCTCAGCCTGCTGTCGTCGGCCGGCGGCACGCTGGCAATCGGTGCAACCAACATCACGATTCCCGCGGGCGCCGACCTCGCCGCCGTCATCGCCGCCATCAACGGGCAGACCGGCACCACCGGCGTCACCGCCAGTGCCGACGGCAACAATCATCTGGTGCTTACCGGCGCGGACGAGAAGACATCGTTTGCCATCGGAAGCGGCACCACAGCCGGCCTGCTGACCGAGTTCGGCATCTCTACCGGCACGGTGAACCCGATCAACCTGCTCACCCAAGGGATCGTGCTGCCGGGCCAGACGCTGACCGTGTCGGTGAACGGCGGCAGCGCCCAGACGATCACGTTCGGACCGGGCAATGTCGAGACGCTGGCTGACCTGCAAACGGCGTTGTCAGGTCTGACCGGTGTCACCGCATCCGTCGACGGCAGCGGCAACATCACTTTGACCGCCGTCAATCCGGCGCACACGCTCGATATCGGTGGCACCGCGACGCCGGCGAACTTCGGCATGCATGTCGTCAAGGCCAGCCCCGGCGGCAATGGCGTGATCGCCAACGACGTGCCGGCCTTCCTCGCCAATTCCCTCGATGGCGGCGTCATCGGCGCGCGCGACGAAGCCGGCACGACCGTCAACGTGCATTTCCGATGGGTCAAGGTCGGCCCCGACACCTGGAACCTGTTCTACGAAAGCAACAGCGCTGCAACCGGAACGGCTACGGCGTGGACCAATGCCGGCATCAACTTCACGTTCGGCGCCAACGGCCAATCAAGCCCGCCGATCAACTCGACGACGCTGAGCGGCCTGACGGTCAACGGCGTCAGTCTGGGCAACGTCAATCTCGCCTTCGGCAGCAACGGACTGACGCAGTTCACCGACAGCAACGGCGTGGTGAAGGTCAACCTGCTGCAGGAGAACAGCGTCGCTGCCGGCGAACTGCAATCGGTCGCGGTCAACGACAAGGGCAATATCGTCGGCACTTATTCGAACGGCCGCACGCTGATCCTCGCCAATATCACGCTTGCCAATTTCGCCGGAGCCGAACAGCTCAAGCGGATCGATGGCGGCGCCTTCGAGGCGACCGACGGTTCCGGTGTCGCGACCTATGACGGCCCCGGCAAGATCCTGGCGCAATCGCTGGAAGGTTCGAACACCGACATCGCCGACGAATTCACCAAGCTGATCATCACCCAGCAGGCCTATTCGGCCAATACCAAGGTCATCACCACCAGTAACCAGATGGTGCAGGACCTGCTGAACATGCTGCGGTGATGGAGCGGCGTGAGAACGCAAGATGAGATTCGGTATCAGGGTCGACATGACAGCCGGCTCGGATAACAGCAGGAGCTGATCGCTCATGAATCTGTCGCAGGCGCTCGCCACCGCCGTTGCCGGCTTGCGAGTGACACAATCCGGCCTGTCGGTGGTGGCGGCAAACGTCGCCAACGCCGAGACGCCCGGCTATGTGAAGAAGACCTCGGTCTCGGTGCAGATCTCCGCCGGACAGGCGGGGACCAGCGTCGCAGTCGGCGAGATCCAGCGCCAGCTCGACCAGTATGTGCAGCGGCAGATGCGCACCGAAGCTTCCGGCGCGGCCTATGCGAGCCTGCGGGCAGATTTTCTCCAGCATCTGCAAACGGTCTATGGCTCGCCGGGATCGTCGGCGGCAATCGAAAGCGTGTTCAACGATTTCACCACGGCGCTGCAGGCGCTGTCGACGAGCCCGGACGATCCGGCGGCGCGTAACGCGGTACTGGCTCAGGCGCAGGTCCTGACCCAGCAACTCAATTCGATGACCTCGCAGATCCAGGGCATGCGCGCCGACGCCGAGCTTGGTCTCGCCGATGCGGTGGCGAAGGCCAACAACGCGATGGAACAGATCGCGGAGATCAACCGGCAACTCAGCAACTATAACAAGGCCGACACCACCACCGCCGCGCTGCTCGACCAGCGCGACGCCTATATCGATCAGTTGTCGCAACTGATGGATATCACCGTCGTCCATGGCGATCAGAATCAGGTGAAGGTGTTCACCTCCTCCGGCATCCAGCTCGTCGGCAGCACCTCGGCGAAACTGAATTTCGATCCGCAGGGAACGATGACGGCGAACAACCAGTGGGATGCCGATCCGAGCAAGCGCTCGGTCGGCACGCTGACGCTGGTGACGGAGAGTGGCGGCTCGGTCGATCTGATTGCCAACAATGCAATCCGTTCAGGCGAGATGGCCGCTTATCTCCAGTTGCGCGATCAGGATCTGCCGCAGGCACAGGCGCAACTCGACCAGATCGCCGCGGCGCTTGCGCGCGCGCTGTCGGACGTCACCGTTCCCGGCACGCCCGCGACGGCCGGCGCGCAGAGTGGCTATGATGTCGATATTGGCAGCCTGCTCGCCGGCAATACGGTCAATATCAGTTATGTCGACCGGATGACCGGGCAGACCCGCAGCATCACCTTCATGCGAGTCGACGATCCCGGCGCACTGCCCCTGTCGAACGATGCGACGGCGGCGGCCGGCGATCAGGTCTACGGCATCGATTTCTCCGGCGGGATGGCCTCCGTCCTCACCCAAATGAACAACGTGTTGACGGCGCGCGGTCTGATCGCCTCGACCACCGGCGGCGACACGTTGCGGGTGCTCGACAATGGATCCGGCCGTGCCTCGCTGTCGTCGTTGTCGGCGACCTATACCGCCAGCGATCTTACCGGCGGCACAGCTCAACTGCCGTTCTTTACCGATGGTGGGCAGCTCTATACCGGCGCAATTGGTTCGCTCGGCTCGCAGAGCGTCGGCTTGGCGGGGCGCATCTCGGTTAATGCGGCGCTGCTTGCCGATCCGACGAAGCTCGTCGTGTTTCAGGCCGGCACCGAGGCCGGCAATGCGACGCGCCCGGATTTCCTGCTGGATCGCATCGGCAATGCGTCGCTGACCTTCTCGCCGGCCGCCGGCATCGGTTCCAGCAACACGCCCTATAGCGGCACGATCGGCGCCTATCTGCGACAGATGGTCAGTGCGCAGGGCCAGGCGGCGGAGAGCGCCCGCAGCCTCAGCGATGGACAGAACGTCGTACTGACCTCCTTGCAGGCGCGCTTCAATGACAGCGCCAGCGTCAACATCGACGAGGAAATGTCCAGTCTCCTGCAATTGCAGAATGCCTATGCCGCGAATGCGCGTGTCCTCTCGACGGTGCAGCAGATGCTGCAATCACTGATGAGCGCGATGCCATGAGGCCGCAGAACGAGGTGAGGAACCGATGACGACGATTCCGATTGGAGCGCGCTCGACGCTGATGGTGCAGTCGCTGGTCAATATGCGCGCCCAGCTCGACGAGCTTAATCGCCAGCTCGGCACCGGGCAGAAGTCGACCACCTATGCAGGGCTCGGCATCAACCGCGGTCTTTCGGTGGCGCTCAATACCAATCTCGCGGCGATCAGCGGCTATAACAACACGATCACCAATGTGACGACGCGCCTGCAACTGGCTAGCACCACGCTTGGCCGGTTGTCGGAGATCGGCACGGAGAGCAAGACCGTCGCAGTGCAGGCGAGCTTCGACCCGGATTCGAAGGGGCAGACTTCGGCGACGCGGGCGGCGTTGTCGGGGCTCAGCGAGTTCCTCAGCCTGCTCAACACCCATGTTGGCGATCACTATTTCTTTTCGGGGTCGGCCTCTGATCGGCCGGCGGTGGAAACCACCGAACATATCCTTGATGGCGACGGCGCGCGCGCCGGTTTCAAGCAGATCATGGAGGAGCGGCGGCAGGCTGATCTCGGCTCCGACGGGCTTGGCCGGCTGGTGCTGAGCGCGCCGACCACGACTTCCGTCAGCATCGCGGAAGATGCTGCCGGTTCACCCTTCGGCTTCAAGCTGTCACATATTGCCACCAGCATCGCCGGCGCGACGGTGACGCAGCCCGGCGGCTCGCCTGCATCCGCGTCGATCGATCTCGGCACCAGCAACGCGGTCGCTGGCGATACGATCACTCTCCAGGTCAGCCTTCCGGACGGCAGCAAGGAAGACATCAAACTGACCGCGACAACCGACGACCCGCCCGGCATCGGCCAGTTCACCATCGGCGCGACGCCGGACGATACCGCGGCGAATATCCAGACGGCGCTGGCGACAGCGATCAAGCGCACGGGTGATACGGCGCTGACCGCCGCCTCGGCGATGGCCGCCGCCGACGATTTCTTCAACACCGACGCCACACATCCGCCGCAGCGGGTCAATGGCCCACCGTTCGACACGGCGACCTCGCTCGTCGACGGTACCACCGCCAACACCGTGTCGTGGTACACCGGCGAGGCCGGGTCGTCCTCGGCCCGCGGAACCGCGACGGCGCGTATCGACACCTCGATCACCGTGTCTTACGGCATGCGTGCGAATGAGGAGGGGATCCGCTTCATCCTGCAGAATTTGGCGGTTCAGGCGGCCTCGACCTATTCGGGCAGCGATCCCGCGGTCGACGCCGAGCGCGCGACCGCGCTGAATGCACGGCTCAACGCCAATTATGCCGGGCCGCCCGGCATGCAGAGCATCCAGAACATCGCTGCGGAGTTGGCTGGCGCGCAGTCGTCGCTGGTCGCGGCCAGCGATCGCCACCGGCAGACGGCTGCGACCTTGCAGGACCTCCAGCAGCAGATCACCGGCGTCTCCAATGAAGAGGTCGGATCGCAGATCCTGGCGTTGCAGACACGACTCACCGCCTCACTGCAGACGACCTCGATGCTCTATCAGATGAGCCTGGTGAACTTCCTGTAGCGCGCGGTCGAACCGTTCTTCACCTTCATGATGGGGCGCTGCGCGCCAGCGCACCGTCTTGAGCGACGGTGCGGCCTTTACTCCTCGGAGGGGCGATCCTGCAGGTCGCTCCTTCGGGGTGAGGCGGGAAGGACTGGCGTATTTTTCTGGGTCTCATCGCGAGGAGGCTTGCACTAGCGAGCCGTCTCGAATGACGAGGCCTGCGTTAGCAGGTCATCTTGGGCCATGACGCCGCCGCCAGTGGCCGCCGCAAACCGTACGATATGCTGCCGCAGGCGCGGCGCTCCTTACCCCGTCGAAACGTCCGGCTTTGCCGGGCTCATCCAGGTCGGTTCTCGCCGGGAAAACGGCGTTAGCGGCTGGCGCGCAGGCCCGCAGCAACTTCGCGATTGATCGAGATGAGGCCCGGCAGTCGCTCGCGTTCCGGCTTCACGGTGATCGACATCGTCTGGTTGATGACGAAAATACCGAGATTGGCGATGTTCTGGCGAACCTCCACCGGCAGCGGATTGTCGCTGCTGGTGACGGTGTTCAGGAACAGCGTCCAGAGCTTGCGGTTGAAGCGCAGAGCGTCGTCGAGGAGCGATGTCTGGCTGTCCCAGCTATCGTGGGCGGCTTGCAGACGCGAGGCGGCTTTTAGTAGAAGACTGGCTTCGAGGTCGCGCGGACTAGCGATTTGCTTTGCGACCGCTCCGTAGGCTTGCGCCGCGTGATGCATTTGCCAGCAACTCCTGCTCATACTCGATCAATTGCCGAGCCGACTTCAATGCCTTGTAAAGCTCGCCCGTTAAAATTTGATTGTTGATGTCGGCAACGCGACTCCAGGCGCTGGGCGCCGCCTGCACGATATCGCGCATCAGGCTGAAATAGACTTCATGGTGCCGCTTCGGATCGCGCGAGATATACATGAGCTGCACCGCGAGATAGATGCGCTTGGCCGGCGTGTCGGCCTGCTCGGCGGTCATGATGTCCTTTTCGCGCAGGATCGGCGCGGTACCGTCCACCAGAAAGCGGGTGCGCTGATCGCCGTTGGTGATGACGCTGTCGCCGATGAGGATGCGCTCGCCGGCCTTCAGTTCGACCTTCAAAGCCATAATCGTCTCCCGTCTGCTGCTGCGCGGGAGAGGCGGTGCCCGCCCTGTCCCGGACCGCCGCCATGCTTGAGCGAACATGGTTAACCAAATGTAAAACGGCGGGGCTGTGCGCCCCGCCGTCGGCAGAAAAAGTTGTAATCGTGCGTAGCGGTCAGCCGAACAGCCGCAGCACCGCCTGATCGGCCTGGGCCGAGAGCGACAGCGCCGTGGTCGAGAGTTGCTGGCGGGTCTGCAAAGCGAGCAGGTTGGCGCCTTCCTCGTTGCTGTCGGCGAGGACCAGATTGTCGGCGCCCGTCTGCAGCGTGTTGATCATCTTCTTGGTGAAGTCCTGCCGGTTCTGCACGATCGACAGGTTGGAGCCGAAATTCGAGGCTTGAGAGCGGATCGCCTCCAGCGCCTTGCCCAGCGTGGCGAGCTGTTCGTCGATCGCCGCGTCCGAATCGAGGTCGGCGGGCAGCAGCGAGGGAATCTGCAGATAGGCGTTGTTGATGCTGACCGGGTTGCCGTCCTTGTCGCGCGCCTGGATGTCGAGCGAGGAGGAGCCGTTCTCGTTGAACACCAGCTTCAGCTTGTCGCCGCGCAGCAGGTTGACGCCATTGAAGTAGGCGTCGTCGGAGAACTTGTCGAGCTGATCGCGCTGCGTGTTGAACTGCTGCGCCAGATTGGTGCGGGTATCGTTGCCGCCGATCGACGTGGTGCTGGTGCCGCCGGTCGCCGCGCCGTTGGTGATGCCGGTGACGGTCAGCGGCTGGGTCGAGAGGTTCTGGATGCGCAGCTTGCCGCTGTCGTTCGAGGCGACGATCTTGTCGGTCAGCGCGGTGTTCTGGTTGATCTCGCTGACGAGCTGGTCGACGGTCTTCGCGACGGTCGGCCCGGCAACATAGTTGCTCGAGGTGGCGAGACCGAGGCTGGCAAGCAGGGCGGGGGTCGAACCGGTAAGGTCGACGTCGTCGCTGGCATTGGTGATGGTGACCGTGGTGCCGTTATCGGTCACGGTGACGCCGGTGATGCCGGCGCCGTCGATCGCCGACTTGATGGCGGCAGAATTGGCATCGTTGGCAATCGTCACGTTGATGCCGTTGATGGTCAGCGTGCCGCCGGTGTAGGTCGCGGGGACCGTGCCCGAGGTCGAACTGCCTGGCGTGACCGCCGGGCCGGTGGTGGTCAGCGCGATCGCGACCGGGGTTGCGCCGATCGCGCCGTCCTCAAGGGTCAACTCTTCGGTGCCGAGAGGCGGGGTCGGCAGGTTGAGCGCGTAGGAGGCGGTCGGGAACGATTTGTCTTGGCGTGCTTGCCGCAGCGTCGACTGCATCGTCTCCAGCGTCTTGGTGATCGACGTCAGCGCGTTGTCGGCGGCTTCCAGGGTTTTGATGCCGTTCGACATCGAGTCGAGCAGCGCGTTCAGGTCGCCGGCGCGTGTCTGCAGCGAGGCCGAGGTGAAGAAATTGGTCGGGTTGTCGAGCGCCGAATTCACCTTCTTGCCAGTCGCAAGGCGGTTCTGCGTTGTCGCCATCAGTTGCGCGGTGTTTTGCAGCGACAGCAGGTTCTGCCGGACGCCGGCGGATAAAACGATGTCACCCATGAAAGGCATCCCTCGAATTTTTGGGGCGCAGCAAGCCGCGCAGTCGCTGCGATAATGATCTGGTAACCCTAATAGCGGGTAAAAATTGGATTAAGAAAACATTAACACGACGTCGGCTGATGAACTGGGTCGCCGCCGGAAGGACGATACAGGGGCAATACGAGAGCGGTAAAAGACAAATAAAAAACGGCGGGGCCTGGCCCCGCCGTTTGTCGTGATGCGGTTTGTGTGTGGATCAGAACAACCGCAGCACCGCTTGGTCGGCCTGCGCCGCCATCGACAGCGCGGTCGAGGACAGCTGCTGGCGGGTCTGCAAGGCGAGCAGGTTGGCCGCTTCCTCGTTGCTGTCGGCGAGGACGAGGCCGTCGGCGCCGGTCTGCAGCGTGTTGATCATCGACTTGGTGAAGTCCTGACGATTCTGCACGATCGACAGCTTCGAACCGAGCGAGGACGCCTGCGAACGCAGGGTGCCGAGCGCGTTGCCGAGCGTGGCGAGCCGGTCGTCGATGCTGGTATCGGAGTTGAAATCCGCATCGAGGGCGGAGGTGATGTCGAGCGAAGATGCATCGATCGCCATCGCCTGGTCGCTGGTGTCCTTGACCTGGATTTCCATGGTCGAGGTGCCGGTCTCGTTGAACGTCAGCTTCAGCTTGTCCTTGCGCAGCAGGTTGACGCCGTTGTAGCTGGCATCGTCGGCCGTCTTGTCGAGCTGATCGCGCAGTTCGTTGAACTGCTTGACCAGCGACTTGCGGGTCTCGTTGCCGCCGATGTCCGTCGTGCTGGTGCTGCCGTCGACGATGCCGGCGCTGGAGGCGCCGGTGAGCGTCAGGGCCGCCGTCGAGATGTTCTGGATCCGCAGCTTGCCGCCGTCGTTGGAGGCAACAACCTTGCCGGACAGCGAGCTATTGGCGTTGATCTCGGAAACCAGCGTGTCGACGGACTTGACGCCGCCAGCCACCGCTTCGACACCATCGGTCGTCGTGCCGGAGGCCACGCCAAGACCCGTCAGAGTGCCGGCGGTGCCGCTGACGGTGAAGTTGACGCCGTCGGCGCGCGAGAGCTGGAGGTTGTTCGAGCCGTCGAAAGTCGCCGTGAAGCCCTGCGCGGTCAGTGCGCTCGTCAGTGCCGCCTTGGTTGAGGTGTTATCGACGGTATAGGTCGCGGTATTGCCGCCGGCGGTCAGAGTGATCGAGCCGGTGGTGACGGATTGCAGCGCGGTGTCGTTGGCGATGGCAGCGCTGCCGCTTGCGGTTGCCGCCGTGGCGGACGAACCAGTCGTGGTCAGCGCGATATCGACCGGCGTCGAGCCAACCGAACCGTCCGAGAACGACAGGTTACCGGTCGCGCCCGCGGAGATCGAATAGGACGCGGTCTGGAACGACTTGTCCTGACGGGCCTGACGCAGCGTCGACTGCATCGACTCGACCGTCTTGGTGATCGAGGTGATACCGTTGTCGGCGGCTTCCAGTGTCTTGATACCGGTCGACATCGAGTCGAGCAGCGAGCTCAGGTCGTTGCCGCGGCTCTGCAGCGAGGAGGCAGTGAAGAAGTTCGACGGATTGTCGAGGGCCGAGTTGACCTTCTTGCCGGTGGCAAGGCGGTTCTGGGTGGTGGCCATCAGTTCGGCGGTGTTCTGAAGCGAGAGCAGGTTCTGACGAACGCCGGCCGACAGCGTAATATTGGAAGCCATAGCTTAAACCTTTCTGGTTTGACGCCAGCCGTTTCGACGGCTGACACGGTTCGATCCTCGGGATCGGCCGGCATCATCACGTGGGCGCGATAATGGCTCGTGAAAAAACGTGGTTAATGAAATTTTCTAAGTCGCGTCCGGCGCCTGTGAATTAGCGGCGCGTCGTCATGCGTCGCCGTTGGTGCGCGACCGTCATGAGGGGATCGTCATGCGCGGATCGTCCCGGGGATCTTCGCGCAGAATCGTCATGCCCGGATCGGGTCCGGGCATGACCAATACCTTTAGAAAGAGAGCGTGTTTTTTCAGATGCTGCGGCTGACGGCGAGCGGCCGGAGGCTGCGTGGCGAAACGGCCGTGGTGCGGCCGGC
>DATMEV010000101.1:0-2360 GCA_035556795.1 Pseudolabrys sp. | reverse complement strand
TCATAGGCACGCAGACGACGCGTCTGTCCCTCGACGTCCGGGCCGTGCAGCGAGTAGCGATTGTTCTCGTCGACGAAACCGTCCCAGACATCGACGTAAATAATTCCCGCCTTCTGGGCGCGGGCGCGGAACAGATCGTTGAGATAAAGCGCATCGGACGTCGAACGCGTGCCGCGGATCGACGGCAGGCCGACCCAGATCACCGGAACGCCCTTCGACTTCGCCGCCGCAATCATCTCGTCGATCTTGCGGCTATAAAGCTCGGCCCAGCGGTCGGAACGGAATTCGTTGCTGCTGCCGGGCGGAGGCGCAGTGACGGGCTCCGGCGCCACCAAGCTCTGGGGGGTATCGGATTCCTCGTCGGAATGCTCCAGCGCGGCATTGTCCGGCTTGATATTGTCGGGCTTGGCGTCAGACTTGGTAATGTCAGGCTTGGCAATATCAGGCTTGGCAATATCAGACTTGGCAATGTCCGATCTGGCCGCGACATCCTGCGCTTCGCCGGTCTTGCTGTCGGCCTTTGGAGCGTTCTTTGCCTCTTTGGCCTCTTTGCGCCCTGACCGATCTTTCGCGGCATCCGCTTCCTTCTTGCGCGGCGGCTCGCGGATGGCGGTACGATCATTCAGGCCGAACATCACCACGACGAAATCGGCCTTCTCCTTCGACAGAATGTCTCGTGCGACATGCGGCCAATCGAGGTCGCCACGGCTTTCATAACGGATCAGGCCGGAATGGATTTTGTGCTTGCGAACGACGGCGACCTCGGGCGTGTCGGAGAAAGTGTTCTCCAGACCATAGGCCAGCCAGTCCGCCATCGAATCGCCGAACACCATTACCGTGGTTGTCGGCTCGGGCTCGTCCTTGCCCGGCTTGCGTGGCGCCGGCGCGCGACTGTAATCGCCCTGCGGCTGCGCCGACGGCTCGCGCGGCGGCATCTGCGGCTGGCGGGGCTGCGACTGGAACAGGCCACCACCGAACAATTGCTCGAAGAAATTGCCGCCCGAGCGGCGATATTGCGCCTCGGCGATGCCGGTCGCGGCAAGGAAACCAGCCAGAGCAATCATCACGGCAACCGCTGCCGGAGTCGCGGACGACCAAGTCCGGCAGGCGATCCGGAATAGCGCTTTCCGCTGCAGGCTGTCGCGCATCCCGGCACACCAATGGTCGATCCCAGACGCGGCGACCCCGCCGCGTCGCTTCAACCTGATCAGCCTGAGAAAAATGTCAACTTGAGGGTGCCCCCGCCGGTATCGTGAGGTTATTGACGGGCCTGGACATGTCCCCGATCGCCACGCAGGCGTTGCAGGACCGCAGTCGAGGCAAAGCCGTCGGGAACCTGTCCGGTCTGCGCCTGGAACGCCCGGATTGCCGCGCGGGTACGGCTGCCCAGCCGGCCGTCCGGCTCGCCGACGTCGTATCCGTGGCGCGCCAGCAATTGCTGCAGTTCCAGCCGCTCCGCCCGCGACAGCACCCGCTCATATCGCGGCCAGTCCTGCACGAAAGCCGGCCCACCGCGCAAACGGTCGGCAAGATGACCGATCGCCAGCGCATAGGCCTCGGCGGGGTTGTAGCGCATGATGACCCGGAAATTGTGCGTCATCAGAAACCCCGGCCCCTGGATGCCGGCAGGCATCAGCAAATAGGCTCGATCGTCGAGTCTCGGAAACGCCGAACGATTGACGCGGACGACGCCATGCCGCTGCCAGTCGCGCAACGTCATGGTGTGCGAGCGATCGGCGAGGCGGAAATCCAGCGTCGCCGGCACGACCACTTCATAGCCCCAGCTGTGGCCGGCGATCCAGCCGTTCACCTTCATCATGTTGGCGGTCGAGGCCAGCATGTCGGGAAGCGAATCGACGATATCGCGCCGTCCATCGCCGTCGAAATCGACCGCAAAACGCTTGAAGGTGCGCGGCATGAACTGCGTGCCGCCGAAGGCACCGGCCCACGAGCCGACCAGATGATCGGGGCGCACGTCGCGACGATGCAGGATCTCCAGCGCAATCAGCAGTTCTTCGCGAAAATAGGTCTGTCGCCGGCCGATGCAGGCGAGTGTCGCGGTGGCGCGCAGGACAGAGCGGCCGCCGGCCAGCGTGCCGTAGTTGGTCTCGACGCCCCAGATCGCCGCCAGAACATATCGGTCGACACCGTAAGCGTGCTCGACGCGGTCGAACACGGCGCGATGCTGGCTCAGCAGGTCACGGCCTTTCTGGATGCGCGCATCGGTCACCAGAACCTCGAGATAGTCCCAGAACGACTTGGTGAATTCCGGTTGGCTGTCCATCAGATCCATGATGCGCAGATCGGGCTGCAGCCCGACCGTCGCAGCATCGAAGCTTGCTCGCGAAATGCCGCGCTTG
>DATMEV010000100.1:0-3638 GCA_035556795.1 Pseudolabrys sp. | reverse complement strand
TGGCCCGGCGAGCTGCATGTCGAAGGTCACGACACGGCCGTTCTGGCGGGCCGATGCCGACAGAATGTCGAAGCTCGGCGGTACCCCTGCCTTACGGTCCGATTTGATGTCGTGGGCCGTGGCCATTCCGGAAAACAGGCCGCAGAGCGCAGCGGTCGTCAGCAAGCGGATCATCGTCAGCTCCCATATTGTATCGAGTCGATACTATATAAGGCTGAACGATCTTGCAAGAAAATATCGAGTCGATACTTTAGTAACTCCGCCGCTCCAGGGGCTGCGGCAGGGTGCAAGCCACCTCGGGGCCGCAAGAGACCGGGATGCGAGGGATCATGATGAGCCGCCACATGCCTGCCCCATCCGCCACACCGGCGGCGACCCTCGCCGAGCTGATCGACCGGCTGGGGCGGCTGGTGCGGGCGGAAAGCCATGCCGGGGGACTCAATCCAGCCCAATGGGAGGCGCTCCGCTATCTGACCCGCTGCAACCGCTTCTCCAACACGCCGGGCGCGGTGGCGCAGTATCTCAACGCCACCAAGGGCACCGTCTCGCAGACCCTGAACGCGCTGGAACGCAAGAATTTGCTGGTGCGCAAGCCCGATCCGGCGTCCGGACGCGTCGTTCGGCTGACGCTGACCGCCGAGGGGCAGGCTCTTGCCCGGCACGATCCGGCAGCCGAACTGGAACGTGCCGCGGCGGCATTGCCGGCACCGCAGCAGGATGCGACCGCCGGCGGCCTCGCCGCCATCCTCGGACACCTGCAGCAAAGCCGCGGCGGCAGGCCGTTTGGCGTCTGCCGCACGTGCCGTCATTTCCGCGACGCCGCACCCGCCGGCGCACCACACTGGTGCGCGCTGCTGCACGAGCCGCTGGACGAGCCGGACAGCCTGGCGATCTGCGTCGAGCATCAGCCGGCCGCCTGAACTCTTGCCGCGACATGTCGCCCGCGCCTCCGACTTTTCTTGACTTGGCTCCTCGCCTGATCGAGTTTGCCGGCGATGACAATTCTCCTGCCGCGACGTCCGCTCGCGACAATTCTCATTGCAGCTTTTATCGCAGCCCCGCTGCTCGCGCCGACACCGGCTCTCGCGGCGGAAGGGCTCGATGGCGCCACCCTGTCGATCTTATGGGCGCTGCCGTTCGCCGGCCTGCTGCTGTCGATCGCCACCGGGCCGCTGCTCTATCCGCATCTGTGGGAACATCATTACGGCAAGTTCGCCGCGTTCTGGGCGCTCTGCACCATCGTGCCGCTCTATCTCACCGCCGATGCGAACATCGCGACCGAGGCGCTGCTGCACACGCTGCTGCTCGAATACATTCCCTTCATCCTGCTGCTGCTGGCGCTGTTCACCGTCGCCGGCGGCATCTATCTGGAAGGCAATCTGCGCGGCACGCCGCTTACCAATACGATACTGCTCGCGGTCGGCACGCTGCTCGCCAGCGTCATCGGCACCACCGGCGCCTCCATG
Source organism: Pseudolabrys sp. (assembly GCA_035556795.1). GTDB lineage: Bacteria > Pseudomonadota > Alphaproteobacteria > Rhizobiales > Xanthobacteraceae > Pseudolabrys. Next base: position 2,172 of record DATMEV010000100.1, on the reverse strand, counting down.
GTGCTGATCCGGCCGCTGCTGCGCGCCAACGACGACCGCGTCTACAATGTCCATGTCGTGGTCTTCTTCATCTTCCTGGTATCGAATATCGGCGGCGTCCTGACGCCGCTCGGCGACCCGCCGCTGTTCGTCGGCTTCCTCAAGGGCATCGACTTCTTCTGGACGCCGCAGCATCTCTTCCCGGAAATGCTGGTCGCAGTCGGCGTGTTGCTGACGCTGTTCATCGTGATGGATTTGTATCTGCATCGCCGGGAAAAGCGGCAGGAGCGGCCGTTCGACTTCACCCCGGATTCGCCGCTGAAACTGCACGGCATGATCAATTTCATTCTGATCGGCCTCATCATCGGCGCGATCCTGATGAGCGCCTATTGGAAACCCGGCATCACCTTCCGCATTCAGGCTGTCGAGGTGGAATTGCAGAACGTCGTCCGTGACGGCGTCTTCATCGCTGCCACCGTGCTATCGCTCTGGCTAACGCCGCGCCGATGCCGCGAAGGCAACAGCTTCGAATGGGGCCCGATCGTCGAAGTCGCCAAGCTGTTCGTCGCCATCTTCATCTGCATCGTGCCGGTGATCGCCATCCTGCGCGCCGGGCTCGACGGCGCGCTGGCGCCGCTCGTCGCGCTGGTCGGCAGCGGCGAGACGACCAACAATGTCGCCTATTTCTGGATGACCGGCATTCTGTCCTCGTTCCTCGATAATGCGCCGACCTATCTGGTGTTCTTCGAACTCGCTGGCGGCGACCCGCAGGTGCTGATGACCACGCTCGCCTCGACCCTGGCGGCGATTTCCGCCGGCGCGGTGTTCATGGGCGCCAACACCTATATCGGCAATGCGCCGAACTTTATGGTCTACGCGATCGCCCGCCGTGCCGGCGTCGGCATGCCGTCCTTCTTCGGCTACATGGTGTGGTCCGGCCTGATCCTTCTGCCACTGTTTGTGGTGCTGACATTCCTGTTCTTCCGCTAGGCATGCCCCAGACGACCTGTTGACGCGACATTTACCGGCAGCCGCCACAGTGCGGCCACGCGGTCGCCTCTTCGTCGGCCGCGCTGCCCGGCGCAACCTTCCGCTCCGGCCCGCGTTGAGTGAGACAGGTATTGCGTACGGGTCGTGGTGCGATGACAGTCGGCCGAACATGTGTTGCGTGGAGCGCTGCCGCAGGGCTCGGGCTTGCTGTGGCGCTGGCGCCGGCGGCCTCCGCACATGCCGAAGGGCTGCTCGAAGCGCTGTTCGGCGGGCTGAGCCGTGCCCTGAGCGGCAACACATCGACGCGCGGCTATGCGCCGGAACCCGATCCGGTCGGCCGCCTGTTCAACGGACAGCGCAATCCAACCGCACGAACGGCAACCGCAACCGGGGCGCCTGCCGCCGGATCGTCGCGCGGCTTCTGCGTCAGAACCTGCGACGGCGCGCACTTCCCGGTGCAGAGCCGGCGCAACTTCAGCGCCGCCGAAGCCTGTTCGGCGTTCTGCCCCGCGGCCGACACCAAGGTGTTCTACGGCAGCACTATCGATACCGCGACGGCGCGCGACGGCAGCCGCTATGCGGCACTCGATACCGCCCATCTCTATCAGCAACGGCTGGTGCCGGGCTGCACCTGCGACGGCAAACCGACTGCCGGGCTGGCGCGGATCGATGCGGCATCCGATCCGACGTTGCGCAACGGCGACATCATCGTCACCGCCACCGGCCCGGTGGTCTATTCCGGCTCCGGCAGCGGCAAGCTCGCCAGCTTCAAGCCGGTCGATGCTGCGCGGTTGCCGCCGCGCGAGCGCGACAAGCTGGCCCAGTCGGCCTTCATGCCTCATGACAGCCAGGACGACATCGGGACACCGGCGCGAACCGGCGGCGACGAGAGCCTGTCCTTCGACGACATCGGCCTGCGCCGCTAGCGCCTTCTACCGTGCCAGTGAAGCAACGAGAGGGCCCGGTTTTTTTGACTCTCCGCGTTTTCTTCCCGCGAACCCGAGTCCACTTCGCTCGAAAGCGCTGCCGGCTGTTTCAGCGTCCGCAGAAATCAGGCCAAACTGCTCATTCTCGTGGGATCATGTTCGCTCGCGGGATCACGCTGGCGCTGACAGCCGCCCGGCGACGTCCTCGGCCAGCGACAGCGACGAGGTCAGGCCGGGCGATTCGATCCCGAACAACTGCACCAATCCGTCGAGCCCA
>DATMEV010000099.1:0-9650 GCA_035556795.1 Pseudolabrys sp. | reverse complement strand
CTCGTCGTGCTCCTGCAGTTCAACGGCTTCGCCATCGCCGCCGGCATTGCCTCGCTGGCGATCGTCGCGGTGTATCCGTTCATGAAGCGGTTCACCTACTGGCCGCAGATCGGCCTCGGCCTCGCCTTTTCGTGGGGCGCGCTGATGGGCTGGGCCGCCGCCTTCGGCCGGCTCGATTGGCCGGCCGTCATCCTCTATGCCGGCTCGATCGCGTGGGTGATCGCCTATGACACGATCTATGCGCATCAGGACCGCGAGGACGACGCGCTGATCGGCATCAAATCGACGGCGCTGCTGTTCGGCAAGGATACGAAGCCGATGCTGTCGGCCTTCTACGGCATCGCCGTCGTACTGATCGGCATCGCCATCTGGCTGTCCGGCGGCCGCGCCGTCTCGTTCGCCGCGCTCGCGATCTTCGCCCTGCAACTCGCCTGGCAGGTGCGGCGGCTCGACATCGACGATCCGGCCCTGTGCCTGCGGCTGTTCAAGTCGAACCGCGACGCCGGGCTGCTACTTTTTGCCGGCCTGGCGATCGACGCGCTTCTGCGGCACGGCTGACGGTTCGTCGTCGTCGAACACGCCGTCTTCGCCGGCGATCGCATATTTCTCGACCAGCGTCTTGATCGAGCCGGTGATCTCCGGCCCGGCGGAGCGCCCGGCATATTTGCTGGCGGCACGCGCCGCCGCGACGGCGCCGTCGATGGCGCGCGGCTGGCAGATCAGGCGGCGGCTGGCGCGGCGCATCAGATCGACGTGGATGTGATCGTAGTGATAGCGGTTGGAGCCCGGCGCCAGCACGGTGGTGAAGGTCTCGCAAGCGCCGCCCTGCACGTCGTGCAGGAAGCCCTGTTCTTCCGGCGTGCCGTTCCAGTTCTTCTTGACGACGACCTTGCGGCCGTCGGCCAGCACGAAGGCGGCGATGTCGAGGGCATTGCCGAAGGCGTGCTCGGAGATGCGCGCGCCGGGCTGGCCGTTCATGCCGCGGCAGGAATAGGCGGAAATCTGCTTGATCTCGACCACCGGCTGACCAAACCAGCGGTGCGCCGCCGGCTGTACCGTCTGCGTCACCCACTGGTCGAGCGCCGAGACGATCGGACAGGCGAGCGTCGCCGCCGGCGTCACCGCCACCGGCGTCGACGCACCGGTGAAGAGGCCGCGCGGCGGGCCGAGCTGCGGAATCTGCGGCACGCGCGGCGATGGTGCCGCGGGCGCATGATAGGCCGGCCGTGTCGCCGGCGCTGCGCTGCGGCCCGGCAGGACCGCGTCGTCGGGCACGTCGTCGTCGGCCACGTCGTCGTCGGCTTCGGCCTCCGGTATCGCCATCGGCGCCTGCAGCGAGCGCGGCGGCGCACCAACCGGCGCCTGCGCGGGCGCATAGCCGGGCCGGCCGGACGGCGGCGGCACCGCGGCATAGACCGGCTCGCCATTGGCATCCGGGGTGATCGTCATCGGCCGGCCATTGTCGATGACCGCGGCGCTGCCGTCGGGCGCGCGCAGCGTCTGCGGCTGCGGCGGTCCTGCCGGATAGACCGGCTGCGCCTGCGCCGCATCGGGCGTCCGCGCAATCGGCCAGCGCGGCTGTGCTGCCGCCGGAATGCCGGCCGGCGGGCGGACCGCACCGTTATAGCCAAGCGCCGGCTGGCCCTCGCCGAGCGCCGCGACCTTGAGCGGAAAATCCGCGCCGCACATGCCCGGCCCGTTGATCGCCTCGATCTGGCGCACCGCGCTGCCGATCTTCACCGAGCCGGATTTCAGGCACGAGGCTTCGGCTTCGCCGCGCCAGGCCGGACGGTCCTCGAACGAGATGAAGCCGCGCCCGCAGGCGGCGAGCGCCAGCAGCGCGATCGAACACAACAGATAGCGGCGGGTGAAACGCGACATGCCCTGAAAATGCGAGGCATTCCTTTAACGAGGTATCAACGCTATCGGCGCCTCGCGGCGGCGTTCCGTCTATGGTGAAGAAGCGGTTACCTGGAACCGGCGGCGCGGATTATCATTGCCGCAGGGCGGCAGATGTCGCTGGCAGGCCGGCAGCAGCACCGCGAAGCGTCGCGACCTCGCCGTCCGTGCCGGATGCACCACGCGAAAGGACCGACCGATGAAAATCAGCAGCGCAGGAACCAGCGCCTCCGTCAAAGGCTCCGCCGACTGGTTCACGGGCAGCGTGCGGATCGACGCCCCGTTTCAGGCCAGCGAACCCGCGCGGGTGGGCGGCGCCACCGTCACTTTCGAGCCCGGCGCGCGCACGGCATGGCATACCCATCCGCTTGGGCAGACCTTGATCGTGACTGCCGGCCTCGGCTGGATTCAGTGCGAAGACGGCCCGGTCGAGGAAATCCGCCCCGGCGACATCGTCTGGTTCGAGCCGGGCGAGCGGCACTGGCACGGCGCGACCGACCGCACCGCCATGACCCACATCGCCATCGCGGAAGCGCTCAACGGCTCGCCGGTCACCTGGCAGGAGCCTGTCTCGGACGAGGACTATCTCGGCCGAAAGTGACGCTTCTCCGAACCAGCGCCGGCGGTCGAGGCGCGGGCCGGCCGGCCCGGTGGCGCGCATGAAAAAGGCCCCGCGGATGGCGGGGCCTCCCTCTCTCGTCCAAGCCTCGTCCAAGCACCCGTCGCGCAGGCGTCTTCGCCCGGCGCGGGCGTTCTGTTCTATTTCTCGTCTATTCCTTGGCCTTCTTGACGCCGAGACCGTCGCCGATCTTCGCCACCGCCTCGCGCTGGCTGTTGATCTCGTCGGCGAATTCCTTCGACGCGCCGGGGCTGATCACCTGTCCGCCCGGCTCCAGCTTGGCGACCACTTCCGGATCCTTCATCACTGTGATGACGTCGGCGGCGATCTTGTCGCGGACGCTGTCGGAGAGGCTCATCGGCCCAAGCAGACCGACGAGCCCGTCGAGCGTCAGCTCCGGCGCGCCCAGTTCGATCGACGTCGGCACGTCAGGCATGCTCGGCGCGCGCTTGCTGTTCGACAGCGCCAGGATCTTCACCTTGCCCTCCTGCACGCGCGGCCGCACGATCGCATAGGCGGCAACATAGGCCTGGATGCGGTTCTGCGCGAGATCGCCGACGGCATCGACCGTGTTCTTGTACGGCACCTTCGCCATGTCGAGACCGGCGGCCTTGAGCCAGCCGGCAAACATCAGATCGTTGGCGCCGGTCGCGGTGGCCCAGTTCAGCTTGCCGGGCGCCGCCTTGATCTTCGCCACCAGATCCTTGATCGAGCTGACACCGAGATCGGCCGGCACGGCGACAACGACGATGGTGTTGGAGACGCGCGCGATCGGCTTGAGGTCGCTGAACTTGTAGGGCAGCGACGCATGCAGATAAGGATGCGCGGTAAACGACGAGGCCGGCGTCATCAACAGGATATGATCGTCGTTGGCGCCGATGACCGTCGTCATCGCGACGATGCTGTCGCCGCCCGGACGGTTCTCGACAACGACCGGCTGCCCCCACATCTTCGACAGACGATCGGCCAGCAGGCGCGCCGTCACGTCAACGCCCGAACCCGGACCGAGCGGCAGAACGAAGCGCACCGGTCGCGTCGGCCACGCCGACGATGACGATTGCGCCTGTGCTTGCGACGGTTCCGGAAACCACAGCGCCGTCGCGGCGCACAATGCGAAAGCAACAAGATATCGCAAAACAGATTTCATATCGGCAACATCCCCCGTTTGATCACGCGGGCGATGTTAACCGATTTCCAGTGCAAAAGGCTCGTTCGATTATCGTCTAGGACGATGATCTGCTTTTTGCACCGCAGTGAACGCACCGGGCGATCAGCAGCGACCCGCAGTTCATCCGACATTGCACAATGTCGACTTATTCCGCCGCGACCATATTCACCAGATTCGGATCGTAATTGAGGATGGGCGCGAGCCAACGCTCGGCTTCCTCGATGGTCCAGCCTTTGCGCTCCGCATAGTCCTCGACCTGATCGCGCTCGATCTTGCCCACGCCGAAATAATAGCTCTCGGGATGGCTGAAATAGAGCCCACTCACCGACGAGCCCGGCCACATCGCGTAGCTGTCGGTCAGCTTCACGCCCGCCTGCCGCTCGCCGTCGAGCAGCGCGAAGACGGTGCGCTTCTCGGTATGGTCGGGCTGCGCCGGATAGCCGGGCGCCGGGCGGATGCCGTCATATTTCTCCGCGATCAGATCGGCCGCGCTCAGCGTCTCGCCGGGCGCATAGCCCCAGAACTCCTTGCGCACGCGCTGATGCAGCCGCTCGGCGAAAGCTTCCGCCAGCCGGTCGGCAAGCGCCTTGCACAGGATCGAGGAATAGTCGTCGTTGGCATGCTTGAACCGGTCGGCGATCGCATCCTCGCCGATGCCGGCGGTGACGACGAAGGCGCCGACATAATCGGCGAGCCCGCTGTCGCGCGGCGCGACGAAATCGGCCAGCGCGGCATTGAACTGGCCGTTGCGCTTGGTCATCTGCTGACGCAGCGAATGCAGCCGGACCATTTCCGCCGCGCGCGTGTCGTCGCCATAGACGATGATGTCGTCGCCGTCGCTGTTCGCCGGCCAGAAGCCGAACACCGCATTGGCGGTGAACCACTTCTCGGCAATGATCTTCTCCAGCATCTCCCGCGCATCGTTGTAGAGGCTGGTCGCCGCCTCGCCGTAGCGGCTGTCGGTGAGGATCGCCGGAAACTGGCCGGTCAGTTCCCAGGTGGAGAAGAACGGCGTCCAGTCGATCACCTCGGCCAGTTCCGCGAGCGGGTAGTCGGCAAGCGCCCGGGTGCCGAAGAAGCCGGGCTTCACCGGCACATGCGTTCCCGACCAGTCGAGCCTGATCGCATTGGCGCGCGCCTGATCGAGCGACAGCCGCTGCTTGGTCTGCTGCGCCTGCGCATGGGCGTTGGCGATGCGCGCATATTCGGCGCGGATATCGGCGACATATTTGCCCCGCGCCTCTTTCGACAGCAGTTGCTGGGCCACGCCGACCGCGCGGCTGGCATCGGTGACATAGACCGCCTGGCCGCGCCGGTAATTGGGATGGATCTTCACGGCCGTATGCACGCGGCTCGTCGTCGCGCCGCCGATCAGCAGCGGCGTCTCGAAGCCCTGGCGCTCCATCTCCGCCGCGACGAAGCACATCTCGTCGAGCGACGGCGTGATCAGGCCGGACAGGCCGATCATGTCGGCGTTCTCGTTCTTCGCGGTCTCGATGATCTTCGCCGCCGGCACCATGACGCCGAGATCGATCACCTCGTAATTGTTGCACTGGAGCACGACGCCGACGATGTTCTTGCCGATGTCGTGGACGTCGCCCTTCACCGTCGCCATGACGATCTTGCCGTTCGAGGAGCGTTCCGCGGCGCCAGCGGATTCGCCTTGCGCCTTGCGGCGCTCTTCCTTCTCCTTCTCCATGAACGGCATCAGATAGGCGACCGCCTGCTTCATCACGCGGGCGGACTTCACAACCTGCGGCAGGAACATCTTGCCGGACCCGAACAGGTCGCCGACGATGTTCATGCCGTCCATCAGCGGACCTTCGATGACCTCGAGCGGCCGCTTCGCCCGGACGCGCGCTTCCTCGGTGTCTGCCTCGATGAAATCGGTGATGCCGTGCACCAGCGCGTGCGACAGCCGCTTCTCCACCGGCTGCTCGCGCCAGGACAGGTCGGCTTCCTTGACCTCCTTGCCCTGCCCGCGGAAACGCTCGGCCAGCGCCAGCAGCCGCTCCGGTGCGTCGGCGCGGCGGTTGAGCACCACGTCCTCGCACGCCTCGCGCAGCTCCGGATCGAGATCGTCATAGACCGCCATCTGCCCGGCATTGACGATGCCCATATCCATGCCGGCCTTGATGGCGTGATACAGGAACACCGAATGCATCGCCTCGCGCACCGGCTCGTTGCCGCGGAACGAGAACGACAGGTTCGAGACGCCGCCGGAAATATGCGCGTGCGGGAGGTTGTCCCTGATCCACTGCACCGCTTCGATGAACGCGACGCCGTAGCCGTTGTGCTCCTCCATGCCGGTGGCGATGGCGAAGATGTTCGGATCGAAGATGATGTCTTCCGGCGGGAAGCCGACCTTCTCGACCAGAATATCGTAGGCGCGCTTGCAGATCTGGGTCTTGCGCTCGAACGTGTCGGCCTGCCCCGTCTCGTCGAACGCCATGACGACGACGGCGGCGCCGTGACGGCGCACGATCTTCGCGTGCTCGATGAAGGACTCCTCGCCTTCCTTCATCGAGATCGAATTGACCACCGCCTTGCCCTGGATGCATTTCAGGCCGGCCTCGATCACCGAGAACTTCGACGAATCTACCATCACCGGCACGCGAGCGATATCCGGTTCGGCGGCGACCAGATTGAGGAAGGTGGTCATCGCCCGTTCGGAATCGAGCAGGCCCTCGTCCATATTGACGTCGATGATCTGCGCGCCGTTCTCGACCTGATCGCGCGCGATGGCGAGCGCCGCGGGAAAATCGTCGGCGGTGATCAGCTTGCGGAATTTCGCCGAACCGGTGACGTTGGTGCGTTCGCCGACATTCACGAACGGAATTTCCGGCGTCAGGATAAACGGTTCGAGGCCGGAGAGCCGCAGCCGCGGCGCGATCGTCGGGATCGCGCGCGGCTTGTGATCCTTCACGGCCCTGGCAATGGCGGCGATATGCGCCGGCGTGGTGCCGCAGCAGCCGCCGACGATATTGACGAGGCCGGCGGCGGCGAATTCGCCGAGCAGGTCGGCCATCGCCTCGGGGCTCTCGTCATAGAGCCCGAACTCGTTCGGCAGGCCGGCATTCGGATAGGCGCAGACCAGCGTGTCGGCGACCTTGCCGAGCGACTGGATGTGGGCGCGCATCTCCTTGGCGCCGAGCGCGCAGTTGAGGCCGACCGAGACCGGCGCGGCGTGACGCACCGAATGCCAGAAGGCTTCCGGCGTCTGGCCCGAGAGCAGGCGGCCGGACATGTCGGTGATCGTGCCGGAGATCATCACCGGCACGTCGACGCCGCGCGCCTCGCAGATTTCGGAGATCGCGTAGAGCGCCGCCTTGGCGTTGAGCGTGTCGAAGATGGTTTCGAGCAGCAGCAGATCGGCGCCGCCGTCGAGCAAACCCTTGATCTGCTCGCCATAGGCGGCGCGCAGATCGTCGAAGGTCACCGCGCGATAGCCGGGATTGGATACGTCCGGCGAGATCGAGGCGGTGCGGTTGGTCGGGCCGATGGCGCCGGCGACGAAGCGGCGGCGGCCGTCTTCCTTCTCCGCTTGCGCGGCGGCGGCGCGCACCAGTTTCGCGCCTTCGACGTTGAGCTCGTAGGCGATGTCCTGCAGGCCGTAATCGGCCTGCGCGATCGACGTCGAGGAGAACGTATTGGTGCAGACGATGTCGGCGCCGGCGCGGAAATAGGCGAGATGGATATCGCGGATCGAATCCGGCCGACTGATGTTCAGCAGGTCGTTGTTGCCGCGCACGTCGCGGTTCCAGGCGTCGAAACGCGCGCCGCGGAAATCCTGCTCGTTGAATTTGAGCTCCTGGATCATCGTACCCATGGCACCGTCGAGCACCAGGATGCGTTCGGCGGCGGCGGCGCGCAGGGCGGTTTCGGTTGTCGAGAACTTGCGTTTCATCATGCCGCCTTTGCCTTCGCGGCGGCCGGCGCGCGCAAGCCGAGCAGATGGCAGATCGCGTAGACGAGGTCGGCGCGGTTCATCGTGTAGAAATGGAAATCGTCGACGCCGCGCTTGACGAGATCGAGCACCTGCTCGGCAGCGACCGTTGCGGCGATCAGCTTGCGGGTCGCCGGATCGTCGTCGAGCCCGTCGAAGCGCTTCGCCAGCCAGGCCGGCACCGAGGCGCCGGCGCGCCGGGCAAAGGTCGTGGCGGCCTTGAAGTTCTGCACCGGCAGGATGCCCGGCACGATCGGGATATCGATGCCGCGCGCCCGCACGCGGTCGAGATAGCGGAAGTACAGATCGTTCTCGAAGAAGAACTGGGTGATGGCGCGCGTCGCGCCGGCATCGACCTTGGCCTTCAGCATGTCGATGTCGGCATCGACGCTCGGACTTTCCGGATGCTTCTCCGGATAGGCGGAGACGGACACTTCAAAGTCGGCGATGCTGCGGATGCCGCGCACCAGATCGGCGGTGCCCCGATAGCCGCCGGGATGCGGCGCATAGGCGGCGCCGATGCCGTCGGGCGGATCGCCGCGCAGCGCCACAATATGGCGGACTCCGGCGGCGTGATAGTCGCGCACCACCGCGTCGACATCTTCGCGGCTGGCGCCGACGCAGGTCAGATGCGCCGCCGGCTTGAGGTCGGTGTCGTTGACGATCCGCCGGACGGTCGCATGGGTGCGCTCCCGCGTGGAGCCGCCGGCGCCATAGGTCACCGAGACGAAGTTCGGCGCCAGCGGCGCGAGGCGGGCGATCGCCTCCCACAGCGATTGCTCCATCTCCGCGGTCTTGGGCGGAAAAAACTCAAAGGAAACGTGCATTCACCGGGCCCTTGCGCCAACCATGAAGGTGGGCAAATGCCCACATCAAAATATTTTTGATGAATAGTGGGATATCCGAATTCGACCGGCGATGCAAACCGGCGAAGGCCAGATGCTGTCCACGCGGTATTTTCGATCCGGACGGCGAAGCCGGTTCCGACGCCACACCGGCAAGCGCCCGGTGGGCAGAGACGCGGACCGGGGCTGGTGAGGCGCGGCGCGCCCTGCCGCGTGCGTTAGCCCTAACCCTTAATGACACTTATAAGTTGTAGTTTAGACGACAGACAACCAAACGCACGATCCCGACGCCGGACATTTCAGGCCCGGCTCAGCAAAGGAGACGTGACGTCATGACTATGAAAACTCTGCTCATCGCCACCGTCGCCGCCGCCTCGCTCACCGCCATGCCGGTGCTCGCTGCCGGCAAGGGCGGCGGGAAAAATGGCATCGGCATCGGACTTGGGCTCGGTCTGTCGACCGGCAAGAGCGGTCTGCTCGGGGTGCTGAGCGGCGGCAATGCCGGTCACCGCGACAGCTACAGCCGTAACAGCGGTTTCGGCAACCGCGGCGGCTATAACCAGAAAACCAGCTACGGCAGCAGCCGCGGCGGTTTCGGCAGCTTCGGCCACGGCGGCTGGTAGGCGGCGGCCTGCAGCGAGCCGGAATCAATATACTCCGGTCGCGACGGGGTTCGGGACCGGGTCCGGAACCTGGTTCGAGACCTGGTTCGACACCTGGTTCGAGATTTGGGTCGACATTTGGGTCAAAACTGGCGCGGGCATCGCGCTCCTCGCCGAGCGTTCGGTTTGGGCATGGGACGGCGTCGCAGCCGTCCTTTTCATTGCCGGATCGTCCGTCTTTACCGGCTCAGCCGTCTTGCCCGAGACGACACCCGTCAGATCGAAACGGCGGGAGAGCGACAGCGAACCGACGGCGCTGTCGACCGACATGCCGTCGAGCGCCGAAGCATTGACGCGCACGATCTCGGCGCCGAGCGACCAGTCGTCATCGATGCGATAGCTGCCGGTCACACCGTAGGCGACGGTGCGGGAACTGAACGGCGAGTCCGGGTAACCGGTACGCAGCCAGCGCGCCACCAGGCCGAGCGACCACGCATCCGTCGCCGCATAGGTGAGCTTGCCGGCATAGGTCTCGGTGACGGTGACCGGCGAGATCGGAAAACTGGTTTCG
>DATMEV010000098.1:0-7737 GCA_035556795.1 Pseudolabrys sp. | reverse complement strand
CAGCTTGGCGAAGAACTTCAGCAGATCATCCATGGTGGCGATGCCGTCGTGCGCGCCGCGCATGATCAGAACCGGCATCGGCAGCTTTTCCGGCGCGACCACCGGCAGGATCGAGCACATATCGACGAAGGTGCCGGACGGAACGGAATCGCCGTAGGACATCTGCAGGTCGGCCACCGCCGTCGCCACGACATCCTCGGACGTGCCGGGCATATCGCGGCTGAAGATGCCGACGAGGTTCTTGTATTCGAGCTTGCGGCGGTTCGATGCGCGATATTCGGCAAGCCCTTCCCTGCGCTTTATCAGGGTCGGCGAGCCTTCACCCGTCCAGACGAAGGCATCGAACACGATGCGGTTGATGTTTTCCGGATGCGCCTGGGCGAACGCCGCCGCGCGCAAGGCGCCGGAGGACTGTCCATAGAAATTGTATTTGTCCTGGCCGGTTTCCTTCTTGAGGATCGGCAGCATCGCCTCGATGTCCGGCACCGCCATGGCGATGTTGGAATTGCTGTCGGTCCGGTCCGACTTGCCGTAGCCTTCGTGGTCGATGGTCCAGACGTCGAAGCCGCGCTCGGCGGCGATATCCATCATCGAGTAATCGGATTCGCGCCCCGGCACGCGCAGATCGTAGCTCGGCAGCGCGCACAGCGACGAGCCGTGGATGAGGATCAGCACCGGCTTGTTCTTCGGCGTATCCTTGAACTTGCGGTAGACGAAGAGCTTCACATCGCCCTTCTTCGCCCAGAACTCCTGGCCCGTGATATTGGAAGCCATCGTCACTCTCCTTCTTCAGTTGCTGGTGCGCGGCCGCACAATCGTTTCCACCGCGCGCGCGATGGTCAGCAGGTGCCGGTCGTCGTTGGGTTTGCCGACGAGTTGCAGGCCGACCGGCAGGTCGCCCGGCGCCTCGACGGGAATGGAAATGCCGCATTGGCCGAAGAAATTGCCGGGCCGCGTCAGGCTGCCGGCACGGATGTTCCAGGCCGCGGATGCCTCGCATGTGCTGACATCCGCCGTCGCGCAGGCGACCAGCGGCGTGGTCGGATAGATCAGCGCATCGACGCCGGCCATTCTGGCGATGGCATCGTCCACCGCCTGGCGGTGCGATGCGCGCGCCGCTTCGATCTGCGCCGGTGAAATAGCGAATGCCGTCTCGATCCGGCCCCACGGGACGCGATCGATGCTGCCCTTTCCGGCGCTCAGGCGCTCCATGCCCATCGCCGCGACGAACTCGCCGAACAGCAGCGTCGCGAAATCCGGCATCAAAGCCGCGATATCGGGCGTTTCGACTTCGACGATCCGCACGCCGGCAGCCGACAGCCGTGCCATCGCCGCTTCCATCGCATGCTGCACCGGCGCATCGAGCCGGTCGAAGGCATAAGTGCGCGGGCGGCCGAGCTTCAATGTCGACAGTGCCGGCACCGTCTCCTCCGGCGCCGCTTCCAGCGTGCCGAAGATCAGCGCCGCATCGTCCGCCGAGCGGGTGAAAACGCCGACGCTGTCGAGCGTCGGCGACAGCGCGAACACGCCCTGTGTCGCCCACCAGCCGGCAGTGTTCTTGTAGCCGACGACGCCGCACAGCGCCGCCGGCAGGCGGACCGAACCGCCGGTATCGGAGCCGACGGAGAAGGCACACAATCCCGCTTTCATGGCCGCCGCCGAACCGTGGCTGGAGCCGCCGCAGACCCGCTTCACCGTCATGTCCGCCGGATTCCACGGCATCGGCTTGTCGACATTGATCGTTGCCGCCGCGAACTCGGTGGTGCGCGTCGTCCCGAGAATGACGCAGCCGGCGTCGCGCAGCCGGGAGATGAAAGGCCCCTGCGGCGGCGTGATATCGGTCAGGTCGAGCGCGGTGCCGGCGCCGTAGGGCAGGCCGTCGATGGCGAAGATTTCCTTCACCGCCGCCGGAACGCCCATCAGCGGGCCGAGATCAATGCCGGCGCGGCGCTTCGCGTCGATCGCCCGGGCCTGCGCAATGGCGCGTTCGCGATCGACGGTGCGAAACGCCTGGATCTTGCCGTCGAGCGCCGCGATCCGGTCGAGATAGGCGATGGTCGCGGTCTCGGCGGTCAACGAACCGTCGCGCAAGCGCTGCCCGAACGCCCGCAGCCCGCCTGCCGTCAACGGATCGGCCGGCGCGGTTTCTCCGGCGTTCCCGGTCTGTGGGTACGACATCATGATGCGTCGCTCAGCTTCCCGGGATCAAGCCTGGCTCCATCGCGTAGCAATAATCCGCGATGTCCTCGGCGCGGGTGAACCACACGCGGTCACGATGCTGGTGATTGACGATATGGCTGAGCGCGCGGCGTATGGCGGCAAGCCGGAACGGCTGGCCGATGATGTAGGGGTGGAGCGAGATGCAGCAGACCAGCGGCTGATGCACGCTCTGGCGTACCATCTCGTTGAACTGGTCGACGAGCATGTCGCAGAATTCATGCGTATTGTGCTGCCGCCACATGATCTGGCCGGCATCGTTGAGTTCGAGCGGGTAAGGCACCGACAGGATCGGGCCGGCGCGGGTGCGCAACCACACCGGCTGATCGTCGCACGGCCAGTCGAGCAGATAGGTGTAGCCCGCCTCGCGCAGTAGATCCGGCGTCCAGGCATTTTCCGCCGCGCCGGCGCCGAGCCAGCCCTTCGGCTTGCGGCCCTCGTGCTTCTCGATGGCGTCGGTGACGTCCGCGATCAGCCGCTGCTCGTCGAGCTCCCAGAGGCCGCGCTGGCGTTCCGCGTTGGTGCGGCCGTGCCCCACCACCTCGTCGCCACGCTCGCGGATGCGCTCGAAGATTTCCGGGTGGTAATCGTAGAGCAGGCTGTTGACCAGACACGAGGTCGGCAGTTTGAACTCGTCGAGAAGATCGAAATAGCGCCATACGCCGACGCGGTTGCCGTAGTCGCGCCACGCATAGTTGCGCTGGGTTTGCGGCTCCCCATGCTTGGTGGGGTCGTGGCCGATCCCGGTGCCGAAGGCGAACACCTCGATATTGGTGCCGATCCAGAACGCCAGGCGTTTGCCCTCGGGCCAGTTGTAGTCCTTGCGTCGAGTGATGATCGAATAATCGTAGCGATTGGTTCGCGGGAGGAACATGGCAGCACCCAGTCAAAACGAGTTCAGTGCGAAAGCTGCGCGAGAACTTTTCTTTGAAGCTCGATGAAGTCCGCGCCGAGCGGATCGCGTGGACGCGGAATGTCGTTGTCGATGATCGCACCGATCTCGCCCTTGCCCGACATGACCATGATCTTGTCGGCGAGAAACACCGCCTCACCCACGTTGTGCGTGATGTAGACGACGGTTTTGCGCGTGCTTTCCCAGATTTCCGTCAACTGGCGCTGCATCTCGTCGCGCGTCATCGCATCGAGCGCGGCGAACGGCTCGTCCATCAGCAATACCTGCGGATTGTAGGCGAGCGCACGCGCGATTGCCGTGCGCTGCTGCATGCCGCCGGACAATTGGTGCGGGTAGGAATCCGCGGCATGCGGTAACTTCACCAGACGCAGATATTCGAGCGCGATCTCGCGGCGTTGTGCCGCCGGCACTTTCCGCACTTCGAGTCCGAACTCGACGTTCCGCCGCGCCGTGCGCCAGGGGAAGAGCTGCGCGATATCCTGAAAGACAATGCCGCGATTGTGCCCGCGTCCGACCGTCGGCTTGCCGCCGACGAGGATCGTTCCGGACTTGGGCGTGAGAAATCCGGCGAGGCAGTTCAGCAGCGTCGTCTTGCCGCATCCTGACGGGCCGAGGATGCACATGAACCGCGACGCGTCCAGTTCGAAAGACAGATCGCGGATGGGCGTCACCACCCGGGAGCGCGTCGCATATTCGATGGTGACGTTCTGTACCGAAACCGATTGCGGCTCGGAATTCCGCAGTGCGCCTGCATCTGTCAGCGTCGGAGTGATCGACATTCCGCCTCGCTCGTTTCGACTGCAGAGGCATGATGGAAAAACGATGTACGCTATGTCAAGAGACTTGACACATAGTCATCATGGCCGGACACTTCTCCGCGCTGAAAGCCAAGACCCGTGCAAACGACCCATACGGAGCCGACTCATGACTTTCACGATTTCTAGACGTTCACTGCTCAAAACCGGCGCCACGGCGACCTTTGTCGCTGCCATGCCGAATATCAGGCGCGCCAATGCGGAGCTTGCTCCCGTCAATTTCGGTTACATGATCACCACATGGGGCGCGACCGGGATGGTCGCCGAAGAATTGAAACTGTTCGAGAAGCACAAGGCAAACGTCAAAATCTTCAAATTCGATTCCGGCACGGCGGTCCGCGACGCGCTGGTTGCCGGCCGCATCGACATCGGCGTGACCTCGACATCGTCGTTCATCCTCGCCGCCGACAAGCGGCAGCTCGCCGCCATAGCCACCGTCGCCTATTCGGGCGCATCGAACAGCATCATGGTGCGTACGGGCGCAACCGACATCAAGAAGGTGGAAGACCTGCGCGGCAAGAAGGTCGCCACCCAGTTCGGCGCCGGTGCCGATTACACCTTCCAGAACCAGGTGTTGCCGAAATTCGGCGTCAAGCCTTCCGAACTGCAGCTTGTCAATGTGAAGTTCGCCGATCACATCGCGGCTGTTGCCAGCGGCTCGGTCGACGCATTCGTCGGCACTGAGCCGTTCCCGGCAGTCGCCGAGTTCAACAAGATCGCGCGGACGCTGATCAGCTTCGAGAAATACGATATCGTTCCGGTCATCCTGTCGGCCAACCAGAAGGCGCTGGCCGAGCGCGAGGCCAGCGTCGTGGCCTTTATGAAAGGCTATCTGGACGCGGTGAGCGTCTTCAAGAAAGAGCCGGCGAAGGCCGCCAATATCGTCTGGAAAGTCTTCCAGTCGCGCGGCTACCAGCTTCCGGAATCGGTGATCAGCGTGGCGTTGAGCAAACTAGGCGTCAATCCGGACTACGTTCCGGAGCTCGAGCCCTATCTCACCGAGCAGTCGCAAATCCTGGTCAAGGAAAAGAAGATCACCGCCGTTCCCGACTGGAATCAGGCGCTCAATCGCGAGGTCATCCGCAAGGCACGGGCCCAGGCTTAGACAATCCAGACCCAGATAACCATGTCATTCCTGATCCGGTTCGAGCGCACGGCGATCTCGCTCAGCTCCTTCGCCATCGGCCTGGTGCTATGGGAGATCATTGCGCGCTCGGGCTATTTCCCGCCGGCGTTCTTTCCCGATCTCGGCACGATCGCCGCGACTCTGGTCGGCCTTCTCAAATCCGGGATCCTGATCACCGCCGCGCTCGGCACATTGTCACGGCTGCTTTTGGGATTCGTCATCGCGGCGGTCGCTGGCGTTATCCTCGGCATGCTGATGGGCCGCTTTCAGTGGGTGGAGGATACATTCCTTCCGCTGCTGAGCATCGTCTATCCAATCCCGGCGCTCGCCTATGCACCGCTGTTCGTCCTGTGGTTCGGACTCGGCAATCTTCCGTCCGTCCTCATGGTTATCCTCGGCGCAGCCTTCACCATCGCGATCAACACATGGAAAGGCGTCGCCGCGGTCAAGCCGATCTGGATTCGATCGGCCGAGGGAATGGGCATCAGCGAGAGCGGGCTGTTCTGGCGCGTCATCCTGCCGGCATCGCTGCCATATACCCTGACCGGGTTGCGGCTCGGCATCGGCGCTGCGTGGCGGGTCCTCGTCGGTGTCGAAATGCTGACCGCGGTCGATTACGGACTTGGATCGCTGATCTTCGGTGCTCAGAAGTTTCTCAACACCGATGTCATGCTGTCGGGGATCATTGTGATTGCCATCATCGGCTTCGGTATCGAGCGACTTGTGTTCGAACTGGTTGAACGGCGCACGCTGCTCCGCTGGGGGATGGTGACAACATGAACCTGTCCCGTGCACAGATAAAGTTTCTGCGCGGCGCCAGCGGCATTCTCGGCGCAGCCGTGTTGTGGGAGGTGCTGTCGCGGAGCGAGCTTTTCCCTCCCGGCTTCTCGCCGCCACTGATCACGCTGGCTGAGGCCGCAGGGCGGATGCTGACGCAGGCCGATATCTACATCCATATCCTCTACACGATGGCGCGAGTGCTGGGCGGCATGGTGCTGGCCTTTGTGATCGCGGTGCCGATTGGGATCGGCATGGCCCGTTCGCCGCGGTTCGAGCGATTCTTCATCTATCCGCTCAGCGCGTTGATGCCGATCCCGTCGCTGGCCTGGGTGCCGCTGTTCATCATCTGGCTCGGGCTTGGGAACGCGACCACTCTGCTGGTTGTCACCTACGCCGCGGTCTTTCCGATGATCTACAATGTCTGGACCGGCGTCCGCGCGATCAATCCGATCTGGATGCGCTCCGCAATGGGGATGAGCGCCAACCGCAACCAGACTTTCTGGAAGATCATCATTCCTGCGTCGTTTCCCTACATGATCACCGGTGCGCGGCTGTCATTCGGGCGGGCATGGATGGCCGTTATCGGCGCCGAGCTGCTCGCTGCGACGGATTGGGGCCTCGGGCGCCTTGTGTTCGAAGCCAAGGAGTGGCTGACGATCGACGTCATGCTCAATACGCTGATCATCATCGGGCTGCTCGGTCTGTTGTTCGAAAAGGTCGTATTTCAGACCATAGACCGAATGACTGTGGAAAGATGGGGAATTGTAAAAGGCAGCGATTAACGCTAACTCCTCAGCCTTACACGTGAAATAAATCGCAATTCCAAATGGCACTGGCAACAAAACAAAAAGCGGCTGCGCGGCGTCAGCCAACCAAGACGGCGCCGCGCCGTCGACATACTCCCACGGAGCGCGTTGAACCGGCGCGTACCCACGACACCGAAGTCCGCATCGGAATGCGCTTGAAATATGCGCGTCTGTCGAAGGGCTATACGCTCGCGCAGCTTGCCGACATCGTCAAATGCTCGGAAAGCATGATTTCCAAGGTCGAGAACGACAAGCTGCGACCTTCGATCGCGATGTTGCACCGATTTTCCCAGGCGCTCGAAACGAATATTGCGTCCTTGATTTCGGAGCCGGATCCGAATGCCGAGGTGGTCAGTATCATTCGCGGTAAATCGCGCCCCCGCATCCACGTCGATCCGGAATGGCAGGGCGCCGAAGGTGTCTGGCTGGAGCGTGTCATTCCGCCGACGCCGGGCGGCCTGTTGCAGTCACACGTCCTGAATTTGGCGCCCAACGGCCGCAGCGACGGGCTGATCAGTCATACCGGCGAGGAACTTGGTTTCGTCATTACCGGCGAGGTCGATCTTGAAGTTGCCGGGTTGATCTACGAACTGAAGGCGGGAGACTCGTTCTTTTTCCCGTCCTCGCTGGAGCACGGCTACCACAACAAGGGTAAGCACGTGACGCGAATTCTTTGGGTCAATACGCCGCCCAGCTTTTAGCGCAAGCCTTGCAGCCGGTCGCAAGGAGACTCGTAAACAGACGTTGGGATCGCGCGTTGTCGCAGCGTCGCGACCTCATGCCGGTGTTCAGGCGAGGACATCGCGCACGCGTCGCGATGTGACGCGTTGTCCGAGTCTGTCGGCATCCCTCCAGTTCAGGCGACAGTGTCATCCACTCGCACGACAGATGACAGTATGGGGCTTCGCATCGCGTCGGCATGCGCCCACGTGGCCTGGCCTCGCTCCCACGTTCCCGGACTTTCCGCTCGCGGTTGTCCGCTTCCGGCGGCTCCGCGGGAAAAGTCTTATGACTGTGCATACGACGATCATGTGGATCATGGCGTCGGTAAAACCGGCTCCTCCATGAGCAACGTGAGGA